>NZ_JBBUTK010000009.1:0-1341 GCF_039592695.1 Allomuricauda sp. d1 | reverse complement strand
GCGACAACGAATCCTACGACATCACCGTGCCCATTGTCGATGACTCATTGATTGAGCCCACCGAGGACCTCACCGTGGTGCTCAGCAACCTGTCCACGACATTGATAGGCATCAACGGCGATACCGCCACGGGGAACATATTGGACAACGACGGAGGGGGCTCCAACGGCATCTCCTTCGACTCGGACAATGTCACCGTCAACGAGGGCGATGGCACCGCAACCTTCACCGTAAGGCTCACGGGCAACGTACAGGGCGGGTTCACCGTCGACTACGCCACAGCTGACGGAAGCGCGGGCGAGCCCGGCGACTACACCGCCACTAGCGGACAGCTCACCTTCACCGGAAGCGACAACGAATCCTACGACATCACCGTGCCCATTGTCGATGACTCATTGATTGAGCCCACCGAGGACTTTACCGTGGTGCTCAGCAACCTGTCCACGACATTGATAGGCATCAACGGCGATACCGCCACGGGGAACATATTGGACAACGACGGGGGCGGCTCCAACGGCATCTCCTTCGACTCGGACAATGTCACCGTCAACGAGGGCGATGGCACGGCCACCTTCACCGTACGGTTGACAGGAAACGTACAGGGCGGCTTTACCGTCGACTATGCCACCGCCGATGGAAGTGCGGGCGAGCCCGGCGACTATACAGCAACTGCTGGCCAATTGACCTTTGCGGGCAACGACAACGAATCCTACGACATCACCGTGCCCATTGTCGATGACTCATTGATTGAGCCCACCGAGGACTTTACCGTGGTGCTGTCCAATCTCTCGACAACCCTGATAGGCATCAACGGCGATACCGCCACGGGGAACATATTGGACAACGACGGGGGCGGCTCCAACGGGCTTTCCTTCGACTCGGACAATGTCACCGTCAACGAGGGCGATGGCACCGCAACCTTCACCGTGAGGCTCACGGGCAACGTACAGGGCGGCTTTACCGTAGACTATGCCACCGCTGACGGAAGTGCGGGACAGCCAGGCGACTACACCGCCGTTTCGGGACAGCTCACCTTTGCGGGAACGGACAACGAATCCTACGACATCACCGTGCCCATTGTCGATGACAGCCTCATCGAGGCCACCGAGGACTTTACCGTGGTGCTGTCCAATCTCTCGACAACACTGATAGGTATCAACGGCGATACCGCAACGGGCAACATCCTCGACAACGACGGGGGCGGCTCCAACGGTATCTCCTTCGACTCGGACAATGTCACCGTCAACGAGGGCGACGGCACCGCAACCTTCACCGTAAGGCTCACGGGCAACGTACAGGGCGGGTTCACCGTCGACTACGCCACCGCCGATGGAAGTGCGG
>NZ_JBBUTK010000008.1:0-2199 GCF_039592695.1 Allomuricauda sp. d1 | reverse complement strand
GCAGCGGCCTGACCCAGAACGGCTCCGGTGCCCTTGAGGTTGACGTGAGCTCTTTGGCGGGCGACGGCGACATCACCTCCAGTGACCTTACGGTGACGGGCGGCACGGACGCGGCCTTCAACGATGTGACCCTTGAGATAGCCGATGACGCGGTCAATGCCGCGACGATAAACGCGGATGTTGCGGGCAGCGGCCTTACCCAGAACGGCTCGGGCGCCCTTGAGGTTGACGTGAGCTCGCTTACGGGCGACGGGGACATCACCTCGACGGACAGTACGATAGACATCACGGGCGGCACCGATGCGGCCTTTACCGACGTGACCTTGGACGTAGCGGACGATGCGATAACAACGGACAAGATAGCGGCTGGCGCGGTCGAATCGAGCGACATCGCTGCCGATGCGGTCAATGCCGCGACGATAAACGCCGACGTGGCTGGCAGCGGCCTGACCCAGAACGGTTCCGGTGCCCTTGAGGTGGACGTGAGCTCGTTGGCGGGCGACGGCGACATCACCTCTACGGACAGTACGATAGACATCACCGGGGGCACCGACGCGGCCTTCACCGACGTGACCTTGGACGTAGCGGACGATGCCATCACCACGGACAAGATAGCGGCTGGCGCGGTCGAATCGAGCGACATCGCTGCCGACGCGGTCAATGCCGCGACCATCAATGCCGACGTGGCTGGCAGTGGCCTTATCCAGAACGGCTCGGGGGCCCTTGAGGTTGACGTGAGCTCGTTGGCGGGCGACGGCGACATCACCTCCAGTGACCTTACGGTGACGGGCGGCACGGACGCGGCCTTCAACGATGTTACCTTGGAGATAGCGGCCGGAGCGGTGGGCACGACGGAGCTTGCAGCGGACGCCGTTACGACGAACGAGATACTTGACGGCACGATAGCCTCCGGCGACATTGCGGCCGACGCGGTCAATGCCGCGACGATAAACGCGGATGTTGCGGGCAGTGGCCTGACCCAGAACGGCTCCGGTGCCCTTGAGGTTGACGTGAGCTCGTTGGCGGGCGACGGCGACATCACCTCCAGTGACCTTACGGTGACGGGCGGCACGGACGCGGCCTTCAACGACGTGACCCTTGAGATAGCCGCCGGGGCGGTGGGCACGACGGAGCTTGCAGCTGACGCCGTGACGACGAACGAGATATTGGACGGCACGATAGCCTCCGGCGACATCGCTGCCGACGCGGTCAATGCCGCGACGATAAACGCCGATGTGGCTGGCAGCGGCCTTACCCAGAACGGCTCGGGCGCCCTTGAGGTTGACGTGAGCTCTTTGTCGGGCGACGGCGACATCACCTCCAGTGACCTTACGGTGACGGGTGGCACGGACGCGGCCTTCAACGATGTTACCTTGGAGATAGCCGCCGGGGCGGTGGGCACCACCGAGCTAGCAGCTGACGCCGTTACGACGAACGAGATATTGGACGGCACGATAGCCTCCGGCGACATCGCTGCCGACGCGGTCAATGCCGCGACGATAAACGCCGACGTGGCTGGCAGTGGCCTTATCCAGAACGGCTCCGGTGCCCTTGAGGTGGACGTGAGCTCTTTGGCGGGCGACGGCGACATCACCTCTACGGACAGTACGATAGACATCACCGGGGGCACCGACGCGGCCTTCACCGACGTGACCTTGGACGTTGCGGACGATGCCATCACCACGGACAAGATAGCGGCTGGCGCGGTCGAATCGAGCGACATCGCTGCCGATGCGGTCAATGCCGCGACGATAAACGCCGACGTGGCTGGCAGCGGCCTTATCCAGAACGGCTCCGGTGCCCTTGAGGTTGACGTGAGCTCTTTGGCGGGCGACGGCGACATCACCTCCAGTGACCTTACGGTGACGGGGGGCACGGACGCGGCCTTCAACGATGTTACCTTGGAGATAGCCGATGACGCCGTGAACGCGGCGACCATCAATGCCGATGTGGCTGGCAGCGGCCTTATCCAGAACGGCTCGGGTGCCCTTGAGGTTGACGTGAGCTCTTTGGCGGGTGACGGCGACATCACCTCGACGGACAGTACGATAGACATTACCGGTGGCACGGACGCGGCCTTCAACGACGTGACCTTGGACGTAGCGGACGATGCGATAACAACGGACAAGATAGCGGCAGGCGCGGTGGAATCAAGCGACATCGCTGCCGACGCGGTCAATGCCGCGACGATAAACGCCG
>NZ_JBBUTK010000007.1:0-2507 GCF_039592695.1 Allomuricauda sp. d1 | reverse complement strand
GCACGGACGCGGCCTTCAACGATGTTACCTTGGAGATAGCGGCCGGAGCGGTGGGCACGACGGAGCTTGCAGCGGACGCCGTTACGACGAACGAGATACTTGACGGCACGATAGCCTCCGGCGACATTGCGGCCGACGCGGTCAATGCCGCGACGATAAACGCGGATGTTGCGGGCAGCGGCCTGACCCAGAACGGCTCGGGCGCCCTTGAGGTTGACGTGAGCTCTTTGGCGGGGGACGGCGACATCACCTCCAGTGACCTTACGGTGACGGGGGGCACGGACGCGGCCTTCAACGACGTGACCCTTGAGATAGCCGATGACGCCGTGAACGCGGCGACGATAAACGCCGACGTGGCTGGCAGTGGCCTGACCCAGAACGGCTCGGGCGCCCTTGAGGTTGACGTGAGCTCGCTTACGGGCGACGGGGACATCACCTCGAGTGATTTGACGGTGACGGGTGGCACGGACGCGGCCTTCAACGACGTGACCCTTGAGATAGCCGTCGGGGCGGTGGGCACCACCGAGCTAGCAGCTGACGCTGTGACGACGAACGAGATATTGGACGGCACGATAGCCTCCGGCGACATCGCTGCCGATGCGGTCAATGCCGCGACGATAAACGCGGATGTGGCTGGCAGCGGCCTGACCCAGAACGGTTCCGGTGCCCTTGAGGTTGACGTGAGCTCGCTTACGGGCGACGGCGACATCACCTCCAGTGACCTTACGGTGACGGGCGGCACGGACGCGGCCTTCAACGACGTGACCCTTGAGATAGCCGCCGGGGCGGTGGGCACGACGGAGCTTGCAGCTGACGCCGTGACGACGAACGAGATATTGGACGGCACGATAGCCTCCGGCGACATCGCTGCCGATGCGGTCAATGCCGCGACGATAAACGCCGACGTGGCTGGCAGTGGCCTGACCCAGAACGGCTCCGGTGCCCTTGAGGTTGACGTGAGCTCGTTGGCGGGCGACGGCGACATCACCTCCAGTGACCTTACGGTGACGGGCGGCACGGACGCGGCCTTCAACGATGTTACCTTGGAGATAGCGGCCGGAGCGGTGGGCACGACGGAGCTTGCAGCGGACGCCGTTACGACGAACGAGATACTTGACGGCACGATAGCCTCCGGCGACATCGCTGCCGATGCGGTCAATGCCGCGACCATCAATGCCGACGTGGCTGGCAGTGGCCTTATCCAGAACGGCTCGGGGGCCCTTGAGGTTGACGTGAGCTCGCTTACGGGCGACGGCGACATCACCTCCAGTGACCTTACGGTGACGGGGGGCACGGACGCGGCCTTCAACGACGTGACCCTTGAGATAGCCGATGACGCGGTCAATGCCGCGACGATAAACGCCGACGTGGCTGGCAGCGGCCTTATCCAGAACGGTTCCGGTGCCCTTGAGGTTGACGTGAGCTCTTTGGCGGGCGACGGCGACATCACCTCTACGGACAGTACGATAGACATCACGGGCGGCACCGATGCGGCCTTCACCGACGTGACCTTGGACGTTGCGGACGATGCGATAACAACGGACAAGATAGCCGCTGGCGCGGTCGAATCGAGCGACATCGCTGCCGATGCGGTGAACGCGGCGACCATCAACGCCGATGTTGCGGGCAGCGGCCTTATCCAGAACGGCTCGGGGGCCCTTGAGGTTGACGTGAGCTCGCTTACGGGCGACGGCGACATCACCTCCAGTGACCTTACGGTGACGGGGGGCACGGACGCGGCCTTCAACGACGTGACCCTTGAGATAGCCGATGACGCGGTCAATGCCGCGACGATAAACGCCGACGTGGCTGGCAGCGGCCTTATCCAGAACGGTTCCGGTGCCCTTGAGGTTGACGTGAGCTCTTTGGCGGGCGACGGCGACATCACCTCTACGGACAGTACGATAGACATCACGGGCGGCACCGATGCGGCCTTCACCGACGTGACCTTGGACGTTGCGGACGATGCGATAACAACGGACAAGATAGCGGCAGGCGCGGTCGAATCGAGCGACATCGCTGCAAATGCGGTCACTTTGGAAAAGATAGTGGATGGGACGGCCAGTGGCCAGGTCATCCAATGGGACGGCACGGATTGGACCCTTGTTGATTTGGGCTCTGTCACCGTCACCGAGAACGATGGTGTCATAGGCAATGAGGTCACAGGAGCTACCGATGGTACATTGACACTTTCTGGGGCCGGGACGACATTGAGTCCCCTTACCCTGGGTGTTTCCACAGGTGGGATCACATCAAACGAAATAGCGGCCGACGCGGTCAATGCCGCGACGATAAACGCGGATGTTGCGGGCAGCGGCCTGACCCAGAACGGCTCCGGTGCCCTTGAGGTTGACGTGAGCTCTTTGGCGGGCGACGGCGACATCACCTCCAGTGACCTTACGGTGACGGGCGGCACGGACGCGGCCTTCAACGATGTGACCCTTGAGATAGCCGATGACGCGGTCAATGCCGCGACGATAAACGCGGATGTTGCGGGCAGCGGCCTT
>NZ_JBBUTK010000006.1:2500-5550 GCF_039592695.1 Allomuricauda sp. d1 | reverse complement strand
TATATTTGCACCCGCTTTGCTGGTAAGCGAGGTGGAATTGGGGCAGTTTTTTGGAGGTCGGGAGGCCTTATTTTATGCCCCTGTTTTTTTGAAAAGTTCATGTACATATCGGAAAATTGACAGCGTAAGGACCGATTGACATCGGTCCGAATCAAAGAGAGAGAACCATTTTGTTTTGCCGGGAGGGGCCTTTGTCGGGGAGAGTCATTTATGACACAACGATGAAGAGTTTGATCCTGGCTCAGGATGAACGCTAGCGGCAGGCCTAACACATGCAAGTCGGACGGTAACAGGGAAAAGCTTGCTTTTCCGCTGACGAGTGGCGCACGGGTGCGGAACGCGTATCGAACCTGCCCCCTTCAGGGAGATAGCCCAGAGAAATTTGGATTAATACCCCATGGTATCGAAGTACCGCATGGTACATTGATTAAAGATTTATCGGAAGGGGATGGCGATGCGTGCCATTAGCTGGTTGGTAAGGTAACGGCTTACCAAGGCGACGATGGCTAGGGGCCCTGAGAGGGGGATCCCCCACACTGGTACTGAGACACGGACCAGACTCCTACGGGAGGCAGCAGTGAGGAATATTGGACAATGGCCGGAAGGTTGATCCAGCCATGCCGCGTGCGGGATGAAGGCCCTACGGGTCGTAAACCGCTTTTGTACGGGAAGAAACCCGGGCACGTGTGCCCGGCTGACGGTACCGTAAGAATAAGGACCGGCTAACTCCGTGCCAGCAGCCGCGGTAATACGGAGGGTCCGAGCGTTATCCGGAATCATTGGGTTTAAAGGGTCCGCAGGCGGGCCTGTAAGTCAGGGGTGAAAGGCCACGGCTCAACCGTGGGACTGCCCTTGATACTGCAGGCCTTGGGTCATGGTGAGGTTGCCGGAACATGTGGTGTAGCGGTGAAATGCATAGATATCACATAGAACACCGATCGCGAAGGCAGGTGGCCAACCATGTACCGACGCTGATGGACGAAAGCGTGGGGAGCGAACGGGATTAGATACCCCGGTAGTCCACGCCGTAAACGATGGACACTAGCTGTCGGGCCCTTGGGCTCGGCGGCCAAGCGAAAGTGATAAGTGTCCCACCTGGGGAGTACGTTCGCAAGAATGAAACTCAAAGGAATTGACGGGGGCCCGCACAAGCGGTGGAGCATGTGGTTTAATTCGATGATACGCGAGGAACCTTACCAGGGCTTAAATGCAGTCTGACAACCCCAGAGACGGGGCTTCCTTCGGGCAGATTGCAAGGTGCTGCATGGTTGTCGTCAGCTCGTGCCGTGAGGTGTCAGGTTAAGTCCTATAACGAGCGCAACCCCTGCCGTTAGTTGCCAGCATGTAAAGATGGGGACTCTAACGGGACTGCCGGTGCAAACCGCGAGGAAGGTGGGGACGACGTCAAATCATCACGGCCCTTACGTCCTGGGCCACACACGTGCTACAATGGCCGGCACAGAGGGAAGCCACCCCGCAAGGGGGCGCGGATCTTGAAAACCGGTCACAGTTCGGATCGGGGTCTGCAACCCGACCCCGTGAAGCTGGAATCGCTAGTAATCGCAGATCAGCCATGCTGCGGTGAATACGTTCCCGGGCCTTGTACACACCGCCCGTCAAGCCATGGAAGCCGGGAGTGCCTGAAGTCCGTCGCCGCAAGGAGCGGCCTAGGGCAAGACCGGTGACTAGGGCTAAGTCGTAACAAGGTAGCCGTACCGGAAGGTGCGGCTGGAACACCTCCTTTCTAGAGAAGACGCCCGGCGGGGCCCCTCTCCGGCAGGCAATGTGGTCCCCTCTCTTTCCGCTGTCACCGATATGTCATATATAATGTTTGGTAAAGGATGCCAATACAGTCTCATAGCTCAGCTGGTTAGAGCGCTACACTGATAATGTAGAGGTCGGCAGTTCGAGTCTGCCTGAGACTACTTGTGAAATTTTGAATTTAGAATTACGAATTCAGAATTTGCAAAAGTTCATCAGAAGTATTGAAAGGGAAATTTTAGAAGTTGAGTTATCACGTTATGGTGAGCCGTTTCAAGACTGTTAACTGTTAACTGATAACTGTTGACTGTTAACTGAAAAACGGGGAATTAGCTCAGCTGGCTAGAGCGCCTGCCTTGCACGCAGGAGGCCACCGGTTCGACTCCGGTATTCTCCACACTTAGATGTGAGATTCCAGATGTGGGATATGAGATGTTCAAAGTGTTCCCTTATAGGTTCACCTTGGGGTCTAAAATCTCAAATCTAACGTCTGACATCTATAAAAGTTCATTGACATATTGGGACGTAGCGTGCCGCTTTTGCGGCATGCGAAGTCAAACTCCACGCGATTGATATCCGTGGAGACGAAACACGTAGTAGATAAGTAAAGAAACAATTTTACTTGTGACATAATCAAAATAAGGATTACGAGAGGGCACATCCGCCTTTGGCGGATAGTGCGACAAGCAAGAGAAGGGCGTATGGGGGATGCCTAGGCTCCCAGAGGCGACGAAGGACGCGATAAGCTGCGAAAATCCGCGGGGAGCTGCACATGAGCATTGATCCGCGGGTGTCCGAATGGGGCAACCCACCATATTGAAGATATGGTACCTGCCGTAAGGCAGGGGCGAACCCGCCGAACTGAAACATCTAAGTAGGCGGAGGAGGAGAAAACAAGAGTGATTCCGGCAGTAGCGGCGAGCGAAACCGGAACAGCCCAAACCGACATGGTTCCGGCCATGTCGGGGTTGTAGGACCACGGCATTGCGTGCGCGACGAACGGGAACCGGTTGGAAAGCCGGGCCACAGCGGGTGACAGCCCCGTACCGGTAAGGAACGTTACGCATAGTGGTATCCTGAGTAGCGCGGGGCACGTGAAACCCTGTGTGAAACTGGCGGGACCATCCGCCAAGGCTAAATACTCCTGGGAGACCGATAGTGAACCAGTACCGTGAGGGAAAGGTGAAAAGAACCCCGAACAGGGGAGTGAAAAAGACCCTGAAACCATACGCCTACAAGCGGTCGGAGTCCGCCTTTGGCGGATGACGGCGTGCCTTTTGCATAATGAG
>NZ_JBBUTK010000005.1:0-13214 GCF_039592695.1 Allomuricauda sp. d1 | reverse complement strand
CGGCGTTTATCGTCGCGGCATTGACCGCGTCGGCAGCGATGTCGCTTGATTCCACCGCGCCTGCCGCTATCTTGTCCGTTGTTATCGCATCGTCCGCTACGTCCAAGGTCACGTCGTTGAAGGCCGCATCGGTGCCGCCCGTGATGTCTATCGTGCTGTCCGTAGAGGTGATGTCACCGTCGCCCGCCAAAGAGCTCACGTCCACCTCAAGGGCACCGGAACCGTTCTGGGTCAGGCCACTGCCAGCCACATCGGCGTTGATGGTCGCCGCGTTCACCGCATCGGCCGCAATGTCGCCGGAGGCTATCGTGCCGTCAAGTATCTTGTCCGTTGTTATCGCATCGTCCGCTACGTCCAAGGTCACGTCGGTGAAGGCCGCGTCGGTGCCGCCCGTGATGTCTATCGTACTGTCCGTCGAGGTGATGTCGCCGTCGCCCGCCAAAGAGCTCACGTCAACCTCCAATGCACCGGAACCGTTCTGGGTCAGGCCGCTGCCTGCCACATCCGCGTTTATCGTCGCGGCATTGACCGCGTCGGCCGCGATGTCGCCGGAGGCTATCGTGCCGTCAAGTATCTCGTTCGTGGTTATTCCGTCAGTGGCTACTCCCAATGTAAAAGGGTCACCTGTAGTACCAGACCCTGAACGAACTAGCGTACCATTCGTAGCGTCAGTGACTTCATTACCAATAATTGCATCCGCATCATCAACACTTAAATTGTCAACGTAGTTTTTTGTTGCTGCATCTTGTGGATCTGTAGGATCATCCAAATCTGTAATTGGGTTGCCACCAGCACTGTTGCCCTGTGCTAAAACCTCTGTCAGGGTTTGGTCATCTGTATCAATAGCTGCTGCTAAGTCAGCAAGTGAGACAAAAAGTGTATTAGATTCAGAATCAGTGATTTCCAATTGTCCTGTTCCTGTATTTACAGTGAAAGCAACATTTGTAGTATTTGTATCAACCACTGCAGCTATATCAGCCAAAGGAATGGTCACTGTATTGTTATCACTATCTCTAAGTATCAAATTGACTCCATCTTCTGTCAAAGAAGCGTTTGTTGTATTGGTATCATTGCCAGAAGTTAATTCCCATGAATCCCCATCCCAAAAGAAAATGGTTCCGGTAGTGGTGTTCACATAAATATCTCCGGCATCAGCTCCTGCTGGGGTAGTTGCACCTGGTGCTGATACAGCCGTTCCGCTTAAAACCTCACAATTACATTGGTCTTGCAATGTAACCGTGGTTTGGGAAAATGCAATTCCGGATAGGAATACAAAAAGGATGAAAGTGATTAACTTTTTCATGGGACGTTTTTTTGGTGATGTCATCCTGATATTTTATTCAAGTTTTATTCTTTTCTGTTTGAAAAACTTTCTTAAGTCTGAACTGCTAAACTTGAATCGTAGGAAAGTGTTGCGCTACTATTGAAAACCTTTCGTAGCCTTTTAATCTGGCCTTCTTTCACAAACCTTACCTTTGATAAGTTGGTCAATTCATTTATAATTTGGGGCGTATTTCGCTCTTTTTCAGCGAATACAGTTTTTCTACACCTTACAAAATTAACGTTATGGCTACCTGAGGAAAATAATTGTTGTGTAACTGCATTTTCACACAGTATAGGGCTGTAAACCTGAAGTCTAATTCTTTTGTTTCACTCGGCTGAGTAATATGCCGTTTATCGATTCTGTCAACAATTACAGTACTTTCTGACGACCCAGTGGTGTCAATTTTTATTTACCCTATACGTTATTCTTCGGTTGGTAATCACAGTATTCACCTGTACCGATACTGTGGCTGGATTGGAGGTTGCCGTTTCACAAACAAAAGCAGTATTTGAGGCAATCACCCGGTATTGATTTCCATTTTCAGCGGCGGTCACATCTGTCAAAATCAATGTATCTGTAGTGGTACCAGAGTATATTCCGGTGTCAGTTAAATCGACCCACGAACTACCGTTGAATATTTGCCATTGATATGTGTTGGAATTTGTGGCAGTTACCGAAAATGAACCAGTACAGCCAGGGCAAAGCGTCAAATCTATTGGTTGTGATGTAATCGATATTGTCAATCCCGCTTCCAAATAATCTGCAGTGGTATTGGAGTCAGCATCTACCGGTGCTGTATAGGGTGATGCAGTAACCGTACCGTCACCGTTTATCGGTGGACTACCCGAACCGTACATCCCGTTATCGTCAGCATCGGTATTGGCATCACCGTAGGCTTCATCAGCATCGCCACAGCCATCGCCATCGCTATCTGTATCGAGGCAATCTGCGATACCATCTTTATCGGTATCCCTTGTCGCTGTCCAAATAATGGCATTTACCAATAAGTCTTCACCTGCGGCGTTAAAACCACCGTTTGAATTGGAATGCGGTACAATAGCCCTTCGACCTGGAGCCACGGCAGGAGCTGGATTTACATTATCGAAGGCATCGCCAGGCTCCCATATTGCTAGAGCAACCTCTCCGTTTGGATGCAGCCCCAAAACGGTACCCGATGTCAGACTGTTTGCCCGAAAGGACGCATCCCCAATATCGTAATTGCCGAGTGCCAATCCTGAGGTTATGGGGTGTGTATTATCGGTTATATTCAAAATATTAGTGGTAGTGGTAGCCCCTTGGTTAGCACCCATTAAATTATCGTGCAGAAACGTTTCACTGGTGATTACACCGTTCTCAGTGGTAATCATATTGGCTACATTCGCCAAAGCCGTACCGCTATTTGCATCTTCATAAATAAACGTCACCGCATAATTATTGGCGTCACCACCGACCCCATCATCAACTACATCAACCGTATATCCTAAAACTATTAATTTATCTATAGCATTCTGTTCTTCTGTACCAACTGGAGTATTTGTAACCCATAGTACTTGCATTGCGTTGGGGCATTCCACCGAATCCAATATACCGTCATTGTCGTCATCCAGATCAGTTAAATCAGCTATACCATCCAAATCCGTATCATCTTGGGGTGAAACCGTCACCGTGGCCGTATCACTTTTTCCCAAAGCTGGACAGACAGAAACCGTAGAATCTGTAATCGTGTAATCGAAGGTTGTGCCTGGAAATAAAGTACCAGCACTATAGGTATAGGTTACCAAGCCTGCATCTGCATCATCAATGATGACCGTACCCACTGCCGGCTGTACCACACTGTCTATAAAAAAATCTTCTCCATCAGGCTCTGAATCATTGTCAAACAAGCTGATTTGTATTGATACTGTGGTACCGGGAGGCACCAAAACATCATCATCTACCGCATCGGGCGGATTTACATTTTCAACAATCTCGGCATCGGTAGTGGTCATGTCAAAATGATTTGTGCCGGGAATGGTACTGGGTTGAGCCACAACGGTGGCCACCAATCGGGTGAAACCATCTACGGGATCATAAAAATTTGGATACCGCACTTCAATAATGTAGGTCTCATTTTCTCCCAAGGGCAACCCAAAATGTACTTGTTCCGGACTTTGTGTTCCATGGCCAAAAACACCATTGACCTGTCGGAGCCCACTGACAATATTTCCTTGGCAGTCTTTGATGATTACATTGGTGCCGATTGCAACCCTACCTGAAAACCCTCCGGTCGACCCATCTGCATCTCTATCTTCGGTAACATCAATAATCAAGTGATTATCTCTATTTGAAGCAGGTAGGTCATTGATATAAAGCTCATTGCTACTGCCATTGATGTTGATATAAATATCTAAATCACCGTCGTCATCAATGTCTACCATCGTAGCACCTTCGCCATCTGCTGTGTTGAATGTCTCAGCATCCAAACTAAAAGACATCGCTGCGCCACTGCCCACCATACCTGGTGCCGGCGTCGGGCTATTCAGTTGATTGATATAGAGATAACTACGATTATTTGAGCCACTACCAGGGGCGTCACCAACCAACAGAATATCTATATCACCATCGTTATCAATATCACCACCGGCCAAAGCGTCAATTGGGTTTGAAGAACTGCCACTGTCAGTGTTAGAAGGTTGGGGCAACCCAGGGAAAACCCCTCCACCCAAGGGTGTCCAAACTCCGGGGCCATCATTCCTGAAAATCTGGGTCAAGCCATTTTCTGTCCACACGGCATCTAAATCACCGTCGTTATCCAAATCCCATAATCCATTGGCCCCCTTATTACCATTTGCAGCTTGGGCCAAATCAGAACCATTGGTAAACGTTCCGCCTTGATTTAGAAAGAAATCGTTTTCATCACGTTTCCGCATAAAAATATCGACCCAACCATCGTCGTTCACATCGGCAGCAGAGCCATAATCACCATCTGTGGCAAATTGATTCAGCCCAAATTGAACATTTGGACTGCCATTTAAGTTCGTAATGTGGGTGAACATTGCACTTGGTGCAGGATTGACCACTGTATGTGTAACATGGTCGATATAGTTGTTGCGAAGGAGTTCAATACCATAATTGTGACTGTCAAAAAAGATATCTAAATCACCATCACCCTCAAAATCAAAAAATCCAGCTCCTTCAGTATTCAAAGGGTTTATTGTTATTGTTGCACTGCCATTCTCACCAACGGTCAAAGGGGCGGTTCCCCCAGTACCATCACCAAACGTACCATCAGTATTTTGAATGAATATTTGAATGGCAACCCTAGAGCTTGTTGTACCTGAAGAATTGATCATAAAATCAGGTCGGCCATCGTTGTTCAAGTCACCCCAAGCAGCTTGTCTCTCAGCCCTATCACCCAGCATACCCGGTGCCAGTGTAGACTGTACATTGGTAAATGTGCCCACAGGGTCTTGCTCCATCAAGAAACTTTTGACGGAACCATTGTTATTGTTTTCTAAGACCAGCACATCTAAATCGCCGTCATTATCAAAATCGGCCCAGGCATGGCCCCCGTCTTTATTTTGACCTAAGTTAAGACCATAGGCGGCGGCACTTTCTGTAAATGTGGTCTGTGCCAATAAAGCATTTGGAAGTAAAAAAACAAATACCACTAAGAGAGGAAAAACTATGTTTCTCAAAAGAGGCAAAATCCTTGAATTTAAGTGGTTTACACCGCAATATCGTTCAGCATAAACCTTTGCCAAAGTATTTGTTGTGAAGTACTATGTGACCAATATGAACAACCCGATATACGTGGTCAATGAAACATTTAAACTTTGTAAATAATTGATTTGTAATGAATTACTTACATCAATCCCTGTTTACTCTGTAAGTGACTCTGCGATTGGTAATTACTGTCCTTACATTTACAGTAAGTATTGCAGCGTTTGAAGTTGTGGAAGTACACGAAGTAGTAGAATTGGATACTATCACTCTATACAAGTAACCGCTTTTGATTTGTACGACATTATTGACCGTGACCGTTGCGGTCTGGGTTCCGCTATAATCTGTTCCGTCAGCAATATTGTTGAAAGCTCCGCCACCATTTGTACTCACTTGCCACTGATACGTATCGGCATTACTGGCATTCACTGAAAATGTTGCATTATCGCCTACAAAAACCGTTTGGTCTGCAGGTTGCGTATTGATAGTAACCTCTGGCACATTGGCGATTGTAAAACTCCCTAAACTGATCGGGCATTCATTGTTGCCCCATCTTGCCCACAAATCATACGTGCCAGCAGCTAAACCATTGTAGGTCACCGATCCACTGTTGTCGGGAACATTTGGCTCATAACTGGCTTGGTTGTCTAGACTGAATTCGATTGCCGATCTATTGGGGTGGTCAGGAAATGTAAACGTGATTTCACCATTATCGAGACTACAAGTGGCATCTGTTGTACTTACGGTCACCGTTGGATTTGACTCTACCCTAACCCTGACCGTATCCGTATCTTGACATCCATTTTGATCGGTCACCGTAACGGTATAATCTACATTGACATTTGAATTGGGATTCCCCGTTGGAGTGACCGTAATACTGGCAGTTGTTTCACCCGTACTCCAGAGATAGGTATAAGCAGGGTTTCCGCCAGAACCGGAAGCTGTAAGTGTTACCGATTCCCCATCACAAATCTCCTGATCTGCGCCAGCATTTGCTGTGGGTGCTATTACTGTCAATTCAACTTCACTGGAGGTTTCGGTATCACAGATATAGGAAGAATTGGAAACAATAACCCTATATCTGTTGCCATTATCTGATGTTTGGGCATTTGCAATATTCAATGTTACAGTGTTGGAACCTGAGTGTATGCCCGTATCGGTCAAATCATCCCAACCAGTGCCATTGAACAGTTGCCATTGGTAAGTGTCAGCATTGGAAGCTGATACCGTGAAAGATGTATTTCCACCTGGACAAATACTGCTATCCGTTGGTTGGGAAGTTATGGTTGGGGCAGTGCCTGCCTCGAGAAAATCAAACGTACCACTAGCATCACCATCTTCTGGTGTTTGGTAGGAAGCAGCGGTTACAGTTCCATCTGAATTTACGGAAGGTGTTCCAGAACCATACATACCATTATCATCAGAATCAGCATTTGCATCCCCGTACGCTTCATCAGCATCATTACAACCATCACCATCACTATCGGCTTCTTGTGAGTTTGGCGTGCCATCCCCGTCTGAATCGCAAAAAGATTGGGTAACTTGAATATCATCTAAAGCCAAATCATTACCTAAACCACCTGGCGCATTGTTTATCATTACTATTTCCAATGCAGTATTGGAGGTAGGGGTAAAAGAACCTGTAAATTGCTTCCAGGCAGTTGGATCTCCGTCTGCCTCTCTCGGAACACTGCCTGTATTGAAAGAGAACACTTGGCTGCCTCCCTGCTCAATAATTACTGTAATATCAGGTTCTGTTCTTCCATCGTTTGAGGGTGAGTCTATATCTAGGTTCATGACCCAGAATGAAATATCCAAGGGTACATTTTCTACCGCTTGCACAAGTGGCCTTCTGTAAAACTCGAGACCAGCGGTGTTATTCGCATTTACAATCAACATCTTATCATTTCCTGTGGTGTGATCGCCTACACTTTGCCACACAGTCGGCGCCCATGTACCTGTCGTCGATATATCATCAAAGATTGTGTACTCTCCATCATTGAGATTTGGGCTTCCACCTCCTGACCCTGTGCCATCTTCATAAATATAATTTGTATATGGAGTTGAATTTCTATTGCCATCGGCAACCCCAAAGTCTTCAGAAAATATAGTTACATCTATAGTTGGGTCAGAAATGTCGCAATTAACACTTTCTACCTCATCCAATATTCCATCATTGTCATCGTCAAGGTCAGACGAATCAGGCACACCATCATTATCAAAATCGGTCAATGCAAGGACAGTTAAGGTCGACGATGCAGAACCAGATAGAGGTATGTTTTGAGTATTAGAAACATCAGAAGATGTAATTGTATTCGTAAAAGACCCATCAGTGCCTGTAACAACATCGAAAACAAATGTGCATGATGTACCCGCAGGTATCGATACGCCCGAAATACTAAAAGTTGAGGATCCTGACACAGCAGAAATAGTACCCCCGCAGTTCGAGGAAGCATCAGGAGTGGGTGCTATCGTCATACCCGAAGGAAGATTATTTGTCAAAGAAAAGTTTGATAAGGAAACCCCGTTTGAAGGATTATCAATACTTATTGTCACAATGGATTCATCGCCAAGGTTGATTATTGATGGGTTAAATGATATGCTCGCCACACTCGGAAAGGCTATTTCATTCGAGGTTACGAATACTCCACCCCAGATACCCTCGCTACTACTGCCTAAGGTCACATCCATATCAGTAGCATTATTTGCCACAAAACCAGAAGCATCAAATACATCACTGTCAATGCCCCAGCTATATGAGTAATTGGGATTTCGTGCTCCCGTGTCCAAGCCAAATTCAGAAATAGTTCCATTCAGGGTATTGTCAGCTGGATTCAAAGCATTTGAAAGCGCTGTTCCCTCAATGCTTACAAAGTCACCTGTACTATTGGCCTCACCATCAAATGCAAAATAGGCTGCATGGGTTTCAAATGCACCGCTGGAAGGTGTTAATAAACCGGTCACGGTAAAAGAATCATTTGCACCAAAACCGAAAAAATCAAAACCATCCCAAACAGCAATGTTTCTACTTTTCTCCGATGCGTCTTGATATATGACCACCATATTCCATCCCCCATAAGGCCCGGTGAAACTGCTACCAGTTGCCAAAGTAATATCAGCCGCGAAATAATCTCCAGAACCCCCAGATTGTACAAGTGACGTCACGTCTGCAAAAGCCAGATATGATGTCCATCCAGAAAAAGAAGCATTCTCTACATTAATCACACTAGCACTTACAGTGTTATAGCTAGATGATCCAGGTATTCTTAATTTGACCTGGCTTGCATCGAGCCCCAAAGGATTTGTGATGCCTGCATTTGTACTCCCGTAAAGTCCTCCCCAGTACAATCCTGCCCATTGCACTGTTGCTCCTACAGGTAACGACAGCGTTGCGCTACTTGAGTTTGTTGTAGAACCATCGCCGTCTATATCTGCATAGCCCATGACCACACTTGGGTTATTGGTCGTTGGTGAACCAGGACATCCTGAAACACATTCAAGATTAGTGTTTGACAAAACTTTAAAATTGCCTGCCAAATTCATGGCATAACGTTCTTCATAAGGTCTTGGATCGTTGGGTTCGGTGATTGTTCCAGTACCTGTGTCGGATATATCAATTGAGCTATTTGAACTACCGGTTAGTTGAATGGTAAAAGTTTCATCGAGTTCGACCCCTGCATTGTTCAGAATAGAAACAGTTATCTGATCGGTATCGCCTGAAGTTCCATTGAAGCTCAAGGTACCTGTATTGGTTGAATAATCACTTCCAGCAGTAGCCGAACCATCCTGAGTGGTATAATTTACTGTAAAGAATCCCGAAGTATTGGCCCCAGAATGTGTAGCTGTAAAGGTGGCCGTTCCGGCACTTTCATCAACTGTAACGTCATTGACATTTATTTGAGCGCCAAAGGTCGCTGTGAAAAGAACATTGTCAATAAAGATTGTATCACTTCCATCCCAACTATTACTGGCCGTTCCGCTACCACTATAAAAAATAATTGCTGGGTTAGAGGCGATTTGGGCAGCTGTGAGGTTATAAGTAACGGTTCCGGTATTATTTGTTTGTATGCGGGTCACAAAATCCCAAGAACCAGTATTTGAATTATATATATACGCATCTAGAGCCTCACCCCCTCTAGAAGTGGCATCATAGTCAAAAGTAAGCGTCACTGAAGAGGCGCCTGCCAACGGTACAAATCGATATATCCAACGATTGTCCATGTTTCTGAACCTTAATCGATTTGAATTGACTCGAATTCTACCACCAGATGGACTACCACCATCATTCTGTTCAGTCCAGTTTGAGCTGAAATTCTGAGATCCATCATTGTTAGAATAAGAAACAGAGCTAAAATTATCTAGAAATGTTTCTTGGGCAGATGCCAGAAAACAGAAAAAAAAGAAAAATAAAAATGTTAGTTGTTTAGTTACCGACGGCATACTCACACATTACAGCGCAAAAGTATTGTTGTAACATGTGTAGATGAAAAATATGTTGTGTATGCAGTAAAAACTTATGTAAAAGATGATAATGTCGCCGTCAATAAAACAAAGCAATGCCAAAAATAGCTGTTTATCGATGAGCTCTTTGTAAAATAAGTGTTTTGAGAGTAAGAAAAGTCTTCTACTCTAAAATAATAAATTCTGAACGTCTATTCAGTTGATGTTTTTCCTTCGTACAACTGACCCCATTTCCACATTCGTTGACCAAGCGCGTTTCACCAAAGCCTTCACTTGCCAATCTACTGCTCTCAATACCTTTTGAAATCATATAATTGACCGTTGATTCAGCCCTTTTTTGTGAAAGCCAGAGGTTGTAATCGTCATTGCCGCGGCTATCAGTATGGGAATTTACCTTGATTTTTAGACTTGGATATTTCTCCATGGCAGCAATGACCTTTTGTATTTCAATCTCTGCATCAGGCCTGATGTTATATTTGTTCAAATCAAAATATATGGTGCTCAATTGCAATAATTTCGCCAAATCATCACCATAGCCACCTGTAACTACATCACGTTCTAGATAAAAGTCAACAATTCTTGGTTTTCCATAAGAGGATGGGAGGTACTCTTCAGAAGGTACGTAACCTTCCATCAAAGCGCGTACAAAGTTGCCTTTTGAACAATCCAACTCCAAAACGTATTCCCCTTTGGCATCTGTTCTTGTGGACAGCACCTCATTGTTGTTCTCATCGATAATCATGACCGTTGCCCCGACCAATACCTCGTTGGAAATTCTGTCACGTACCGTACCTGTTACATCCTGTAGGCAATCCAACATCAAAGGTTCTCTCTCATCGAATTCATAGATGTCATCTTCACCGACACCGCCTGTTCTGTTCGATGAAAAATAACCACTTTTCTTGTCTTCATCGATTATATAAGCAAAATCATCATAAGGCCCATTGACGGGTTTGCCTACGTTTTCAATTCTTTGGTCGTATTCATCAAAAGCGATCTTAGTGGCGAAAACATCCAACCCTCCCAGCCCGGGATGACCATCAGAAGAGAAGTATAACACGCCATTCTTGGTTATGAATGGAAAAGTCTCCCGTGCTTCTGTATTGATTGTGGTACCTAAGTTCACTATTGGTCCAAAAGTGCCGTCTCCAATGATCTCTGTCATAAAGATATCAGACTCACCATGTGACCCAGGCATATCTGAAACAAAATAGAGTCTTTTCTCATCAGGACTCAACACTGGGTGTGCAACCGAGTAAGAATTATCATTAAAAGGAAGCTCTGTGATATCTGTCCATTCACCATCGACAAGGGTTGCCTGGTATATTTTTAGTCTAGTGACACCTTCTTGGTCTTTATATTTTTTACCGTCCAAGAAATTATTACGGGTAAAGTACATCGTTGTACCATCTTTTGTAACCACTGAGGTAGATTCATGCAGTCTAGTGTTTACATCGCCTGGCACCTTGATCACTGCTTCATTCGAAGTCGTATCAGCATTGGCATTGACTTGATACAAATCAAGAAAATCTTTCGAATTCCAAGTATGTCGGTACCTGGCCAGGTTTCCCGTATCTCTGTCCGAGGCAAAAATGAGCCCATCATTGTAGAAGGAAGTAGCAAAATCAGAGTATTTACTGTTATAGCCAAACAGTTTTACATTGTAGCGACCTGAATTTTCTTCAATTTTGGCAATGTAATCCTCTTCGTAAGCCATAACACGGCCATCTTGTGCAGCCAATTGCTTGAACTTTTCCATCATGGCATTGGCCTTATCATAATCGCCAAGTGTCTTTAAAGTTTGTGCATAGCGGAATAGATAATCTGCTCCCGATTCGTCGCCGTAGTCTTCAATCAAACGTTCGTAGACCTTTCCTGCTTCTTCGTATTTGGCATTAAAGTAGTAGGAGTTGCCCAATCGTTTCAGCAAATCTGCGGATACATATCCTTTGTCCAATACCTTCTTATAAATATCAATGGCTGGGCTAAAGGAATAGCTTTGATAGCGCTCATCGGCACGATCTATTTGCCTGACCGGATTTTTAGATGCCACCGAATCATTGTCTTGAGCAAAAGCGTTGCCAATAACTAGGAACAATGATACTAATAGTGATACTCGTATTTTTTTCAACATCCGATAGTATTTTAAAAGAATCGGGGTGACACTGTTTTTCTAAAGGAACTCAAAAGCTCAAGCCGCAAAAAAACCTCAAAAGACCCATCATTGAATTGTCTGGTTCCAAGTTCAGTTGTTTCTCTATCATAGGCCAAGCCCAGCATAATCTGCTCCGTAATTTGAAAACCTGCCAATGCACTGACTGCAGCATCCCAACGGTAAGCAGCCCCAAAGCTGAATCTATCGGCAAACAGAAAGCTTGCAGAAAGGTCAACTTGTAGAGGTGCACCGCCCACTGCCTTGGTCAACAATGCAGGTTTGAACTTCAAATTCGGATTCAAATCAAAAACATAGCCCGTAATCAAATAAAAATTCATTCTTTCAGTGGAAAGAAAATTTATTGAATTGGCATCTCCCCCACTGTTATCAAAAAACTCAGTTTCTAAAATATTTGGTACTGATAGGCCTGCATAAAACTTATCGGTATGGTAATACACCCCCAGTCCGAAATTCGGTGAGAATTGATTGTCAATGTTGTCTTGTTCGACTACTTCATCATCAAAGTTTCTAAGGCCATTGAAATCAAGGCTGATGATATCACCACCGACTGACAATCCGAATGACAATTTTTTATCCAAATCAACATCAAGGGTATAAGACACCACAGCATCAATATAGGTTTCCTGTACCACGCCATCGCCAATATTGTCATTCACTACCGATATACCATATCCCAGCTTACTATTACGTATTGGCGAATGTAAATTCAAGGTAAAGGTTTCGGGAGCTCCATCCAGACCTACCCATTGTGCTCGATATAAGCCTGCCAGTGAAAGCTGGCCTCTAGAACCAGCATACGCTGGATTCACACTCATCGTGTTGAACATATACTGGGTGTACTGGGCATCTTGCTGTGCTACAATACTTTGAAAAGTTATTCCAATCAAAATTATCGGAAAGAAAATACTCTTTTTGATCATCATTGCTTTAATGGGTTATCTACTGATATAGAAATAATCGCTATCGGTAATTCTTCCTTGATCGGTATCGTACTCAAATATATAAAAATATACTCCCGAAGGAAGGTAATCGTCTACCGAAAGGGTAGACCTGCCTCTTGACCTCCCATCAAATATGTTGTTTATATTGTTATAATTTCTTCCCTCGTACACTGCTACGCCCCATCTATTGAAAATTTGAAGCGTATTGTTTCGTGCATTTTCCACCCCCCTGATAAACAAAAAGTCATTTTTACCATCACCATTGGGCGTTACCAATTGATTGACTTCAACAGCAACTGTTTCTGTATCATCGGTATCATCTAAATAATCGGGCGTGCCATCGCCGTCAGTGTCGTCGTCGGTCGGGTCCCCGTCGCCGTCGGCGTCCTCGTCGGGCGTGTCGATCCCGTCGCCGTCATCGTCGAAGTCGCGGTAGTTCACGTCCTCCGTGCCATCGGTGTCCGGAAGGTCGCTGGCGGGGTCGTCTATTTCATCATTGACATCGTAGCCGTCGTCAACGTCGGCCCCCTCGTAGCCGTCGTCGAGCCCGTCGTTGTCCGTGTCGGTGCCCGTGAAGGCCTGGTCCGGGTCGCCGTCGAAGTTGAAGTCG
>NZ_JBBUTK010000004.1:0-86814 GCF_039592695.1 Allomuricauda sp. d1 | reverse complement strand
CGACGTGACCTTGGACGTTGCGGACGATGCGATAACAACGGACAAGATAGCGGCAGGCGCGGTCGAATCGAGCGACATCGCGGCCGACGCGGTCAATGCCGCGACGATAAACGCGGATGTGGCTGGCAGTGGCCTGACCCAGAACGGCTCCGGTGCCCTTGAGGTGGACGTGAGCTCTTTGGCGGGGGACGGCGACATCACCTCGACGGACAGTACGATAGACATCACCGGGGGCACCGATGCGGCCTTCAACGACGTGACGTTGGACGTTGCGGACGATGCGATAACAACGGACAAGATAGCGGCAGGCGCGGTGGAATCGAGCGACATCGCTGCCGACGCGGTCAATGCCGCCACGATAAACGCCGATGTGGCTGGCAGTGGCCTTATCCAGAACGGCTCGGGGGCCCTTGAGGTTGACGTGAGCTCGCTTACGGGCGACGGCGACATCACCTCCAGTGACCTTACGGTGACGGGCGGCACGGACGCGGCCTTCAACGATGTTACCTTGGAGATAGCCGATGACGCGGTGAACGCGGCGACGATAAACGCCGACGTGGCTGGCAGTGGCCTTATCCAGAACGGCTCCGGTGCCCTTGAGGTGGACGTGAGCTCTTTGGCGGGGGACGGCGACATCACCTCGACGGACAGTACGATAGACATCACGGGCGGCACGGACGCGGCCTTCAACGACGTGACCTTGGACGTTGCGGACGATGCGATAACAACGGACAAGATAGCCGCTGGCGCGGTCGAATCGAGCGACATCGCTGCCGATGCGGTGAACGCGGCGACCATCAATGCCGATGTGGCTGGCAGTGGCCTTATCCAGAACGGCTCCGGTGCCCTTGAGGTTGACGTGAGCTCTTTGGCGGGCGACGGCGACATCACCTCTCCGAATGGTACAGTGACCCTAACGGGTACCCCAGTAAATTCTTTGTTGGAGGATGTAGGCTTGGATGTGAATATATCGTCAGATACAGATAATAATTTGTCAATAGGTACTGATAATGGACTATTTGCAGCAGACGACCAAGATGCCACGGAAGTGGACTTAAATACTGCGGTTGATGTTGATGGTGATGGTAATGATGAAACAACAGTACAACAAGCGATTGAAGATATAGCTACGGCATTGGCAGTACCTACTATTTATTCAACAGGTAAAGTAGCCATTGAATATGTTGGAACCCCTGGAGTGGATGCCACCAACTCTAATATTTTTGGGGCAACGGTCACTAGAGTGAATGAAGGCGACTATCAGGTCACTTTTACCACAGCATTGGCCAATGCCAATTACATCATACAACTATCCACATTGGATTGTGGTGGTGATTGCCCAGGAAACACTAGTGCGAATTATGATGATCCAGGTATTACGTATTACAACCAGGCAACTACTGGTTTCCGTGTGAATATCGGAGATAGTGATAATGGTACCACCCAAAAAGATGATATCGATTTAGAGTTTATGTTTACAGTAATAACCATACCAAACTAAAGAAATAGAAATAATCGGAAAGATGAGACAACTAATTTTAGCGATAACAGCCTTCATTGCGTTTGCGGTGTCACTCTCGGCACAGATTGATTCAGGGTCCCTGATGGGGCTTCCATCTGCCACGACAGCTGAGATGAATGCCATTACGGGTCCAGCAGTAGGTGGATGTCTTTACAACACAGATGAAGACACTATTTATTATTATACCAGTACAGGCTGGCAAAGGGCTACAGATGATCAAGATGCTTCAGAGGTAAACTTGGTCAGTGCTGTCGATTCAGATGGCGATTCAGCAAACGAGACTACAGTTGAAGATGTGGTTCAAGCCATCACGCCCATTACATCGGCTTCGGGTAGGATTTTTTATCCGCCATCCATAGCTATTGATGCATCGACAAATGGTACATCGAGTGTTGACCTGTATCAAGAGTATATCAATCAATTTGCACCTACCGCATCACCATATACCGATACGTTTGTGGCCAGTGCAGGAGCTCCGGGAATACCAATTTATGGAAGAACGGAACTTTATTATTATGTGACTTATGCCGATCCGGATGTGTTCGGAAATGGCACTGCTGTTCAAAACATGTCAATTGATGCAAATGGGGTGCTTTCGTATGAAATTTTTGATCAACCGGCAGACTATAATTCATTGATCAATGTAGTTTTTGTGGTCAGGTAATTACAACAAAACAAACCAAATCTTTGAAAGAAAGAACCTCAAATACCATATCCAAGCTTTTATTGCTTGCATTGTTCATTAGTGTTTCCACATTACATGGACAATTCTTGTTGCAGGCTCCTACTACCGATAGCGAAGGTACCCGAACAAATTACCAATGGTACGAGGCTTCTGATACAGGCACTGTGTTGAGTACAAACTCATTTTATGAGGCTACCCAGCCTGGGGTATATTTTGCCACCTATGACGGTACGCTCTGCGGTTCTAACGCTACTGGATATTTTATCTTGACCAATTGCAATGCGCCTGATAATGAGGTGACGTTGGATATTTCTGCGAGTGTTCCTTCTGGGGCGACAGTGAGTTGGAATCCATCACTACCCGGTGACCAAACCCAGCCTATCGTGACGGCCACCCAAACGGTGACAGAATATATTGCTACAATAAACAAAGCGGGCAATAGCAAGGCACTCCCTCAGTTTACTGTGGTCTGTCTTGAAGAAGCTGCGACACTTGTCGATGATTTTGTGACCGTGAATGAAGATGATTCGGTGGTGGTGCCCATTTTTGACAATGACTCAGATTTGCCGACTACGGGCACGTTGACAACATCCAATCCACCAAATGGTACGGTCACTATTGATAACAATGGCACGGCCAATGACCCTACCGATGATATCGTAACCTATATTCCCGACCCTGATTTTAATGGTACAGATACGTTTACCTATACGGTATGTAATTCTTCGGGTGATTGTAGTACGGCGACAGTAACGGTAGATGTGCTTCCTATTGTCGATGCATTTGATGATGCCGTGGCTACGGAAGAAGATACTCCTATAGATATCGATATTTTGGGCAACGACAATGACCTTCCTAATTTGGGCACGTTGACCACAACATCCCCATCAAACGGCACCGTCGTCATTAACGATAACGGCACCCCGAATGACCCTTCTGATGATACGGTCACCTACACCCCTGATGCCGGTTTTACGGGTACGGATACCTTTGACTACACCATTTGTGATGACTCGGGCAATTGCAGTACAGCAACGGTAACCATTGTTGTAAATCCACCCATGGTGTCTGAAATTGATAGTGACGATGATGGTATCATTGACAGTTTTGAAGATTTGAATTTGGATGGCGATAACGACCCATCAACAAATCCTACGGATACCGATGGGGATGGCATTCCCGATTACTTGGATATTGATAGTGATGACGATGGCATTCCCGATAATGTAGAAGCCCAGACCACATCAGGCTATATTCCTCCCAGCAACGATGACCTCAATGGCAATGGCTTGGATGATGCCTATGAAAATGGCGGAAATATCGGTTTGATACCAGTGGATACCGATGGAGATGGCATACCAGATTATGTTGATCCCGATAGTGATGACGATGGTGTGCCCGATAACATCGAAGCCCATGACTTTGACCAAGATGGTGTGGCAGATGTGGTATATACAGGTTCTGATAAAGATAATGACGGTCTTGATGATGGCTATGAAGGTGATATGCAGATTGATATCGATATCAACGATGAAATTGATGATCCGGCCAACGATTTACCAAATACGGATACTGCAGATGATGTTGATTATCGTGATATTGACGATGACAATGATGGAATCGAGACTAGGGATGAGGATGAAAATTTAGATGGCAATTTTGCCAATGATGATGCCGACAATGATGGAATACCAAATTACCTAGATCCAGATTTAGGCATGACGGATGACGACGACATTGAAGTGTTCAATGTGGTTACCCCCAACGGTGATGGCATACATGATGTTCTGACCATCAGAAATATCGAAAATTACCCCAACAACACCGTAAAAATCTACAATAGGTGGGGTGTTCTTGTCTTTGTTACCAGAGCTTATAATACGGCCGGGAATGTGTTCAACGGAACATCTGAGGGTAGGGTAACGGTTGACCAAGACAATAAGTTGCCTGTGGGTACGTATTTCTATATTATAGATTATGAAGATTTACAGGGTGATATGAAACAACTATCCGGGTACATATATATCAACAGATAATTGCAGATGGGCATAAAACAAATTTCAAAATATAAATTTCTCATATCGCTGTTCATACTGTTGGCCTGTCTTTGTCATGATTCGCATGGCCAACAAGATGCCCAATACACACAATATATGTACAATACCGTGAGTGTTAACCCCGGTTATGCCGGATCGCGCGGTCACATGAGCATCGCAGGGCTTTATCGTGCGCAATGGGTCGGATTGGACGGTGCCCCTGTGACACAAACCTTGAACGTGCATACGCCTTTGGGCTACCGTGGTGTGGGTGCTGGAATTTCTTTTGTGAACGATGAAATAGGCCCCACTTCAGAGACCTATTTTGATGCTGATTTCTCATATACCATTCCCACAGGTATTGATGGCAGGTTGAGTTTTGGTCTCAAGGCCAGTGCACATTTGCTCGATATACGCTTTTCAGAGTTGAACCAAAATACAGGTACAGGCCCTGACCCGACCTTGCAACAAGATATTGATAACAGGCTTTCGCCAAATTTTGGTGCTGGTGTGTACTACCATACCCCAAACTTTTATGCGGGGCTGTCTGTACCAAGGATTTTGGAGACGACCCACTTTGAAGAATCTTCATTATCAACAGCCAAGGAACAGATGAATTTTTATCTCATAACGGGCTATGTTTGGGATGTCAATCCGTTTTTGAAGTTCAAACCTGCAATCTTGTCCAAAGTGGTACAGGGTGCACCACTGCAATTGGATGTCTCTGCCAACTTCATGTTCAACGAAAAGTTCATTCTTGGTGCTGCCTATCGGTGGGATGCTGCTTTCAGTGGTATGGCAGGATTTCAGATTTCCGATGAATTCTTGATTGGGCTTGCCTACGATCGTGAAATCACCGATTTGGGCGCGACCTCGTTCAACGATGGGTCATTCGAAATTATTCTACGCTATGACTTTATCAAGGTGCTTGACAACCTGAAGTCCCCAAGATTTTTCTAATCCCTTTTCATTACAAACTTTCTGTTCTGTTTGCAAGAATTGATGGGTCAAAGATCCGTATTTTTGCAGTATGAATGAAGAACGGGTCATACTTGTAGACGAGAACGACAATCAGATTGGGCTTATGCCAAAGTTGGAAGCGCATGAAAAGGCTGCTTTGCACAGGGCCTTTTCGGTCTTTGTGATGAACGACAAGGGCGAGACCATGCTGCAACAACGGGCTGCGGATAAGTATCACTCCCCCAAGTTATGGACCAACACCTGCTGTAGCCACCAGCGGGAAGGGGAATCAAATATTGCAGCCGGCAAAAGGCGTTTGAAGGAAGAAATGGGGTTTGAGACCGAACTGAAAGAACTGTTCAGTTTTATATATAAGGCACCTTTCGATAATGGGCTGACCGAACATGAATTGGATCATGTGATGATAGGGTACTACAACAATGAGCCAAATATCAATTCTGATGAAGTGGCCGATTGGAAATGGATGCTTCCCTCAGAAATCAAAAGCGATATCGACGAACATCCTGAAAAGTATACGGCTTGGTTCAAGATTATTTTTCAACGATTTTATGACCATTTGATGGTAAATCCGAAGGCATCATGAAAGTAAAGGTCAGTAGAAAAGCCAGTTTCAATGCCGCCCACAGGCTGTACCGCCCAGATTGGAACTTTGAAAAAAACCAGGAAGTCTTCGGCAAGTGCAACAATCCGAAATTTCATGGGCACAATTATGATTTGATTGTCAGTGTGACCGGTGAAATTGATCAAAGAACAGGGTTTGTGATGGACATGAAAGAGCTAAAAGATCTCATTAAAAAACACATAGAAGAGGCCTTTGATCATAAAAATCTCAATCTTGATGTGCCAGAATTTGAAAACCTCAATCCGACAGCAGAAAATATCGCGGTTGTCATTTTCAATAAGCTGAGACCTCATATCGATGACTCCAAAGACTTGGAAATCAAACTCTATGAGACCCCTAGAAACTTCGTAACGTATTCAGGTTAAATACCACTATGAAGCTGTATCCATTGAAATTCGACCCCATCATGAAAGACCGATTGTGGGGCGGTGAAAAACTCAAAGAACTTTTTGATAAGCCCAGCAAAACTGATACCACTGGTGAAAGTTGGGAACTATCAGCGGTGAAAGGCAATGTTTCAGTGGTTTCTGACGGTTCTTTAAAGGGGAAGACTTTACAAAAATTGATTGACAAGCACCCGGTTGAATTGTTGGGCAAAAGCGTTTATGAACGTTTCGGGAAGGAGTTTCCCATACTTATCAAATTCATTGATGCCAAAAAAGATTTGTCCATTCAGTTGCATCCCAATGACAAAATGGCCAAAGAACGTCACGATTCCTTTGGAAAAACCGAGATGTGGTACATCATGGATGCAGACCCGGGAGCAGAGTTGATTGTTGGGTTCAACCAAAACGTCGATAGGTCAACCTACCAGAAAAGTTTAGAGAACGACACCTTGCTTGAGCTTCTCAATTATGAAAAGGTAGCAGAGGGGGACACCTTTTTTATCAATACTGGAAAAATACACGCCATTGGTGCTGGAGTGTTGTTGGCGGAAATCCAGCAGACCTCAGACATAACCTACCGAGTTTTTGACTTTAACCGAAAGGATAAAAACGGAAACCTACGTGAACTTCATACTGAACTTGCCCTTGATGCGATAGACTATGAGAAAAAAGATGATTTCAAGGTCGCATACACAAAAGTTGAAGATACCGTGAACAACATGGTGAGTTGCCTTTATTTTAAGACCGACGTATTGCCCTTGACAAACGATTTTGAACTTGATATTTCAGATAGGGACAGTTTCACGGTATTGATGTGCGTCGAAGGCGCGTCAACTGTATCGAACGAGAATGGCACAGCATCGTTCAAAAAAGGAGAAACCATACTCTTATCGGCATCAAGTAAGAACATGCGCATATTGACCAATGGGTGCAAAATTTTGCAGGTGACCATTTAACCTTACATTTGAAAAAAAATACCACTATGTCAAGCATACGTGATTTAAAGAAGGATATCAACTATGTTCTGGGCGATATCATTGAGGCCGTTTATATTTCTGAGGCGGTTTCCAACAAAAAGGGCTCTGAAGAAGGTTCAGTGATTATAGACGAGGCAATCGATGTTTTTGATGATTTGATGAACAAGGTCAATCAAAAAGAAATCGAAAACAAAAAAGCACATTTTAAGACCATTCGAAAAGAATTGGAGGAAAAGGCCAACAAGTTGATTGAAAAAGTGAACAAACTTGACTAAAGGTTACTTTTTCAATGTTTTGACATAGTCGTCAAGTGCCTTGCCATATTTTGAATTCGCCACCCTCTCAGATAATGAATTGTTTATAGAATCCAAATACTTCGGATTGGCATCTGCAACTTCGGTCAACGCCAAATACGGTGTAACATACGAATCAGGGTTGCTCAGCGCAAAATTGAGCACATATTTGTATTTACGGATAAAATTGAGCCCATTCAATCGCCCGATAGAGTCAGCTGCGATAGAATCTTTTTGTACCTCGGGAAGCAACTGTAGTTGGGCCAGCTCCAATTCTTTCGTATTGAATTTTGATAGCATGTCTTTACAATTTTCAAATTGTTGATGTAGTGCTGACCCCATGATTTCTGCATCACCATCAAATCGATTCCATGATGTATTTACTGCGACTTCCCCTGGTTCACCAAAAAAAGTAATTCGGTCATTGATATCGTTGTTGTCTGCTTTTTGTAGATACAGATAGAAGATTTCAGGACTTTCAATTTCGTATTCGAAAGCGAAGTTGCCGTCACCCTTGATTTCGAGCGAATCGATATTGAACAACGCAGAATCTCGCACTTTTTGAAAGAACAGTGTCCCTTTTTTGAGCCCTTCGACATTGCCCGAAACCACCATGAGATTTTCAGATGATTTCTTACAAGAAACTATTAAAAACAAAAAGAAGCACAGGTAGATAACTCTAATCATGGTTTTGTGTTGAAACCAGCAAATATCATAAAAGTGCAAGTCAACTACAAAACGCTGAGAAAAATAACTTCAATTTTATTTGGAAGCAGTTTGATTATCGACTAACCTGAAGGATTTTACGATTTTGTCGAAAGTTTCTCGGTACTTATCTTTTCTGTCTTTCAATGTCCATGCCATGAGCATGTAGACTTTTTCATCACCCTCAATAAAGGCCAAACAATAATTGATGGGATAAATAACCCCCTCAATTTTGCCATCGAAATACGTCATTTCTGAATCTAGACCATTGATTTCAAGCGATTTTTCTTCCAAAAAATCATACGCTGTTAAACTTTCTTGAAAGTATTGAAGCTGAATGTTTTTATAGTTTTTTACTACGGAAATTGACTCATCGTATTCACCGAGGTCTTTGAAAACAGAAACAAAATCATCGGTGTATTCGTCGATGACCACAAAATAGGTCTCTTTAAAAACATTTTGGTACTGAAGCGAGGCCTCATCATTCAGGCCCGTGGCCTCTTTCATGTATTTTGGCAGTTTTACCTCATATTCTTCATTGGTGACCACGGCAATAAAGTCATCATCTGTAAGCTTGTCTTTTTTGACGTTGTTGCTGAAATCAATGCAAGAGACAGAACATAAAACAAGGGAGAGAACAGCAAAAAAGGATTTTGTTTTCATCGAACTTGGGTTGGTTCAGTTATATGAACGGTATAGATTTCTGTTTATTTCAAGCTTTTGGGTTATTGAATGGTGGAGGCCACCTCCATCAACAAAGCACAGATGTAGGCTCCTGCAGTGCCCACCACATATCCAAAAACAGCCAACAAGATGCCCACGGAAGTCAATGAGGGGTGAAATTCTGCCGCTACCACAGGTGCCGAAGCGGCACCACCAACATTGGCCTGACTGCCCACGGCCAAGAAAAAGTAGGGGGCTTTTATGATTTTAGCCACTAAAATCAACAATCCAGCGTGGATGGCGATCCAAATGAATCCGACCGCCAATAATCCAGGATTGTCAAAAATCTTGCTTAAATCCATTTTCATTCCGATGGTCGCCACCAAAATATAAATGAACATGCCACCAATCTTACTGGCACCCGCACCTTCATAATTTTTAGCTTTGGTAAAAGAAAGCCCGACGCCAACAAGCGTTGCAACGACTACCATCCACAGGAATTTTGAGCCTAAAGATGACAAGGCTTTTTCTTTGTTCCGTATTACTTCGAAATTATCCTTTAGAAATTCAGAGAAGTGGTATCCGAAAAAATGGGCGATGCTGACCCCCAAAAAGGCAAAGAACAGGAGCATAATCAAATCTTTTAAGGTGGTAATTCTTGAGATTCGCTCTGTATATTCCGTCACTTTTTGTTTCAAGGCTTCAATGGACGAATTGTCAGCCTTCAACCAAGTATCGATTTTGTTGCTCCGCCCAATTCCCAATAAAAGTACGGCCATCCAAACATTGGCCATCACCACATCGACCAAGACCATATTTCCAAAATTCTCAGGATTGTATTTAAAGACTTCCAACATCGCCGCTTGGTTGGCACCCCCACCGATCCAACTGCCTGCAATAGTTGCCAATCCGCGCCATACGGCATCAAAATCTGCTCCGCCTACTGTATCGGGTGAGAAAATGGATACAATCAAAATAGCAATGGGACCACCAATAATGATACCTGCCGTACCGGTTAAAAACATGATCAATGCTTTTGAACCCAAATTCGCAATGGCCTTCAAATCAATACTCAAGGTCATTAGAATCAAAGCCGCTGGCAGAAGATAACGACTTGCTACGTAATACAAATTAGAACTTTCTTCATCTACCAAACCCGTACTGGTAAATACCGATGGCAATAAATAGCACATCAATACCGTGGGGACTATGGAATAGAATTTTTTCCAAAACCCGGTTTTTAGGGAAGAAGTGTAGAAAACGAAACCTAAGCAAAGGGCGAGTAGGCCAAAGATGACCGTATCATCGGTCAGTGGAAGTTGGTTCATTTTTTATGAGTTCAGAGTTCAGAGTTCAGAGTTCAGAGTTCAGAGTTCAGAGTTCAAGGTTTGTAATGGTTTACTGTCTCAAATTAAGAAACTTTTTGTTTTTGAAATTTGGTTCCGATGGCTACTGGAATTTTGAATTTTTTCAAATATTCAACCAATACGTCAACTTTAAATTGATAGATCGGCTACGGGGCATGAAGGTATTGACAAAATAATTGTCATTGTACACCAAAAACAAATCGGACAAGGGGGCAAAACGCCATTGCAATCTGGAATTGACGCCTAAATTGTCCCTTTGATTGCTGTATTGTACCAAAGTTGACCAAAAGACCGACTTACTGAAGGTAATGGTGGCCCTTGGGCTTACCAGCCAAATATCCGTGGTTGAAAAGGGCTCTGGAAGCTCTATATGATCATACTGCACATTTAGGCCTAATTCTACTTTAGGTTGAAATCGCATGTTCATCTGACCTTCAACCGACCAGCGTTCTCCGTTAAAGAATTCGCCATAGCTGGGTTGAATGCCAAAGGAAAAGAGTTTGCGTTGATCGGACTGGAACTCCAGCTCCACTCCATTGAAATGATACCCTGTATTGGCAGGAAGGGGAACTGCCCCATCTTTTCCAGTGGGTTCAAACTCATCGGTCAAGAAAACAAAACGTTTTTGAAAACGGGCTTGAAGGCTTTCCAAGGTTTTGAATTCTGCGGTTCCTTCCAAGTTGAAGTCGTAATCGGAATAGAGAAAATCGAGATTTTGACGCCAAGTGACCACATTGAACAGTTGCAGTTGATAGCGATTGACTTTCCCTTTTTTCGGCCAATACCTTCCTTCAAGAATATTCGCGACTTTGAAAATATCCTTTCTTCTGATAAACCCTAAATCAGAATTGAATTCCTCATCAATTGACACGACGTCAACAATGGCCGAAAAGTTCCGGGTGTTTTTGCCAAGGTTGAATCCAAGAGAGTAATTGCCTTCTGAATCGTTTGGTTGGAATGATTTATGGGCGTAGAACTTCCCCGTCCAGCTGTTATCCGCTGAGGCCAAAATATAATCGAGTCCCACAACACGGTTGTATTCTTCATCTTCAGGTAGAAAATCGGATGCGCCAATGGCCTGCCGATTGATAAAGAAAAACCCTAAATTGGAACGTGAGAACATTTTTTGCTGCAAAGCGAGCATCATGTTATTGTTAGAGGGGATTTCGTTGGCGGCATCCTCCTCCGTCTGAATATTGAGGAAGCCCAAGCGGAGATTACGATTTAACTTCCCGCTGAGCCGAAGCCCCCCAATGATGCGGTTTTCAATGGTATTGTCTGCGGTATCCCTTGCAATGCCTATTCTTCTTGAGAAAAACGGATTAGCATCACGCCCCCCGCCGAAGTTTCCAAATAGGTCATTATTGTCGACAAAAAATTGGCGTCGTTCTGGAAGCGCCACCTCAAATCGGGTAAGGTTGGTAATAAAATTATCCACCTCTACCGTGGAGAAATCTGGATTAACGGTCAAATCCAAATTCAAACTATTGCCAACGGAAACCTTGGCATCGGCTCCCACTTTGAAATTGCTGAGGTCTTGGTCCGATTCATAATCACGGGCGGCAATTCCGTTGATATAGGGAATAAGGGCCAAGGGAGTTCTCGATTTTCCCAATCCCTTTTCAAAAACCATATCGCCCATAAAGGCCAAACTAAAAATGGGCTGGTTCTGGGGAATGGCTACCCAAGTGGTTCGCTCATTGGTCTGCATGTCTAATCGATAGCTATTGAACCGAAACTTGACCTCACCTTCCTTGAATTTTAAGGAAGTGAGAGGGATGGCCATTTCGGCGGTAAAATAATCATCGTATATTTTTGCATCGCCACGCCATTTTACATCCCACGAAGTGGTAAAATCACGCCCATCAAGACCGCCATTGGCAATAAGCCCTTCACGGCGTACCCCAAAAGGGTTGATACCGAACAAAAAAGCGGTATTGCCGTCATTGAACGTATCAAATACGAGAGTAATCTGGTCAATTCCAGGCCCCCGAAAGTCACGTTGTAAGGAACGTGTATTGTAATTGGGGCCATCCGCTTCTGCCCTGATGCCAATAAAAAGGGTCTTGTCATTGTAAAGCATCTTGATTTCGGTCGGTTTTATGGCCATGACCGAATCCGATGGAAAATATTGATGATAGTTTTTTGCACTGTCTGCTGTATCCCAAATGGATTCATCGAGTATTCCATCGGGTATAATAGTCTCATTGATGTACTTGACCGTAAAAGACTTTGAACTATTTTGTGAATGGGCAAAGAAAAAAAGGAACAATAAGGGTATGGCAACGTAAAACTTGGCCATGGTTTGGTTTTAAGTTAGCGGTCGCTAATTTAAAACGTTGTGGTGTTAAAAAAATGCAAAGAAGTTAATCTTATTCCAACACCACATAAAAATAGCTAAATGTTCAACCAGTAGGTCAGTTTTAAGTTAATGGACCGATTTCGGGGCATAAAATTGTTAACGAAATAATTGTCGTTGTAAACAATGAACAGATCCGAAAGTGGTGCAAAGCGCCATTGCAGCCTAGAGTTGATGCCCAAATTATCACTTTGGTTGCCGTACTGAACCAAGGTGGTCCAAAAAACGGATTTGTTGAAGGTGATTTCTACCCTTGGGCTTACCAGCCATATATCTGCGCTGGGGAAGGGCTCAGGTAAATCAATCCCGTTATATCTTAGATTCAAGGAAAGCAAAACCTTTGGCTGTAGACGTAGGGCGGCATCACCCTCAAAAGTACTTCGGGTTCCGTTGTAGAATTCCCCATAACCCACCTCCATGGCGTATGAGAATACTTTTCTCCTATCGGATTCAAACCCAATCTCCCCAGATAGGTAATGATACCCAAGATTTCCAGGCAACTCAATGGCTCCATCGGTACTTGTTGGGTCAAAGGGGTCGACCAAAAAGGTATATCTATCAAACACCCGAACACCTATTTCTTCCTGTCCTTGAAATTGTGCATCCCAAGAATAGAAAATGGTGTAGTCGGTGTTTTGATAGTCCAAAGTGGGTCTAAAAATGGCATTAGGGCTAAAACGAAAGCCGTGCCGAATCAACTTGCTCTTTTCAGGCCAGAAATTGTATTCTGCATAAGGTCTTAAGGCAATGATATCTTTTCTTCGGATAAAGCCCAGGTCCGAGCGATAATCGTTACCGACATAGCTGCTTCTGAACCCGAGGTTGAGATTTTTGGTCAGGTATTCTAAGTTTGCCCCTGCCGCATCGTCAGCATTCCCAATTTGCGAGGCAAAGGACTTGTGGTAAAAAAACTTGCCTACCCAAGTATTGTCAGCAGAGGCCAAGTTATAATCCATTCCAACCACGCGGTTGTATCGGTCTGTTGGGTCAAGAAACTCATAATCACCAAAGGTTTGCCTATTGATGAACAGAAAACTGAGGTTCGATCTTGAGAACATCTTTTTTTGGAGGGCGACGACCGTATTGTTGTTGCTGGGTATTTCATTTTCCTCATCTGCTTCAGTCTGTATGTTCAACACTCCCAAACGCCAATCTTCATTGAGCTTTCCACTCAAGCGAAAGCCCGCTATTATTGGATTTTCAATCGTTTCACCATCGGCGTTTTCGGCAATTCCGATTCTTCTGGAAAAGAACGGATTGGCATCACGTTCATTGCCAAAGGTGCCAAATAGATCCACGTTGTCAATGAAAAACTGTCTTCGTTCTGGTAATGCGATTGCAAATCGTGTCGTATTGATGATAAGATTGTCGACTTCAACATTGGAAAAATCTGGATTGACCGTAATGTCCAGATTCATTCCGTTACCAATGGCAACTTTGGCATCCCCTCCAACTTTTACCGTATTTTCAGAAGTATTGTTTTCAAAATCGCGGAGCGAAATACCATTGACATAAGGCACAAGTGTAAAAGGGGTTCGTGATTTCCCCAAGGGTTTTTCAAAGACCATGTCGCCCATGAAGGCCAGATTGAAGATAAATTGGTTTTGGGGTATTTGCATCCAGGTACTGCTTTCATTGGATTGTACATCAAATCGGTAGCTGTTGAACCGCCATTTGGTCTCCCCTTGTTTGAATTTAAAGGAAGTGAGGGGAATTGCCCACTCCGATACATAATATTTGTCATACATTTTGGTTTCGCCGCGCCACTTTACATCCCATGAAGTGGTAAAACCACTGAGGGTCGTTCCGCCATTGGAAACCAATGCTTCACGCCTCACCCCATAGGGATTTGTACCAAATAAGAAGGCGTTTGTTCCGTCATTGAAGGTATCAAACATTAGGGTGATATTATCACTGCCACCGGCCCTAAAATCACGTTGAAGGGAAGGAACGACAAAGTCATTTCCGGCGGCATAAACGGTAATTCCCACATATAAAGTGGTTTCATCGTAAAGCATTTTAATATCGCTCTGTTGCTTAGCAAGAACGGAATCAGTAGGAAAGTATTGATGAAATTCGCTGGCGCTTTCTGCCCTTTGCCAAACACTTTCATCTAGTGTTCCATCTAGAGTGATAGGTTCATCAATGTACTTGACAACAAAGGATTTCTGTTGTGTTTGGGCATTTGAACAAAAAATGGAAAAAAGTAAGGGAAGAAGAAATACAGCGTAATTTCTTTTCATTGGCATGTTTGGATTAGTCGCCTTAAAGATACCTCGTTCGTTCGTTAAAAAAATCCCAAATCATGTTTCATTGCCATCCTTCTTCTTATTAGGTGCGCGTTTGGCATCTTTCAAACTTTTCATGAGCATCCATTCTATTTGGCCATTGGTACTGCGAAACTCATCGGCAGCCCATTTTTCAATGGCCTTTAGCATGTCTTCATTGACCCTGAGTGCAAAAGCTTTCTTTTTAGCCATTAAGAATGTTATCGGTTTTTATCCCTTTCAAAAATGATTCGGGCCGGATTTTCAGCTACTTCTTTTAGCATCCAACCTTGGTTTTGCGTATTTGTTTAAGGTGTCTTCCAACCGTTGGCTGTTCTGGCTAAGGCCCATTTTCCAACTGACTACTTTATACTCTTTCATATCAATGGTTCAAGGTTCCGGTATTGACGATGGGCGCGGCATCTTTATCGGAGCAGAGCACGACCATGAGGTTGCTTACCATGGCAGCCTTGCGCTCTTCATCCAAATCCACAATATCTTTTTCATTGAGTTCGGCCAAGGCCATTTCGACCATGCTTACGGCACCCTCCACAATTTTGTGCCGGGCCGCTACAATGGCAGTCGCTTGCTGTCTCTTGAGCATGGCACTGGCAATCTCGTTGGCATAGGCAAGGTAGCCGATTCGGGCTTCCAGCACCTCAATGCCCGCCATGGCCAAACGTTCCTGTACTTCTTTCTCCAAATTATCACTTACTTCATTCACACTGGAACGCAGGGTTATGTCCTCTTCCAAATCTTCATCAGCAAAATTATCATAAGGGTACATGCTGGCCAGTTTTCTGACTGCAGCATCCGTTTGTACACGAACGAAATTTTTATAATCATCCACATCAAAAGCAGCCTTGTAGGTATCTGTGACCCGCCAGACCAAAATGGTGCTGATCATCACCGGGTTGCCCAGTTTGTCATTCACTTTCAATCGTTCGCTATCAAAATTACTCGCCCGTAGCGAAATTTTCTTTTTTGAGTACAACGGATTCACCCAAAACAAGCCATTTTTTTTGATGGTGCCCACGTACTTACCGAACAGCAGCAATACACGAGAACTGTTCGGATTGACTAGCACCAGGCCAAACGCAAGAACAAAACCCAGAAAAACGGCAATACCGTACCATGGGGAGCCTGTGTTCAAAACCATGGCGATACCGCCAAAAAATAGGATGATAAAAATAAAGAGCATGAAATACCCATTGATGGGACTTATGGTTTTTTCTTCGGACATGGCAGCAAAATTTAAATTGATATTAAAATGATATCATAAATATATCAAATAATTTTCAATTCCTGTCATCCCCCACGAAATTTCCGTTTTTTCTTTTTATTGGGATTGGTAAACAGGCGTTTAAAAAAGCCATCACGTTTTGTGGGTTCGCAGTCCAATCTTTCCATAATGGATTCTGGTATAGGTGTAAACCTGGCCTTGGTGATGTCATCAAACTGCTTTTCACGGTTCATTTTTTGGTACAGTTTCGCAAAAACCGGCAGTGCGGCATTGGCACCTTGGCCCAATGCCGTTGAGGTAAAACCAATTTCGTGATTATCGTGGCCCACCCAGGTCACATTGACATAGTTGGGTGTAATGGCTGCGAACCAAGCATCTTTGTTTTTTTGTGTGGTGCCCGTTTTGCCCGCCATATCGTTTTTGAGTCCGTATGTGGAACGAATCCTGGCCGCTGTTCCTGAGTTGATGGTGGCTTTCATCATTTCGAGTATCAACATTCGGGTATCTTCGCCCATCGCTGGCGGAACTTCTTTTTTGTCTTTATGTTCATATAAAACTGAATCGGTTTCACTCGTGACCATTTGCACCAAATAGGGCTTGACAGGCCTGCCTTGGTTCACAAAGCTCGCGTAGGCACCCGCCATTTCAGTAATCTTGATTTCACCTGTACCCAAAGCTATGGAGGGCTCGTTAGGCAATGTTTTCTCGATGCCCATCTTTTGGGCCTGTTCCAAAACTTGCTCCATTCCAGTTTTTTCCAAAATCTTGACGGTAACGGTATTGATCGATTCGCTCAATGCCTTTTCCATTGAGTAGTTCATGTAGGCTTCATCATCTTCATCACCAGCATTGCCAGGCGACCAGCCTTTAAGGTTTTCATATTCCACCTCACGTGTGGAGAAATAATCACAGGGTTCAATGCCGCTTTCGAGCGCAGCGGTATATACAATGGGTTTGAAGGTAGAGCCCACTTGTCGCTCGCTTTGTGAGATATGGTCGTATTTGAAGTAATCAAAGTTGATGCCGCCGATCCAACTTTTGACGGCTCCAGAGTGTGGGTCGATGCCCAAAGAGCCCACATTCAAAAACTTCATAAAATGATTAAGACTGTCCAATACGCTGGCCTGAACCTCTTGCTCTCCATCATAAAAGGGTAGTTTCATCAGTTTTTGGGTGCCCAGACTGTCCCAAATCTGTTTTTCCGATAATCCCGCCTCTTTTAGTTTTTGGTAGTCGTGCAACTGTTTGGCGGCTTTTCTAACCGTGGGGCTGTCGCTGCGCCAAGGGGCGTTTTTGCCATAGCCTTTTTCGAAATCAGCCTGCAGTTTGGCCATGTGCTGCAACATCGCCTCTTCAGCCAATTGCTGCATACGGTAATCAAGGGTAGTGTAGATTTTAAGTCCGGCAGTATAGATGTTCACCCCAGAATCTTTTGCCCAATCGAGCAGTTGTTTTCTGACGGCTTCCCGAAAATAGGGGGCAAGGCCATGGCTGTAATCGTAATCACGATAATCCAACTTTAAGGGAAGCTGCTGTAGACTGTCTTTTTCTTCCTCAGCAACAAAATCATTCCGAACCATATTGGCCAGTACCAAATTTCGTCGCTTTAGACTGTTTTCTGGAAAAACACGGGGATTGTATCCATAAGTGGCTTTGAGCATGCCAACAAGCACCGCAGCTTCTTCAATCTTCAGGGCTTCCGTGGGCTTGTTGAAGAATTTTCGTGAGGCGGATTCAATTCCGAAGGTATTGTCACCGAACGAAACTGTGTTGAGGTAAAGGTGCAAAATGTCTTTTTTAGAATAGATTCTTTCTAGCCGACGGGCAATAATCATCTCTTGCACCTTGTTCACCGCGATGTTCGACGATTTTCGGTCTTTTCTGGGATACAGGTTTTTGGCAAGCTGTTGGGTCAATGTACTTCCGCCGCCTGAGGAAGCATCACCCAAAAGCAAACTTTTAAATCCGACCCGAACAAGACTCTTTACATCTGTGCCGTTGTGGTCGTAAAAGCGCTCATCTTCAATAGCCAAAAGGGCATCGAGCAAATGTTGCGGAAATTGTTCATACGCAATGGGTTGGCGGTCGTTCAGAAAGTATTTTCCAATCAACACGCTATCTGCAGAATATACTTCAGAAGCCCTCTGATGTTGAATATCGGATAGTTCTTCAGTATTGGGTAGTTTACCCCAAATCCCACTATACACCAAGCCTATAAAAATCAGCACAGCTGCCATGGGCACCAGTAGTGCCAAAGCCGCGATTTTATAACGGTTAACGATTTTTTTCTTTGGGGTTGCCTTCTTTTTTGCCACGGTGCAAGATTGCAATTATTGGCCAAAAATAGCTCAAGGCTTAACATTTTGGTAACGGCAATGGCCTTATTTTTACGCCAAATCCCATGGCATGGTAAAATGGATATGTTTGTTCTTGTTATGTGGCCAAATAGTGGTTGCCAATGAAGTGGTCTGGTCAAAAACGGGGCACCGTGCCATTGGCGCCATTGCCCAAAAGCATTTGACCCGAAAAGCTGAAAAGGCCATTGCTGAACTTTTGGATGGCCATAATCTGGCCTTTGTGGCCAATTTTGCCGACGAAATCAAAGCTGACAGAAGCTTTGCCGAGTTCAGTCCGTGGCATTATGTGAACTATCCTTCCGACAAAAAATACACTGATGTGGAACCCAGCCCCCAAGGCGACGTGGTGATAGGCATCCAAAAATGTGTTGAGATCATTCAGAACGAAAACAGCCCCCGTGCCGACAAGGTTTTTTACCTAAAAATGCTGGTACACTTGGTTGGCGACCTACACCAGCCCATGCACGTAGGCCGACTGGAAGATAGGGGCGGCAACGACCTTCAGGTGCGCTGGTTCGACGAAGGCACGAACCTGCACCGATTGTGGGACAAGAATTTGATTGATTCCTATGGAATGTCGTACTCAGAGCTTGCCGAAACGATGCCCAAACTCTCGAAAAAGGAAATCAAGCATATTCAAGAAGGTACTGTTTATAAATGGGTCGAAGAATCACAAGATTTGGCCACAGAACTCTACGCATCGGTCGAAGTCGGTGAAAAACTGGGCTATCAATACAGCTATAATTACAATCCGATGCTGCTGCAACAGCTGCATGTTGGGGGATTGCGATTGGCAAAGGTGTTGAACGACCTTTTTGACTAAATCAACGTTTTGAAATCTTATTCCCCGAAATATGTTTTTGGCGTGAACTTTTAAAAGTGTCCACATCCTCAGAACGTAGTTTGGCATGTTTGGTCTTTCTACCCTGAACCCGTTCGCGCCACATTCTGAAGCTACCAGGTTTCATCTCTCGCCGCATGATTTCGATGGTCTCTTGTTCTGAAATGCCAAATTGAAAGGTAATGGCCTCAAAAGGGGTACGGTCTTCCCAGGCCATCTCGACGATTCTGTCGAGCTCGCGTTCGGTGAAGTTTTGTTCCATGTCAGCATAAAATTAGGGAATAGATTTAAGAATAACGGGTTTGTGCTCGGTGTCGGATGCTTGATGCCGGTTGATGGAGTAATCAAGGGAACTATTTTGATTTTGAATTTGACACTTGTGTTTGAACTTAATTGATTACCCGAAATGTCAAATTGATTCGAGGCCCAACGGGTTTTTCGGTTTTTGGTATTTGGTGTTGCCAGTAGTGTTGGGTCGTCCCCTGCATCAACAAAAGGCTGCCATGCTGCAACAACAATTTTTGCTTTAGGCCTTTGTTTCTTTTATACCGAAGGTGAAAAAAACGTTCGTGCCCCAAAGAAACGGAAGCGATTACCGGATTTTGCCCAAGTTCTTTTTCGTCATCGGCATGCCAACCGTTACTGTCCCTTCCGTCACGGTACAGGTTCAATAGGCAAGTGGTGAAGTTGGCGTCGCAGATATTTTCAATGTTCGATTTGATTTCCAACAGCGCTGGGGTAAATTCATGAGGCCGCATGGTGATGTTAGAGTAGGAGTAGGGCTTCCCGTTGTTTCCGAATAAAGCCGTCAATCGCGGTTGGGCGTAGGTCTTTCCAAAAACGGTGATATCATCCTGCTGCCAAGGAATGTTCCTGCGGAATTCCCCAAAATAAAAATCCGCTTTTTCTTTGGGGATGAAATTGGGATAGTAACCAATATCCGCATCCGGCAATTGTAGTGTTGTTTTTTCTGGAAACAGCATCAAGATTGCAACACCGTTTTCAATTGGTTGCGGTATTCTGAGGGATTTTGCCCCGTAAAGGCCTTGAACGATTTGTTGAAGTGCGAAAAGTTGTTGAATCCACTTGCAAAACAGACCTCGGTAATGCTCATTTTTTGTTCAGCCAACAGTTTGGAAGCATGCACCAAACGATATTCATTCACAAATTGTGTGAAGGTCTTATTGGTAATTTTTTTGAAGTACCTACAAAAAGAAGGTACCGTCATGCTGGCCAGGTCGGCCATCTCATCCAAACCGATTTCCTCTTTAAAATGTGTTTTGACGTGATTGAAAATAACATTGATGCGGTCATTGTCTTTCACTTCGGTCTTCATTGAAAAGCCCTCGGCATTCAGCACGGTGAACTCTTCTGAGCCGCCCAACTCGTTCAAAATGTTCAGAATGGAGAGCAATCGTTGAAAATCACTCTGGTATTCCAAGACTTCCATTTTTTCGCCTACTTTTTTCTTGGTCTTGCCATGAAAGGCGATACCGCTTTTGGCCACTTCAAACAAATCTTGGATTTTTTTCATTTCGGGGATGTTGAAAAAGTCATTCCCCAGAAAATCCGTCTTCATTTGGATTACCGTCTCACTTTTATTGCCGGTGAGTTTATCGGTAAATCCACAGTGTGGCAGGTTGGAGCCAATGAGGATTAAGTCCCCATTTCTGAAATACGAAACATGGCTGCCGATCTGTCTCTTGCCAGAACCACCGTTCACATAGACCAATTCTATTTCAGGATGAAAATGCCATCCCAAATTGGTGTTCTCACGATTCTCATCAAATTTTTGATACGAATACGAGTGCCCAAAGGTCGGTTCTATGGCTTCAAATGCAGGTTTTGTATTCATGCTCATTCAGTCGCAATTCTTACGTAAAATTACACCAGTGAAAATTCTTACATCTATGCAAAATTAACCAAAAAATATGCTGAATTACCATTAACGATTTTCTAACATGCATATTTGGTTAATAAAGCACAGAAACCGGAAAATTCTGTGGTAGTAGTACAGAACAATGCGAGGTATGTTTGCAGTGTAATTTTTTAATCACATAAAACAAAAAGTTATGAAAAAAGCAATGAAGATTTCAACAGTAATGGCCATATTATCAGTTTCACTAGCAAGTTTTGCAAACGGACCGGCCGACAAGAAAGGAAACAATTCAGATGAAGTGGTCAAAAACATCATCGATGTTGATGTAGATCCTACCTTCATGAAAAAAGGAGACAAGCTTTACATGAACTTGTTGAACCTTGACCAAGAAAAGGTCACTGTAAAAGTGTATGACAGTAATGGTCGCATCGTGTACAAAGAAACCTTTGAGAACAGTTTGATCATTGAAAAGGCGTTCAATTTCGAAAAAGCCTACAAAGACTATTACACTGTGGTGGTCATCGATGACAACAAAAAGTTCACCGAAAAAGTGGAAGTAAAGTAAGTTTAGTTAATTTGATAGGTGGCCCCGGTCCTGATAGCTATCGGGATCGGGGTTTTTTAATGCAATAATTTTTTCAGTTGTTCCCGTTTTTCTTTTCTGATGCTGTCATTTTCTAACGCCAATCTAAGTATTGATGCATCTTTTTTTCTGCTGTTGACCAACTCGTTGTATTGCTGTACTGTCAATGGGGATACTGATTTTTCATGTAGCTTCAGTTTATCCCCCTCTTTTACATGGCCTTCCTCTAGAATGCGCACATAAGTGCCCGAATGGCCAAAATCAATGAACTCTTTGAGTATTTTTTGGGTGCCGAAGCGAATGCCCAATTTGTAACAGGGCTGTCGGGGTTCGGTTACCTGTACGTTGGCCGTACCGACTTTAAAGATGTCTCCAACGCACAATTGATTCTCATCAAGACCCTCAACGGTCAGATTTTCACCGAACATGCCCCAATTCCAGTCCAGTTTGGGGTATTTTTCTTTCCAATACCCATAATAATCCGCGCCAAAAAGATAGCATGCTTTGAATTCGCCGCCATGGTGTTTTCTGTCGATGACGGCATCGTGTTTCACATCTTCTTTTTGTAAAAAAATGGATTTCTTAACGGGATATTTGAAAATACCCGTCTGTATCTCCCTTCCACGCCAAGGCACAGTGGTGGGCTTGCCAATGTTGGTAGAAATGACCTTCATGCCTTAAAAATAAATAAACCGCTGTTGAAAACAGCAGTTTATTTGGTCAATATATTGCAGTATTGGGTCTATTCTTCTTTATCCAGCTTTTTGGTCATCGTAAAACCAGTGAACAGGCCAACACCTGCAAGTAAGAAAATAGTGCCTGGGTAAGCGACTTCATCATCTACGCCCAAATTCTCCAAAAATGAAGCGATGAATATGCCCACCCCAATACCGATCAATAGCAAAGCAAGATTTAGAAGAAGTATTTTCCAGATTGGTGCTGCGGTTCTTCTTCCCTTCACAAAAATGCTGGCATCTGCTCCTTTTTCGATCAATGCCAACCTTTCTTTATTGCGTGTTGAAAAGTAGAGGTAAGCAATTGCGAAAAGTACGCCAAACATAATCGGTACAATAATAACTTCAGATCCCATAATTGTTCGTTTTATTTGATTATTATCTTGTTTTCTAGATATGACGACATTTTTAGAAGCTAGGTTACATTTCGGGGAATTGTGTAACCAAAAAACACTTTTTACCGTCAAACCTATAAATGACAACCAACGACGAAGCAAAGCTGATCAGTCAAATTGTTAACGGAGACACCCATGCATTCACCAAAGTGGTTGATGCACACAAAAATCTGGTGTTTTCATTGGCACTTAGGATGCTCAAAAATCAAGAGGAAGCCGAAGAAGTGAGCCAAGACACCTTCGTGAAAGTGTATAAATCATTGAAGAAGTTCAAGGGGGATTCAAAATTTTCAACATGGATTTATAGAATAACCTATAACACTTGCTTGGATAGACTGAAAAAGAGCAAGAAAAGATTTTTAGAGCAAGAATTGGTAGAAGTTCAACAACATCAAATAGCTACCTTGCACAATGCATTGGATGGTATGCTTTTGAAAGAACGCGAAGAAATCATTAAATCTTGTTTAAGATACCTACCAGAAGAGGATGCAGGCTTGTTGACTTTGTTCTATTTTGAAGATAAAAATCTAAAGGAGCTGGAAAAAATCATTGACTTATCGGCCAACACTATCAAAGTAAGACTGCATAGGGCAAGAAAAAAATTCGCAACGGTTTTGGTTAATCATATCGAACCTGAAATATTGAGAAATTATGGATAAGAATACAGAAGACTCACTTGAAAAACTGTTCGATACGGCATTTAAAGATATAAACTTAGAGAGCCCATCACCAGATTTTACCGAAAAGGTGATGCATCAAATTAAGGCTGAAAAAAGGGTATTGAACATTGAATATAGGCCCATCATTTCAAAATCGATATTGGTTGGCTTATTCGTACTCTTGGTCTTCATTATTGCTTTCTTCTCTACCAAGGCAGATCTGACTTCGTCAGGATGGTTGGACATGCCAGTTGCGATGGACTGGACAAATAAAATCTCATTTCCTGAGTTTAGTATCCCGGTTTCAAATACGATGTTATATGGAATAGTCGCTTTTGGATTTATGCTCTTCATTCAAATCACACTACTGAAAGGCTATTTAGACAAACGATTGGCTTAGAGACTGTTTTTAAATATATCAATTGTTTTCTTATGTCCCTTTTTGCGCACAACTTCGTTAAAATTTTCAGCCATAGCCCAGCTATGCCTCCAAATTTTGCCTCGTTCTGCATCAAAAAAAGCCTATAATAAATTTCAATCACATATTTCAAAACAGTCTCTAGAATTGAAGATACCAATAGGCCCAATACATCAACCCAAATTGCAGCGGAATACGTAAAATCAGAATCCATTTTGGAATGCCAGCGGATGCCTTTTCACCCGATAACATATAAAAATGCACCATAAGAAAAATGGCGAGCATCACTATGATGCCATAGATGGATAAATCCTTTGTCATCGGAAAGCATAGACCGATTCCCAATAAAATTTCCACAGCACCACTGAGATGGACCAACTGTTTGTGGTTGGGCAGATAGTTGGGCATGATTCGCATATAGGCTTTGGGTTTGACAAAATGCATGATTCCTGCAACGATGTACATTCCGGCCATGAGGTATAGGTGCCAAGGGTAGCTCACAAGGCTAAAATAAAAATAAAAACCGTCTGGTTTTCAGATTATGACCAGACGGTTTTCTATTTTCTTATATGAAATCAGTACCAATTTATTTTATCATCTCATAGCTACGGGTGATAAAGTTGGTGAGTTCTTCACCTTTGAGCAATCCTTTTGACAGCCGTGCCAAATCGAGCGATTGATTGATTAATCGTTCACGCTTCTTGGCAGTTTTGGTGTTTAAGATATCACTGACCAATTCGTGGTTGGTGTTCACAACAAGATTGAACATATCGGGCATGTTGCCCATACCGAACATACCGCCGCCCCCGGTCTGTTGCATGTCTTTCATACGGCGCATAAACTCGGGTTCGGTGATGATAAAGGGTTGTGCTGAGCTGTCCATCGCCTCCAATTGAACTGTATATTGGCTTTTCTCGCCAATCACCTTTTCAACCTCGCCTTTCAGTTTTTCCTTTTCCTCATCAGAAAGTTTAGAGATGGTCGTATCCTCTTTTTTGATGAGGTTGTCAATGTGGTCAGCATCCACACGGGCAAAGGAAATTTTCTCTTTGGCGGTCTCTAATTTCTGCATCAAATGCGGAACAATGGGCGAATCCATCAACAACACTGTGTAATTTTTGGCTTTTGCAGCTTCAATGTAGCTGTGTTGCGCTTCTTTATCCGAAGCATACAGAATCACTATTTTGTCATCCTTGTCGGTCTGGCTGTCCTTGATTTTGGTCTCCAGTTCTTCAAAGGTCAAATACTCGCCATCTACTGTTGGATACAACGCAAACTTTTCAGCTTTTTCGAAGAATTTGTCCTCAGAAAGCATTCCGTATTCAATGACGACCTTGATGTCGTTCCATTTTTTCTCAAAATCCTCACGGTTGTTCTTAAACAGTGAGTTCAATTTGTCAGCTACCTTTTTGGTGATGTAAGAGGATATTTTCTTTACCGCTCCATCAGCCTGCAGGTACGAACGGGAAACATTCAGGGGAATGTCGGGCGAATCGATGACACCCCGTAGCATGGTCAAAAATTCAGGCACGATGCCCTCAACGTTGTCGGTGACAAACACTTGGTTTTGATAGAGTTGAATTCGGTCTTTCTGAATGTTGAGGTCGTTGGTCAACTTCGGAAAGTAGAGAATACCGGTCAAGTTGAACGGATAGTCAACATTCAGATGGATATTGAAGAGTGGCTCTTCAAACTGCATCGGGTAAAGCTCTCGGTAGAAATTCTTGTAATCTTCCTCTTCCAAATCGGTTGGCTTCTTTGTCCAAGCCGGATTCGGATTGTTGATGATGTCATCAACTTCTTTGGTCGGTGCCGGATCATCTTCTTTGGCATCTTCTGGTTTTGGAAGTGTCTCGGTTCTGGTTCCAAATTTAATCGGAATGGGCATGAACTTGTTGTACTTCTTGAGCAGCTCACGAATTTTTGATCCTTCCAGGAACTCTTTTTCATCATCGGCGATGTGCAGAATGATTTCTGTGCCCCTTTCTTCCTTTTTGGCTTTTTTCAGTGAGAATTCAGGCGAACCATCACAAATCCAATGCACGGCAGGTTCATCTTTATAACTTTTGGTGATGATTTCCACCTTATCGGCCACCATAAAAGCTGAGTAAAAACCAAGGCCAAAATGGCCAATGATTCCGGCATCTTTGCCAGCATCCTTGTATTTGTCCAAAAACTCCTCGGCACCCGAAAAGGCCACCTCGTTAATGTACTTTTTGACCTCTTCTTCGGTCATACCGATACCTTGGTCAATGATGCGGATTTCTTTCTTCTTTTTATCCACCTTGACCTCGATAATGGGATTTCCATACTCGACCTTCGCTTCACCGATGGAGGTCAAATGTTTCAATTTCAAGGTCGCATCGGTGGCATTTGAAATCAGCTCACGAAGAAAGATTTCGTGATCGCTGTACAAGAACTTTTTGATTAACGGAAAGATGTTATCGACTGATACGTTGATTTTTCCTGTTGCCATATATTTTGCTCTTTTTGTCATTCCCGCTCTCGATAGCTATCGGGAGGCGGAAATCTTAAACGTTACACTTTAATATTTTCAAAAACCAATAAGTCAAAAAAAGTACCATTCTTAAAAAAGTGACAAACTGACACCATGAACATCATCCATTGGGACATTAAAATTTAACAAAATATTGTTTAATTTTTTGAAAAAAAGATTAAACAATATTGTATTTTTGATTGTTGTAGAATGTTGCTATGAGAAAGATTTTCTACAACAGTTTGTTTATTTATTGGTTAGGTTGTTGAGAACGTGCCTTTGCCAGAAGGCACGTTTTCTTTTTAAAGATTATCAAGCCTTTAACAGCAATTTCAACAGCCTTAAACTAATTTTGAAAAAAGTTCATTATGGCCACAAAAACAAAGAAAACTCCTATTACAGACGATAAGATTATTTCCATTTACATGGATTATGTTCTTGAACACGAAACAAGGCCAAAATCCATTTATAAATTTTGTAAGGCCAACAACATAAAAGAAGAAGAGTTCTACCGGTTCTTTGGCTCTTTTGAAACATTGCGCCAAGCTATCTGGAACAAGTTTTACGACAATACCATTACGGCACTCAACAAAAATGAAGAGTATGCGACGTACGGCAACAAAGAGAAAATGCTGTCGTTCTTTTTCTCATTTTTTGAATTGCTGACCTTGAATCGCAGCTATGTGCTGTTCACCTTGAGAGAACACAAGAACCAGTTCGAAAATTTGGGCCAGTTAAAAGGGCTCAGAAAAAAAGTCAAAGACTTTGCTGCTGAATTGGTCGAAGAGACGAATGAAGAGAAAACGCTGCGAATCACAAAACAGAGTCCGGCCATATTTTCCGAAGGTGCTTGGGTGCAATTTTTGTTTTTGCTCCGTTTTTGGATGAATGACGCTTCGCCCGGATTTGAAAAGACCGATTTGGCCATTGAAAAGTCGGTCACTACTATTTTCGATGTCTTTGATAACACTCCGCTGGACAGTCTCGTAGACTTTGGCAAATTTCTTTACAAAGAAACTTTCGCCTAGCCGATGAAGACGTTAGACAGAATTCCCACCGGAAAAATCGAACGCGCTGGTAAACTGGTTAAGACCGGTGTGAAAATAGGGGGCAACTATGTCAAATATTACAGCAAAAAACTGGTCAACCCCGAATTGAACAAAGACGAGCTCAATGAGGATAATGCCAGCGATATCTATGACGGACTCAAAAGCTTGAAGGGTAGTGCCTTGAAAGTAGCCCAAATGTTGAGCATGGAGAAGAATTTGCTGCCCCGCGCCTATGTGGAAAAGTTTTCGCTTTCGCAGTTTTCCGTTCCCCCGCTTTCTGCACCTTTGGTTCGAAAGACCTTTAAAAAGTACCAAGGCAAGTATCCTGAAGAACTATTCGATTCATTTGAGCGCGACTCGGTAAATGCCGCAAGTATTGGGCAAGTGCACAAAGCCAAAAAGGAGGGTAAAGAATTGGCAGTGAAAATACAATATCCAGGTGTGGCGCAGAGTATCAGCAGCGATTTGGCGCTGGTAAAGCCCATTGCCATCCGCATGTTCAATTTACAGGGCAAAGATTCAGATAAGTACTTTAAGGAAGTTGAAGGTAAATTGATTGAAGAAACAAACTATCTTCTCGAATTACAGCAAAGCAAAGAAATCACCGAAGCCTGTGAAGTGATTCCGAATATCAAATTCCCAAAATATTATCCTGAGCTTTCCAGCGAACGTATCATTACGATGGATTGGATGAAAGGTCAACATCTGAGTGAATTCACCCAAACCAATTTTTTACAAGAGACCGGAAACGAATTGGGTCAAGCCCTCTGGAATTTTTACATGTACCAAATCCACGGACTTCGAAAAGTGCATGCCGACCCACACCCCGGCAACTTCTTGGTGAACAAACATGAAGAGTTGATTGCCATTGATTTTGGATGCATCAAAGAAATTCCCGATGAATTCTATGTGCCCTATTTTGAATTGGCCAAAAAGGAGAACATCAACAATGACGAGGTTTTTACGCAAAAACTCTATGAGCTTGAAATATTGACTCCGACCGATTCTGAGCAGGAACTTCAATTCTTTTTTGAGCTCTTTAAAGAGATGCTGACACTGTTCACCTCACCCTTCAATGAAGACACCTTTGATTTTGGTGACGACACTTTTTGGGCCAAAATCGCTGATTTGAGCGAACGGTATTCCAACGACCAGCAAATCAGAAAAATGAACGGTAGTCGGGGCTCCAAGCATTTCTTGTATATGAACAGAACCTTTTTTGGGCTGTACAATTTGCTACACGACCTAAAAGCCAAGATTATCGTGAACGACTTCCAACAATACTTAGTGGCGGATTGACACCTAATCTTTTCTCATTGGTTCTTCAAGTTCGAGCTGTGAGTCGTCTTCTTTTTGCTTCACAAACTTTTCCAACCACTGGTCCTGCTCCCAAAGCAGGTGTAGAATGCTTTCTTTGGCACGATACCCATGGCTCTCTTTGGGCAACATCACCAATCTGACCGTAGCCCCCAATCCTTTCAAGGCATTGAAATAGCGTTCACTCTGCATGGGGTAGGTGCCTGAATTGTTGTCAGCTTCCCCATGTACCAAAAGCAATGGTGTGTTCATTTTATCGGCATGCATAAACGGCGACATGGTATAATAGACTTCTGGAGCCTCCCAATAATTTCGTTCTTCGCTTTGAAAGCCAAATGGTGTCAAGGTTCGGTTGTAGGCCCCACTTCGGGCAATTCCCGCTGCAAACAAGTCAGAGTGCGAGAGCAGGTTGGCCACCATAAATGCCCCATAACTGTGGCCTCCGACGGCAACCCTGTCCCTATCGATATATCCCATGGCATCGACCGCATCTATGGCCGCTTTGGCGTTGGCCACTAATTGGCTTCTAAACGTGTCATTGGGCTGTTCGTCGCCCTCACCAATAATCGGAAAGGCCGCATCGTCAAGAACCACATAACCTTTGGTGACCCAAAAAATAGGCGACCCCCAATGTGGATAGGTAAACTCGTTGGGGTTTTGGGTGTTTTGTGAAGCACTGTTCTTATCCTTGTATTCCCTCGGATATGCCCATAAAATCATGGGCTTTTTCTCTTTTTTGGCCTTGTCATAACCAATGGGCAAGTATAGGGTTCCACTGAGTTCGAGCCCATCATCCCTTTTATAGGTAATCACTTCTTTATGAACGTCTTGCAGACTTTTGAATGGGTTTTCAAAATCAGTGAGTTGAACCGGGCCTTTTCTCTTTATCAGGCTCTTGTGATAATAGTTGGGGTACTCACTGGGCGATTCAATACGTACCAGAAGCTTATCCTCTTGAACATCATAATTCAAGAGGTTTTCTTTCTTGCCCTCAATTTTAGAGGTGTACAAACGTGTTTTTTCAAGCGAGGCCAAATCCATTTTATCCACAAACGGAAACTGGCCATCCTCCGTAAATCCATCCCCCAATAAGTAGGCATTGTTGCCATCCAATGCCAAAACCTCGACGCCGTAGTTGTTTCTTTTGGTCACAAAATCTCCGGGGTCGCTGTAGACATCTTGATAATTTCTGTCTGCTATGATTTTTGGTTGTTCTGATGCATCTGAGGGATCAAAAAGATAGCTTTTGGTATTTCGATCATTCCACCAATAATCATGGGCAATTGCAGTTTCGTCATTGCCCCATTCAATTCGGTAGTACCTGTTCTTCAATTTCAACAAACTTTTGGCTTTATCGCTGAAAGGGGCATCCAACTGAAATACCTCGTCTCGATACTCGGTCTCTTTTTCGGGGTCGCCCTCATCCAAAGCTTCGGCATACACAATGGAAGCTGGTTTATCGTTTCGCCATGAAACCTCTCGTATGCCCATGCGTACCGCCATAAACCCTTTGGGGAGGTCTTCAATAAGGGGCACTTCCAAAAGTGATGAAACCAAATCTCCCTGACTGTTATAGATGGTCGTTGTAGCTGGAAATCGGTAATAGGGAACCAGATACGAGAATGGCTTCTTGACATTGGTCACCAGTACGTAATTGCCATCTGGCGAAAAACTGATGGTACTGTACATAGCGGCATCCAACCATTTTGATTTTGACCCGTCAAGATTGACCTTGTACAATTCTGATTGTGCCAATTGTTCAAAATTGAATTCGTCATTGGGATTTTTCAATAGATCTTGATATGTTCGATTCTGCGCTTTTTTACCATTGTTGGTCGAGATGGTCGGCCCAACCGGAACGGCTTCGGCAACATCAATCAATTCTTTTCGGTCATTGGGAAGCATTTTCACCAAAATGGATTGGCCATCTTTGAACCAATTGATGACATCTCGCATATTGGCATTGACATTAGCATCGGTCAATTTGCTCAATTGTGCTTGGGCCAAATCCAATACCCAGACTTCAACACCCTCTGCTGTGGTGTTGGTGACCGCAATCTTCGATTGGTCCGGAGACCAGCTAAAATTTGCAAGTCTAGGGTTTTCGGGCATATTGTTGACCTGCATGGCTTCACCATCGCCAACTTTTTTCAATTTGATGTTGTTGTAGTAATTGGTGCGGCTGCCTATGTTCGTTTTTGGATTGATGCGAAGGCCTGCCAATCGAAGTTCTGTCTCGGAGAGTTCTTCAATGCTTTTATAATAATCGCGATAGAGAAAGACCATGTATTTTCCGTCGTCGGTCATCAAAACGGAAGGTGCCAAAGGCGCATCGACCAAATCTAAAATTTCTTTTGAAGGTTTTTGGTAGGATAGGTTTTCTTGTGAAAACCCTGTAATCATAAGGAGCAGAAAGAGAATCAAGGGTATTTTTTTCATGATATTCGGTTTTTTAGTGAATTCGACTATCGAAGCACATAAAAATACATGATCGCATTGAAAAAATAGTGCCAATTGTCACATTGTTCATGAAGTCTAGTGACATATCGAATTTTCAATTATTTGCTAGCGCTACCAATATAATTTTTTACTTTTCCATTTGATTACAGCGATTTTTTTTGAAATCCGCAATACTTTAAATTATGTACAACTCTAGAATTACCGGTTTGGGGTATCATGTGCCCGACAGTGTGGTGACCAATGACGACCTGTCAAAAATCATGGATACCAGTGATGAATGGATACAGGAACGAACCGGGATCAAAGAACGCCGTCATGCGAAAAAAGGAAAGGATACCACCACATCCATGGGTGTTGCGGCAGCGAAAATTGCCATAGAACGGGCAGGCATTGATAAAGACGATGTTGATTTTATCATTTTTGCCACCTTGAGCCCGGATTACTACTTTCCAGGCCCTGGGGTTTTGGTGCAGCGCGACTTGGGCATCAAAACCGTTGGAGCGTTGGATGTGCGTAACCAATGTTCCGGATTTGTGTACGCGCTTTCAATTGCCGACCAGTATATCAAAAGTGGCACGTACAAACATGTTTTGGTCATAGGTTCAGAAATTCATTCCTACGGATTGGATATGACCACCCGTGGGCGTGCGGTATCCGTCATTTTTGGTGATGGTGCCGGGGCGGCCATTTTGAGCAGGGAAGAAGATACCACAAAAGGTATTCTGTCGTCACATCTTCATTCTGAAGGACAGCATGCCGAAGAACTTTCTTTGATTGCACCGGGCATGGGCAAGCGATGGGTGACCGATATTTTAGAGGATAAAGACAAGGAAGATACCTCGTACTATCCCCACATGAACGGCCAGTTTGTATTCAAAAATGCAGTGGTGCGGTTCAGCGAGGTCATTATGGAAGGCCTTCAAACAAACGGATTGAAACCCTCTGATATCGATTTATTGGTGCCGCATCAAGCCAATCTGCGTATCTCACAGTTCATTCAGAACAAACTTGGGTTGGCAGACGACCATATCTTCAACAATATTATGAGTTACGGCAACACAACTGCTGCATCCATTCCCATCGCATTGACCGAAGCTTGGGAACAAGGCAAGGTCAAAGAAGGCGATTTGGTGGTCTTGGCCGCTTTTGGTAGTGGTTTTACATGGGGCAGTGTGGTGATTCGTTGGTAAATGGGAAAAAGAGCATCAAAACTAACATCACGACAGATTTCCTTTATTGAGCAACAACAACTATTTTTTGTGGCCACTGCCATGAAGGATGGATGCATCAATCTATCTCCAAAAGGATTGGATTCGTTCAAGATTATGAACGAAAATAGAGTACTTTGGCTAAATCTCACCGGAAGTGGAAATGAAACCGGTACCCATTTGGCAAACGATGGTAGAATGACCATTATGTTTTGCGCTTTTGAAGGCCCTCCCATGATTTTACGTCTTTATGGTACTGCCGAAGTCTACCATGACTATGATGTTTTTTGGGAAGAACATATTTCGCTCTTTCCTGAAATAGCTGGCAGTAGGCAACTTATTGACATGAAAGTTGAACTTGTGCAGACCTCTTGTGGTATGGGGGTTCCTTTAATGGTTTATAAAGAGCAGCGTACGAGTCTTGTGCAATGGGCCGAAGATAAAGGTCCCGATGGTTTAAGGGAGTACTGGGAAGAAAAAAACACCTTGAGCCTAGACGGAAAGGAGACAGGCATATTAAAAAAACAACCCTGACTTCCCATGGGGAACGTCAGGGTTTCTTGATAGACCTCAAAGGAACTAACCAACCAAAATTCCATTTAAGGCACATCAATAAATGATTGTTTGGCTGTTGGTGTTATTGCAATTGCTGTTATTCGTTTGACGTTGAATCAGCACTTATGTTACGAAACCAACGCTAATTAACTGTCATGATGAAAAAAAGAAGTCCCGACGGCCAAAGCTGGCTGTCGGGACAGTTCATTGATAAGCTATACTAAACACTAACCATTAACTATAAAAATACAGGCTTACCAATGATATATGCTTTTCTATTTTCTAAAAGACGGCTTTTTTTCGAAATAGTTACAATCTTTGTGCCAGTTTAACACTAGTATTAACATTATGGGCAAGACATTGGTTTTTGGGGCATCACTGAAGCCACATCGTTATAGTAATCTGGCAATACAGCGATTGGTGGCACATCACAAAGATACGGTTGCTTTTGGATTGCGCGAAGGAAATGTCGCAGGAATTTCAGTAACCCAAGACCTGGATACTTTTAACGATATTGATACAATAACGCTGTATTTGGGCCCCCAGCACCAAAAAGAATACTATGATGCCATTATCAACTTGAAACCTCGACGGGTCATTTTTAACCCCGGTACCGAGAACCCCGAATTTTACGAAATCTTAAAAGAAAACAACATCGAGGTTGAGGTCGCTTGTACACTGGTGTTGCTGGGTACAGGGCAGTATTGAGCATCCAGATTCATGGAGATATATTTTCACAATTTTATCAGATACTCAGTCAACTTTTCCTTCGCATTTTCTTCTATTATCTCATAATGGAATGGATAAACATTCTCAAAATCATAATTCAAAAGTTTTTTACAGCTTTTTATCCTTTCTGAAGGATTTTCATAGTCCGCAGGAATTTCATCGGTGAAATCCCTTATTCCGCCCATTTTATCACCATAAAAAGTGTCTCCCGTAAAAAGTGATTTTGATGTTTTTTCTAACAAACAAATTGCTCCGTCGCTGTGTCCCGGGGTGTGAATGACTTGGATATTATCTCCGAATATGGGTATCTCAGTAAAGAAAACATCGGGTTTCATTCGCAACCAAGGATGTTTGGTGTCTGCTTTGTGAGCATAAACCACAAGCCCTATTTCACTCTGCCATTTGGTTCCATCGGAAATTCCACAAGAACCATGGGATAGTATTGCGGCCACAGGTTTATTGAATGAAGTGATGAATTTCCTTACAGCTATGGAATAGGTAGGAATATCAAAAAGCAACACGGTGTCTTCAAGTTCAATGAGATAGGTGTGAACCTTTTCACCATAGAAATATTGGTTGTTGATTTCATAGATGTTCGGTTGCAATTTTTTATAAATAGATTCCTTTTGCATGTTACAAGAACTGAGAAGGAGAAAAATACACACTGTTTGTAAAATCATTTTCATGTTCTTTAAACTCAACGTACCATTACTGTTTATCCTGCTAAGAGTATCCAAGTGTTGATTTTATCCAATACCTTAATCATTGATTTTTTTTAAACGAAAATCTCGGAAAACATTTCCTCAAATTTCAAAAGACACATTTGTTATCTGCTATCGTATTTTTCATCCATTTGTTTTAATACTTCTGGCCAAGCTTCTTTGTGCTGATTTTTTGATTCTTCGTCCAAAAAACCAGAATGTGTCAGTGTCAAATCAGTTCCCCTATTGAGTGGTTCAAACGTTACTTTTACAACTGTTTCTGCACCTTTTGTTCCATTTGGCCCAGTTATCCAAGTCAGTTCAACCAATTCATTTTCCTTGATTCTTAAAAACCGTCCGTAATGTGGTTCTCTTTGTGCTTTTTGGGATGCTTCAAATTTATATTCAGTCTCGAAAAAAAAGGTTGTATTGACTTGCCCCTCCATTATTACGGTGCCAGGCGCTGCAAACCAAGTTTCAAATTCCTGCGTCCATGCTTTAAACAAAGTACTTGGAGTACTTTTCATATTTTTCTTAACCACCAATTCAAGTAATCGATTTGAAAGATCCGGATTTCTAAAGATTTTTTCTTCCATATACGCGGTTTATACCTTTTTTCTATTGATGACTGATATTTACTCAGTTATTTCTTCTAACCATTTAGCGATTTGCTTCTTAAGATTTGCATCCAAAGAGTTGATTTTAATATGTTTTAAGGTATTGCCTTTTCCTTCCAATAAATTGTTTGGATCTTTTAGCTTTTCAATGTTGTAAAACCCTAATGTAATGTGTTTTTTTGCAAACCGCAGATAGGCAAAGTCCTTTCCATTATTGAACACGGGCATTTTCCATTTCAATTCTTCATTGACATTCTGTACCGAGGTATGCACGAGCTCCCTTAGTTCATCAAGTATAGCTATTTGCTGCTCAGATGCTTTGGCTATATATTCTGATATTTGGTTGTTGTAGTTCATTTCTTCGTGCTGGATTTGAGGAAGAAACTCAACAACAACGTGAATGCCACACCCGTTATCAAGTTTCCTACAAATGAATACAGGCTTTGTGATGATGTACTCAAATAGGCCTTTCTTTCTTCAAGTTTTTCATTGAGTTTGTCTTCAGGAACCCCCGTAATCTCCATTTTTATTTTGAGTGCATCGATAGTTTCGGCAACATAGGTCGGATACAGTAGTTCATAAAAGATAACAGTAAAAATAACACTGAAAACTGCCGTTGCTATACTGACCGTAAGACCCTGTATTGCTGCCTCTTTAAATTTAATGCTTCGTCCTAGTGCATCCTTCTTTTTCTTGATGGCGAAGTAAATCGCAAAAAGCAAGAAAAGATACAACATCAAAAAGAGGATGGTCCCCCCTGTCATTTCCGTTTCCAAAACTATTGCCTTGGGGCCAATCAATCTGAGTGCTATGAGTATCAGCATCAGCACGCTGCCAGCTAGGGCAACTACAAATCCATGAACTATGGGTGTCTTTAATTTTGCCATTTCTTTTTCAATTTCAGCTAAATTCAAAGACATTTTAGCAGTATACAACTTAGAACGGTTGGAAAATAGGGTGGATTTACTCGGTTCCAACTTTTTCTAAGACTTTTTTACCATGAAATCGCAACTCTTTTCGATTTTTCAAGCCTGTCTTTTTGTAGATTTTATTGATATGGCTCTTGATGGTCGTGATGTCGACATAAAGCTCATCTGCGATATCTTGATTCTTTTTACCTGAACAAATGAGTTCAATCACTTGTTGCTCCCGTTCTGAAAGTCGTTTTTGATATGCACTTTCGATTTCGTCTGCATTCTTGTTCGCACCCAGGGCCATTCCGAGTCCACAGACCAAGAGGATAAAGGGTACCAACAGCAGCGAATTTATATTGTTTATTTCCACTATTCCATAACTGGCAGAATAATGGAATACATTAAAAATCAGCACTCCTGCTGTTACAAGCAGTGTTAAGAAAACCAAAAGTTTATTTTTCTTGATAAAGTCCATCTTTTACACCATTGCTGTTTTTTGCAAATACACACGTGAAACGATAAGTACAACAAACAATAAAACAAGCAGCATTGAAATGCCCACAGAATCTTTATGGGCAATATGGGCCACCAAGGCGGTCAACAAAAATAGCCCAACACCGGCATAGGCCCATTCTTTGGCATACAGAGGTGCGTTGGGCAAAAGCAGCAGCACTACTGCAATGATTTTAAGAGCGGCAAGCTGAATTCTGAAAAAATCGGGGAAACCCAATTCGCGTACCCCATCAATGACCGCTTTTTGAAATAGGTAGGTATAGGCGCTCCATAAAAGAAAAAGTGCGATGATGATGGTCGATGCCCAATAGGTGATTTTCATTTCAAGCTGTTTTAGTTGTTCGAATCAGCCACAACCCTAAAAATGTCAACAATCCGTTCAACGGCAATAGCTCATACCCCAACACATAACCACCCAAATAGGGGGTTGGTATGTTGGCAAGGGCGGCCGTAATGCCCACAGACAATAGGGCGACAAGCCATACATAGGTATCCATAATTTTATGCTTGGTAAAAATACCAAAAGCAAAAAGGCCCAAGAGTGGCCCGTAGGTGTAGCCCGCAACGGTCAACAACCCATCAATGACGTTTCGGCTCAGCACATATTTAAAAATGATGATGACTACGACCAGCAGCACGCTCATGGCGACATGGGTGCGTTTTCGCAGTTTCTTTTGGTCAGCTCCGGGGCGTTTTTCCAAATCCATAAAATCAATACAGAACGAAGTGGTCAAAGAAGTAAGCGCGCTGTCGGCACTGCTGTATGCTGCTGCAATGAGCCCCAACATAAAGGTTATGGCCAATGTAATGCCCAAGCCACTGTTCAGCGCAATCTCCGGGAAGAGCAAATCGGTCTTTGGGGCGCCATCCATCAGCGGTACGGCAATGCTGTTTTTTTCGGCATAAATAAAGAGCAAGACCCCCAGCAACATGAACAAATAGGTGACCCCTACAAGCACAAAGCTGAACGAGACCATATTTGTTTGGGCATCCTTCAAGTTTTTACAGGTGAGGTTCTTTTGCATCATGTCTTGGTCCAATCCTGTCATGCAAATGGTGATGAACATGCCCCCAACAAAAGATTTCAGAAAGTGGTTGCGGGCCAAAAAATCTTCCGTAAAGAGAAATTTGTTGTATTGTTTCAGCTCTGGGGAGGCCAGAAATTCACCAAAGGTCCAATCCAATTCACGGTTGATGAAAATGATGCTCAAAATAACGGCCAAAATCATAAAGAGCGTCTGTAGGGTGTCCGTCCAAACAATGGTTTTGATTCCGCCTCGAGCGGTATAGATCCATATCAACAGAATCGATATGATTACCGTTATCTCAAACGGAACTCCAAAATCGTCAAACACAAACTGTTGCAGCACAATGGCGACCAAAAAAAGACGAAAAGCAGCACCCAACACACGTGAGATAAAAAAGAAAAAAGCCCCAGTTTTATGGCTGGTGGGCCCAAAACGGTCTAACAGGTATTCGTAGATAGAGGTCAAATTGAGCCGATAGTAAATCGGCAACAACACAAAGGCAACCACAAAATACCCTACGAGGTAGCCCAAAACCACCTGCATATAGCTGAACTCTGAAGCTTCGACCCAGCCCGGCACAGAGATAAAGGTGACCCCCGAAAGGGAAGCCCCGACCATGCCAAAGGCAACCAGATACCATGGCGATTGCCGACCTGCTTTAAAGAAATCGGCGTTTGAATCGTTCTTGCCCGTAAAATAAGAAATCAGCAATAGCACCAAGAAGTATGCTGCTATCAATAAAAGTATTTGTGTTGGCGACATGCAGAAAATTTGCCATGCAAAGTACAAAATACAATTTCATCAATGTAAAATCGTAATTTTGTTCGGTATGGAATTTTCATCAAAACTGTTGGAAAACGCAGTGTACGAAATGAGTCAATTGCCAGGTATCGGTAGGCGAACGGCGCTTCGATTGGTGTTGCACTTATTGAAACAACCTGAGGGCCAGACCCAGCATTTGGCAGCTGCACTGTCAAAACTGCGTGAGGAGGTCAACTTCTGCAAAAGTTGCCATAATATCTCTGACACCGAAATCTGTGAGATTTGTGCCAGCTCCAAGCGTGACCAAAGTCTGATCTGTGTAGTGGAGGACATCCGTGATGTGATGGCCATAGAGAACACGTCGCAATACAACGGACTCTACCATGTTTTGGGCGGAAAGATTTCACCGATGGAAGGCGTGGGGCCACAAGAACTGAATATTGCCACCTTGGTTGATAAAATCAGGGCGGGTGGCGTTCGGGAACTGATTTTTGCTTTGAGCTCAACGATGGAAGGTGATACCACCAACTTTTACATTTACAAACAGTTGGAAGGTTTAGAGGTACAGACCTCGACCATTGCCCGTGGTATCTCGGTGGGCGATGAACTCGAATATGCCGATGAGGTTACCTTGGGCCGCAGTATTTTGAACCGCGTGCCGTTTGAAAGTTCCATCAAGGCAAGCTGATGAATAAAATTCAAAAATAAGACGGTTAAATTGTTATTTTTGCAAAATAGAAACTAGAAAAAGGCCGTTAGATAAGAATATGTCAAAGTTCGAGCTGAAATTACCGCAAATGGGCGAAAGTGTTGCCGAGGCAACATTGACTGCTTGGTTGAAAGAAGTGGGCGATACCATTGAGATGGACGAACCCATTTTTGAGATTGCCACCGACAAGGTCGACTCTGAAGTGCCCAGTGAGGTAGAGGGCAAATTGGTCGAAAAAAGATTTGAGGTCGATGATGTCATCAAAGTCGGCGAGGTGGTGGCTGTAATTGAAACAGAGGGTGAGGTCGAAGATGTCAAGGATTCCATTGAAACATCCACTACAGAAAAAGTGGAAGAAAAAGAACCTGAGGCAGCAGTTGCCATTGAGAAAGACATACAAACAGCGGCAGCATCAGTGGCTGCCACACCAACACCGGATTTTTCAAGTTCAGAACGTTTTTATTCCCCACTGGTACGAAACATTGCCAAAGAAGAAGGCATATCCATGGCAGAACTCGAAACCATTCCTGGTACGGGCAAAGAAGGCCGTGTGACCAAAAATGATATTCTTTCCTTTATCGAGAACCGTGGCAGCAATGGTAGTAGAGCCACGGCCAAAACCGAAGAAAAAGCGCAATCGGAAAAACAGAGCGTTCAAACAACAACAACAGCTGCCCAACAGCCAAGTACGGTATCGGCAAAAGAGGGCGATGAGGTCATTCCGTTGACCCGAATGGGCAAACTGATTGCCCATCACATGGTAGAGAGTGTGTCAACATCAGCCCATGTACAGAGTTTTGTTGAGGTTGATGTGACCAATGTCGTCAACTGGCGCAACAAGGTCAAAAAGCGATTTGAAGAGCGAGAAGGCGAGAAACTGACCTTTACTCCAATTTTTATGGAAGCTGTTGCCACTGCGCTAAAAAAATATCCCATGATAAATATTTCTTTGGATGGCGATAGTGTCATCAAAAAGAAAAATATCAATCTGGGCATGGCAGCTGCCCTACCTGACGGAAACCTTATCGTACCCGTCATCAAGAATGCCGACCAACTCAATTTGGTGGGCATGGCCAAAACAGTGAACGATTTGGCCAACCGCGCACGAAACAACGCTTTAAAACCCGATGAGGTGAAAGATGGCACGTACACTGTGACCAATGTGGGCACTTTTGGCAGTGTATTTGGCACACCCATCATCAACCAGCCCCAAGTGGGCATTTTGGCCCTGGGTGCCATTCGAAAAATGCCCTCGGTGATTGAAACCCCAGAAGGGGATTTTATCGGCATTCGCAGCAAAATGTTCTTGTCGCACAGCTACGACCACCGCATCGTGAACGGAGCCTTAGGGGGCATGTTCGTTAAAGAGGTGGCCGACTACCTTGAGGCATGGGACGTTAACAGAGAAATCTAGAAAACCGATTCTTTTTTAGGGCTACTATTGTTACTTTTGGTTTTCAACCTATAGCCCATGAAGTTCATTTGCCCAATCTTTTTTTTGATGCTGGCATTCACCGTGAATTCGCAGGATTCGCTTTCATACCAAAAGTTGATATTTGAAGGCGAAAACGGAATCATGCCCTTTCGTTTGTTGTTGCCCGAAAATTATGACGAAACCAAAGAATACCCTTTGGTTCTGGTACTGCACGGCTCTGGAGAGCGTGGTGATGACAATGAATCCCAATTGGTGCATGGTTCCGGTTTATTTCTGAAGGATGAAGTTCGTGAAAAGTATCCTGCCATCGTGGTTTTTCCGCAGTGTGAGGCCAACAGTTCATGGGCCAAAATTGATGTAAAGGGCGAATGGGGCAAACGCGAGTTCATTTTTTATGAAGATGCCGAGCCAACACCAGACATGCTGCTATTGGAGGAATTGTTGAAACGGTTAAAAAGGAAATATTCCATAGATTCGGATAGAATGTATGTCGGGGGCCTCTCCATGGGCGGTTTCGGTACTTTTGAACTCGTACGGCGAAACCCCAAAATGTTTGCTGCCGCCTTTCCGATTTGTGGGGGTGCGAATCCTGCGATTGCAAAAAAACTGAAGAAAGTGGCTTGGTGGGTGTTTCATGGTGATGCCGATATTGTCGTACCGCCCAAGTATTCCACACAAATGGTCGATGCGCTTAAATCTGTCGGGGCAGAAGTGAAATATTCCCTTTACCCCGATGTGGAGCACAACAGCTGGGAAAACGCCTTTACAGAACCTGAGCTGCTGCCATGGCTTTTTTCAAAATCCAAATAATCCCAAATCATGAAACTGCAACTGACCAGACCTATCTGTTTTTTTGACCTTGAGACCACGGGTATCAATGTGGCCAAAGACCGCATTGTTGAGATTTCCATCCTGAAAGTGCATCCCAACGGAAACAGAGAGAGCAAGACCTGGCTCGTAAATCCTGAAATGGAAATACCCGAGGCCGTAGTGGCCGTTCATGGTATTTCAAATGAGAAGGTGGCCAATGAACCGACCTTCAAACAGCTTTCCAAAGAAATCCATAACATGATCAAGGACAGTGATCTGGCGGGCTTTAATTCAGACCGTTTTGATATTCCGCTTTTGGCGGAAGAAATGCTGCGTGCCGAAGTCGATTTTGACATGAAAAACCGTGTTTCGGTCGACGTGCAGACCATTTTTCACAAAAAAGAACAGCGCACCTTGAGCGCGGCCTACAAATTCTATTGTGATAAAAGTTTGGATGATGCCCATAGCGCTGAAGCGGATACCAATGCCACGTATGAGGTCTTATTGTCACAGTTGGAGCGATACCCCGACCTTGAAACGGATGTAAAAAAGTTGTCGAAATACACCACCCGAAAACGTACCGTTGATTTTGCCGGATTCATCATTTGGGATGAAGATGACGAACCCGCATTTTCTTTTGGGAAGCATAAGGGCAAAAAAGTGGATGTGGTACTTGAGGAAGAACCCGGCTATTTTGGCTGGATATTGAATGCCGATTTTCCACTCTACACCAAAAAAGTGCTCACACAGCTAAAGTTGCGTAAATTGAACAATAAACTGGTATAGCAAGTGTCGGTTTGAGGTTACTATTTTATTAGAAATCGAAAAAGTTTAAAGAATTACGAATTACGAATTACGAATTACGAATTACGAATTACGAATTACGAATTACGAATTACGAATTACGAATTACGAATTTTCTACTTAGGTGCTTAAGGCTTGCTATACTTGTAAATGGAATCTAGAATTAAAAAACAGGTTCAAATGCAAATTCCAAGAAGAATCAATTTCTTTTATTAACCATTAACCATTAACCATTAACCATTAACCATTAACCATTAACCATTAACCATTAACCATTAACCATTGCATGAAATTGATTTGTATCGGTAGAAACTACGCTGCCCATATTGATGAGCTGAACAATGAGCGCCCCGAAGAGCCCGTGGTCTTCATTAAACCCGATTCGGCGGTGCTTCCCAAGGAACAGGATTTCTACATTCCTGGATTTTCAAATGATGTGCATTATGAAGTCGAGGTTTTGGTGAAAATCAAAAAAGTGGGCAAACATATTGCCGAACGGTATGCACATAAATATTATGATGAAGTTGGTCTGGGCATTGACTTTACGGCTCGCGACCTGCAATCAAAACTCAAGGAAAAGGGGCTACCTTGGGAAAAGGCCAAGGGTTTTGACGGGGCGGCGGTCATCGGTAGATGGGTACCCAAGGAAAAATACCCAAATCTGAATCAGCTTAGATTTGAGCTGAAAAAAAATGGTGAGGTCGTTCAGTCAGGCGACACCGGTTTGATGCTGTGGAAAGTAGACGAACTTATCGCCTACGTCTCTACGTTTTTTATGCTCAAAAAAGGCGATGTCATTTTCACGGGCACCCCTGCCGGTGTTGGTAAAGTAGCGTCAAATGACTACCTTTCAGGTACGATTGAAGGCGAAGAACTGTTCGCGATTACCGTAAGATAATGATTTACAGTCTAGACAAGGTGAATGAAATGGCCGAAGGCGATGAAGATTTCGTCGTGTCGGTAATCTCTGTTTTTTTAGAAGAAGTGCCCGAAGATCTTTCAGGGTTGGAAACTGCCATTGCCAAAAAAAATTATGAGCAGGTATACAAATTGGCCCATAAAATAAAGCCCAATGTTGATTTATTGGGAATGGAGCAAACCCGGGCCACCGCTTTAGAAATTGAAACTTTGGGCAAAAGCGAAGCGAACATGGGCGAGATAGAACAGAAGTTTCCCCTGCTCAAAAAAGATGTGGAGCAAGTCATCTCAGAGCTGCGAAAAGATTTTGACCTCTGATTACTACAAACTACCACCCAACCCTTTTGGTTATTTTTGCCGCCAGTAAACGTTAAAAGTGCTATGCAGGCAGAAATCATTACCATTGGTGACGAAATCTTGATTGGTCAGATAATAGATTCCAATTCAGCATTTATCGCAAAAGAGCTCAATAAGATAGGAGTTTCTGTCTATCAGATCACCTCTGTTCAAGATGATCGACAACACATTCTCGATGCACTTGAAGAAGCAAATCGAAGGTCGCAGGTGGTCATCTTGACAGGTGGTTTGGGCCCGACCAAAGATGACATCACCAAGCATACATTATGCGATTTTTTTGGGGATGAACTGACACAAGATGGTGCCACGCTTGCCCATATCGAGATGCTTTTTGAAAAATTCATTTCCACACCCATTTCTGATTTGAACCGAAAGCAAGCCTTGGTGCCGACCAAGGCAATTGTGCTTAAGAATAAGTACGGGACAGCACCGGGTCTTTGGATGGAGCGTAATGGCTCGGTCTTCGTATCGCTTCCGGGGGTGCCCTTTGAAATGAAAAACTTGGTTGCTGACGAGGTCATTCCAAGAATTGTCAAAAAATACGAACGTCCGCATATCCTCCACAAGACCATCATGACATACGGATTGGGTGAAAGTGCCGTGGCCAATAAAATTGAGGGTTGGGAGAATAACCTTCCACCCTTTGTAAAATTGGCTTATTTGCCCAGTTTAGGAAGGGTTAGGCTTCGTCTGACCGCCAAGGGTTTGGACAAAGATCTGCTCTACCAGACCGTTGAAGCAGAAACCCAGAAGTTGTACCCCCTGATTGGCGACATCATTTACGGCGTTGAAGAAGATGAGAGTATCGAAGCCCTAGTTGCCAAATTGTTGACCGATAAGAACATGACCTTGTCCACCGCTGAAAGCTTTACCGGAGGTAAAATTGCGGAGCACATCACTTCGATTCCGGGCGCATCAAACTATTTTAAAGGCACGGTTGTGAGCTATGCCACGGAAACCAAAATACGGTTGTTGGGTATTGACCCTGAGCTTATTGAAAAACATTCTGTGGTGAGTGGGCAGGTGGCGGTGGCCATGGCCAAAAACGTCAAGCAAATTTTAGACACTGATTTCTCCATTGCCACTACAGGCAATGCCGGGCCCTCTAAAGGTGACTCAGATGCCGATGTTGGCACGGTCTACATTGCCATCAGCACACCCGAGCGAACCTTTGCCCAAGAATTTATAATGGGCAACCATCGCGAACGCATTGTGCAAAAGTCTGTCAACAAGGCTTTTGAGCTGTTACAAAAAGAAATTTTAAATTTCTGAGTTCGTCAGTTGTAGCATCCATAGAAAAGACCTAAATTTGCACCCGCAATTAAAATAACGCAAAGCAAAAGGCGATGTCTAAAGTTTGTGAAATAACAGGTAAGAAGGTGATGTTCGGCAACAACGTTTCCTTTTCCATCAACAAGACGAGAAGGAGATTTGATGCCAATATCTCTAAAAAAAAGTTTTATGTTCCTGAAGAGGACCGCTGGGTAACGCTCAACGTATCCGCAAAGGGCATCAAGATTATCAACAAAAGAGGTATTTCTGAAGCTTTGAAAGAGGCAAGGGCCAAAGGTTACACCAAGTAAACCACCTCTGGGTAAGCCCCAGAAGGCATTGAAATAAAACAAACCTTAGATTTCGACCATAGCGTCGGAGTATTATAAATCTCGATTATCGAGTAAGTTAGTGAAAGATGGCAAAGAAAGGCAATAGAATTCAGGTGATTTTAGAGTGTACCGAGCATAAAGACTCAGGCATGCCCGGCACTTCACGTTATATCACGACAAAGAACAAGAAAAATACGCCAGACCGAATTGAGTTGAAAAAATTCAACCCGATTCTGAAGCGCATGACAATTCACAAAGAGATAAAATAAGATATCCGCTTTCGCGGATATGAAAAAATATAGATTCATGGCAAAGAAGACAGTTGCAACGTTACAATCAAGCTCTAAGCGTTTGACCAAGGCCATCAAAATGGTCAAGTCGCCCAAAACCGGAGCCTACACTTTTGTAGAATCCGTTATGGCACCCGAAAATGTCAATGATTGGTTGAACAAGTAGTAAGACCAAACCATATATCGTATTGAAAGCCGCTTTTGAGCGGCTTTTTTTATGGCGAGGAAGAAGTGACCAAGCAATCCGTAAAAATAATTAAAAGGATTGCTTCATCTTGAATTTTCAAGATTCGCAATAAAACTGCACACTTCACTATCTTTGGCCTTCAACCGAATACAGCGATGAGTTTATTCAAAAAGATTTTCTCAAAAGACAAGAAAGAGACCCTTGATAAAGGCCTCGAAAAGAGCAAAACCAGCTTTTTTGGCAAGTTGAGCAAGGCCGTTGCAGGCAAATCCAAGGTTGATGATGAGGTGTTGGACAATCTTGAGGAAGTTCTGGTCACCTCAGATGTCGGGGTAAATACCACATTGAAAATCATTGAACGCATTGAAGAACGGGTATCCCGCGATAAATATATGGGTACCGATGAGCTGAACACTATTCTACGAGAAGAGATTGCCGCATTGCTTTCAGAGACCCATGTGGGTGAAGAACAAGAGTTTTCAATCCCTCAGGACAAGAAACCTTATGTCATCATGGTAGTGGGCGTGAACGGGGTCGGCAAGACCACAACCATTGGCAAATTGGCCCACCAATTCAAAAACCAAGGTCTCAATGTGGTACTTGGTGCCGCAGATACATTTCGTGCTGCCGCCATTGACCAGTTGCAGGTTTGGGGCGAACGGGTCGACGTGCCGATAGTAAAGCAAAAAATGGGAAGCGATCCCGCCTCTGTGGCTTTTGACACCTTAAATTCCGCAGTGGCCGAAAATGCCGATGTCGTATTGATTGATACCGCTGGCCGATTGCACAACAAGGTAAATTTGATGAACGAGCTTACCAAAGTGAAACGGGTCATGCAAAAAGTAGTGCCCGGTGCACCACACGATGTGTTGCTGGTGTTGGATGGCTCTACCGGTCAAAATGCCTTTGAACAGGCGAAGCAGTTCACCAAAGCTACCGAAGTGACCAGTTTGGCCGTGACCAAACTCGATGGCACCGCAAAAGGTGGCGTGGTCATCGGTATTTCAGACCAGTTTCAAATACCCGTAAAATATATCGGGGTAGGTGAGGGCCTAGAAGACCTACAGGTCTTTAATAAATATGAATTTGTGGATTCGTTTTTCAATCTTGAGAGTTGAAGTATTTCGTAACATTTTTGACGATTACTGTTTTTGTTATTTCTGCGAATGCCCAAATAGCGCACCCTAAAGCCAGTCCCTTTTCAAAAATTGAGCAAGAGATCGGCCTCTCAAAAATCACCGCTGAATATTCACGACCTGCGGTTCGTGGGCGTCACGTTTTTGGTCCACAAAAAGATGGGCAACAGGGTTTGGTGCCTTACGGTCGCATTTGGCGGGTTGGGGCGAATGAGAGCACCAAAATCACGGTTGATACCGATATGCAGGTCATGGAAAATGACCTACCAAAAGGAACCTATGCACTGTATGCTTTTCCCGAAGAAGGTAAGTGGCAAATTGCCTTTCATACCAATATTTCGCATTGGGGCGATGGGCGAAAAAAATACGATGCCGATGAAGATTTGTTCCGTATCACCGTTAAACCACAGACAACTCCCTATCATCAAGAGAATTTTTTAATGGCCTTTGATAGTATCACCCACCATTCTGCTAACCTGAACCTGATTTGGGCGAGTACCAAAGTCACCATTCCCTTTTTGGTGGATACGGATGCCCAGATGGAAATTGAAATTGCGAAACAAATCAACAATAATCCTACCGCCCAGACCTACTATGAGGCCGCCCGCTACTTGCAAGAGCAGGGCAAGGATTTTGAGCGGGCTTTGAAGTATTCGAACAAGGCCATTGAAATTGGGGGCGACACCTATTACTTTCACCGTGTCAAAAGTTTGGTGCAGGCAGAACTCGGTGACCATAGGGCGGCGATTGCCTCTGCCGAAAAATCACGTATCTTGGCAAATGCGCAGGACAAAGATGAGTTTGTGCGCATGAACGAAAAAAATATCAAAAAGTGGAAGGCTTTGCTTTCTGATAACTAACATAACAGCTCCCCTCCATAGTCAGGGAGGGGTGGATTATCCGCCATAAGCGGATAAGACGGAGTGGATTGCCTGTACTGAGCGCAGTCGAAGTACCACCCCCCCTTCCGTTCCCGTAAATGCGGGACCACCTTCCCCCGAATGTGGGAAGGAGTTTACTGAATTATACTATGAAAAAATTTCTCCTACCCATTTTGTTGTTGTTGCTGATTACAGCCTGCAAGCAAGAACCGAAAAGTACCAAACCTATTGTTCTATGGCAATCGTATAACGATTCTGCTGAGGTGGCAGCCAATGCGGATCACGAATCGGAACGTATGCGGTACAAATTCATACAGTCAAAGGTGTCGGACAAAAATGAGGTGTTTTTGCCCTTGTATGCCGAGGTTTCCCAATTTTCTGATTCGACATACAAAATGATGAAGCCCTTGGTGCTGGAGCAAGACATTCCATCCATCCAAAAAAGTATTTCCGTAGGAAAGTTCTCTTATGAAGATTTGGTCTTGTTTTACCTGCACCGCATCTACAAATACGAATTGCCCAATGAAACGACTCTGAATACGGTCATCGCCCTCAATCCTGATGTGCTTGAAGAAGCCCGAAAATTGGATGCCAATGCCGAAGGAAAACACCCTATTTACGGTATGCCCATTTTATTGAAGGATAATATCGGCACTGAGGGAATGAAAACTACGGCTGGAGCAATTGCCCTTATGGATAACACCACTGACGATGCTTTTATAGTGACACGTCTAAAAGAAAAAGGGGCATTGATTCTGGGGAAGGCAAATCTCAGTGAATGGGCCAATTTTATCTGTGCAGTTTGTCCAAACGGGCAGAGTGCCGTCGGCGGGCAAACGCTGAATCCGTATGGGCGCCGGGTGTTTGATACCGGTGGGTCGAGCGCGGGCAGTGGTACATCAACTGCGGCAAATTATGCCGTAGCCGCGATCGGAACCGAAACTTCGGGTTCCATACTATCACCATCGAGCCAGAATTCCGTGGTTGGGCTCAAACCTACTATTGGTTTATTGAGCAGAACGGGTATCGTGCCCATCTCAAGTACTTTAGACACCCCTGGCCCCATGACCAAGAATGTTGCCGACAACGCCATTTTGTTGGATGCCCTTTTGGGGAAGGATGCAGAAGATTCTAAATCAGTGGAGGGTTACGACGGTATGCTTTCGTCATACCTGAACCCAAAGCCTTTGAACGAATTACGCCTTGGCGCCATGAAGAGCTTGATGGAGGCCGACTCGATTTATGGGGAAACCATTGCAAGACTCAAAGAAGCGGGAGCTGAAATTGTTGAGTTTGACCCACCTGAAGTTGCTATGGATGGATTTTTGAGCGTTTTGAACATCGATATGAAAAATGACCTTCCTGCATATTTAGAATCACAAGTAAAGAATACAGATGCAGTTACCATAGGCTCTGTAGCCGATGTGGTCCGGTTCAACAGTGAGGACAGTACGGTTCGTATACCTTACGAACAGGCACGATTAGATAGCATTTTGACCGACCCAACTTCAGAGGAAGGGTTAGTTGAGATCAAAGAAAGATTGAAAAAGAACGGACAAAAGTTTTTTGATTCCGCTTTGGATGAGCATGATTTAGATGCCATACTTTCCATCAACAATTGGCATGCGGGCCATGCCGCGGTTGCGGAATATCCTGCACTGACCATCCCAATGGGGTATAAAGAAAGTGGTGAACCTATCAGTTTGACGTTTATCTCAAAACCTTTTCAAGAAGCTGAGCTATTGCGGATGGGAAAATCTTTTGAGCAACTGACCAGGGCAAGGAAAATTCCTGAAAGCTATAAAGAGTAGGCATCCACTTTTTTACAAAGCACTTTCATTTGTTTAAAATTTTTAATTCATTGAAAATGAATAAACTAAAAAATTTTGCACATTCAGTAATTCGCATAAACTTATTTTAATCATGCCGTTAAAGTATGCTCAAAAAAGTTTGTGCTCATTTCGTAATTTTGCGCACCCATAAATAAAGGTATGCGCACAAAATCCCTTAAAAAGAATAAAATCAATGTCGTCACCTTAGGTTGTAGCAAGAATGTCTACGATTCTGAGGTATTGATGGGGCAATTACGCGCCAATGACAAAGAAGTGGTGCACGAAGAAGAGGGCAATGTGGTGGTTATCAATACCTGCGGATTTATTGCCAATGCCAAGGAAGAAAGTGTCAACACGATACTAGATTTTGTTCAGAAAAAGGAAGCTGGCGAGGTTGACAGGGTTTTTGTCACCGGATGCCTCAGTGAACGCTACAAACCTGATTTAGAGAAAGAAATCCCCAATGTGGATGCCTATTTTGGCACCAGTGACCTGCCCAATCTGCTCAAAGCCCTCGGGGCTGACTACAAACATGAGCTGATTGGCGAAAGGCTTACTACCACACCAAAAAACTATGCATACCTTAAGATTGCTGAAGGCTGTGACCGACCTTGTTCTTTTTGTGCCATTCCGATTATGCGGGGCAAACACAAGAGCAAACCAATTGAAGAATTGGCAAGTGAAGCCGAAAAATTGGCTGTGAATGGTGTCAAAGAATTGATTTTGATTGCACAAGATTTAACCTATTACGGGCTCGACCTTTATAAAAAACGCAATCTCGCAGAATTGCTTCAAAGACTGGCGAAAGTAGACGGTATTGAATGGATTCGCCTTCATTATGCCTTCCCCACTGGCTTTCCGATGGATGTGTTGGATGTCATGCGAAATGATCCGAAAGTCTGTAATTATATCGATATTCCGCTTCAGCATATTTCAGACGCTATTTTGAAAAGCATGCGACGAGGCACGACCAAAGTGAAGACCACAAAACTGTTGCAAGACTTTCGAGAAGCCGCACCCGGCATGGCCATTCGCACCACCTTGATTGTGGGGTATCCTGGGGAAACGGAAGAAGATTTCCAAACCTTAAAGGATTGGGTGACCGAAATGCGTTTTGAACGCTTGGGCTGCTTTACCTACAGCCATGAAGAAAATACCCATGCCTATCATTTGGAGGATGACGTTCCTGAAACAGTAAAGCAACAACGCGCCAATGAGATTATGGAACTGCAATCACAGATTTCATGGGAACTCAACCAAGAAAAAATCGGAAAAACGTTTCGCTGCATCATCGATAGAAAAGAAGGAAACTATTTTGTAGGGCGAACAGAATTTGACTCTCCTGATGTCGACAATGAGGTACTCATCGATGCCACGAAACATTATGTTAAAATCGGTGATTTCTGCCAAATTAAAATCACGGATGCCGCAGACTTCGATTTGTATGGTGAACCTTTTTTGTCACCTTGAGCGTATTATGCTGAGCGCAGTCGAAGCACGGTCGAAAGCATACTCTTGATCTTTATTAGTAATCGGGAATATTCCTCCCCAGAAAAATATCTCGCTTAGCAATCAACAGCGAATCTTCTTTTTGAAGTTTGACGATGCCCGAACCTGCCCTATCGGATCGCTGTTTCCTTATAGTTTTGGTCAAAAGTGAATCGTCATCAAACATAATATCATCAATGTAGTATGCGTTGGTGGTCGGTTCTTTTACGGTCATGTGAATATGTTCTGGAGCGCTTCGATTGGGGTAACTGGCCGGTCGAAACGTAAAAAAAGTATACATGCCATCGTCATTGGTTTTGGCCCAACCCCTTAAATAACCATGCCTTCGAGTCCAACCCTTTTCGTCGCCTTTTTTCGGGTATATACCTTTTCTATCGGTATGGTAAACATAGATGATAACATTTTCTGCGGGAGATTTGTCGGGATTATAAACAGTTCCCACGATTTTTAACTTAGGACCTGCCATAAAAAAACTGGGTAAGGTGTCTGTGTTGGTCAATCGAACATCACCAAATTCATGTAATGCTTCACAGCCTTCACAGGGGCCTCCCACATTTCTGGCCACAGTTTTTTTAGGAGATTTTTTGTCGTTCTGAGAGCGGCAAGAAACCATAGCCAACAAGAAAAATAGCAGTACACCAAAGAAAATGGTATGTTTCATCTGTTTAAAATTTTATAGTTTGCTGAAAATGAAGAAACTAAAAATCTCTGCACATTCAGTAATTCGCATAAACTTATTTTAAACATGTCGGGTAGGGTATGCTCAAAAAAGTTTATGCTCATTTCATAACTTACATGTTCACAAAAATATGCCCCGCTTGGGGAATGTCGGTCAAGTCAAATTCGGTCTCGTTCAAAAGAATGCCATGCTCCAGATAGGCCTTGAGGTTGGCCAGCCAGAACGTCCAACCGCAGCTGCAGCCATTATAGATGTTCATTTTGGTCTCTTCATCGGTGGGCATGTCGAATTGTCTCAGGGTGAGTAAGACGGCGTCTTTATTTTCTTCTAATGTGACTGAAACTTTGCAAACGTCGCCAGCAAAAGAGAATTCAAGAAAATCGGTGCCGTTGGCCTTGAGAATGGTTCCTTTTTCTTGGCCATCCCAGTTATGCCATTCCCAAACATAGGTATCTTCCGCTTGAATTTTATCATTTTCAGCGTGTTGAGATCCATTTTTATCGGTGTAGGTGGCCTGACGCAAAAACCAGGTCTCGATACCTTCTTTGGTGGCCCAGCACCAATAGAGTTTATCCATCGGGGCTTTGATATAAATTTTTTTGATAAAAGAGTCAAAAGTAAGTGCTGTCATCGCTTTCGATTTAATTCGTGTTGATAAATTTCTCTGCCCAACTGGGCCAAAAACGGAATGCCAACCTCGTCAAATTCATATTGATCATCGTTGAAGATACTGTCACTGTTGACCAAAATGGTCGCTGTCAGCATAAAATCAATGTTGTTCTTGGTATCCTTGATGTAGGCACAATCCGTCAATGTGCCATAGGCGTAGCCCACTTTGTTATAAATTTCAATGTGTTCAGGGATGGCTTCCTTTGAATCACCGTACATAAAAAACTTTCCATAGCTATCGTAGTATTCTTCTGAGTCATAGCCAATTTTCTTTGGTAGGATTTTCATCGCATCCAAAAGAAATTTTTGCTGAGCTTCGTTGAGATTGAACTGTTCTTCTTTGGGAAAAGCTTCTGGAAAGATAATTCGCTTCAAAAGCGCATGTTGGGCTTCAACGGGATAGTAATTTTTCAAAGAGAAATCAAAGGGTTCTTGATACAGTGAATCTTGGGCATAAAACCCACTTCCTTTTTTTATTCCGTTGAAATCCAACGGTTTCGGACTTTTGCTGGTGATAGACTTTGAAATGCCCGTGGTACTGTCATTAAGATAGATGACCAATGGTTTCGCGGTTACTTCATCAGCATTTGGGGTTGAGAGGCGGTGTGAAATGCGAATGGGCTCAACCCCGCGCCGCTGCATGCGATGGTTTAGGTCATCAAACCCCAAAAATTCGACCAAGCGGTTGTTGGCCTCATTGTCACTGACCGCGAAGATTTGCAGAATCGCTTCCGAAAACGTGGTTTCCACCGAATCACCTTCCACATAAAAACGAAAATCCCTATCCAACGTATCCAGTTCATTCAGTTTTTCGAGCGCAGCCACAGCAGCAGGAAACTTTACGGTACTGGCCGGATAGAAATAGCGGTCTTCATCCACTTGAAAATCATGATCGGTGAACATCAGGCTGTCACCATTGCGGTCAATCTGTGTGTAACGGATTTGCACTTCATGCTGCCCCAAAGAATCCATCACTTTTTTAATCCGCATATCATTTGAGGCCAATACTGTTTCGAGAGGATTATCAACTTGCTTTTCAGAGCAACCGATTACGAACAGAATTATGAACGCTGAATAGAAGGCTTTTACATCAAGATTCTTCATAAACCTCTCCCCGATGGGGCTTTAGCTGATTTCTTACTTGTTTCATCTCATCATCGGTCACCACCATATAGGCAACGCTGTGCATGTTGCTGTAGTGAAGATGGCCAGTAATGTTCATCGTAAGTTGCTCTATGGCCAAAAACTCAGCAAGATGCTTTTCGTGGTGCTCGGCTGTTTTAGCGGCAGCGGGCCCCCTAAAATCCCATATCAATTTGATTTTTCGTTCCAAAAACAGAGGTATTTAATTATCATCGAGAACAGAAGCACCGTTCTCGGCAAAATTCTTGAAGTCTTGGGCATACTTCATCGATTGCTTTTTAAAGGCACTGGGCATCAAAAATGCCATCACCTTCATTCCGAGACCGGCAAATTGAAACTCGCTTTCAGAAATCCATCTCGTTTTTTCGCCCTCTTCTTTGAAGTAGTTTTTTTGAATGTTGTGAACGCCCTTTGTATCGTAGGTGGCATGAAATTCATGGGGCATGTTTCTTTTGATAATGGTCTCGACCATATCAAATTCACGTTTTCCCATTTTGAATCTCATATTGGTTCTGGCACCTTCTTGCCCGGCTTCACCAGACAGTAGTTCTTGACTTTCGAGCCCTCTGGCCCAGTGTTTCATATTATCGGGGTCATCAAGTTTTTTGATGAATTCATCCCTGGGCAAATCAATCAGAATCTCAGTTGTGTATTTCATCGGTATGGTTTTGGTTTTACTAAATGTACTAAAAAATGAAATTCTGCTGGTCTTCCTAAATATCTGTTAAGTGGCACGGCCATCTTGCCAAGCCTGAACTTATTGTTATTTTTGCCAAATGCGTTTGTACGAACGAATCAATTTTAGCTATATTTTAGGGGCTGTCACTGTAATGTTGCTATCATCTTGTGACGCACTGTTCAGCCCAAAAGACGAAAAGGAGCCCCTGGCACGTGTTGGCGATTCTTATTTGTATAAGGAAGATGTGGCCTCTTTGATACCCAATGATATGTCAGCCCAAGACAGTGCCTTTTACATGGCAAACTACGTCAATAGATGGGCTACGAAACAATTGCTGCTCACCAAGGCCAAAATCAATCTTTCTGAAGAGCGCCAGAGCGAATACAATCGACTGGTCGAAGATTATCGGGCCGATTTGTACACTAGGGCTTATATGGACGCGTTGGTACAGCAATCTAGTGATACCACCGTGAGCGAAGTACAGTTGCGCCAATTTTATGAAAATGAAAAAGACAATTTCAAGTTGGATGAGAAACTGGCCAGACTGCGTTTTGTAGAGGTTTCCAACCAATTTTTGGATAAGGAGGAAGTCGAAGAGAAAATGAGACGCTTTAACAGTAGTGATAGAAAATACCTTGACTCCATCACCGTTCAATTCAAGAAAATTCATTTTGACGATTCGGTCTGGGTCAGCACCTCACGTTTGATGGAAGAAATACGTCCGCTTGACTATCAAAACGCTGATAGGCACTTAAAAAAATCACAATTTTTTGAACTGAGGGATTCATTGGGGATATATTTGGGAAAAGTAACTGACGTGCTCAAAGAGGGTGAAGTGGCGCCGTTATCGTACATTTCCCCAAAAATCAGACAAATCATCCTCAATCGAAGACGTTTGAACTATATCAAAAATCTGGAAAAGGATATTCTTGACGAAGCCATAAAAACAAATGAATTTGAAGTATATGCAGAAGAAGATTAATCTTATTTGGTTGACATTTTTTATGGGCAACTTATTCTTATTGGGTGCCCAAGAGATAGAAGAAACCGCTACGGGCGAAGAAACCGTCGCAGAAAACATAGAAGCTGCCGACACCGTTATTACAAAGCGGGTCAAGGTAGATGGGGTTGCAGCCGTTGTGGGCGATTATGTGATATTGGACTCAGACATACAAAAAACGCTCATCGACCTAAAAAATCAAGGAGCATCAACGCAAGATATCACTGAATGCCAATTGTTGGGCAAGTTGATGGAAGACCGACTTTTTGCTCATCAGGCCGTGCAAGACAGTTTGCTGGTCTCTGATGATCAGGTGAATGCGCAAAGCGACCGCCAGATACAGCAACTCTCAAGTCAGATTGGGTCGATTGAGAAGATGCTCAACTATTACAAGAAACAAGATTTGGAATCTTTCCGTTCTGAGCTTTTTGAAATCAACAAGCTCCAAATGCTGTCAAATAAAATGCGGAGCAAGATTGTTGATGAGATTGAAGTGACCCCAGAAGAGGTGCGTCAGTTTTTCTTCAATATTCCTGAGGATGAACGACCTGTTTTTGGGGCAGAGCTTGAAATCGCCCAAATTGTCAAGCAGCCCGAGGCGCCGGAGGAGGAAAAGCAAAAGGTCATCAACCGTCTTCAAGAAATCAAACAAGATGTTGAAGAGAACGATGCCAGTTTCAATGTCAAGGCCATTTTGTATTCCCAAGACCCGGGTTCAAAATCAAAGGGTGGTTTCTATAGCATGACCCGTGAAACTCCATTTGTAAAAGAATTCAAAGATGTGGCTTTCAGTTTGCAGGAAGGGGAAATTTCCGAGCCATTTGAGTCACCGTTCGGTTATCACATCATTTATATGGAAAAGATACGGGGTCAAGAACGCGATTTGCGACACATTCTTCTGATTCCTGAAATTCCACAATCGGCCATGGAAGCAGCTATGAAAGAGCTCGATACCATTCGTCAGCAGGTGCTTGATGGCAAATACACTTTTGCCGAGGCGGCCCTGAATTTTTCAGATGAAAAGGAAACAAAATTTGATGGTGGATTATTGCGAAATCCCATCGATTTTGGTTCACGCTTTGAACTGACCAATATGGATCCCGCACTTTATAACCAGGTCAGAAACCTTAAAGACGACGAAATTTCAAGGCCACTGAAAGAAGATGACCCAAGGGGCGGTGCACCCAAGTTTAAAATCATGAAAATCTCCAATCGTTACGACGAGCACAAAGCTGATTTTGCAAAGGATTATTTGAAAATACAAGATTTGGCACTGCGTGAAAAACAGCTCAAGGCCATCAAAGAATGGATGGACGAGCATATAGAAGACACCTACGTTCATGTGAATGGCCAGCATAAAGTATGCAATTTTGCAAACAATTGGGTAAAAGAGTAAGTGCATGTCAGATGTAGCAGCCATTGAGCAACTCGTCTCTAGACACGAAACACTCAAAAAAGAAATCGCCAAGGTCATCGTTGGCCAAGAGCGGGTCATCGAACAGATTCTACTGTCAATTTATACCGGTGGGCACTCGCTTCTGATAGGGGTGCCGGGTCTTGCGAAGACGCTTATGGTCAATACCATTGCCCAGACATTGGGGCTTGACTTTAAGCGAATTCAATTTACACCCGACCTGATGCCGAGTGATATACTGGGCAGTGAGATCTTGGATCAAAATCGGGATTTTAAATTCATCAAAGGCCCGGTGTTTGCAAATATTGTGTTGGCAGATGAAATCAATAGGACCCCGCCCAAGACCCAAGCTGCGCTTTTAGAGGCCATGCAAGAACGGTCGGTGACGATAGCGGGGCAACGGCATAAATTGCCCCAACCCTATTTTGTGTTGGCCACCCAAAACCCCATTGAGCAAGAAGGTACTTATCCATTGCCAGAGGCGCAACTCGATCGCTTTATGTTCGCGATTAAATTGGGCTATCCGTCAGTGGAAGAAGAGGTGAATATTGTAAAATCGACGACCTCTGACCAATCCACCATTTTGAGCACGTTGTTCAGTGCAGATGCGCTGATTGATATACAACACCTTGTCCGCCGCATTCCGGTTGCTGACAATGTGGTCGACTACACCGTCAGATTGGTCAACAAAACACGCCCAAATACTGAGGGGGCTTCTGATTTCGTGAACAATTATGTGGATTGGGGCGCGGGCCCAAGGGCATCCCAAAATCTGATTTTGGGTGCCAAGGCGCATGCGGCGATCCATGGTAAGTTCTCACCTGATGCGGAAGATGTCAAAGCTGTGGCCGATGGAATCCTCAGACATCGCATCCTCAAGAATTACAAAGCTGAGGCCGAAGGCATATCCGAAGAAGATATCATCGCAGAATTGGTGTAGAAACTGCTTGGGCCAGATTCCTTTATCACATCCTTCTAAAATCCTCTGTATTTTAGTAATTTTACGACTTTACGAACCGCATTAAATTATAGATTCAATGGCATTTGACATAGACATGATAATAGAGGTCTATGCCTCGATAGGCGAACGGGTGAACAAGGCCCGTGAATTGGTGGGCAGACCTTTGACTTTGGCTGAAAAAATATTGTACTCACATCTTTGGGATGGCAATCCCACCAAAGTTTTCACTAGGGGTAAGGATTATGTGGATTTTGCCCCCGATCGTGTTGCCTGTCAAGATGCCACGGCCCAAATGGCCCTATTGCAGTTCATGCATGCCGGAAAGCCCAAAGTTGCCGTGCCCACTACTGTGCACTGTGACCATTTGATTCAGGCCAAAGTGGGCGCTGAAAAAGATTTGAAAAGGGCGAATGAGACCAGTAATGAGGTGTTTGACTTTTTGGAGTCGGTCTCCAATAAATACGGAATCGGTTTCTGGAAACCCGGCGCAGGGATCATTCACCAAGTGGTGCTTGAAAATTATGCCTTTCCTGGAGGGATGATGATCGGTACGGATTCACATACCGTAAATGCCGGAGGGCTGGGTATGGTCGCCATCGGTGTCGGTGGTGCCGACGCCGTTGATGTGATGGCAGGCATGCCGTGGGAATTAAAGTTTCCCAAGTTGATAGGAGTGAAGCTCACCGGGAAGCTTTCTGGATGGACAGCCCCAAAAGACGTCATCCTTAAAGTGGCCGATATTCTGACCGTCAAAGGCGGTACAGGGGCCATTATCGAATATTTCGGTGAAGGGGCCACTTCAATGTCGTGCACCGGTAAGGGTACCATCTGTAACATGGGCGCTGAGGTGGGTGCCACCACTTCCACTTTTGGTTATGACGAGTCAATGGACCGTTATCTGCGGGCGACCGATAGGGCAGATGTGGCCGATGCTGCGAAGGAAGTTGCCGAGCATTTGACCGCAGATCCTGAAGCCTATGAAAATCCAGAACAATATTTTGACCAAGTCATAGAAATTGATTTAGATACTTTAGAACCTCATTTGAACGGACCGTTTACGCCAGATTTGGCAACACCAATCTCAAAAATGAACGAGGCGGCCAGAGAGAATGATTGGCCATTGAATGTTGAGGTCGGTCTGATAGGGTCGTGTACCAACTCATCCTACGAAGATATTTCAAGGGCGGCTTCGTTGGCCAAACAGGTTTCTGACAAGAAACTGAAGATGAAATCTGAGTTTACCATAACTCCGGGGTCAGAACAGGTAAGATACACCATTGAGCGTGATGGTTTTATCGATACATTCAACAACGTCGGTGCAACGGTGTTTGCCAATGCCTGTGGCCCGTGTATCGGTATGTGGGATCGTTATGGTGATAATGCCGCCAATGGCCCAAGAAATACCATTGTGCACTCATTTAACCGAAACTTTGCCAAAAGGGCTGATGGCAACCCGAATACCTTGGCGTTTGTTGGTTCACCCGAGTTGGTCACAGCGATAGCCATTGCCGGACGATTGGATTTCAATCCCGTATCCGATAAATTGATCAATGAGGATGGTGAAGAAGTGTTGCTTGATGAGCCCAGAGGTTACGAACTGCCACCCGAAGGCTTTGCCGTTGAAGATGCTGGCTATGTTGCTCCCAGAGAAGATGGCAGCGGTGTTGAGGTAATTGTGGCTGAAGATTCAGAACGGTTGCAATTGTTGGCCCCGTTTGAGCCCATTCAACCTGAAAGCCTACAGGGGATGAAATTATTGATCAAAGCTTTTGGCAAATGTACTACAGACCATATTTCGATGGCTGGCCCTTGGTTGCGCTTTCGTGGGCATCTTGATAACATTGCCAATAACACCTTGATAGGTGCCGTGAACGCCTTCAATAAAAAGACAAACTTTGTCAAAAACCAACTGACAGATGAATATGGGGGTGTGCCAGATACACAGCGAGCCTACAAGGCCAAGGGAATCAAAACCATTGTTGTGGGTGACCACAATTACGGTGAGGGTTCTTCAAGAGAACACGCTGCCATGCAACCCAGACATTTGGGCGTTGCGGCGGTTTTGGTCAAATCATTTGCCCGTATTCATGAGACAAACCTGAAGAAACAAGGCATGTTGGCGTTGACCTTTGCCAATGAGAATGATTATGACTTGATTCAAGAGGATGACACCTTCAACTTTATCGACATTGAAGATTTTCAAGCTGACAAACCGTTGATCATTGAAGTGGTACATGCAGATGGTAGCAAAGACACCATAAAGGCCAACCATACCTACAATGCGGCACAAATCAATTGGTTTAAGGAAGGTTCGGCGCTAAACGTGATAAAAAAAGAAAACGCTTGATAGCGAAAACAGCAATCTATATCAAAACTCCTGAAGCTTTCAGGAGTTTTTAGTTTTGAAAACCTAACCATGAAATTGACCAAGAAGACCGTTCTAAATGTACTGTTGATTCTTTTTGTAGTTTCTTTTTTTGTGACCCCGTTGGGACACTATGGAAAAGTGTTGTTGAACCGTCTCTTCTCATTTTCACCATCCATTATTGAAGAAACTGCCCGTGAGCAGATAGCGGATTACGATTGGAAGCTGAAAGATGATGAATGGAACTTCTTCAGTTTTGAAAAATCAAGGGGCAAGGTAGTTTTGATTAACTTTTGGGCCTCTTGGAAACTGCCTTCAGAGGCTGAATTGGCCAGTATTCAAAAATTGTACGACAGGTACAAAGGCCAAATGGATTTTTACATCATCACCAATGAAGAACGACCCCCCGTTGAGGAATTCATGCAGAAGCACGAGTTCACTTTTCCGGTAACCTATTTGATTATTGGTGAAAAGGCACCATTCGATATTTTAGAGCCCCCTGCGTCATACCTTTTGGATAAAAAGGGAAATATTGTCATCAAAAAAGAAGGCATCTCAGATTGGGATACTGCAGAAGTACAGAAGCTTCTAGATGAATTGATTCAAGAATAGTCTCAGCTCTATTTTTTGAAGTACTTGAAAGGCACCACCAACATGCCAAAGCATTCCCCGTCTTCCTTGCCCAAATGTTTGTGATGTATTTTGTGTGCTCGACGCACTCCACGGGCGTACCAATTGTTGGCGTTTCTAAACATTTTGAACCTTTGGTGTATGAAAATATCGTGTACTGTAAAATACGCAATGCCATACGCCAGAATGCCAAAGCCCAATGGCCAGCCATACCAAAATTCAGTCTGCGCCCCTAAATAAAAAAATACCATGCTCACCACGGCGTAGAAGATGAAAAAAGCGTCATTGCGCTCAAACCAAGAATCATGGTCTTTTTTATGGTGATCTCTGTGAAGGCTCCACAGAAAACCGTGCATGATGTACTTATGGGTGAACCACGCCATAAATTCCATAAAACAAAAAGTGCCCAAAAAGATGATAATCCAAAGGAAAATATTCATTTTAAACCAATTGTAATTTGTATTTCACATAAGATCTGGCCAGAACCCCAAATTTTTGGTAGTTCGGAACCCTGACACGGGCATTTTTTATTTCTACCGGAGGTATATTCTGGAGTTTCTGCAGAAGTTTATTATAATATTTATATGCCGTGTAAACCCCAAATTTAGCCTCTACCGGCAATTTTGCGATGCCCTCGTAGCCCAAAGCAAAATCAGCTTTGATTTCGTCAACAATTCTTTTTTTGGAAATTTCGTCCAGTGCCTTCAAGTCTGTATCAGGAAAATAGGAACGCTCCAAATTTTCGTAGTCTGCTTTCAAGTCCCTCAAAAAATTGACCTTTTGAAAGGCAGAGCCCAATGCCATCGCCGAGGTCTTCAACTCTTCGTATCTCTCATCATTGCCATTGACAAAAACACGCAGGCACATCAGCCCGACAACATCGGCAGAGCCATAGATGTACTCTTTGAATTCTTCTGGGGTGCGATAGATTTTTTTGGTAAGGTCCATGCGCATACTTTTCATAAAGGCTTCCACCAGATGATGCGGTATTTTGTATTTGTGATAGGTATGCTGAAAAGAGTTCAAGATGGGATTAAGACTGATTCTATCCTTCAGGGCATCATCCAAAGACAGTTCAAATTGTTCAAAAAGCGTTTTCTTGTCGTAGTCATGAAAAGTATCTACAATCTCATCCGCAAAGCGTACAAAACCATAGATATTGTAGATATCTGAGCGGATCGAAGTGGCCAACATTTTAGTGGCCAAAGAAAACGAAGTGCTGTACGATTGGGTGACCAATCGACTGCAGTCGTAAGATACCTTGTCAAATAGCGCTTTCATTTTTCGCTGTACTGGTTGATGATAAGATTAGACGCCAATTTGCCTGAAATAAGAGCGGGCGGAACGCCAGGACCGGGCACTGTCAACTGCCCTGTAAAATAGAGATTGTCGACTTTCTTGCTCTTTAGCCGTGGCCTCAAAAAAGCCGTTTGAGATAGGGTATTGGCCATGCCATAGGCATTGCCTCCGTACGAATTGTATTCGTTCACAAAGTCTTTCACACAGAAGCTTTCTTTAAAGATAATGCTATTTTTTACTTCTTGATGGGCCAATCGCTCAAATCTGTCCATAATGATATTGAAATATTGGGCTCTCAATTCTGGAGTATCTTCGAGCCCAGTGGCGATGGGAATGAGAAAAAAACCGGTTTCACAACTCTTGGGAGCCATGGTACCATCGGTCTTTGAGGGAAAGTTGGCATAGAATAGCGGTTGGCTGGGCCATTGGGGCTCATCGTAGATTTCTATGGCGTGCTGGCCAAAATCAGTATCGAAGAAGAGGTTATGATGTTCGATGTTATCAAGTTTTTTGTCAAAGCCAACATAGAACAATAAAGAGGAGGGGGCAAATGTCTTTTTCTTCCAAAATTGTTGGGAATATTGGCGATGGTGCTCTTCAAGAAGTTGCTCGGTATGATGGTAATCGGCACCGCTCACGACAATATCAAAATCCAGTTTTTGGTCGCTTACAACGATAGCCGAAGCTTTGTTTTTTTCAACATTGATTTTTTCTACAGAATGATTTGTATGGCATTTTACCCCCAATTCTTGTGCAAGGGCCACCATGGCCTTTATGATTTCGTACATTCCCCCTTTTGGGTGCCAAGTGCCAAGACCAAAGTCGGCAAAATTCATAAAGCTGTAAAAAGCCGGGGTGTCACTCGGCTTGGCCCCAAGAAAAAGCACCGGAAACTCTAATGTGGAAACCAACTTCGGATTCTTGAACTTTTTTCGTACCTCCCCGCTGATGGTCTTGAAAAACTGGTCTACACGAAGTACGGTGTCTTTGGTGACCAATTCAAAGGGTGACAGGCCGGGCCTCAACACAATGTCATTGATGGCAATGTCATAGTTCTGCCCTGCTTTTTTGATAAATCGCTTTAGATGTTTTGAGCTTCCCGCTTCGATACGCTCGAATTCTGTGGCAATTTTTTCCATGGTATCACCGATGGTAAGTGTGTCATCATGAAAAAATATTTTATAGGCGGGATCTAATTTTTCGAGAGTGTAGTAGTCTGATGTTTTCTTTCCAAAATCGGCAAAAAAATTATCGAAGATATCCGGCATCCAGTACCAACTTGGGCCCATGTCAAAGGTGAATCCCTCTTTCTTAAATTGTCGGGCCCTGCCTCCCAATTGATTGTTTTTTTCAAAAAGATGTACGTCATATCCCGCTTTTGCCAAATAGCACGATGCAGAAAGCGAAGAAAAACCAGAGCCTATGATTGCAATCTTTTTCATGGGGGCACTACAGTTCTGCAGTTAGCTCTTCTATTGAGCTGAAAGTTTTGATTGTATTTGGAAGGATATCCTGTGAAATATGCTGAATCTGCCGCCCCAATAGCCATAGTCTTGAATTGGGTGATTCATTCAAAATAGTGGAAAACTCATGGATATACTTTTCTATCTTCTCTTTGGTCGGCGACACGGTAAAATAGGAAATGAAATTTACGGCATTATAGTATTTCACCAAGTCGTTCAGGCTTTCAATGGGCATGGTCTGCCCTAAATAAATCGATTTGTAGCCACTACGCACGATTTCGTAATTGATGTACAACAACCCAAGCTCATGAATCTCATTTTCAGGTAAGAAAAGTGCAAATACTGCGTCTTTTCTAGGGACATCATACTGCAGTTTCTCAGTCTCGGAATATATTTTCTGCTTGATAAGGTTGGTGATAAAATGCTCGTGAGATGGACTTATGGTATCAGTTTGCCATAAGAGTCCCAATTCAGTCAGTAGCGGAATGAAGACCTCATAGAAGATTTCTCTGAACGATTTTTTATTTAAAAGGCTGTCGTAGGTTCTAGTGAACAGTGATTGGTCAAAGTTGACCATTGAAAGCTTGAAGGCATTGATGGCACTGTCATTTTCATTTTTTTCAATTGTAAGATTCTTTACAATTTCAGGAATCTCATTTTCTTGAATCTTGGCAATTTTGGATATTTTGTAGCCATTGTTGTACAACAAGGTAATGTTCAACAGTTTTTGAAGGCTGCTAAGACTGTAAGTTCTGATATTGGTAGTGGTTCGTTCGGGCTGAAAGAGGTCGTAGCGTTTCTCCCAAATTCTAATGGTATGGGCCTTGATACCTGAGAGGTTTTCCATATCACGTATACTGAACGACTTTTTTACATTGTTCATGATTTAAAGAAAATCTTTAAACAAATTTACAATTTATACCATTCGGTCAACCCAATGTATCGTTAAAATTTGGCGTGAGCGGTATGTTTTGGGGGATAAAAAAAGAAAAGCCACCTATGTAGAAGGTGGCGTTTGTGCGCACGAGAAGACTCGAACTTCCACGGCCTAATGGCCACTAGCCCCTCAAGCTAGCGCGTCTACCAATTCCGCCACGTGCGCAATGAGGGTGCAAATATAGTTTGCTTTTTTAAAATGACAGGCAGTGCCTGTACTTGAATTGTATTGGTCCAATAAAAATTTGTTTTGCATCCATCTAATGATGAATGTAAAAGTTGATGGCCAACCCCTTTTGAATTTTTTTCAAAAGAATATTGGCCATCGCAACCAACTCAACCAAACTTTGCTACTTCAGGGTATACACTACGGTTAGTGTCAAATACTCATCATACTTCCGATAGGTGTTCCAAATAACGGATTCAGGTGAATAATCCGATATCGAAAGAATGCTGCCCAATTCAATTTCTGTCACCTCGCTAAGTTCTTTGGCCTTCTTGTTTGCATCATCAAAAGCCGCTTTCAAAGCGCTCTTCTTATCTGCTTCAGAGAGTTCAGACTTGTATTCGTAGGCCAAACTCACACCGGGTATGCGCACTTTGAACAATTTTCTGATTTCATCATTTGATTCAGTTTCATAGATCAGTACGGTACCGTCTTGCTGGTAACCATAAGAAAGAAACTCTGATTTATCTTCGGTGAATTTACCAGTATCGACACCCGCTTCTTGAAGCGCATCAAAATACCGTTCTTTCAATTGCTCAAGTGAGTTGCAACTTGGATCTGAGTAGTATAGCTGATCCATACTCAATGTGGCCCTGCCACGGTAGGCCGAGATTTCTCGTTCAACTTTGGCTTTGCCAGTAACGGTCAACGTTTTACTGTTGGGCTGGTTCTGGGCATTTACGCCAAAATGAACCAATGCGATGATAATAAGTGCTATTTTTTTCATGATATTTGTTATTTAGGATATTGTGAAAAGAAAGGATGCGACAATCATCCAGACACCAACGATGATGCCCAGAACTCCAAGTTTGCCTTGCTTTGGGGCAATTTTGGCTCTCAATTCAGCCGCTTTTTGTTGTGCTTCAGGGCTTTTGCCCAAAAACAATTTGTTGAAGAGGCCTGACCCCAGCATAAAGCCCAGTGTAACCTCTACCACGCTTCCTGCGGCCAGCGTAATCCACCAAATGGGTGCAGTGGTAAGCAAACCCAGATTGAGGATGCTTGAAATAATGCCCCAAGCGCCCCAGAAGCAAAAAATGAGACCGATCCAACCCTGATAAGGCTCAATCTTCTCTAAAAGCTCTTTTGCATTTGGCTTCTTTGAAAGAATCAAAGAAGGTACTGCTATGATACTGAGCAGCACAAGTGAAATTCCATAGATCATGATATAGTTTTTAAGATTATTGTTGGTGCAAAGTTGCTGTGAAATGGAGCGGCACGCAGCCCTGTTTTCCGTGGAAATGAATACCCTGAAAACAGTGATGTTGAGTTTTTTTAAACTGAAAATCAAATAGTTGACCTCAACAAATAGAGATACTCTTAAATGGACTTTAAAAAAGAAAATGTGGCAATCAATCTTGGTCTTCATCAAGAAGCCCCAATTTTATGGCATGTTTGGTGAGGCCCGCCAGGTTTCTGACCTCGAGCTTTGAAATTAGGTTTTTCCGATAGCTTTCAATCGTGTGCTTGCTCAAAAACAGTGTGTCTGCTATTTCTTGGGTCGTATATTCTTTGGCAATCAACTTTAGCACTTCTTTTTCACGCTTTGAAAGCGATTCAGCCAATGATTTTTCATTGGAAAAGACACTTTTTAGATAGGTGTCTTTGATGCTCTGTGAAAAGTATTTTTCACCTGAAAGTATGGTTTCTATGGCTTTTACAAGCTCTTCTTTTTCAGCATTTTTTGGCACATAGCCATCGACATTGTCATTTGTCAGTTTTTGTACGGTCGCTGTATCGTGCAACATACTGACCACCAATGTTTTTATTTTGGGATGCCTTTTCTTGATATGCGCATTGAGCTCAATGCCATTGAACTTTGGCATGTTGACATCGGTGATTACCAAGTCGATGTTTTCATCAGGATTAATGTCTAAGTACTTTGCCACATTTTTTGCATCATTCGAGGTCAGAATGATTTCATATTCTGGTAAATCCTTCAATATGCTCGTAAGACCATCCAAGAACATCTTGTGATCGTCAACGATGATGAGTTTATGCTTCATGATTTTCTTTGTGACTTATGGGTATTACAATGGTCACGGCAGTACCTCTATCAATTGCCGTGTCAATGTTCATGCTACCGTTGATTTTTTTGATTCGATCCATGATGCTGCTGAGACCGATTCCCTTTTGCATTTTGTTCATGTCAAAGCCAGCTCCATCATCCTCAAACAACAATTGCAATTGCTTATTATGAACGGTTAGATGAATTTCTACGGAGTCGGCATCGGCGTGCTTCAAAGTGTTGGTCATCAATTCTTGTAATACTCTATAGACTTCTACTTTGAGGTGATTGGGCAGTATATTCACTTCTTCCCTTGGATGGGGATTGAAAGAGATGTTCAGCTTAGAGGCCGAATCGAGCTTTGAAAGATATTCACTGATGAGCGAACAAAAATCATTTTGACCAAACTTCTCAGGTATCAGATCATGCGATACATCCCTGACAAGGTTATAGGTTTCGTTGATTTGTTTCATGATATTTTTGGGAAGCATACTATCACCCAGATTGGTCAATTGCAGTTTGATTCCTGCTAAATTTCCCCCAATACTATCATGTAAGGCTCTAGCTATACGGGCGCGCTCTTCTTGTTGCACCTCAAGTGATGTGCGCACCAATTTGAGTTCCTGTTCATTTAACAGTGCACCTATTTTTCGGGTATTGATTTCTTCTTGTTGAATATTGAGTTGACTTTGGGCCTGTAATTTTTGATAATACACCACCAATAGGGTGATAATCGGAACCAGCAACACCAAAAAGCCGACCAAAAAAGCGGTCTTGATGGTTTTCTGCCGGCTTATTTCCGCTTCTTTTTGAAGTTGTTCTTCCTGTAGGGCAAAAATTTCATTCTCTTTCTGTAAGGTCTGGTACTTGACCTCTAGCTCTTTTATCGCGGAACTGTTCTGTTTTTCGATAATCTCATTTGAAACAGCTTGATATTGAGTCATCAGGGCATAGGCATTCTCATAATCTCCTTTGGCCGCATAAGTATGTCTGAGTTGATTGATAATGGTCTTTTGTAGTTCAAGACGGTTCCATTGAATGGAATTTGCATAGGCGGAAGCCAGTGCAATTTCGGCAACTTGATAGCGCCCAAGTTTTGTACAGATGCTTCCGTACATTGACACGGCTTCGGTGTAAAGGTCATAAAATCCGTTTTCCAGAGTACGCTTCATAACATCTTCGAGGGAGCCAAGTGCTTTGTTGTATTCCTGTTGTGCAATTGAAATCAATGCCAGATTCAATGCTAATGTGAGCTTGAACTTCAGGTCTTTGCTATCGTTCAATTTATCTTCGGCCTTTTGATAATGGTATCTGGCATTATCAATATCTTCTCTTTTAAGGTCGAGGTCACCCTGTGCTATATGGGCCTTGGACAAAAACATAGTACTGCCTGAAAATTCCAAACATTCGTTGAATAGTTTGGTAGCAGTTTTCAATTCATTTTTTGCCAAGTAAACTTTTCCCAATCCAAGTTTAAGTTCCATTAGAACTTCTTCGCTCTTGGTGGTTTCTGCCAATGCGATTGCTTCAATATGGGTCTTCAGGGCCTCATCGGCCAAACCGTTCATTAGCTGTGCGCTGCCAATAAACCTATCAGCACTCAATTCGTAATAGATGTGGTTTGGGATGTCATTTTTTCCTGTGGCCACAGTGTTTTTCAGAAGTTTTCCATAGAACAAAAGAGAATCAGGTATTGCATACCGTTCATGTGTTTCGGCAAGTTGAAAGATGACCTTCAACCTTTTATCAATGCTTGAGGTACTTTTTAGAATTTGGTAGAGGGAGTCATTCGGTTTTTCAGGGAAATGTGCAAAAGAATGGAAACGAATGGTAGCATCTTGCGCACTCACGTAAGCCATGAATATCATCATGGATGCTGTTAGGCTTTTCATAAGGGCTTGGCCACATCGACCAGAAAAGATTTTTTTAAAGAGGATAATGGTACAGCACACTATTTTCATTGACCTGTTTTGTCAAATGGGAGGATTACGATAAATATACAAAGCATATAGCTGGGATATAATAAAATGCGAAAGATAGGAAGCGGTACAAGTTGAACATACCCTGTTTTCAGTGAATGTGAGATTTGGTGGGTGCTCCTCCTCAAAGTTTGAAAAAACAAAGGCCCAAGCATTTGTTCGGGCTTGGCAGAAAATCAGTTACCTGACTGGGGCTTACCGATGCTTTGTTGTCGCTACGATCGGGATAAACTTCTCGCCCAGATCAACTTTTACATAAAAAAAGCCTCCCGTTATCTGGGAAGCTCCTCTCAAATTAGTGACCTGACTGGGGCTCGAACCCAGGACCCTCTCCTTAAAAGGGAGATGCTCTACCAACTGAGCTATCAGGTCGTCTATGTTTATGTGTTTGGCAGGCTTGCCCACCGTAGAAAAGCACTCAGCTTTTTGTTTGAGGGTGCAAATATAAGTCCATTAATTTATTTCGCAAGGTGAAATAATGAATAAATTTGGGTTTTTAAAATCTCATATCATCAAACCTATAAAAATTGTACTTGTAGGATATATGGCCAGCGGCAAATCATCGCTTGGTACCGAATTGGCCGAGACCTTGAACATTGATTTTGTCGATTTGGATCAAACGATTGAGGCATCAGAAAAAATGAGCATTTCTGAATTGTTTGCGACCAAAGGAGAAATCTACTTCAGAAAAAAAGAAGGTATTGTTTTGGATGAGGTATTTCAAAGGGAATCTTTTGTACTGTCTACCGGTGGGGGTACACCCTGCTATGGAAAAAACATGGAGAAGATTCTTCTCAACTCGACTCACTCTTTTTATTTGAGATTATCCATCCAAAATTTGGTTGAGCGGATAAAAAGAGAAAAAGCTGACAGGCCCTTGGTACGCGATATACCAGATGAAGAGCTCGAAGAATTTATTCGAAAACACCTGTTCGAGAGAAGCTTCTTTTATACCCAAGCCAAAAAGACCATTGACTGCAACAATAAATCAGTTGCAGCGATAGTGGCTGATATTCAAAAAATGTTAGTCTAAAAAGACCGCGTCATTCTTTGCCTTGAACTGCACGCGCACATGCTCATTCAAAGAGGTTGAAAGTGAAATGCCCTTAAAATCTGCTTTCACAGGAAACTTTTTGTGGTTTCGGTTCACCAGCACCGCTGTCTTCAATTGTTTCAAGGAGGTCTTTAAAAAATGCTGTACACCATAAATCAATGTTGTGCCCGAATTGAGCACATCATCGACCAATATCACAGAACGATTTTTATATTCTTCTTCTGACAACGAGGTTGAAATACCGCTCTCCAGAGGGTTAGATTTATCCATAACTACTTTGCACAACACAATGTCAGCATCAGTAATCTGTTCAAGTACACGCATGATTTTTTTTGCAAAATACAGCCCGCCACCATCAATGCCGGCAACGATGATTTTTTCTTCATCGACATTGCTCTCATAGATTTGATAGGCGATACGCCTAATTTTGTGCTGAATCTCTTGATGGGTCAATATCCTGTCCATGTTGACGAATTTATCAAATAGTGCTGAAAGTTAGTCACCCTCATCAAGATATTCGTCTATATCGCGCCTATCTTTTTTCGTGGGCCTGCCCAAACCTTTCTTCCGATAGTGGTCTTTTGCATATTTCAACAGATCTGAATGCTCAAACGCATCTTTCGGGGTAGTGTCTTTACGGTAGATATCCACCAATTTGGCACCGACCCTATTTTCTGGAATATCCAAAACGGTCAATTGAAAATCGATTTGGTTTTTTCTGAGCACGATTTTATCCATCGGAAATACTTCACGAGAAGGTTTCACAGTACTGCCATTCACCTTGATTTGTCCTTTTTTGCAGGCTGTGGTCGCCATGTTACGGGTCTTATAATATCGGGTGCACCATAGAAACTTGTCGACACGCATGATCTGCAATTCTTTGTTAAGGCAATGGGCAAAAATAGGGGAAAATTGTATCTTGCCCGCCAAATTAAAAATTGCTACATGCGTAATATTTTATTGGTCTTGCTTGCTGTGCTGTTATCTCAAGCATGTGCAAATGATGATGATGGGCTGGGTGGAACCGTGGTGCCACCACGATTGTTGACGGAGGTAAGTGCTGAGGACGATGCTGAGATTCAAGATTTTTTGAGGACCCACACCTATAATTACGAAGAGTTTGAAAACCCTCCAGCTGATTTTGATTTTAAAATTAGAATCGATACCCTGGCAGGAGATAATGCCGATAAAACACCATTGAGTGATTTGGTGCAATCTGAAGTTGTCAATGTTTCTTCTATTCAATTTCCGTTGATTGAAGAAGAAAATGATGTGCCCCATACATTTTATTATCTCAGTGCAAAAGAGGGCGAGGGGCTTAACCCGACCACGGCAGATTCGGTTCTTGTGAAATACGAGGGTATGGTATTGAACGGTGCACCCTTTGATGCTTCGACGTCTTTTACCTGGTTCAATCAAGCTTCCAATATCAGGGGTTTTGCAAACGGGATAGCAAAATTCAGGACAGGTACTACAGGAGGTATCATTGAAAATCCAGATGGTACAACGGATTTTACCAATAGTGGTGTCGGATTAATAATAATGCCCTCTGGATTGGGTTATTTCAATGGTAATGGAGGATCAAACTTAATCTCAGCGTACTCAAGTCTTATTTTTCAGGTCAATGTCGGACTGACCATCGTTGATACCGATACCGATCAGGATGGTATACCGAATAGGTTGGAAGATTTGAATGGCAACGATTATTTTTTTGATGACAACACCGATTCACAAGTTGAAGCCAGTGCAGGTTTTCCTGCAACTGCCAACTTTAGGGACAGTGATGACGATGGGGACGGGATACCGACCCGTGAAGAGATTTCAGATGCTGATGGAAATATCATATTTCCATATCCCGACGATGATAATAACGGTATTGATGATTATTTGGATGTTGATTTCCAAAGGACTGTCGGCGATAATTAATGATGTGAGATGAATAAAAAAGGGGGCGAAACCATGGTTTCGCCCCCTTTTTTTAATGACTTACAATATTAAGCTCAGAGTTTCAAAGAGAAACTAAGAATCAACTGATCAGGTCGGGTGTCTACCCGGTCACCATTTAGTGTTGTAATGTTCGAATTAATGAAATTGACCTCATTCTCTGAAAAGCCTCTTTCATAACGTAGGTCGATACCAAATTTGCCCAAATTCACCCCAGCACCGAGATTCACGCCAACAGTGAAATCGTTTTCAATATCGTCGAATTTTACGCCATCAAATTTGGTGTTCAAAATGTATTGGAACGATGGGCCTGCAAAGACATGCAATGGGCCAATGACCTTGGTGCCCACCAGCACGGGCAAATCAAGTTTGCTGATTTTTAAATCTCCTTCGTTATAATCAGAAGTTGTATTGGTATAAACCAATTCAGGACGCAAATAAAGCCGATTGCCCAATTTGCCATAGACTCCTATATGAAATCCTGCATTTCTATCAGGATTTTCAAATGCATCACGTGTCGAGTCAAAATAATCGCCATTGCCTGCATAGTTCAGACCGGCTTTGACACCAAAACCAGAGCCTGCTTGTGCAAAAGCCGTGGCACTCACTAAAATTGCTGCTAATACTAAAAGTGTTCTTTTCATTTCGTGTTCTGTTTAATGATTATGATGAAAAGAAGCATCAAAGACGATACCAAACTCGATAATCGAGATTTAATTTACTACCAAAACTCGCCTCTAATTTTTTATGCCAATTCAGTTATAAATATTCAGGGCAACTAGCCTTGGCAGATTATTTTCTCTTCATCACTTTTAGAACGGCGGCCTCTATCGCTTTATTGTTCAAGCCATACTTCTCCATCAACAGCTCTGGGGTGCCACTTTCGCCAAAAGTATCGTTGGTGGCCACAAATTCTTGAGGGGTAGGGTGGTGCACAGCTAGGGTGCGCGCCACACTTTCACCAAGACCACCCAAAAAGTTGTGCTCCTCGGCAGTGACGACACAACCTGTTTTCTTTATGGATGTTAAAATGGCTTCCTCATCCAAGGGTTTGATGGTGTGAATGTTGATGACCTCGGCAGAGATACCTTGGTTCTCGAGGTTTTCTGCGGCCAGCAGAGATTGCCATACCAAATGGCCCGTACATAAAATGGTCACATCGCTGCCCTCGTTGAGCATTAGGGCCTTTCCGATTTCAAATTCTTGGTCCACAGGGGTGAAATTGGCCACTTTTGGCCTACCAAAACGCAAATAGACGGGTCCGTGATGGTCGGCGATGGCCAAGGTCGCTGCCTTGGTCTGGTTAAAATCACAGGGATTGATGACCGTCATGCCCGGAAGCATCTTCATCAGACCAATATCTTCCAAGATTTGGTGGGTGGCCCCATCTTCGCCCAATGTGATGCCCGCGTGTGAGGCACAGATTTTCACGTTTTTATCTGAATAGGCGATGGACTGTCGAATTTGGTCGTAGACCCTGCCTGTGGCAAAGTTGGCAAAGGTGGTCGCGAAAGGTATTTTTCCCCCAATGGTCAGGCCAGCGGCAATGCCCATCATGTTCGCCTCGGCGATGCCCACTTGAAAAAAGCGTTCTGGATTTTCATCTATAAAGGGTTGAATCTTTAGTGAACCCACCAAATCTGCACAAAGTGCGACCACATTGGGGTTTGTTCTGCCCAATTCTGTCATTCCTTCGCCGAAGCCACTCCGGGTATCTTGTTTTCCTTGGTCTGTGTATTTTTTCATTTTTATATTTTGTCATTCCCGCGAAGGCGGGAATCTCATTCATTTTTCAGTAGACTTTTAAGATTTGGGTGGGGCTAGTAATCCCCCAACGTTTCTGGATTTTGGGCCAACGCTGTTTCCAATTGTTCGTCATTGGGCGCTTTGCCATGCCATGCATGGGTGTGCATCATAAAATCGACACCATTGCCCATAACCGTATCCATCACGATACAAACGGGCTTCCCTTTGCCTGTACGGCTTTTTGCTTCTTTAAGGCAGTCGATGACCTGTTGCAGATTATTTCCATCCTTAAGTTCAAGTACATCCCAACCAAAAACCTTGAATTTTTCCGAAACATCGCCCAGGGGCAATACCTCTTCGGTCGGCCCATCAATTTGTTGTCCGTTCCTGTCAACGGTAGAAATCAAGTTGTCCACTTTATTGGCGGCAGCGAACATGATGGCTTCCCAATTTTGGCCTTCCTGCAATTCACCATCACCGTGCAGGCTGTAGACCAAATGGTCATCGCCATTCAATTTTTTGGCCAATGCCGCTCCGATGGCTACTGACATGCCCTGTCCAAGAGAGCCCGACGCCACACGAACGCCGGGTAAGCCCTCGTGGGTGGTCGGATGGCCTTGAAGACGGGAGTCAATCAATCGAAACGTGTTCAATTCCTCAATGGGAAAATACCCCTTACGTGCCAGCACACTGTAAAAAACAGGGGAGATATGTCCATTGGAAAGAAAGAAAACATCCTCACCTTTCCCATCCATATCAAAACCATCTTTCAAGTGCATGATTTCGTTGTAAAGGGCGACAAAGAATTCTGTACACCCAAGAGAACCACCGGGGTGCCCTGAATTCACGTTGTGAACCATTCGAAGAATATCGCGCCTTACTTGTACGACCAATTCTTGCAAAGCTTGTATGTCTGCCATAAACTTTTTTTTGATGGTTTCAAAAATAACCGCAATGAACGGCCCGTACAAACGCATTCGGCTTTATTTTTTACTCATTTCTCAACAGTGGTGTAGCCACAACTTTATTCTTTTGTTAAGGGCTTTCGAAATCGGGATGGTTATCTTTGCGGCTCAAAAATCGATTTTGAAATTTGAACTCCACCATACCGACCCCAAAAGCAAGGCAAGGGCTGCGACCATTGAGACCGACCATGGCAAAGTAGAGACCCCAATTTTTATGCCCGTGGGTACGGTAGCTTCTGTCAAAGGCGTGCACCAGCGTGAACTTCGTGAAGACATCAAACCCGACATTATTCTGGGCAACACGTATCACTTGTATCTGCGGCCTAGTATTGATATTTTGGAAAAAGCTGGGGGATTGCACAAATTCATGGGTTGGCAGGGCAATATTTTGACCGATAGTGGGGGCTATCAGGTTTATTCACTCTCCGACAATCGAAAAATCAACGAAGAAGGCGTTAATTTCAAGTCGCATATTGATGGATCGAGCCATTTTTTCACCCCTGAAAATGTTATGGAATTGCAGCGGAGCATCGGTGCCGATATCATCATGGCCTTTGATGAGTGCACCCCATACCCCTGTGATTATGGGTATGCAAAACGTTCAATGCATCTGACCCATCGTTGGCTCGACCGTTGTTTGGCCCATTTGGAGAAAACACCTTTCAAGCACAACTATGCTCAGACCTTTTTCCCTATTGTACAAGGCTCCACCTATAAAGATTTGCGCAAGCAGTCGGCAGAGTACATCGCTTCGGTTGATGCAGCAGGAAATGCCATTGGGGGGCTCTCGGTAGGGGAGCCTGCCGAAGAAATGTACGGAATGGCCGAAGTGGTCTGCGATATCCTTCCTGTAGACAAACCACGCTACCTTATGGGTGTGGGCACACCTATCAATATTCTCGAGAATATCGCCTTGGGCATTGATATGTTTGATTGTGTTATGCCAACACGCAATGCCCGAAATGGTATGTTGTTCACTTCAGAAGGCACGATCAACATCAAAAACAAAAAATGGGAAGCCGATTTTTCGTCAATTGATGCCATGGGCATTACATGGGTTGACACCGAGTATTCGAAGGCGTATCTGCGCCATCTTTTTGCCGCCAATGAATATTTGGGCCGGCAAATCGCAACCATACACAATCTTGGATTTTATCTTTGGTTGGTACGTGAAGCGCGGAAGCGTATTTTAGCGGGTGATTTTTTGGATTGGAAGAATAAGATGGTCAAACAAATGGACAAAAGACTTTGATGCTCACCATTCTAGATAGGTACATACTGAAACGTTATTTGATGACCTTTTTGGGCATCATGTTGTTGTTCATTCCTATTGGGATTATGATCAGTCTGGCCGAAAAAATAGGACGAATCATTGATAACGAGGCCCCGCTCGATGAGGTCATTATTTTCTATGGAAATTTCAGTTTGGTGCTCGGTAATCTGTTGATGCCCATTTTATTGTTTCTATCCATCATCTTTTTTACATCAAAACTGGCCAGCAATACTGAGATTACGGCCATTTTAAGCTCGGGAGTGTCGTATTGGCGTTTTCTTAGGCCTTATCTTATCGGTGCCAGTATCGTAGCCGTACTCATATTTTTGATGGGCATGTTCATCGTGCCCCGTGCCAGCATTGGCTTCAATGAATTTGAGTTCAAGTATTTCAAAAAGGGAAGGCAAGATCGCCAGACCACCAATATTTTTACCCAGCTCAATGAAAATGACTTCATTTATGTCAGCAGTTTTGAGCCCAAACGGCAGATTGGTTACAACTTCACCTATGAGCATTTTGGCGAAAATGATGAGTTGGACTATAAAATTTCAGCCGCAAATATTCGCTGGGTAGAAAAAGATAGCCTTTATCGCCTGACCTCCTACAAAAAGCGCAAAATCAGAAACGGAGTTGAATTGGTAGAGACCAAGCGAAGGTTGGATACCTTGTTCAGTTTCAAGATCAATGACCTGACTCCCGTATCGTATGCCGCCGATACCAAGAACCTTTTTGAATTGAATGATTTTATCAAAGACCAAAAAAGAAAAGGTGCATCAAATGTCAATGTTTATATACTGGCAAAATACAAGCGATGGGCTTTGCCCATCGCGGCGTTTATTTTAACATTGATTGCCGTAGCGGTATCGTCTGTTAAACGTAGGGGAGGCATGGGCTTTAATCTGCTGATGGGCATCGCTTTGGGCCTCGTCTATGTTTTCTTTGACCGAATTTTTGGTACCATGGCAGAGCAATCGGGGTTTTCGCCGCTATTGGCGGTTGCCATACCCAATGTGATTTTTGGTGCCCTGGCCATATACCTACTTCAAAAGGCAAAGCGATAGATCACGACCCTAGTTTTATTTCTGAATATATTTGTGGTAGACTATTTAGATAAGACTAGATTTTAGGAGATAAAACCAAACCCTTGCAATGTTGGCAAGGTCATAGATTTACATTAATCTCTAGTATTGGGTCAAAACTGTATCTTTGTCGGCAACACTTTTTAAAATCCTACTATCTATCCAATGGAGTATTTAGATTTTGAACTTCCTATCAAAGAGCTTGAAGAACAGCTTGAAAAATGTAAGGTCATCGGCGAAGAGAGCGATGTTGATGTGACCGAGACCTGCGAACAGATTGAGAAAAAACTCACCGAAACAAAAAAAGAAATCTATAAGAATTTGACCGCATGGCAGCGGGTGCAATTATCTAGACATCCCAACCGGCCATACACCATGGATTATATCAACGCCATTTGCGGTGATACTTTTTTAGAGTTGCACGGCGACAGAAACGTGAAAGACGACAAGGCTATGGTCGGCGGTCTCGGTAAAATTGGTGACCAGAGCTTCATGTTCATTGGTCAGCAAAAAGGGTACAATACCAAAACCAGACAATACCGAAATTTTGGGATGGCCAATCCTGAAGGATATCGAAAGGCATTGCGTTTGATGAAATCGGCAGAGAAATTTGGCATTCCAGTAGTTGCTTTGGTAGATACCCCCGGTGCGTATCCTGGGATTGAGGCTGAAGAGCGGGGCCAAGGCGAAGCCATTGCACGTAACATTCTTGAAATGACTAGGCTACAAGTGCCCATCATTGTGGTGATTATTGGCGAAGGTGCTTCAGGCGGTGCTTTGGGCATCGGTGTGGGCGATAAAGTGCTGATGCTTGAGAATACATGGTACTCTGTCATCTCACCGGAGTCTTGTTCTTCGATACTTTGGCGTAGCTGGGAGTATAAAGAACAAGCAGCTGAAGCTCTCAAACTAACGGCAACCGACATGAAAAAATTGAAGCTCATAGACGAAATCGTGCGCGAACCTGTTGGTGGGGCACACAGCAATCGTGAGAAAACTTTTACAACCGTTAAGAACAAGATTGCAGCCCATTACGAAGAGCTGAAAAAGTTATCCCCAAAAGAATTGGTAAAAACCCGTATGGAGAAATACGCCGATATGGGTGTGTTCAGCGGTTAACCCTTGATTTTCTGTTTGAAGAAATTTTCGCAATCTTTTTATCCTTAGTTTTTTTTCGTTGTTAACATATTTTATAAGTTATCAACAGTAACTTTGTTGAAGACCTGTTGACATCCCAACTTGAAGATTCAAAGTTAACTTAAGGTTAATTCCATACTTTCGCTCTCATGGACAAACCAAGCCCGATAGTCGGTCGTCGTCTCGACAAATCAACAATCATCAACTTAGAGCGCGGGAAAATTCCCCCTCAAGCTATTGATTTAGAGGAAGTTGTGCTTGGTGCTATGATGATTGACAGAAAAGGCGTTGATGAAGTCATTGATATTTTGCATCCTGAAGTTTTTTATAAGGATGCGCATAGATTCATCTACGAATCCATTTTCAAACTCTTCGAATCTTCTGAACCTGTGGATTTATTAACCGTTTCTGCCCAGCTAAAAAAGGATGGGCATCTAGAAGCGGTCGGCGGTGATTTCTACCTTATAAAATTGACCCAAAAGGTGGCTTCTTCGGCCCACATTGAGTTTCATGCGCGAATCATCCTTCAAAAATACATCCAAAGAAGCCTGATCAAAATTTCCAACGAAATTATAGAAGATGCCTACGACGAGGGCACTGATGTTTTTGATTTGCTGGACAATGCGGAAGCTAAACTCTACGAGGTCACGCAAGGCAACTTAAAACGCTCGGCCGAAACGGCCCAAAACCTGGTCATACAGGCCAAAAAGAAAATCGAGGAGATTGCCAATAAGGAAGGCTTGAGCGGCATCCCTTCAGGGTTTGACAAAATTGACAAGTTGACCTCGGGCTGGCAACCTAGTGATTTGGTCATTATTGCTGCCCGACCCGGTATGGGTAAAACGGCATTGGTGCTCTCGATGGCCAGAAATATTGCCGTCAATGCAGAGGTTCCGGTCGCATTCTTTTCGTTGGAAATGTCATCGGTACAGTTGATTACTCGATTGATATCCTCAGAAACCGGGTTGTCCTCAGAAAAATTGCGCACAGGCCGATTGGAAAAGCACGAATGGGAGCAATTGAACGTAAAAGTGAAATCGCTTGAAAAGGCACCATTGTTCATTGATGATACACCATCACTGTCCATATTTGATTTGCGGGCAAAAGCAAGACGCTTGGCCTCACAGCACAAGATTAAACTGATAGTCATCGATTATCTGCAGTTGATGACCTCTGGGGCTAGCCAGAAAGGAGGTAACCGAGAGCAAGAAATCTCTACCATTTCACGAAACCTTAAGGCGTTGGCCAAAGAACTGAATGTACCTGTTATTGCACTTTCACAGTTGTCTAGGGCGGTTGAGACCCGTGGGGGCAGCAAGCGCCCGATTCTTTCCGATCTTCGTGAGTCAGGGGCCATCGAGCAAGATGCTGATATCGTTTCTTTTATTTATCGCCCCGAGTACTATAAAATTGATGAGTGGGACGATGAAGAACGTACGCCCACACAGGGTCAGGCGGAGTTTATCGTGGCCAAACACCGTAATGGAGGGCTCGATAACATTAGGTTAAAGTTCATTGGGGCTTTGGGTAAATTTGATAATTTAGATGACTTTGATTCGCCCTTTGAGTTTCAATCAAAGATGAATGCGGATGAAGAAAACCCTTTTATCACAAAAAATCTGCCCGATGTCAATGAAGCCTTTGGCAGTACAATGAACGATGACGAATCTCCAGACGAAGACAACGACATTCCTTTCTAAATTTTTATGTAAAGTTTCTTATTCAGATTTTCTGCTTAAAGATGTCACCCTGAGCGCAGTCGAAGGGCTAGGGGTGTCAAAACAAAAAACAAAGCTTTTTTTGGCTCTTAGTTTTAAGTATAAAATGATACTGTCTTGCGTCTTATGTCTAGTCTCTAGCATTTACTTATCCGCCTCGGTCATCCTCATTCCTATGGACGCCGAGGGGCAGAAGAATCACCTTAAAGCTTATGGAATTACCTATTGGGTATTGACCAAGCAACAAAAAGTACAGTGGTTGCTCAACTATCGTGGTGGTTCTTTTTTATTGCCCGATGGGGATGCCATCCGTAAAGAATGCCAAATTCGTGGAGTTTCGTTTGAGGTGCTTTCAGATGCCCAGGCGGAAGCCATTTTGGATGATATCAGCAGTCCGTCACAAAATCAAGATGCCGTGATTTTGGAAAAAGCGCCCAAGATTGCTGTCTACTCCCCAAAAGATAACCAACCCTGGGACGATGCCGTGACCATGGTACTGACCTATGCCGAGATTCCGTATGTCACCTTGTATGATGAAGAAGTATTGGATGATAAACTGGCACTTTACGATTGGTTGCACCTGCACCATGAAGATTTTACGGGCCAATATGGAAAATTTTACGGGGCCTACCGTGCGGCTCCTTGGTATATTGAAGGCAAGCGTTTAGCCGAAGAAAGGGCTGCCAAATTGGGGTATACCAAAGTCTCGGATCAAAAAAGTGCCGTAGCGGAGAAAATACGACGTTATGTCATTGGCGGCGGCTTTATGTTTGCCATGTGCTCGGCTACCGATAGTTTTGACATTGCGCTGGCTGCCAAAGATGTTGACATCTGTGAACCCATGTTCGACGGCGACCCCTCTGAGGCCAACTACCAGGGGAAACTCGATTTCAACAGGACTTTTGCTTTCACCGGCTTCAATTTGGAGCGGAATCCGCTGCGGTATGAATTTTCATCCATTGACATGACGGGCAAGCGCAAAATCCCTAAGGAGTCCGATTATTTTTCGTTGATGGAGTTTTCTGCCAAATGGGATCCCGTACCCACCATGCTGACCCAGAACCACACCACATTGGTCAAGGGGTTTATGGGGCAAACCACTTCTTTTGAGCGAGATGAGGTAAAGCCGACAGTCATGGTGTTGGGTGAAAGCAAATTAAATGGCGAAGCCCGCTACATTCATGGAATAAAAGGCAAAGGGTTTTTTACTTTTTATGGCGGCCACGACCCTGAAGATTACCAACATCGTGTGGGCGATCCCAAAACGGAACTGGAACTGCACCCGACTTCGCCCGGCTATCGGTTGATCCTGAACAATGTGTTGTTTCCAGCGGCAAGAAAGAAAAAGCAGAAGACTTAACGAAGAGCTTCGATTTTATCTGGATAAATATTTACAAGCTTATGGGTCTCAATAAGCTCAAGAGCTTGAGGCCATACAGAATTTAAGTACTCATGTAATTTTTGAATCCTCATGTTTCCAACCTTCACATGAATAATTTTCGGCGGAGGGTTTGCAAATAATATTCTGTTTGAGAAATCAGAATCTTTAGTTACTATGGTCAGATTTTTTTCTTTGGCATAATCCCAAATTGTATTATCTGATGCCGTATCATCTAAATCTGATTGATGGATATAAGATGCACTTTTCCAAAGTGAGAACCTTTTAGGTAGATTTACATCAATCAAAAACTTTTTCATGCTATGCAGCAGTGCCCTTAATGGTCATCTTACCTAAAAAACTTGAAGCGAATTTTAGACTCTCATAAATATCTTCCTTTTCCAAAGATGGGTAGTTTTTGAGAATGTCATCAATAGAATCACCTGCACTCAGAAAATCCAGAATTGTTTCAACAGTGATTCGTTTACCTCTGATGGTGGGTTTCCCATTACAAATGGATTCATCAACCGTTATTCTATCGTTTAGATATTTCATACAATAAAATTAAATTATTTTTTCCAAAATAGCTTCTACACCACCCTCATCATTGCTTCCTGTTTCAAATTTGGCCACTTTTTTCACATTTGGGTGTGCATTGGCCATGGCAAAGCTATGGTTCGAAAGTTGCAACATTTCGATGTCATTATTGTAATCTCCAAAAACAATGATTTCATGAGATTGAACGCCATATTTTTCCATCACTTTTTTCAGGGCATAACCTTTATGGGCTTTTAGATTGGAGACGTCAACCCAATTTTCACCCGAAACCTTGACCTTGAGTTGGCCTTCCAGATGTTTGACCGCTGGGTAGATGTATTTCTCAGAATCTTCAAAATGGTACACCGCAATCTTCAAGATTTCCTCATTGGAGGACTTCAAATCTTTGATGACTTCAAATCGGGTATAATATTCCCTGAGCATCTTCTCAAATTTTGGTGAGCTATCGGAAATAAAGGCCGAGTGTTTGCCACAGAGCACGGGGTAGTTATCCCCCACATTTTTTAGAATATCCAAGACATCATTTCGAGTAGCAATCGGTAGGGGAGTGGACACAATCTCTTTGCCTTTGTCAATCGCAAAGCCACCATTTTCAGCGATGACGATGATATCGTTTTTGATAGGTTGCAATTTATTGACGATGCTGTGATATTGTCTGCCACTGGCGGCAACAAAACAGATATCTTTCTTGTTGAGCAGTTCAAAAAGTTCGAAAAAGCGTTTGCTGACCTCATGGTTTGAGTTGAGCAAGGTGCCATCCATATCGGTGACGACCATTTTGATGTTCGAAAAATCCATACAAATAAATAAGCTGCAAAGGTAAAGATTGTGAGTCAGGTTTATTTTCCTAGTGTTGGTATTAAAATTATCTTATCATTTTACGTCGCTAAAAATCTGTTATTTTGGATACCCGTCTTTACCGAAACAAGTTCGGCACAGACGCGGGAATGACAAATTGTGTGTTTTTATGAAATTCTATCAAGCCGAAATACAGTTGAAACCTTTCACTAGGGGGTTTCATTTGATCACTGAAGATATTTTGAAATCCATCCCAGAAATCAAAACAGTTCATACAGGAATCTTGCAGGTGTTTATCAAACATACGTCGGCCAGTTTGACCATCAATGAAAATGCAGATTCAACGGTTCGCTCTGATTTCGAGAGCCATATCAATGAGATGGTTCCTGAAAACGCACCATATTATGTTCACAATTATGAAGGCCCTGACGATATGCCCGCACATATCAAGGCCTCTTTGATGGGCAGTTCGGTTCAGATACCCATCACAAATGGTAAACCCAATTTAGGTATCTGGCAGGGTATTTATCTCTGTGAGCATCGAAACCACGCATCAGGCAGGAAGTTGGTCTTGACGGCATTTGGGTTATAGGGTTTTTAATAACTCCCTTCCCACTTTTTTTGCCCAGATTCGATACATTTTTTTTGAAGGATGTAAGCTGTCAGTAGCAATCAGCGTCTTGTCAATCGCCATGTTTTTAGAAGCTGGCGTGACGTCAACAAAAAGGGCACCATTTTTTTTAGCTTCGGTTTGAATGAATGTATTGTAGTTTTTTAGTTCTTTGGTGATTTTGGCTTTGTTCTTGAACTTGGCAAAGGGGGTGACGCTCCAATCTGGTACCGAAACTACAACCACATGTGAGGCATCTCCGCCAGTGAATGTGATACTCTTTTGCAATAATTTTAAGAACTCTTTTTTAAACCCATCGAAATCAAGCCCACGATACTGGTTGTTGACCCCAATCATCAATGATACCAGCCCAAAATCGTTGCCCAACCCTTTCTTTTGAACCTCGTCCAACAATTTTTCTGTGGTCCATCCAGGTCCTGCAATAACAAGTGGGTCTTTTACATCAATCTTTTTCTTGTTGAGATACGTTACCAATTGCTGCGGCCATCCGTTCTGTGGAAGTTCACTTGTGGCTGCCGTATAACTATCACCAAGCGCCAAATAAGACAGCGCATCATTCTGACAAAAGCAAAAGGAGCAGCAAATAAAAAATCCCCAAAAGAGAAATCTTTTCATAAAAGTGTCATTATAAACATAAAGTACAAAAAAAATCCCGCTGAAAAGCGGGATTTAAATAAGCGGGGTAAAGTTTATGTAAATTCTTATTTGACTTTCTCGACGATGGCCTTGAATGCCTCTGGGTGGTTCATGGCCAAATCGGCGAGCACCTTGCGGTTCAATTCGATGCCATTGGCTTTTACCCTTCCCATGAACTGTGAATATGACATCCCATGCAGGCGTGCACCGGCATTGATACGTGTAATCCAAAGTGCTCTGAAAGTTCGTTTTTTGTTTCTTCTGTCGCGGTATGCGTAAAGCATTGCCTTTTCTACCGCATTTTTGGCTACTGTCCAGACATTTTTTCGTCTTCCGAAGTAACCTTTGGCTTGCTTCATCACCTTTTTTCTTCTGGCTCTAGAAGCAACTGAGTTTACTGATCTTGGCATTTGTTTTCTTTTTTTGTAGCAGGCGGACGATAATCGCCACTTTTTGTGATTCTCAAATCGTAAATCTACAATCGTCAATCATTTGGCCCGACTCCAGGGTTAAACATTAAAATAAACCGAAAGAACGATTACTTTAAACGCAATTGTTCTTTGATGCTGCTTTCGTCCGCAGGGTGTACCAGCGTTGAATGTGTCAGCCTTAGCTTACGCTTTTTAGATTTCTTGGTCAAAATGTGACTTTTAAAAGCGTGCTTTCTTTTGATTTTACCGGTGCCCGTAAGCTTGAACCGCTTTTTGGCACTGGATTTTGTCTTCTGTTTAGGCATTTTCCTAAGTTAATTTATCTCCGCTTATTATTTTTTACTTGTCTTTGGGGCGATGAACATGGTCATTCGCTTCCCTTCCAACTTGGGCATTTGTTCAACCTTGCCCAGTTCTTCCAATTCTTGTGCCAATCGCAACAAAAGAATTTCTCCTTGGTCTTTGTACACGATTGAACGCCCCTTGAAAAATACGTATGCCTTCAATTTGGCACCATCCTTCAGAAACTTTTCTGCATGGCGCTTTTTGAATTCGTAATCGTGGTCGTCTGTGTTCGGCCCAAACCGAATTTCTTTGACCACCACTTTACTGGCCTTGGCCTTCATGGCCTTCTCGCGTTTCTTTTGTTCGTAAAGAAACTTTTTGTAATCCATGATTTTGCAGACGGGTGGCTTTGCATTTGGTGAGATTTCTACCAAATCAAGCTCCAGTTCCCCTGCTTTTTCAAGAGCCTTCTTGATGGGGTACACGCCCATCTCTACATTATCTCCCACCAATCGAACTTCGGGAGCGGTTATTTTTTCATTGATATTATGGGGATTTTTATTCTCCCTTTTAGGTTGGGGCCTAAATCTTCTTCGTATTGCTATGGTATCAAAATTTTAATTAAACAAACTTTTCTAGAACGACTTTAAGGTAGCACTTATTTCGTTAGCTACCAAGTCAGCGAATTCACCATCAGACATACTGCCCAAATCATCCCCGCCATGCCTTCGCACCGATATGGTCTCAGAACTTTCTTCGTTCTCACCAACAATGAGCATGAATGGAATTTTCTTCAATTCTGCCTCACGTATTTTCTTGCCGACCGTCTCGTTGCGATTATCAATGAGCGCGCGAATTTCGTGATTTTCTAGGGAATTCAAAACTTTTTCGGCATATTTTTCGTGTTTCTCACTGACAGGCAATACAATAGCCTGATCAGGAATCAACCACAATGGGAAATTACCTCCCGTATGTTCCAACAACAGTGCCACAAATCGCTCCATACTTCCAAACGGAGCTCTGTGTATCATCACGGGGCGGTGCAGTTCATTATCAGAACCTTTGTAGGTCAGGTCAAAACGTTTTGGCAGGTTGTAATCTACCTGTATGGTGCCCAATTGCCACTGTCTTCCCAAAGCATCTTTGACCATAAAGTCGAGTTTTGGGCCATAAAAAGCAGCCTCCCCAGGTTCTATGACATAATCCAATCCTTTTTCATCTGCGGCATTGATGATGGCCTGCTCGGCCTTGCCCCAGTCGGCGGCATCTCCAATATACTTTTCAGGTTTGTCCTTATCCCTAACAGAAACTTGTGCGGTGAAGTTTTCGAATCCCAAAGAACCCAATACATATAATGATAGGTCAATCACATTTTTGAATTCGTCGTTCAGCTGCTCGTTAGTGCAAAAAATATGGGCGTCATCTTGGGTGAAACCACGCACCCGGGTCAGACCATGCAATTCACCGCTTTGTTCATAGCGGTAAACCGTACCGAACTCTGCATACCTTTTTGGTAGGTCTTTATAGCTGAACGGGCTGCTGTTGTAAATTTCGCAATGGTGGGGGCAGTTCATGGGCTTTAACAAGAACTCTTCATCTTCTTTTGGGGTGTGTATGGGTTGAAAACTATCCTCACCATATTTGGCATAGTGCCCCGAGGTGACATACAGTTCTTTTTGGCCTATGTGTGGAGTTACGACCATCTCGTAACCTGCTTTTTTCTGTGCTTTTTTTAGGAAGGACTCCAATCGTTCACGAAGTGCCGCACCTTTGGGAAGCCATAATGGTAACCCCTGACCTACCTTTTGTGAAAAGGTGAACAACTCCAATTCCCTGCCCAGTTTTCTGTGGTCACGTTTTTTGGCCTCCTCCAGCAATTCTAAGTATTCGGTAAGTTCTTTTTGTTTGGGGAAGGAAATGCCATACACCCGGGTCAATTGAGGATTGTTCTCATCACCACGCCAATAGGCACCGGCAACATTCAATATTTTGATGGCCTTTATGATTCCGGTATTCGGAATATGGCCACCACGACAGAGATCGGTAAACGTACTGTGGTCACAAAAAGTGATTTCACCGTCGTTCAGGTTTTCTATGAGCTCAACCTTGTATTCATTGCCATGATTCTTGTAATAATGCAGGGCATCGGCTTTTGAAACTTGACGCATTTTAAAATCGTGCTTGCCCCGGGCTATTTCCAAGGCCTTCTTTTCTATCTCAGGGAAGTCTTTTTCTGAGATGGTGTGACTGCCGAAGTCCACATCATAATAAAACCCATTTTCAATAGCTGGCCCAATGGTCAATTTGATGCCCGGATACAATTCTTCCAAAGCCTGTGCGACCACATGTGATGAAGAATGCCAAAACGCTTTTTTTCCTGCTTTGTCATTCCATGTATATAAAGTAAGGCTGCCATCCTCATACAAAGGCGTCGTACTCTCTACAGTCTCATCGTTGAATTCTGCAGAAATAACATTGCGGGCGAGGCCTTCACTGATGTTTTTGGCAATATCAAGAGGTGAAGATCCTTTTTCAACTTCTTTGACGGCCCCATCGGGCAGCGTGATTTTTATCATCCAATCTTTGTTAAAAACAGCTGCAAAGATAATATGTTGTGATGATGCGACAATGGCAGCATAACGATGTTCATTTTAACGCCGTTACTTTTATATAAGGTATTCTTCGGATGGTGTACAGAAAAAATATGGGATAAAGTCGGAAATACCAATAAAACTATCTGATTTTCAGGGTATTGATTTTTTTTGAAATTTTTATTGAAAAGAATTTTGTCGGGTGAAAAAAAGCTTTCTATATTTGCACCCGCTTTGCTGGTAAGCGAGGTGGAATTGGGGCAGTTTTTTGGAGGTCGGGAGGCCTTATTTTATGCCCCTGTTTTTTTGAAAAGTTCATGTACATATCGGAAAATTGACAGCGTA
>NZ_JBBUTK010000003.1:0-588502 GCF_039592695.1 Allomuricauda sp. d1 | reverse complement strand
CGGTCTTTGCAATCTGGCATAGCGCGGCGATGATGTCGACTCGCTTTTGGTGCGGTGACTGCGCCAGCAGTGCAGCAAAAGTACGCCGCAGGCGTATTCGACATCATCGGTCTCGGCTATGATTTCGTTGCGGGGTTAAAATGCGGAGCATTTCCCCCGTATGAAATCCAGCCTCCCGATGGCTATCGGGATTATTTGTTTCAAGGTTTCAAGTTACCGAAAAGTAGCAATGAATTATAGCCCTTGTTGTGGTTAGTTTTTATTTATGTTCTAGTTCGTCAAGTGTAAATTCCAGAACCTTTTCAAAATAGTCCTGAAGGTTTTCATATTCGTCCTCCCCTGGTTGCCATGAACTGAATTTCCAATATTTCCAGTTGTCATTTGCCTTTTCGGGTGGAATTAGTAAAAAGTATTGTTCTTCTTCAATTCCTCCGACTATAATGCTGCTTTCAAGATTTTTTCCAATTTCGGTAAGTCCATTTTTCTTCCAAACTTCGATTATGAAGTTGTCCACTTCTTTAAGAAAGTCAATTTTCCAAAAAGGCTCAAAAGTCGGTTCCACAAGGTTTGGAGCTGAAAATCCATTGGTTATTTTCAGAAAATTGATATAGTCCTCTGGTAATTGAATTCCCAACCTTTTTTCAATTGATTCAAGTTCATTTTCCGTTACGGGTTTTGTCCCTAGCCATTTATGCTGGATTTGCTCTTCGGAATATGAAAAATCCTGAAGTTCAATAGCTTTTTCCGAAATTGTTTTAAGCAGTCCTTTCATTGGAAAATTAACCACAACGCCGCGCTATGTGAAGTCCGGCGGATTTTATGGAAATATAGCAAAATCCTTTCAACAATGCCGCTGGGATTGGCATCGGGTTTACCCTGCGGCATTGTTCGCCAAGGAGTCCGCACCAGCGGACGTTTCCTTGTGGATTTTGCGGTATTGGGAATAAAATCAGTCGACCAGATTGCATATAGCGTCCCGATATGTCGAGTAGTTGAGCCGTTGCGGCGATATTGTCAAGAATGTCCCTTATCCTGCGGTCTTTGCAATCTGGCATAGCGCGGCGATGATGTCGACTCGCTTTTGGTGCGGTGACTGCGCCAGCAGTGCAGCAAAAGTACGCCGCAGGCGTATTCGACATCATCGGTATTGTGTATGGCTTCGTTGCGGGATTTAAGGTACGTTTTATTCCGAAGAATGTAAAGATTGTTTGTAGGAAAATAGATTCAAATAACCATTAGAGCCGCAATGAGCTATACACGTTGTTGTGGGTAGTGTTTTTTATCCTATTATTTGCCAAATCACACCTATAATTGTCGCTATTCCAACTACTAAAGCTATGATAACGTTTGTTTTATTCCAATTCGATTCTTTTTGTTCTTTTTCTTCTCCAATGGATTGAGTTTTAATTTTAGAATCCTTGTTTATTATAAGATTTCCTTGGTTAATAATCTGTTCTTTTGAGTTTTCTTGAACACTTAACCCTTTTTCTTTTAGAAAGTCCATAAATTCATTTCCTTTTTCCTGAAACCATTTAATAAATTCAGGTATGTTTTCTTCGCTGAAGTCAGGTACAGTTTGTAAATCACCATCTTCTATTGCCAAATCTCCATTCTTTATTTGTAAATCGAATTCTTGATTTTCTTTGAACCATTCTTTAAAATATTTTCTCAATGTAGATTTGTCAAGATTTATGAGTTTCTTCTCAATTATCATATCAAGAAAAAAATCTGCTTGGTCAGCTCTTTTTTCAAGAAGTCGGTCATAATATTTATCCCATTCTTTGTCGTCAAACAAAGGATTATTTTTTGTCACATTTTGAATTTCTCTTTCTAAAAGTAATCCAATACTTGATTCGTTTCTTTCGACCAGCTCACGACCTTTCCCACTTATGTGATATTCACATTGTCCGCTCAAAGTTGAATTATCTCTTCCAAGCACAAATTCGACCAATTCTAATTCTTCCAAGATGTATTCTAATGTCTTAAATTTCTCTTTGTTCTGTTGACTTGGTAATTGTTTCATTTCAATTCCCATTGCTAATGATGTAGCAAAAGATGAATTATATAATTCTCTTAAAAAATGGTCAATATATTTTGCTTGTTCGTTTATTTCCATTGGTTGGTCAACATTACCCACAACGGTCTCGGCTATGATTTCGGCTTGGGAAATCCCAACGGGATTTTCCAGCTTCGAAATCCAGCCGATTTAAAGATATAGATTTTCAAGTAGGGCAGAGGGCAAAGCTGAATTATAGCCATTGTTAGGCAACGTATTTATTTTAATAAATTCAGTTCCGTTCCAGTTAGGAATTCAATTGCTTTGATTGCAGCTTCTTTTGTTAGAATACCTCCTAAGGCTAAGTCCACGAACTTACCTTTAATGATTTCACTCCAATTTTTTTTATTCAGCTTTTTAGTCAATTCCTTTAGTTCCTCAATTTCATTAAAGATTATCCCTTGTCCAAATCCTTGTTTTGTTAGCATTTCCTCAAGGTTATCTAATTTTTCAAAGACTTTTTCTTGACTTTTATATGAAAAAAAGTCCGATTCCTTTTCGGTTTGACTTTCAGATAAATACCAGTCGAATAACTCTTTAAAAGGTTTTAAAAAATAGAAATTAAAACCATCTTGTTGTTCATTATAATTATGTCCTCGACTGTACCACTTCCAGGATAAATCGATATAATGTTGAGAAACTTTTCTTGGCTCTTTGAACTTCTTTTCAATGAGAAAATATCCAAAGGCTCCTTGGTGGTCTGGTGTTAAAAGTTGTTCTATAATATCTCTTTTGGTTCTTTCTGGGGATTGGTCATTAAGGGGGTCAAGTTTTTGATATAAATCATTGTAATCTTCTTTTATCCTCTCTAGAATGTTCTTGGATATATCTTGGCTGCTCAAAAAATTCATTAGTTGAGTTAACTTATTTTTCACGTCATTATGCTGGGCATATTCCACGTCCAAAAAATAGTCGTGCGTTTTGCTTTCCAATTCGTGAATGTTAAGTTGTCTCATATGTTGCCTAACACGTAAATAGGTGTAGTTTTATATAACCCACCCTAAAGTACTTATATTCTTTTGTATCGCAATAATAACGCAAAATATAAATACATCATTGTGTTGGGCATTTTGTATATAAAACATATATCTTTGAAAAGAAGATATACAAAACACCTAAGTGGATTTTTCAAAATATCACTTCTCCTTTGGCCAGCATCGAGGTCGACCGATCATTCAGGTTCGCTTTGTGTTTGATAAAAATCTGCAAGAGGCGTTGAGGTCAAGATTTCCTTCTGCAAAATGGAGCAAGACCAAAAAAGCATGGTACCTGCCAGACTTGCCTAGCGTGCGAAAGGCACTTCAACTTGGGCCCAAACCCACAATCGGTTCAAAACTGTCAAAAGTGAACCAAGTCAATCGCCAAGCGTATGTTTCAATGCATGAACAATTGAAACTAAAACAGTACAGTCAGAACACCATCAAACAATATTTAAGCGAGTTCTACCATCTGCTACTGCTTTTAAAAGATTTTCCTGTTGAAAAAATGACCCCCAAGCGGCTAAAAGACTATTTTCTGTATTGTGTGCAAAAAGAGCAGATGGCTGAACGAAAACTTAATGGTAAAATCAATGCCATTAAGTTTTATTATGAACAGGTGCTGCATCGGCCAAAAATGTTTTTTGACATTCCCAGGCCCAAAAAACCCCAAGTGCTGCCAAAGGCACTGAGCAAGAATGAGGTCAAGAGAATACTCTCGGTAACATCAAACATAAAACATCTTGTGGCCCTACAACTGGCCTATGGCATGGGGCTACGGGTGTCAGAAGTGGTAAACCTGAAGATTGGTGACATCGACAGTGAGCGTATGATGGTGCACATTCGAGGTGCCAAAGGAAAAAAGGACAGGTATGTACCGCTTCCCGTAAGTCTTTTACCGCTATTGAGAAGGTATTACCTAGAGTACCGTCCTCAGAATTATCTGTTGGAAGGGCAATATGGGGGTCAATATGCCAAGGTCAGTGTGCAAAATGTCTTTAAAACGGCCATGAGAAAGGCGGGTGTTCATAAAACTATCGGCATTCACGGCCTTCGCCACAGCTATGCCACCCATTTGCTGGAATCTGGGGCCGATATGCGCTTTATTCAAGAATTGTTGGGGCATAACTCTATAAAAACGACCCAGGTGTACACCAAGGTCACCCCCAGAAGCCTTTCAAAGATCACCAGTCCTTTAGACGCGTTGTAGCGAATAAGTTTGATTACTGTAAAATACCGAGGTACTTGTCGTTGTCGGCCAATAGGGTCTTTGCCGTCAAAATGGCATCATCGTTCGAAAGATAGTATTCATAAAGGCCATCGCGGTAAAAATAGCGTTTGATGAGTTCATCTTCCAACTTTTTTTGTATTTCGGTCTGGTACGTATCCAACGATGAGATCTTGCCCTGGCCGATGGCCAACAGCAAGTCTTTGTACTTGGCCTGCACGGTTGGTCCCAAGACCCCTTCTTCATTGTTCATGGCCTCTTCCAGTAGTTGTTCTGACTGGGTCTCTAGGCTGAAATCTTGGGTTTTGGCAAAACCTTTGAAATCATTGTAGTCAGCTGCGGAAAAACTAAAATCTGCCACCGAAGAAAAATCGTTTTTGTAGAAAAAGGAAGTTGCAAAATCAAAGATGATATTGTTTCTTTCAAGACTTTCAATCAAAGCATTCGATTTGATGGAAGCAATCTCAATATCGGGCATCACCCCGCCACCATCTTGTACTTTGCGACCATTTCGGGTGGCGAAATTGTTGTATACCGTATTTCTGACCGCTTTGCCGTCTTCATCCCTGTTCCAGTAGTCCAAAGACTGGATGCACCTTCCAGATGGGGTGTAATATCTTGAAATGGTGACCTTCAGCTGTGTGCCGTAGGTCAATTTCAAAGGTCGCTGCACCAAGCCCTTGCCAAAACTGCGGGCGCCCATGATGACTGCACGGTCGAGGTCTTGAAGCCCCCCGGAAACGATTTCACTGGCCGAGGCACTGCTGCCATCTATTAACACCACAAGCGGAATATCAGTATCTTCGGGCTGGTTTTTCGTTTTGTATTCTTGGTTGAATTTTTTGACCTTGGATTTTGTGGTCACGATGAGCTCCCCTTTGGGCACGAACAGATTGGTGACGTTGATGGCTTCGGAAAGCAGCCCCCCGGGATTGCCCCTTAAGTCAAGTATCAATCGTTCGGCACCCTTGCCCTTTAAGTCTTGAATGGCAGACTTTGTTTGGCTTGATGCCTTTCGGTTGAATTTAGACAGCACGACATACCCTGTTTTGTCATCGACCATGTCATAAAAAGGCACGGCATCGACCTCGACCCCAGCTCTCTTGATGGTTGCGGTTTTGGTTTGCCCCTGTCTTTTGTAGGCGATTTCAATCTCGCTGTCATTGGCCCCCTTCAGCAGCTCGCTGGCGTTGTCCTGAAAATCTTTTACCTCAATATCGCCAATCTTCACAATTTCATCACCTGCCTTGAGCCCCGCTTTGTCGGCGGGATAGTCTTTGTAGGCCTCAATGATGAGCAACCGGTCATCAAAAGAACGCACCAAAGCCCCTATGCCTGAGTACTCGCCGGCATTGTTGATTTTATACGCCTCAACATCTTGCTCGTTCAAGAAGCGGGTGTAGGGGTCCAGCTCATTGAGCATGTTTTTGATGGCAGAATCCATCAATTCTGCGGGATTCGTCTCGTCAACATAGTTCATATTGAGCTCTTTGAACAGGGTGGTGAAAATTTCAATCTGTTTTGCAATTTCAAAGAAATCGCTCTTAAAACTGCTTCCGACCACCAACATTGACACCGCAAAAACGGAAACGATTATTTTCTTACGTACGTTCTTCATTTGAGACTTTTTTTATGAATGCGCCCAACACGGCCACCATTTTTTCCTCTATGGCCTTGTACTGTGGCAACTCCTTCCCAAGATATAAAATCATCAACGCATAATTTCCCTCTATGTTGTTAAAAAGGGTATGCTTATTGAGGCGGTACGTCTCTCTGAGCAGGCGTTTGATACGGTTGCGCTTGACGGCACTTTTAAAGTTTTTCTTTGGGGCGACAAAACCGGCCTGTACGGTGGGCGACGCTATCAGCCCATGTTTGAGATAGATAAGTTTTATGGGGAATTGGGTCACGGCCTTTCCATCCAAAAAAACCTGTTCAATAAGCTTTTGTGATTTCAGCCTTTCTTTTTTTGGAAACTTATTCCCCCCTTGAGGGGGGAGGAAGGGGGATGTTGGTGAAGCTATTCTTGACCCCCCCTTTGAGTTAGGATCAAGGGGGGTGTTTTCCACAAGATTTTTAAGCTTTTCCTCCAACGCCAACAGCACGCTGAACATATCATTTTTAACCGTATTGTCTGAAAACCGGATGAATTCAACCCCTCTTTTTTCCAACTCACCTTGACGTTTAGCATCTTGTTCGTAACGGTATTCATGTGAATCACCGTCTATTTCGATGGCCAGTTTAATTTCATGGCAATAAAAATCGACAATATATTCAAGTAGGGGCACTTGACGATGAAACTGCACCCCAAGCGCCCTGTTTTTTATGCTTTGCCAAAGCAATGTCTCTGACAAGGTGCTGTTTTTACGCAATTGACGGGCATATTCCTTTAGCTTGGGATTGTACGGTATGATTTTATTTTTTGGCACCTTTGAGAAGACAATTTTTGGGAAAGTTACAAGGAATTATCTACACCCCTGCTTTCCGCTTTTGGCGGATTCGCTGTCCCCTCAAGGGGACAATTACATTTGAATAATCCGCTCAGTTAAAGGCTCCAAGCGGATTTTTCTTTGATTTTAATGGAGTTACTCCCCGCTATACGTATTGTTCTCACGATTCACATCGGCCATCAACATCGATGGATCGATGGAGATACCGGCAATGTTGCCCTTTGGCATATCAAGGATCAGTTCATAAGTAGGGGATGCCCACGCCCAATCTTCGGCAACGGTTCGTTGTATGTTTGGATATGGATTCTCTTTCTCTCCGCGCATCATCCTTAGAGGAACATAGTAGGTTTGCTGGTTGCCATCGGTATCGACCACAAGAATATCCAATGGCATGGGCATCAAGCCAATGCGCTCCATGACCAATGTTGATGTGTCTCCGTTGGAAACCACCTCTTTGATTCCGTAATCGATGGTGTTGGTGGTCTGTGTCCAATCCGTCAGGTACCAGTCCAATTGCATGCCGGACACTTTTTCTGCCGTTCTTTTAATGTCGTTCGGAACGGGATGCGTGAACTTGTAATCCTCATAATATTTTCTGATGGTCTGCAACAACTTGTCTTGCCCGATCACGTAGCCCAATTGCGACAAAAAGATGGCCCCTTTGCTGTATGCCGCAATGCCATAGGCAAAATTCAGGTCATATCGATCGGCATGGGCGGTCTGTGGCTGTTCTTTACCTGAATTCACGAGGGCGTAATAACCCTTGTAGGATCCCTCAAACGGAAAGTCTTTGTTCTGCTCCATGATTTCGTTCATGCAAAGGCTGCTGATGAACGAAGTAAACCCTTCATCCATCCATGAATGTTTTGATTCATTGGTGGCAAGCACATGTTGAAACCAAGAATGCGCCAGCTCATGCACCATGACCCCGACCAGACTGCCAAAAGAGCGTTCACCAGTGATTAGGGTGCTCATGGCATATTCCATTCCGCCATCACCGCCCTGAACCACAGAATATTGTTCGTAAGGATATTCGCCAATATTTTTATTGAAAAAATTCATGGCATCAACAGTCTTGGGCTGTAGGTTTTTCCAGTTTTCAAGCAATTCAGGTTTGTCTTTATAGAAAAAATGTAATGTAGGTCCGTTTTCCATCTCAACCACATCGTGAACATACTCTGGATCGGCCCCCCACATAAAATCGTGAACCATGGGCGCTTTAAAATGCCACGTCAGGGTTTTTCCCTTGGTCTTGACCTTTCTGCCTTCGGCTTCGTAGCCATGGCCTATTTCTTGCGGATTTTGCAAATACCCCGTACCACCTATCGTATAGTCTTTGTCAATGGTGATCTTGACATCAAAGTCACCCCAAACCCCATGGAACTCACGAGCGATGTACGGATTCGGGTGCCAACCCTCAAAATCGTATTCCACCATTTTAGGATACCACTGGCTCATTGAGAGTGCCACCCCTTCTTTGCTGTTTCTGCCCGAACGGCGAATTTGCAAGGGCACTTGGCCCTTGAACTCCATATCGAATTTGGTCTTCGCCCCGGGCGCAATCGGGGTCGCCAAGTCGACCACCAAAATGGTACCTTCTTCGCTGAACGAGACCTTTTGCCCGTCTTGGGTCAATGCTTGCACGTGCAGATAACCTTGCTCTTCAGTTGCCAAAGTAGCGATACGGCTTTTACCGTCCTCGAGCATTCGTCCGTCACCATCTTTGATGGTCTGCAATCGCATGTCCATTTCACTTCCGGGTTGAAAGGCATTGAAATAAAGGTGGTAAAACACACGGTTCAACGTATCAGGCGAGTTGTTGGTGTACACCAACTTTTGGGTGCCGTCATATTGAAAGGTCTCCACATCCATAGTGACATCCATTTGGTAATCCACATGCTGTTGCCAATAACAAGGCCCTTTTTGGGCAGTTACGGAAGGCATGGAAAGTAAAAGAACGGAAGCGATCAGTTGTTTGGCTAACTTCATATCATTCAGCATTGTAATCAAGGGTTTTACTTCCTTTTGAGACGCTATCGGCCATTAAGAGCGCATTGTAGGCATTGACCATTTTGCCCGATTTTGAAATTTCTGAAAAGGACTTTGATTTGTTCGGGTCGCCAGAAACAACCACTGAGGCTTTAGATTTTAATCCGGATTGCATTAAAATATGCTTGACCTCTGGAGCGGTCAGATTGGGATAATACGAACGGATCAACGCGGCAATACCCGCAACAGCTGGTGCCGCCATAGAGGTGCCACCGTTAAAATCGTACGCATTGTTTGGCATTGTTGAGTAGATATCGTCACCTGGCGCAAAGACATCCACATTGTTTTTTCCATAGTTGGAGAACGTTGCGACCATCTCTGAGCCATAGTTACTGGTCAAAGCCCCTACCGTGATCAGGTTATCAGCAATTTCATTACTGCCAAAGCGATGATCGTTCGGATAGTTTGGATTGGATTGATCATCGATGTCATTGCCATCATTGCCCGCCGCATGAACGATAAGCACATCGTTGACAGCTGCATATTTTATGGCCTCATAAACCCATTCAGCATTTGGCGAAAATGATTTTCCGAAACTGCAGTTGATAATCTTTGCGCCATTGTCGACGGCATAGCGAATGCCCAGCGCAATGTCTTTATCATACTCATCACCATTGGGCACGGCACGAATGCTCATAATTTCAACGTTCTTGGCTACCCCGTTCGCACCAAGGCCGTTGTTTCTTTCTGCCGCGATGATGCCGGCAACATGGGTGCCATGGCTTTCGTCTTCGAGCCTGCTGTCGGGGTTGCCGTTTCCATAATCACGGTCGTTATAATCATAAGGATTATCACCCACAACTTCACGCCCATTAAAATCTTTGTTCAGATTGTAGTTCACCTGCTCGGTGAAATAGGCAACCCCTTCTTCAAGCTGCTCGAGCACTTTGTCAATACTGTCTTCGTAACCGTACATTTGGGTCAATACAGCAACATGTTGCTGCATTTCAGTGGTGTTGGCCTCGATGCCCATGACATCTTTTTTGGTGTACGAATCCTTTCCCAATGCTTCCTTGACAGCGGCATCTGCATTTTTTACGACTTGTAATATTTGCTCATACTGCTGTTTGTTTTGCAAAGCTTCTGGGTATTCCTTGTCCAGTTTCAATTGTGCTTTTGCCCTCTCTGCAGCGGTACCAACCCCCAACCGGAGCATTCGGGTGTACTCCAATTGCTCGTTATAGGCCTCACCCAAAAAATTGTACCCGTGAATGTCGTCTACATAGCCATTGCCATCATCATCTTTGCCATTGCCCGGCTTTTCGTCTTTGTTCGTCCACAGCACATCATCAAGGTCTTCGTGGTCAAGGTCGATACCAGAATCCAACACGGCCACAATCACCGTTTTGCCCTTTTTGTTTTTTATGATTTCGGCATAGGCCCGATCAACACTCATACCAGGAATGGTGTCTTGCACCAAATCGGCATGCCCCCAGGTCTTTTCCTGGGCCTCTGTCAAATCAGATACTTTAAGCGGTACGGCATCTATATTTTCAACGGGAGTGGAAACCAAGGCAGTTGCGCCACACCCCGAAAGCAGTATTGCTGCTAAAATTGAAATAGAAGGTTTAAATTGTCTTATCATCTTGCATGTTTAATTTATAAGGAGGAAGCAGCAAACACTTCTTCAAATTTGAAAGTCTGATCCAACCGCACCCCTTTTTCCGTTCTTTTTAAGGTGCACATTTCGTTGTGTGCATCATGTTCAAAAAATAGCACATACCCTTTTTCTGCGGCTTCGTTCAAAAATGTGCCTTTTTCATCCAATGTGACCAAAGGCCGCATATCGTAGCCCATGACATAAGGCAAAGGAATATGCCCCACTGTTGGAATCAAATCTGCCACAAAGACCACGGTTTTTCCTTTGTATTTGATATGTGGCAACATCTGTTTTTCGGTATGGCCGTTTACAAATAAAATGCCAAAATCGAGATCAGAGCAATTCAAATACGGGGCCTGTGCCTTTTTTATGAAGTTTAATTGACCACTTTCTTGCATCGGAAGCAGGTTCTCTTTCAGAAAGGAGGCCTTTTCCCTTTGATTGGGTTCCAACGCCCATTGCCAATGGTCTTCGTTTGTCCAAAACCGGGCATTTTTAAAAGCAGGTTCGTAGCCTGTTCGGTCTTTGTTCCATTGAATACTGCCCCCGCAATGGTCAAAGTGTAAGTGGGTCATGAATACATCGGTGATGTCATCGCGGTGAAAACCATGTTTTTTTAGGGATTTATCCAAAGAATGGTCTCCCCATAAATGGTAATAACCGAAAAATTTCTCTGATTGCTTGTTGCCAAGCCCGTTGTCGATTAAGATAAGTCGATCGCCATCTTCGATCAGAAGGCAGCGCATGGCCAGTTCAATCATGTTGTTGGCATCTGAAGGATTGGTCCTGTTCCACAACGATTTTGGCACGACACCGAACATGGCCCCGCCATCTAACTTGAAATTACCGGTCTCAATGGGGTATAGCTGCATTCAAAATGGGCAAAAGGATGCGCAAAATAAGAAAACTGTACCGCAAATGGTTATAATACACCGTTTTATTATTTGTATTTTAACAAATTCAGAAAGCCCGGATATGGGCAAGGATATTTTAAAGAAAACTGTAAATTTCGAAAAAATACCACCATGCTCGAATTAGCGGGAATCATTATACTTGGAATCATCGCACAATGGGTCGCTTGGCGATTGAAGTTGCCCGCAATCTTACCCCTGATTTTGATCGGGCTCTTGGTCGGGCCAATCGCAACGCTTTATACCGCAGATGGCAGCAAGCTCATTGAGCCCATTTGGAATGGTAAAAAAGGTCTTTTTCCTGGTGATGGCCTCTATTATTTTGTGTCACTTGCAATCAGTATCATACTTTTTGAAGGCGGGTTGACCTTAAAACGTTCTGAAATTGCCAATGTTGGCCCCGTAATCACAAAGTTGATTACCATTGGCACATTGGTTACTTTTTTTGGGGCAGGTATCGCAGCACATTACATTTTTGACTTGTCGTGGCAGATATCGTTTTTGTTCTCTGCCTTAATTATCGTTACAGGGCCCACAGTAATTACACCCATTCTTCGTAACATACCACTCAAAAAAGATGTTTCGGCAGTGCTAAAATGGGAAGGCATCTTGATTGACCCCATCGGGGCGTTAGTAGCAGTTTTGGTGTTTGAATTTATCAGTGTTGGCGAAGGCAGTGCCTTTACAAAAACGGCTTTGATAGAGTTCGGAAAAATATTGCTTTTCGGCTTCACTTTCGGCTTCACCTTTGCCCACGGCCTCGCCTTTGTCATCAAGAAAAACTGGATACCCCATTATCTAATGAATGTGGTTTCATTATCGGTGGTCTTGTTGGTTTTCGTTGAATCAGATCTCTTTGCGCATGAATCGGGCCTACTTGCGGTAGTGGTCATGGGAATGGTCATGGGGAACATAGACCTGCCAAACCTTAAAGAACTGCTCTATTTTAAAGAATCGTTGAGCGTTCTATTGATATCCATTCTTTTTATACTTCTTGCCGCGAACATTGATATTTCAGACATGCAGCTCATCTACAACTGGAAGACCGCTGCCCTTTTTCTTGTCATTGTATTTCTGATTCGGCCTCTTGGGGTGTTTTTGAGCACACAAGGTTCGAATCTGAAGCTTAACGAAAAAATGTTTATCGGCTGGGTGGGGCCAAGGGGTATCGTGGCTGCCGGTATTGCATCGCTTTTCGGTTCTAAACTGCTTGCAAAAGGCGAGCCCGGGGCAGAATACATTACCCCACTGGTGTTTATGGTCGTATTGGGCACCGTGCTTCTCAACGCTACTACTGCTAGGCTTTTTGCCCGGTTAGTGGGAGTGTTTTTAACAAAGTCAGAGGGCATTTTGATAATAGGCGCCTCAAAAGTCTCAAGGCTGATTGCAGGTTATCTGAAGAAAAACAAGCGCCATGTGGTACTTATCGACAATAACCAGACCAATGTTGAAAAAGCAAAAAAATTGGGAGTCGAGGCCATTGCAGCCGACATCTATTCAGACACGTTGACCGATAATATTGAATTGAACGATATGGGCTACTTGATGGCCCTGACGGGCAATTCGGATATCAACAAGTTTGCCATTGAAAAGTTCAAAAAGCAATTTGGTGAAAATGGGGCCTTTAGGCTGGTCAACACAGACGAAATGAACAACCCCGAAAACAATCCGGAAGAGGGGCTCTTTTCCCATACCGATGATTTTATCAAACTGACGGAAGCCGTTAGAAAATATCCAGCCATCAATGAAATTGAACTTAAGGACAAAGAACAATATGATGGCCTTATCGAGATTACCAAAGCAGACGAACATATAATCCCCATTTTTTTAAAAGACAAGCAGGGAGATTTAAAAATCATTTCATCTTTCAGCAAAGAATTTACCGATATTGATGAAGGGTATAAATTGGTCTATCTCGGTAAAATGTTTAATGTTGACATATTGGCCAGCAAAGAAGAAGTCGCAGATTAATCGTTCAACTTGAGCACCGCCATAAAGGCCTGTTGTGGAATCTCAACATTACCGACCTGACGCATACGCTTTTTACCCTTTTTCTGTTTTTCGAGCAGTTTTCTCTTTCGTGAAATATCGCCCCCATAACATTTTGCCGTTACGTCTTTTCGCAAGGCCTTGATGGTCTCACGAGAGATTATTTTTGAGCCAATGGCTGCCTGAATAGGGATGTCAAATTGCTGTCTGGGAATGAGTTCTTTTAGTTTTTCGCACATTCTCTTGCCTATCGTATGGGCATTGTCAAAATGTACCAGAGCAGAAAGGGCATCTACGGGTTGCGCATTCAGAAGGATGTCTACCCGAACCAATTTTGAGGTACGCATCCCAATGGGGGAATAGTCAAAAGACGCATAGCCTTTCGAAACTGTTTTTAGGCGGTCGTAAAAATCAAAAACGATTTCGGCGAGGGGCATATCAAAAGTAAGCTCAACGCGCTCAGTGGTCAGATAGGTCTGATTGGTAATCTGGCCACGTTTGTCAATACAGAGCGACATTACATTGCCGACAAAATCAGACTTGGTAATGATAGTGGCCTTGATGTAGGGTTCTTCAACGCGGTCAAGTGTTGATGGGTCGGGCAGATCGGAAGGGTTGTTTACAGTGACCACTTCTTCTGGGTCTTTGGTAGTGAAAGCATGATAGCTCACGTTGGGCACAGTGGTGATGACGGTCATATCAAACTCGCGCTCCAAACGCTCTTGAATGATTTCCATGTGCAGCATCCCCAAAAACCCACAGCGGAACCCGAACCCAAGAGCCGCACTGCTTTCGGGAGTGAACACTAAAGAAGCATCGTTCAGTTGCAGTTTTTCCATCGAAGAGCGCAGCTCTTCATAATCCTCGGTATCAACAGGATAAATTCCCGCAAAAACCATCGGCTTTACATCTTCAAACCCAGAAATGGCCGCTGTAGCCGGGTTTTCTGACAAAGTGATGGTATCCCCAACCTTAACCTCCCTCGCATCTTTGATGCCTGTGATCAAATAGCCTACATCACCGGTCTTTATTTCTTGTTTGGGATGTTGTGTCAACTTCAAGGTGCCGATCTCATCGGCAAAATAGCTTTTGCCCGTGGCCATAAACTTGATTTTCTGGCCTTTTTTGATAGATCCGTTAAGCACCCTGAAATAAGTTTCGACACCCCGAAAGGGATTGTAGACTGAATCAAAGACCAAGGCTTGTAGTGGCCCCTCTTCATTTCCTTCTGGTGCCGGAATTCGTTCAATGATTGCTTTCAAAATGTCATCTATACCGATACCGGTTTTTGCGCTTGCAGGAATGACCTCTTCGGGCTTGCATCCCAATAAATCAACAATATCATCGGTCACCTCTTCAGGATTCGCACTGGGCAGATCCACCTTATTCAGCACAGGAATGATTTCGAGATCATTTTCCAAAGCCAAATACAGGTTTGAAATGGTCTGTGCCTGAATACTCTGGGCTGCATCGACCACCAATAGTGCCCCTTCGCAGGCCGCAATCGAACGGGATACCTCATACGAAAAATCAACGTGCCCGGGAGTATCGATAAGATTCAAGATATAGGTGTCGCCATCGTATTGGTATTCCATCTGAATCGCATGGCTCTTGATGGTGATGCCGCGTTCACGCTCCAAGTCCATACTGTCGAGCAATTGCTCTTTTTTTTCGCGTTCGGTCACAGAACCTGTATAATCCAATAATCGGTCGGCCAACGTGCTTTTACCATGGTCGATATGGGCAATAATGCAGAAATTTCGAATCTTTTTCATAAGAACTGCAAATATACTTCTTTTGAAGGCCCAGAGGGGTCTTTTATTGCTTTAACAATAGCCTCGCAAATAAATCGTTAGATTTGCCTACAACCCAAACGATGAATGAAACCACTGCTGCGCTGTTTCGTATTAGCGGCTTTTGCCATTTCTAGCATTTCTGCCCAGACCTTCTCCATAAAGGGCAAAGTAATTGACGACAGTAACGAGGTAGTGGCTTTTGCCAATATCTTGTTGTTGAACGCTACAGATTCCACATTTGTGCAGGGTACTTCAGCTGATGAGCAGGGCATTTTTAATCTTGAAGACATCGCCCCCAGCCTCTATCTGTTGCAGGCCAGTTATGTGGGGCGTGCTTCAAAACCCTTGGCTTTGGACGTCAAGAACGATATATCGCTGGGCGCATTGATCATTCCCGCAGCTGCCCAGACTTTGGATGAAGTGGTGGTGACCGCAAAGCGCCCGACCCTCGAACGACTTTCGGATCGATTGGTCTTCAACGTCGAGAACACGGTCGTTTCACAAGGCAGTTCTTGGGATATTTTGAGAAGCACACCTGGGGTCATTGTCAATCAAGAAGACCTTCAGATCAAGGGGCAATCGGCCACGGTATATCTAAACGACAGAAAAGTGCAATTGTCAGGTCAGGAAGTGAAAGACTTACTGGAAGGATTATCGGGAACGAACATCAAATCCGTTGAAGTGGTTGCCAACCCACCTGCGCGCTACGATGCCGAGGGCGGACCGATATTGAACATTGTTACCAGCAAGAACATCATACCGGGCTACAAGGGCAGTGTCAACGGGAGTTTTACCCAAGCCATATTTCCCAAATATGTCATCGGCACGAGCCATTATTTCAAAACAGACAAGCTGAGCCTTTTTGGCAACTATTCTTTCAATCCAAAAAAAGAGTCTCTACAGGTCGACAAGGGCATCAATTTTATCAATGACAGCAACGATGTTTTTTCAAGATGGTCGACAGATGATGAACAGATTACCGATTCGCAGATCCATACCGCTACAGTTATAGCTGATTATGATATTGACGGTAGAAACAGCCTGAATCTGACATCAAACCTGTCTTTTAATCCAGATCAAGAATGGCGAAGAAATCTGGACGCTGTAATACTCGACGGGCAAAACCAGTTGGATTCCACCTTTGTGACCGACAATTCAGGAAGACGCGACCGCACCAACCTCGCTTTTGATGTGAACTATATGCACAAATTCAAAAAAGAAGGCGCCCAATTGTCGCTCAATGCGCATTACACCGATTATGGCAAAGCATCCACACAAAACATTCTTTCAGATTATTTTGATGCAACGGGAGGTTTTTCAAGAAGCTTTGGGTTTCGGACCGATGCAAATCAAGACATTCAAATTTTGACCGGCCAGGCCGATTTGTACTTTCCATTTGGAACAACATCGTTGGAGACAGGCCTGAAAGTTTCGACTATCGATTCTCAGAACAGCATTTTGTATTCCAATTTTTTGGGCAACAGCGATGTAGTCGATAGCTCACTGTCTGATGATTTTGAGTACAATGAATCGATTTATGCGGCCTATGTGAGCATCTTGAAGAGTTGGGAAAAATGGTCGGTCAAAGCCGGGGTCAGGGGCGAACAAACCAATGCCGAAGGCATTTCACGCACCCTTGACGTGGTCAATTCACAAGATTTTTTGAGTGTTTTTCCTTCTTTGAATGTGCTGTTCACGGCATCAGAAAGCCATAGCTTTTCATTTGATTACGATAGGGGCGTGGCACGGCCAAGGTACAATGATTTGAATCCGTTTCGATTTTTCTATAACGAAAATGATTTTGAGGACGGTAACCCAAGGTTACAGCCCAACTTCACCAATAACTTCAACCTCAACTATACCCTGAACAACGAGTTTTTCTTTGATCTGTATTATCGCGATAATGGCAACTACATCAGCGACTTGGTATTTCAAGACAACAATTTGTTGGTGCTGCGACAGTTGAAGCAAAATGTTTTGGAAAGCACATCATACGGCATTGACTTTACATTGAGCAAGAGTATTGCCAATCCTTGGTTTTTGTACGCCTATACTTCTATTTTTCACGAGGATGAAACTTTTTTGGCAGTGGAGAGTGGCGACATCCCCGCGACTAATAGCATTGAGGGCTTTTACGTATACTTGGCCAATTACCTCACTCTTTCAGAAGATGGAAGTTTTACAGGAGAGGTCACGTTCACCCATTTTTCAAAATATCTCTTCGGTTCGTACGTACAATCACCTACCACGAATCTGACGCTTGGCCTCAGAAAATCGTTTTGGAACAACCGCGCCGTAATATCCATTGCTGCAGAGGACCTTTTGGGCAAAGCAAACGGCACCTACACCTCTCAATACCTGAACCAAGACAATTTCTATTTTTCACAGCCTGAGACCCAGTTCGTCAGGTTTGGGTTCACCTATAACTTCGGCAATTTCAGACTCGAAGACAACGAGCGGACCATTGAAAAGAAAGAACGTGAACGACTTGAAAATCAATGATTTGCCCTTCTTTTTGGCAATTTTGTAATTTTGCTGTCCGAAAAAGAAAATGGTTTGCCCAAAATAGGAAACATAGAACTGCCTGATTTTCCGTTGCTTTTGGCCCCTATGGAAGATGTCAGCGACCCACCCTTCCGTGCGCTTTGCAAAGAGAACGGGGCCGATGTGGTGTACACCGAGTTCATTTCTTCTGAAGGATTGATTCGCGATGCCGCAAAAAGCGTCATCAAATTGGACATTTACGAAAAAGAACGCCCCGTGGGCATCCAAATCTTTGGGGCCGAAATGGATTCGATGTTGCAAGCCATTGATATCGTTGAGAAATCCAACCCAGACATCATCGACATCAATTTTGGTTGCCCGGTAAAAAAAGTGGTCTGTAAAAATGCTGGGGCAGGTATTCTTCGCGACATTCCCTTGATGGTCAAATTGACCGAGGCCATGGTGAAGCGCACCAAGCTTCCGGTGACCGTAAAGACCCGCTTGGGGTGGGACCACAATTCCATAAAAATAGTTGAGGTTGCCGAACGCCTTCAAGATGTGGGCATTCAGGCCATTTCCATTCATGGAAGAACAAGGGTTCAGATGTACAAAGGTGAAGCTAACTGGAAACCTATTGCTGAGGTCAAAAACAATCAAAGAATGCACATTCCCGTTTTTGGTAATGGCGATGTGGATACCCCTGAGGCTGCAATGAGAATGCGTGATGATTACGGACTTGATGGTGCTATGATAGGCAGGGCAAGTATTGGCAACCCTTGGTTCTTCAACCAAGTGAAACATTATTTTGAAACAGGCCGGCACTTAGACCCCCCAACCATGGAAGAACGTGTTGAGGCGGCCCGTCGCCATTTGCAGATGGCCATCGATTGGAAGGGCGAAAAATTGGGCGTGTTCGAGACCCGAAGGCATTATACCAACTATTTTAAGGGCATTCCACACTTTAAGGAATACCGAATGAAAATGGTGACCAGTGACGAAGCAATTGATGTGTTCGCCGCTTTTGATGAGGTTCTCGAAAAGTTCGGAAATTTTCAATTCGCCTAGAAAGACACCAGTTTTTTTGATACCCGACTACTGGCAATCTTTGAAGAAATGACCCCCAACACCACAATCGTTGCCAAAACGATGACAACATTCATCACACCATATTCTACTGGGTAAGCCAGAGAAGGGGTGATTTTAAGCCAGCCGAAAGCCAATTGTGAAACAATCAGCAATGAACCTATGATGACACCGATAAGCCCACCCAACGAGGTCACCAAAACGCCCTGAACAAAATAAATTCTTCGAAGTTCTTTGATGGTCGTGCCCAGACTGAAGAGTGTTTTTGAATTTTGTTGTTTGTCCAAAATCATCATGATAATGGCCCCGACCACGTTGAACAGGGCGATAATGAGCACCAATGTAAAAATAAGGTAGGTGGCCAAATTTTCTGTGTTCAGCATACGGTATAGTGTCCCGTTGAGCTCACGTCGACTCAGTACAACCACTTTTTCGCCCAAGATGTTTTTTATGGCTGTGCGGACTTCCTCTAAATCAACACTAGGGTTCAGTTTGAAATTAATGCCTGAAATCTCGCCATCGTCTTTTTGCAGAAGATTTTGAACCAGAGGAAGGGAAACAAAAACATACTTTTTGTCGAGATTGTCTTCAATGGCGTACACACCGCTCAAAACGAGGGGCAGTTCTGTATAGGGCTTTGAATTGAGCGATTGCGATGAAACAGAACCTTTGCCCGGTTTTGGGGCCAAGACCACCATGGGGTTTTGATAGTTGCCGACAGGAATGCCCAGTGAATTACTGATACCGATACCCATGACCGCGCTCTGCCCATTCACGCCCCAATTACCAAAATATATCGTACTGTCAATACCTGTGGTCTTTCGATAATTCTCATCTACCCCCTTGATATCAACAATATCACCCTTGTCTTTAAACGAGAGGTATACGCGCTCTTCCAGCTCTTTTGAAAAATGAGTGACCTCGCCAATGTTGCCCAATTCGGTTTCCTCTTGTGGGGAAAGGGAAAAAACCTTCCCGGTCACAGGCATCGCTTTTAGGTCAGGGTCAAAGCTGTTGGTAAACTGTAGACTAAAAGTCTTCAATCCCGCAAAAGCAGAGAGAACAATAAACAAGGCTGCCGACCCGATGACAATCACCAAAAAAGTGATAAAATTGATAATGTTCACCGCATTTTGGCTGCTTTTAGAGCGTAGATACCGCTTGGCGATGTACAATGGAAAATTCAAAGCTATTTTTTCTTTCGCTTATCCAGAAGGTCGCGATTTTCAAGTGGATTTTCATTGCCCTTCAATGATTTTTCGATGTCTTCTATGTAGTCAAGAGAATCATCCAAATAAAATATCAGCTCTGGTACGCGGCGCATTTGATGGCGCGTGCGCTGGGCCAGCTGGTGTTTGATCAAGGGTTCGTTTGATTTGATGCCGTCCAATAATTCTGTCCCTTTATCCGAAGGAAAAATACTGATGTACACCTTTGCAATGGAAAGGTCGGCGGTCACATTCACCTTTGAAACGCTGATAAGAACGCCCTTCATACCACCATCTGTGGCGGCCCGTTGCAATATTTCGGCGAGGTCTTGCTGTAAGATACCCGCTATTTTTTTCTGTCGTTGCGTTTCCATCTTGCAAAAATAAGCCAATTAATGACCAAACTCATCATTTGATAATTTAGGAGTGGTTAAATTGGGGCTAACTTTAGTAATTTCATGCAAATGAAGAAAATAGAGCACATCGGTATTGCCGTGAATGATTTGGAAGCCTCAAACAATCTGTTCGAAAAATTGTTGGGCAGGCCCCATTACAAAATAGAAGAAGTGGCCAGCGAAGGGGTACGCACCTCTTTTTTCAAAAATGGCCCCAATAAGATCGAACTGCTGGAAGCGACCAACCCCGATAGCCCCATTGCAAAATTTTTGGAGAAAAAGGGGCAGGGCATACACCATGTTGCCTTTGCTGTGGATGATATTGTGGGTGAAATCAAAAGATTAAAAGGGGAAGGGTTCACCATATTGAACGAAACCCCAAAAAAAGGAGCAGACAATAAGTTGGTGGCTTTTTTGCATCCAAAAACCACAAATGGGGTGTTGGTGGAATTGTGCCAAGAAGCCCCTCTCCCCAAAGGAGAGGGGGCTTAAAAATTGGAATCCATTAGAAATATCGGAAGAATAGCTTAATTTTGCCATCCTCAAAAACATTTCTCATTTTGGGATTTGGATTTTGAGTTTTGTCGCTAAAGCGACAGGGTCCTATAGCTCAGCTGGTTAGAGCACTTGACTCATAATCAAGGGGTCCCTGGTTCGAGCCCAGGTGGGACCACCAGTATAAGCCCTGCGAAAGTGGGGCTTGATTTTTGTTTAGATTATAGTTTTGCCAGACTATTCTCCATATCAGGCAAAAGCTCAACAACAGTTTTTTCAATGTGATCTGAGATTTCCTCTGAATACTCCCTATGTACTGTATAGGCCAAAACTGCAATACTGAACAGTAGGGCAGCGGTAAGAATTCGTGCAGCGGTTACATTTTCTTTGGCTTTCATCGGAATAAATGATTGATTCACAGGCATGAAGATATTTCAAATAGTTAGAATTAACAAATACTTAACAAAACAGAAAGGCTTGCACTACCTGAACAATATCACCACAGCCCCAATCGCGGTCACCACCAAGACAAACTGCCGGTATTGTTTTTCATTGATGATCTTTACCAAGAACACACCCAAGACCAAACCAGCAAAAATGGCGGGCAACAACTTTAGATCTATGATTAAGGTTTCCCAAGAAATGGTTTTCCAGACCCAGATGTGAAAGGGCATTTTAAAGGCATTGGTAATCAAGAACAGCCATGCCGCAGTACCCACAAATTCATTTTTGGGCAGGCGCATGGCCAAAAAGAAAATGTTGGTAAACGCCCCAGCCAAATTACCGATCATGGTGCAAATACCGGCCAAAACACCGATGCTTCCCGCAAAGCTCCAGTGCGTGGGTACAGACTTTGATTTTCGTCTATCCCAATAAACCAAAAGGGCCAAGCTGATAAAAATGACAATGACCATTCCGATTTTGAACTGGGTTTCGGGCAGCTCTTTCCCAATCCATACTCCGATCAGAATTCCGGTAATCATCCATGGCATAAAGCGTATGATATATTTCCATTGGGTATGGCGGTTGTAATAAATCACGGCAAATACATCACCCACCAAAAGCAGCGGCATCATTATTCCTGTAGACTCCCGTGCTCCGAAAGCAAGCGCCAATAGCGTTACATTAAAAATGGAGAGCCCTTTCAGACCAGATTTTGAAATGCCCAAAAGAAAAATGGCGGTATAGGCCATGGCCCAAGCGGCGGTAGAAATAGCAATGGTCGACATAGTGCTGGCTGAAGGTCAAAAATATTGATAAAATACTATCTTTAACATTCGACCAACATCAAATTATGGATATTCAAACCCTCGATTACGCCATTATTTTTGGCTTTTTTGCCCTTGTGCTCTTCATTGGCGTCTACGTTTCAAAACAATCGGGAAAAAACACCACAGAGTATTTTTTGTCGGGCCGAAACATGCCTTGGTGGCTATTGGGCTTTTCAATGGTAGCCACCACCTTTTCAACTGACACCCCTAATCTGGTCACTGATTTTGTACGTACCGATGGGGTTTCGGGCAATTGGGGCTGGTGGGTCTTTTTGCTGACAGGGTTATTGACCGTTTTTGTCTACGCCAAACTTTGGCGAAAATCTGATGTCAAGACTGATATGGAATTCTACGAACTTCGCTATGGTGGTAAACCAGCCGCTTTTTTAAGGGGATTCCGCTCAATTTATCTCGGTATTATCTTCAATGTCATGGCCATGTCTGCGGTAACCTTGGCGGCCATAAAAATTGGGCAGGTCATGTTGGGGCTTAGCCCCATTCAAACGGTGCTGATTGCCGGAAGCATCACCATGATTTTCAGTGCCATTGGCGGCTTTCGAGGCGTCGTCTATACCGATTTTGTGCTCTTCTTTTTGGCAATCGTTGGCGCTATTGGCGCGGCCATCTATTTGGTGAACATGCCAGAAGTCGGTGGGCTCTCAAGCATATTGGAGAACGATTTGGTCAAGAGCAAAATGTCCATTCTGCCCGATTTTTCGAATACCGAAGCGTTGATTACCGTGTTGATAGTGCCCCTGGCCGTCCAGTGGTGGAGTGCATGGTATCCAGGTGGCGAACCGGGTGGCGGTGGCTATATCGCGCAGCGTATGCTCGCGGCCAAAAATGAAAACCACGCCGTTGGGGCCACGTTCTTCTTCAATATTCTTCACTATGCCCTGCGTCCATGGCCATGGATTCTGGTCGCGTTGGCATCATTGGTGGTTTTTCCAGACTTGGAGAGTATTCGACAGGCATTTCCCAATATTGAAGAAAGCAAATTGGGCCATGATTTGGCCTACTCGGCCATGTTGACCAAATTGCCCTCGGGATTGTTGGGCATTGTGCTGGCTTCGTTGGGTGCTGCCTATATGTCAACAATTTCAACCCACCTGAACTGGGGCTCATCGTACGTGGTCAATGATTTTTACAAGCAGCAAATCAACAAAAACGCCTCTGAAAAAGAATTGGTCAGGGTGGGGCGTATCACCACAATTGTGCTTATGGTGCTCAGTGCACTGTTCGCCTTGGCCTTGCAGAACGCTGTGCAATTGTTTGACATCATCATCATGTTCGGTGCGGGCACGGGGCTTATTTTTATACTCCGATGGTTTTGGTGGCGCATCAATGCATGGAGCGAAATCGTTGCTATGTTCTTTTCTGGTTTTGTCTCCATTTTGTTTTGGCAATTTGAAGACGAATTGTTTCTGTCGGATGGCGCACCATTTCCTGCATGGAGCAAATTTGTATTAGTGGTGTTGCTGACCACCATTGTTTGGTTGGCGGTCACCTATTTGACAAAACCTGAATCTAAAGAAACCTTGTACGCTTTTTACAAAAAAACACAGCCCGGTGGCCCTGGATGGGAAAAAATTCGGAAAGCTGCCCAAGCTGAAGACAAATCTATAGTTGACGGCACACAAAGGTGGACTGTTCCTTCGGGAATCATTGCCATGCTCGTAGGTTGCGTACTGGTCTACAGTTGCCTTTTTGCTACCGGCAACTGGATTTATGGCAATTATACATTGGCGGTAATATTGACCATAATAGTTGTGATTTCTGCTGTTACACTGCGCCGAGTATGGGCCAAGATGAAAGACGTTTTCTGAACGCTTTCAATCGTTAAGTTGCAACAACCGTGCGACATACTTGCCAATCACATCAAACTCTAGATTGATCACGCTTCCTACTTTATAGGTGCTGAACCGTGTATTTTCGTAAGTATACGGAATGATGGCCACTGAGAACGAACCTTTTTTTGAATCAATAACCGTTAGGCTGACACCATCAACAGTGATGGAACCTTTTTCAATGGTAACATTTTTTTTTGAAGTGTCATATCCGAAGGTAAAAACCCAGCTACCGTCTTTCTCTTCAATATTGTTACAAATTGCGGTTTGGTCCACATGGCCTTGAACAAGATGCCCATCCAATCGTGAGCCCAAGACCATGGCACGCTCCAAATTGACGATGTCGCCCACTTCAAGATTTCCCAGATTGCTTTTGTCCAACGTTTCTTGAATGGCGGTAACAGTGTACACATTTCCTTCGAGGGCGACTACGGTTAGGCAGACCCCATTGTGGGACACACTTTGGTCTATCTTTAGCTCTGAAGTGATGGAAGATGTAATGCTGATATGAAGGTTTTCACCCTCTTTTTCGAGGGCGACCACTTCGCCCAAGGTCTCAATGATGCCCGTGAACATATTCGTTTTATTGAGTGAACTCATTTAAACTTTTTGGATTGAAGCGAAAATTAGCAGTTTTGTGCCCATTTGCAGGCTTTTTCTAGTTGCATAGCTGGGCTACGGAAGGAAAAAAAGTCAAAAAATGGGCGCAAAAAAGCAATTTTATAGCCAATTGAAAAAGTTTAAATGAGTTCAGTAGCTTTGTGCTGTAAAAGTACGCATCACAGGTAGAATACATGGGTGAAAATGGCAAAATAAAATTGGGGATATCCATCGGGGATTTAAATGGAATAGGCTGCGAGGTGGCCCTGAAGACCTTTGAAGATAAACGGATGCTCGATTTTTGCACCCCGGTTCTTTTTGCTTCGAACAAAACGATCTCGTTTCAAAAAAACGCCCTGAACCTGAACCTTACCTTTAATGGGATACCCTCAGCAGACAAAGCACTTGACGGTAAACTCAATGTGGTCAATGTTTGGAAAGAATCGCCAAAAACCGAATTTGGCAAAGCAACGGATGAAGGAGGAAAATTTGCCATCAAATCATTGCGAGCAGCCGTTGAAGCTCTCAAAACGGGTGTGATAGACACTCTGGTGACCGCCCCAATAAACAAGAACAATGTTCAGGCAGATGACTTTAAATTTCCAGGCCATACCGATTATCTCGCACAAGAATTTGATGGCGAAAGTTTAATGCTCATGGTTTCTGAAGGGCTTCGTGTCGGGTTGTTGACTGATCATATCGCTGTAAAAGATGTAGCAGTGGCCATTACCCAAAAACTGGTGCGAAACAAAATCCAGATCATGGCAAAGACCCTGCGAATGGATTTTGGCCTGCGAAAACCCAAAATCGCCTTATTGGGAATCAATCCGCATACCGGAGACAATGGCACCATTGGCAATGAAGACCAAAAAATCATCATGCCCGTGATAAAAGAACTGTTTGACAAGGGCGAAATGGTCTATGGCCCTTACGCCGCTGACAGCTTTTTTGGTTCAAAAAACCATGAAAAGTTTGATGGAATTTTAGCCGCCTATCATGATCAAGGGCTGATACCCTTTAAGACACTGTCTTTCGGCAAGGGCGTGAACTTCACGGCAGGGTTGTCAAAAGTACGCACATCGCCCGACCATGGCACGGCCTATGAAATAGCAGGTCAGGGCAAAGCAGACGAAGGTTCGTTCAAAGAAGCGGTCTTCTTGGCCCTACAGGTTTTCAAGAATCGCAGGGAGTACCAAGAACTGGTTTCAAATCCGTTAAAAAAACAAACGCCCAAGAAGTCCGCATAAAATAAGTAGCTTCAATTGGGCATTCACAAATAAATACTATCTTTGCACCCGCTATAACCGAAACGGGTTGAGCCGTTTATATGGCGAAGGTTGCAAATCTATTAGGAGAAGATGGGAAACAAGGAGTTTACAATTCCTTTTTCAGGATTAAAAGAGGGAAGCCACGGATTTGAATACCAACTCAACAACACGTTCTTTGAGTCTTTTGATTACAACGAGTTCAATGGGGCGGCCATCAAGGTAAAAGCCATCTTAAAAAAGATGTCGACCATGATGGAGCTTGATTTAGATGCGGGCGGCACGGTCAATGTTGATGGTGATCTCAGCGGAGAACCCTTTGATCAGCCGGTCAATGCGAACCTACATTTGGTCATCAAGTTTGGGGAAGCTTATGACGACACCGATGATGAGATTCTGATTATTCCCCATGGAGAACATCAAATCAATATTGCACAGTATGTATATGAGATGTTGGTGTTGGCGGTTCCACAGAAGAGAATCCATCCGGGGGTGCTAGACGGCACTTTAAAATCAGACATGCTCGACAAATTGGAAGAGCTGCGATTGAAAGACGAAAAAAGTAAATCAGATACGACCGACCCCAGATGGGACGGATTAAAAAAATTATTAACAAACAAATAGGAAACGATGGCACATCCTAAAAGAAAAATCTCGAAAACCAGAAGAGATAAAAGAAGAACACATTATAAGGCTACCATGCCCACCATCGCTAAAGACTCTACAACTGGCGAGATGCACTTGTACCACAGAGCGCACTGGCATGAGGGTAAACTCTATTATAGAGGCCAGGTTTTGATTGACAAGACCGAAGAAGAGACAGCTGCCTAAAGGCATTGATTCAATGACAGTATAGACTCCCGGTGATGAACCGGGAGTTTTTTTATGGAAAACACTTTGCGAACACAAAATCTAATTTTGGCCAAGATGTTGCAAAAAATCACTACTTTTCATCGTTTTTGGGTCAAAAAACACGATTTTTGACGAAAATATCCCTCAGATGAACAAAACTACGGCAGCGATTACAGCTGTGGGAGCCTATGTCCCGAAATTTGTATTGACCAACAAGCTGTTGGAGACCATGGTCGAAACTACCGATGAGTGGATTACCACCCGAACTGGAATCAAGGAACGGAGAATACTAAAAAAAGAGGAAGGAGAAGGCACTTCATATCTTGGCATCAAGGCTGCTGAGAACTTAATCGAGAAAAGCGGGATCGACCCTGCTGAAATCGATATGGTCATTTTGGCTTCTGCCACCCCTGATATGCCCGTGGCGGCCACTGCATCCTATATCGCCGCTGAGATTGGAGCAGTAAATGCTTTCTCGTACGATTTGCAGGCTGCATGCTCCAGTTTTTTGTACGGCATGTCGACTGCGTCAAGCTATATTGAGTCTGGTCGTTACAAAAAAATATTGTTGATCGGGGCAGATAAAATGTCGTCAATCGTCGATTATACGGATCGCACGACCTGTATTATTTTTGGTGACGGTGCCGGGGCAGTATTGTTTGAGCCCAATGATGAAGGGCTTGGGGTTCAAGATGAATACTTGAGAACCGACGGTGGGGGCAGGCAATTTTTAAAAATTGATGCGGGGGGGTCTCTGCTTCCTGCTTCGGAAGAAACCGTAAAAAACAAGCAACACTACGTCTTTCAAGACGGTAAATCAGTATTCAAGTTTGCCGTTTCTAATATGGCGGATGTTTCCGTTTTGATGATGGAGCGAAACAACTTAACTTATGATGATGTAAACTGGCTTGTGCCCCATCAGGCAAACATGCGTATCATTAATGCAACAGCTAATCGCATGGGGATTGATGAAAACAAGGTGATGGTAAACATAGATCGCTATGGCAATACCACATCTGCTACATTGCCACTTCTGTTGCATGATTATGAAGACAAACTAAAAAAAGGCGATGACCTTATATTTGCTGCCTTTGGGGGCGGATTTACTTGGGGTGCCATTTATCTGAAATGGGCCTATAACTAAAAGAGAACAACTAAATTACATTCCATGGATATCAAAGAAATTCAAAGTCTAATCAGGTTCGTGGCCAAATCAGGTGCCAGTGAGGTTAAATTAGAGATGGAGGATATCAAAATCACCATCCGTACTGGTAGTCACGGTTCGGCACCAGAGACCACTTATGTGCATCAGGTACCAATGGCACCGGCTCCCGCAGCTCCAGTAGTCGCAGCCCCTGCCCAAGAGGCCACGGAATCCCCATCAAAGGAAAAAGAGAGTGCCGATGACGATTCAAAGTATATCACCATCAAGTCACCGATTATAGGCACATTCTACAGAAAACCCTCACCCGACAAGCCACCTTTTGTTGAGGTAGGTCAAGATATTTCGCAGGGTGATGTGCTTTGTGTCATTGAGGCGATGAAGCTTTTCAACGATATTGAATCTGAAGTGTCTGGTAAGATTGTCAAGATTTTGGTTGATGATTCCACTCCAGTTGAGTTCGATCAACCGCTGTTTTTGGTAGACCCCAGTTAGGTAACCAAAGGTTTAAAGTTTAAAAGTTTAAAGCGATTGCATTAAACCCACTAAACCACAAACCATAAACTCTTACACTAAAAAAATGTTCAAAAAAATATTGATAGCAAACAGGGGAGAGATTGCACTTCGTGTGATTCGAACCTGTAAAGAAATGGGCATCAAAACCGTTGCAGTCTATTCAAAGGCAGACGAAGAAAGCCTACATGTTCGTTTCGCAGATGAGGCCGTGTGCATCGGCCCTGCACCCAGCAGTGAATCGTATCTCAAAATACCGAACATCATTGCAGCAGCAGAGATTACCAATTCAGATGCCATTCATCCGGGGTACGGCTTTCTTTCAGAGAATGCAAAGTTCTCAAAAATCTGTGCAGAATCAGATATCAAGTTTATCGGGGCTTCTGCAGAACAGATTGAAAAGATGGGCGACAAGGCCACTGCCAAGGAGACCATGAGAAAAGCCAAGGTGCCTACTGTACCGGGTTCTGAAGGGCTGCTCAAAGATGTGGCCCACGCCAAAAAAGAGGCCAAGAAAATGGGGTATCCGGTCATGATTAAGGCAACCGCAGGCGGTGGTGGAAAAGGCATGCGCGCCATTTGGTCCGAGGATGAAATGGAGAAGAACTTCAACAGCGCGGTTACCGAGGCAAAGGCAGCTTTTGGCAACGGCGGGATGTACATGGAAAAGCTGATAGAAGAACCTCGACACATTGAAATACAGGTTGTCGGGGATCAATTCGGCAAGGCTTGTCACCTTTCTGAACGCGATTGTTCAGTGCAACGTCGCCACCAAAAATTGACCGAAGAGACCCCATCACCGTTCATGACCGACAAACTGCGTGATGAAATGGGCAAAGCTGCGGTAAAGGCTGCCGAGTTCATCAAATATGAAGGAGCGGGAACGGTTGAATTCTTGGTAGATAAGCACCGCAATTTCTATTTCATGGAAATGAACACCCGAATTCAGGTCGAGCATCCGATTACCGAACAGGTGATTGACTACGATTTGATTCGTGAACAGATTTTGGTGGCTGCTGGCGTTCCCATTTCTGGTAAGAACTATACCCCGAAACTGCACTCCATAGAATGTCGCATCAACGCTGAAGACCCGTATAACAATTTCAGGCCTTCACCGGGGAGGATAACCACACTGCATACTCCAGGCGGGCACGGGGTTAGACTGGACACCCATGTGTACAGTGGGTATATTATTCCTCCGAATTATGATTCGATGGTGGCCAAATTGATCACCACGGCACAGACCCGTGAAGAGGCCATCAACAAGATGCGTAGGGCACTCGACGAATTCGTGATTGAGGGCGTAAAGACCACGATACCCTTTCACAGACAACTGATGGATCACCCCGATTATTTGGCGGGCGATTACACCACAAAATTCATGGAGGATTTTGAAATGGATGAAAAGTACGATTATTGATTAAAGCCCTGATTTATTCAGGGCTTTTTCTTTTTTATGCAGCTGAGTTACTGGGAATATAAAACATGGTTTTCAAACATTGACCACACCGTCGTGGGGAGCGGTATTGTAGGACTATCCACAGCAATCTTTCTGAAAGAAAAATATCCCAAAGCAAAAGTAGTGGTTTTGGAGCGTGGCGTTCTCCCACAAGGCGCAAGCACAAAAAACGCAGGCTTTGCCTGTTTTGGCAGTCTTTCAGAAATATGCTCCGACTTAAAGGCGCACTCAGAAAAGGAGGTGATTGGGCTGATATGGCAACGCCACAAGGGCATACAACTGCTTCGAAACTTGCTTGGAGATGACCGAATAGGATATCAACGGCTTGGCGGGCATGAAATTTTTCTCTCCAAAAATGAAAATTTGTTTGAGGAGTGTCTCCAAAGGATGGCTGAAGTCAACGAATGGCTACGCCCAGTTTTTGGAGAACCTCCTTTTGCGTTGACAAAAAACAGGTTTGGGTTTAAAGAAATCAATCCCCAATACATTACACATCAATTTGAAGGCCAGTTGGACGCAGGAATGATGATGAAATCACTTCTCGACTTGGCCGTTAAAAAAGGGGTGCATATATTCAATTCGGTCGAAGTTTTAGAGTACGACGATACAGGCGACGATGTCAGCTTAAAAACAGATGCTTTTGAGTTTTCTACAAGAAAACTGATTATAGCCACCAATGGTTTTGCAAAGCAGTTTCTAAAAGAAGAAGTCAATCCAGCTCGGGCACAGGTGCTGGTAACAAAGCCAATCAGATATCTTCATATTAAGGGCGCCTTTCATTTTGATGAAGGGTATTATTATTTCAGAAACATCGATGGACGCATTTTATTCGGCGGGGGAAGAAACCTCGATTTTAAGGTCGAGACAACAACAAAGTTGAACACGACGGAGAAGGTTCAGAACAGACTTGAGGCACTTTTATCGACGGTAATCCTTCCAAATACACCTTTTGAAATTGAACACCGCTGGAGTGGGATCATGGGTGTGGGCAACCAAAAAAAGCCCATTGTGAAAGCACTTTCAGATAATGTATTCTGTGGAATCCGATTGGGCGGAATGGGCGTTGCCATTGGCAGTACGGTGGGCAAGGAATTGGCAAGCTCAATCTAAAACCGAATCACACTATCTTCTTGGTCACAGATTAAGCCACTGTTTGAACTCGGCAGCCTTATTTTTGCTGATGATGATATCGACCTCAGAATTTGGGTTCACCAGTATCTTCAATTGGTTGTTGCCATATCTTACAATTTTATCTATGGCAGATATGGCAATGATGAATTGCCTGTTCGCCCTAAAAAAGTAACTGCTGTCAAGATTCGAAAACAGTTCATCAAGACTCAGGTTGGAAGTGGAACGCTTGCCGTCGTCACATACTACATAGGTAATGGTATTCTCGGTATAGATATGGGCAATCTCTTCTATGGAAATGGGCAACAGTTCGTTGCGCAAATAGGTCAGTATCCTTTTTTTTGTCGTGCCGTCTTCAATTTTCTTGGCCGGGTTCTTTTCACTGACCTTCTGTTGATAGTCACCTACCGCCCTGTTGAGTTTGGCAAGATTGATAACCTCATCAGAAAGTTTCTGGTTTTTTGCCTCTAATCGTTTTTCATACGAACTGCCGATAAGTCTTACGGCAATTACGGAGGTTAAGATCATGACCAGCCCCATGATACCCAAAATGGTGTAGAACCTATTTCTAAGATTATCGATTTCATTTGATATTTTGTCGATATTGGCATGGGCCGCTACCATCCAATCAGTACCATTGACAGGATATAGGTACACGACTTCTGAATCTTGGGAATCACCTTCAAAATCACGAATGCCCCCCGCTTCCCGCTTTAATTTTAGGAGCTCATAAAAATCTTCAGGGGTCAAATCGTCAGAAACTGAAGACACAAACGACTCTTTGGGCGAGATAAGTTGGCCTACCTTATTGTTTTCCGGATGACAAACTATTCGGCCAGACCAATCGAACATACTTATAAAGCCCATATCAAGATTGGCCTTTGAGATACTGTTTTGCAGTGCCTCAATAGTTTGTTCTTTTCCTGAACCGTTTTCAATTTGCGCTCCTATAAAGGTTGCAATTTCTTTTGCCTCACGCTTGCTTGATTCCAGTTGGGTGTTCAGTAACCTATCTGCACCGTACTTTACAAAATACTCGATGGCCACGCCAGAGATCAAAATAAAAATCAGGGTGACGGCCAAAAAGCTTAATAAATAAAGTCTGTCTTTCTGCATTTTGAAAAATGTACCTGCAATTTAAAGATTCAATTCGCAAACATGAAAGATTTACCATATAGGTGAAATTTTAAACCCCCAATTTTTCCCTTTCACATTCAAGAATTCCCTTTCACACAGATTCTTACTTAGTAAGATGCCAAATATCAGTTGCTTAGCACCACAGAATCACAAACGGAAGAAAAATGAACAAGACCAAAATTTTACTGATAGGATGCTTTCTGGCATTGCTGACTTCCTGTACGTACGACAGTGAAAACGATTTGATTGCCCCTGATGGCACGGACAATGAAGATGATGGGTCTGGGGAAGACCCGACAGATTCGGCCATTACTTATGATGACACCATCAAGGCAATAGTTGACTCCAACTGTATTTCGTGCCATTCCAGTCCGCCACGAAACGGGGCACCTTTCGCATTGGTAAACTTTTCACAGGTAAGTGCGAGGGCAAACGGAATCTTAAGTGCCATATCCAGGCAATCCGGAGCAGCTGGGGCAATGCCTCCTGCAGGGCGTTTGCCGCAAAGTACCATTGATGCTTTTGATGAATGGATTGAAAAAGGAACACCTGAAAATTAAATATAACAAATTAAAGATCCTTAAAAATGAAAATACGACGAACCACTATAACGATTACACTGCTGCTTTTGGCATTTACCAGTTTCAAATCAACGGCCCAACGATTGGTCGACAAAAACGGAACGGTTGAGTTTGAAGCATCTGAGGCCTTGTTCGAGCCCGTTGAGGCCAAAAACGAATCGGTCACAGCCGTTATGGACACCGAAAAAAATGAAATAGCCTCTTTGGCTTTGATAAAAGGATTTCGATTCAAAAACTCGTTGATGGAAGAACACTTTAATGAGAACTACATCGAATCAGAAACCTATCCCAAAGCCACATTCAAAGGAAAACTTATTGATTTTAACATCACTGACTTGGGCAATGAACCCAAAAAAGTGCGCGTAGATGGGAAATTACAATTGCATGGAAAAGAAAAGAACATTGATACGCATTTAGATGTTAGCAAGTCTGGTGATGGTGTTGTCATCAGGGGTTCGTTCATTGTCACCCCTGATGATTTTGACATCAAGATCCCATCGATTGTCAAAAACAAAATTGCCAAAGAAGTAAAGGTGTCCCTTGATTTTAATCTCAACTGATCATGAAAAAGAGACGGCTATATATCATCGGATTGGTTGTTTTGGCACTGGCAATTTTGGCAGGGGTTGCCTACAACATGACCTTTAACTCAAAACACCGGGAAATATCAAAAGAAGAGGCCACTTTTCAGATCGCAGCTGATGAACTGCAATACTTTTTTGCAAACAACGAAGCCTCTTCGGTTCAAAAGTATATGGATGAAGTCCTTGAGGTTTCTGGAACAATAACAGAGGTCGAACAGAACAGCATCGTGCTTGACAAAAGGGTCATGGTCAATTTTCTGGCCAACGCTGAAAACAATTTTGAAGATGGACAGCCCATCGTAATCAAGGGAAGATGTGTCGGCTTTGATGAATTGTTGTTACAGGTAAAAATTGACCAAGCCTCGGTTATTGACAAGAGACATCAACTATAAAACAAAACAAACATGAAAAATTTTATTTGCATACTGCTGCTGTTGCCATTTGGACTTTTAGGCCAGGATGATTTGTTGGCCGAATTGGATACGGTAGAAGTGGATGATTACAAAAGCGCCGCTTTTAAAGGCCTTAAGATTGTAAACTTCGAATCCACAAAAATGGTCTCATCAAAGGAACTTTATTTTGTGGTCTCCCACAGATTTGGCTCTGTGAAAACAGGGTTTGAAGATTTTTTCGGGTTGGACCAAGCCGTGACCCGACTGAATTTTATTTACGGTATTTCCGATGGCATCAACATTGGTGTCTCAAGAAGCTCTTTTCAAAAAATCTATGAAAGCTCACTAAAACTTAGACTGTTTAGGGAGAAAAAAGGAGGTTTTCCGTTCACCATTGTCAGTTCAAACAACATTTTGGTGAATACCGCTTTGGACGAAGTTGTACTACCTGGGCTTGAGTTTGAAAACAGATTGGGCTACACCGCACAACTTTTAATATCAAAAAAGATAAGTGAAAGTTTGTCTTTACAGCTTATGCCAACATTTTTTCACGACAACTATGTCGCAATAAATGAACAGCACAATTCACAATACGTCATTGGTTTTGGGGGAAGACAAAAACTGACCAAGAGATTTTCACTCAATTTTGATTACGGACTTCATTTAAACCGGGCAGAGACTTCACCTTTTAGAAATTCACTTTCGGTAGGGGTAGACATTGAAACAGGGGGCCACGTCTTTCAGCTTCATTTTACGAATGCCCAGCCCATGAATACCAATGGCTTTTTGGGTCAAGGCACTGGTGATTGGGGGTCGGGGGATTTTTTCTTCGGATTTAACCTTTCAAGAGTATTCAATTAACAAAAACATACATGAAAACAGCAACAAAAAGAAATGTGGCAAAAATTGAAGTTCAAAAGAGCTTTTGCAGACGATGCCAATTTAAAATCAAGGAAGAGCTTCAAAAAATTGAGGATATCGCCGACATCAACCTTTATCCAGAATATGCGATGGTCATTTTCAGTTTTTTCAGGGCGAACGAACTGGCGGTCGCTTTGAACACATTGACCGAGATGGGTTATCCTGAAATTGGGGAAATACCTTCCCAAACCCAGTACGGCAAAAGACTTGTTTGCAATTGTTGAGACCAAATACAACAAAAACGAAGTATAACAAAAATGCATTCCGCTTTAAAGCCCATTTTTCCGCTTGACACTACTTTATTAGGTAAACGGCCGTAGTTAGGGCGTTCTTTGGGCCAGTATTAATTCTAAAAACAAACAAAATGAAAAAGATGATTTTAGCATTGTTGGTAATAACAGCCATAGCAGCTTGCGAGACAGATGATGGTTATGGTGGTGACCCAAACCCGCCTGATCAAGGTGAAGACCCAGGGGATGATGACGGAAGCTCTGAAGACCCAAACCAAGTTCAATTGCGAAACGACGCCACATTTGGTCAAGTATTGACAGATGCCGATGGTTTTACACTTTACTTTTTTGCACCAGACAGTAAGGGTGATGCCAATTGCCTTGGCGATTGTGCTGATGTTTGGCCTGCTTTTAACCCTTCAGAATTGACTTTGGATGAGGGCCTTGATACAGCTGATTTTGGCGCCATTACACGAGAAGATGGCGCTGAACAAACAACCTTTAAAGGATGGCCATTGTATCGCTTCGTCAATGATGCGGCAGCAGGTGATGTCAACGGTGATGGATCCGGGGGAGTGTGGTTTGTGGCAAAACCTGATTACTCAATTATGGTTACCAGAGCACAATTGGTGGGGCGCGATGCCGATGGCAACGAAACCAACCTTACTTCAACCTACCAACCAGGTGATGAGGAAACATTTTACATGACCAATGCCAGTGGGCGTACCATTTATCATTTTTCAAATGACAAGGAAGACACGAACACCTTCACCAACGAAGACTTTTCAAATGATGGAGTATGGCCCATTCTTAAAATAGATGTTGTCAATATCCCCAGCATTTTTGATCCCTCGGATTTTGGCACGATCGATGTTTTCGGCGAGACCCAGGTAACCTATAAAGGTTGGCCTTTGTACTACTTCGGCGGAGACGAAAATAGGGGTGATAATTTTGGTGTAGGTTTCCCAGTTGCTGGTATTTGGCCAATTGTCAATCCAGATACGGAGCCAGCTCCAGAAAATGATGACCAACAGTCAGAAGTTGAAAGAACGTTTGAAGTGGGCAATGTTGGTGCCACTGCTTATACATTTGCTTTTACTGATGTTCAAAATCCTGAAATTGAACTGATAAGGGGCAAAACGTATGAATTTAACGTAGATGCTCCCGGACATCCGTTTTTAATCAAGACCAATCAAAGCACCGGTACTGGCGATACTTTTGATGATGGTGTCACGAATAATGGTGCTGCGACAGGTACGATTTCATTTACGGTGCCTGAAGGTGCACCTGACGTATTGTTCTACAATTGTGAATTTCACGGTACCATGACGGGCAGAATACGGATTGTCGATGAAGATACGAGCAGCTCGTTCACGGTTGGAAATATTGGTGCTTCCTCCTACACCTTTAGCGATAGCGGTTTGGATGAAGCTGAAAACCCAAATTTTACATTGACAAGGGGTAGAACCTATGTTTTTAATGTTGATACTCCCGGCCATCCATTTTTGATAAAGTCGGTCCAAGGCACAGGCACAGGCGATACTTTTGATGATGGGGTTGCAAATAATGGGGCTTCATCTGGTCAGATAACATTTACAGTACCTCAAGACGCTCCTGATAAGCTTTTTTACAATTGCGAGTTCCATGGTTCGATGACGGGCATATTTGTGATTGTAGACTAAGGAGATCTGAAAAATAAGTTTAGTGTTTGATTAGTTAAGTTTGGTTAGCTCTGGGGAACCTATTTGGGTTCCCCAGTATTTTAACAAACCATCATGCGCAAGAACAAAAACGAGTATCGGGTTAATTTTCTTTTTAAGAACTTTACAAGGCTTATGACAAATTCAAAACACATCGTTGCCCTCATTTTTTTGTCATTGTTTTTGGTTTGTTGTGAAAGTATATTTCAAAAAGACATTACAATGGTTGCGCCCATTGCATTTTACAGTGCCGACGAACTTATTAATGATTTAAAAAACGATGAAAGTTTTCCTAAGGAAGGAGTGGTGTCAGTAAAAGGATTCATAAAGGAGACAAATACTAAAAATGGTAAATTCAACATTCTGATCAGGGGAAACACCAACCGTAACCATTACATAATTTGCGAAATGAACGAATCTTTTGAAAACTCTAAATTTGGTTTGTCAGAAGGTGATGCCATTGACATCAAAGGTGTTCTAAAGGGATATCTGAATGATGTAATACTGTTAAATTGTGTCATGAACAATACTTTGCAAAATGAATAAGGTGTTTATGCTCATATTGACCATGGTGTTCAGTGTGCAAACCGATAATTCAGAAAAGGTGATTTGCAGACAGGGCAGTGTCTCTTTCTTCTCATACACTTCAGTAGAGAACATCAAGGCCCAAAACAACCAGGTGTCAAGCATAATCGATTTCGAAAGTTCGAAAATCGCAGTCAGTATGCTTATGAATGCTTTTGTGTTTGAAAAGGCTCTGATGCGTGAGCATTTTAACGAAAGCTATATTGAATCGGATATTTATCCAAAAGCCACCTTTGAAGGCAAAATCATAGATTTTGATCCTTCTATCGAAGGCGAACAGACCAGAATGGTCAGGGGTACATTTTCAATGCACGGGGTCAACAAAGAGTTGGAGATAAAGACCAAAATTGAGAATATAGAGGGCAAGTATGTGCTGTCGGGCACATTTGAGGCCTATGTCAAAGACTACAATATAAAGATACCGCCACTTTTGGCGGGAAATATTGCAAAAACTATTTCTGTGGATTTTCGATTTGAATATGAACCCTATGAAAGCTAGAGCGCTAATCACGTTTATGATTTGGGCAGCTGTGGCAAATACCATGGTCGCGCAAGACCTTTTGGGCATTCTTGAAGAGGAGCAGCAAGATATTCCACAATATACCCAAGCCACGTTCAAGTTCAGTAGAATTGCTTTCGGGCACTCCATTGAGACCCGAAAAAAAGGGATATTGGATGTTTTCGTGGCCAACCGTTTTTGGAACACTCCCGAACAAAGAACCCAGAGTTTTGCCGCAGATCGTTTGAGCACCCGTATCGCATTGGAATATGGTGTCAGCGATAGGTTTTTGATGGGATTCGGCGGCACTACCTTTGACGGGCTGTTCGACGGTTATCTGAAATACAAACTGGTACAACAACGCAGCGACCAAAAGGGGTCACCCTTCAGCATTACGCTGCTTCAAAGTGCCAGTTATTTTAGCGAGGCCCTGACCGCACCCAATATTCAAGATGATTTTGCAGACCGGCTTTCATATACGACGCAAATGCTCATCGCCAAAAAGGTCACTCCTAATTTCTCGCTTCAAATCGCGCCTACGTTTGTCCATAGAGGGCTTGTGTTTTCAGAAGAAGACCCCCAAAACCATTTTGCCATTGGCTTTGGTGGCAGGTACAAGCTGGGCAATCATGTTTCGGTGGTTTCAGAATATTATTACAATACCAACCCTGTAGAATCTTTTGACACTTATGGCCCTTTTGCCTTGGGCGTAAATTGGGAAATAGGCGATGTCATGTTGCAGTTTATGCTCACCAATGCGGTCCGTATGGTCGAGGATGCCTTCATCACACAAACGAGGCATAATTTCAATTTCAGAAACCCGAATTTAAACTTTGGGTTCAATATGACCTATGTGATTCACTTTAAACGGAACTTAAAAAAAGTGCAGGACAACAATCAGCAAGATTGATGTATTCTTTTTGGCCAAAAGATTGAAAGAATCTGATTTAACTTTTCCTTAAAACCGCAAACCATGTTCTTCACTATCTTTAATGGATTAACCAAAAACAAACACTCATGACAACACAAGAAGTAGCAGACAAATTGGTTCAATTCTGCAGGGAAGAAAAGTACAAAGAAGCCTATGATCTATATGCGGATGATGCCGAAAGCATAGAGATGGACGGAATGCCCGGTGAGAAGGTGACCAAGGGAAAAGAAAACATCTGGAATGCTTATCTCGAATGGGCTGAAGGCATTGAGGAAATCCATGGAGGTTCTGTGGGCGACCCCGTAGTTGCTGCAAATCATTTTGTGGTACCAATGTCTATGGATGCCACTTTCAAAGGACAAGGCCGATGGGCTTTTGATGAACTGTGCGTTTATGAGGTCGAGAACGGAAAAGTCAAAAAAGCGCAGTATTTCTATGAAGTCCCAGAAATGGGATAGCCTTCCGATTACCTATCTGCATGCAGGCGAGTTCCTCTCCTAACAAAGGGAAATCTTATGGGTTGTCCCCTTGAGGGGACAGCAAGCTTTGGTTATACCAAGCTTGCAGGGGTGTTAAAAATCAGGCTTCTTTCGGTTGATTTTCTTCTCTGAAGATCTTCTTTTTGATTTAAGACGCTTTTCTATTGAGGATTTTGAAGGCCTTGTGCGTTTCCGTTTTTTGGGAACGTACAAGGCCTTTTTCAATACATCGAAAAACCGTTCAACAACCTGCTTTTTATTTTGATGCTGGCTTCTTGCCTCGTCACATTGCAGCACCAAAACACCTTCATTGGTCAGACGATGCGATATTTTTTCTTGAAGCCGTTCTTTTTCTTCAGGCTTTAAGCCCAATGAGTTGGCAACATCAAAAGAAAGCTCCACTTTTGAGGCCACCTTGTTGACATGCTGTCCACCAGCACCACTGCTTCTAACAGCTTTGAACTTTAGCTCTCCCAAGATTTTATCCTTGTTCACAAAAGTGATTTTTCACGAAGGTACGCTTTATGACCGGGCGAGATTTGACAGTCGCAAATTGACCAACTCCAAAGGAATGTTCAGATACACCAAAATATCGGAATCAATCCTTTTTTTGCTTTGAAAGAGGACGGTCTGCCCGTTTTCAGCAAGTCCTTCCGTAAGATAGTGGCTTCCCCTGAAAAAACTCTTTTTTACGGTGACCTCGACCCCTGAACTGGCAGAAATCTCAAATTCGTGGGGATATACCAAAATGGTCTGGTCTTGTTTGGCATACTCCTTTAGAAGTCCGATAGGAAGCGCATTGACCTGACCAAACAACGTTGCAATGTATTTTTCTCTCGGATTTTTATAGAGGACCGTTGTATTGCCAAAAGCAATTTTTTGGCCATTGCGCAGCACAATGATATCATCAGAAAACGGAAGCACGTCCTCAGGGTCGTGGGTCGCTGTAATTACGGTAACACCTTTGGCCTTGAGGTACGGAAACAGGCGATGCCGCAATTCATTCTTTTTAAATTGGTCGATACTGCTAAAAGGCTCATCAAGCAACAATAGTTCAGGTTCTTGGGCCAGTGCCCGCGCCAATGCCACACGCTGTTGTTGGCCACCGCTAAGGCTCTTGACCTTGGTATTGGCAAAATCTTGCAAGCCTACAATATCCAAAAGTTCTTGTATGCGGTCATGGTGGTGTTCCCTGTCAAAAACGGAAAGATGTTCCCCCACGTTTTCGCTTACATTGGTGAAAGGCATCAGATCAAAATCCTGTGATACATACTTCATGGTCTTTTCCCCGGGCACCAAGTTGAAGTTTGGCCCGAGGACTTCATCTCCGTTCCATAAAATGGCCCCTTCATCCAAATGCAACAATCCGTATATGGCCTTGAGCAAGGTACTTTTGCCAGAACCACTTTCACCCATAATGGCCAAGTGTTTTCCTTCAAGGTGATCAAAGGATACATCTTCCAAAACGGGATGCTTTTGATATGAAAAAGTAATGTTCTCGACGGTCAGCATAGCAAAAAAGAAAAAATCCGCTTCTATTGAAACGGATTTTTAGCACGATTTATTCTGTTGTTGCCTTATCCTTTGAACTCTTTAAGCACCGCTTGATTGGGCAGTTCATCATACCCCATGTTGAACAGCGTGAAACCAAAGATGTCGGCATATTGCTCGATGGTCTTGCTCACAGGCGTACCCGCACCATGACCGGCATTGGTCTCAATGCGAATCAAGGTGGGATTGTCACCCATTTGTTTTGACTGCAATTCGGCAGCAAACTTAAAGCTATGGGCAGGCACTACGCGATCGTCATGGTCAGCCGTTGTAATCAAGGTCGCCGGATATGCAACACCTTCTTTGATGTTGTGCAGGGGCGAGTATCCTTTGAGGTATTCAAACATTTCTTGACTTTCTTCAGAGGTGCCATAATCATAGGCCCAGCCTGCACCAGCGGTAAAGGTATGGTAGCGAAGCATATCCAAAACACCGACAGCGGGCAACGCCACTTGCATCAAATCAGGGCGTTGTGTCATTGTCGCACCGACCAGAAGCCCGCCGTTTGAACCACCGCGTATCGCCAAATATTCTTTTGAGGTGTAGTTGTTGTCGATAAGATATTCCGCGGCAGCGATAAAATCATCAAACACATTTTGCTTTTGTGTTTTTGTACCTGCGATATGCCATTCTTTTCCGTATTCACCACCACCGCGAAGATTGGGCACGGCATACACACCGCCCTGTTCCATCCAAACCGCATTGACAATACTGAATCTGGGGGTCAGGCTGATGTTGAATCCGCCATAGCCATATAAAATGGTCGGGTTCTTTCCGTTGAGCTCAATTCCCTTTTTATGGGTGATGATCATGGGTACTTTAGTACCATCTTTTGATTCGTAGAATACTTGGTTCGATTCATAATCTTCGGGATTAAAATCGATTTCTGGCTTCCAATACAGCTCATACTCGCCAGTTTCAACATTGTATTTGTATGATGAGCCCGGGGTTTTGTAATTGGTGAAATAAAAGTAAAACTCGGTATCCTCTTTTTTGCCCCCAAATCCGTTGGCACTGCCCACACCAGGCAATTCGACCTCTCTGACCAAGTTGCCTTCATAATCGTATTGCAATACTTTAGAGATGGCATCGACCATATATTCCGCAAAGAAATAGCCGCCACCGGTACCCGCTGTCAATACGTTTTCGGTTTCAGGGATAAGGTCTTTCCAATTGTCAGGAGTGGGATTTGATGCATCAGTGACCACTATCTTTTTGTTCGGGGCATTTCTGTCGGTGACCAAGAATAATTTTGAACCTTCGTTATCGATGACATAGGTGTTAGAATCCGCCATGTCAAGAATGGTCACCAACGGACTGTTTTCTTTCGTCAAATCTTTCAAGAACAGTTTTCGGCCATAGGTCGATGTTGCTGCGCTGATGTACAAATATCGCCCGTCGTCTGAGACGCTACCACCAATATAGCGGTGTTTTTCTTCAGGCACACCGCCATAAATAACCTTGTCCTCTGATTGTGGGGTGCCCAGTTTGTGGTAATACAATTTGTGTTGATCGGTCTTTGCAGACAGTTCACTGCCCTTTGGTTTATCGTAACTGGAGTAGAAAAAACCGTCGTTGCCCTTCCACGAGATGCCACTGAACTTCACTTCAACCAAAGTGTCTTCAACAATTTCTTTGGTTTCAGAATTTAAGGTAATGACCTTTCGCCAATCACTCCCGCCTTCAGAAATGGAGTAGGCCGCCAAAGTACCGTCTTTGGTAAAACTGAGTCCGGCAAGTGATGTGGTGCCGTCTTCAGAAAAGGTGTTGGGGTCTAAAAACACTTCTGCATCATTGTCTCCTTTTTTCCTGTAGACCACGTATTGGTCTTGCAGGCCATCATTTTTATAGAAATACGTATAATCGCCCTCTTTGAACGGAGCGCTCAGTTTTTCGTAATTCCATATTTTTTCGAGACGATTTTTTATATCGTCCCGAAAGGGAATACTGTCTAAATACCCAAAAGTGACCTTATTCTGTTGGGTTACCCATGCTCCGGTCTCTTGGCTACGATCATCTTCAAGCCAGCGATACGGATCGGGCACTTCGGCTTCAAAATAGGTGTCAACGGTATCGACAGTTTTGGTTTCAGGATAGTTCACCACAATAGGTTCTCGTTCTTTTTCAGTTTTGCAGGCCGCAAAGATAAGCACTGCCATTAGGATGGAAAGTTGTCTCATTTTCGATAGGAATTAGTTGCGCTAAAAATAACGCAATTGCGTTGGATGCCAGCCAAGAAGGACAAGTCTTAACGTTTTTTAACGCTAAATATAAATTGTCCCCTTGAGGGGACAGTCCGCGATATGCGGACAGGGGTGTCAGGGGTTGCTTCAGACCCCTCCGTCTGCTGACGCCGATGCTTCGACTGCGCTCAGCATGACACTTCAGCATCCACCTCCACTCATCTGAGTGGAGGAGCTTCATTTAATTTAAACTAAGTTTTTCTCCACCAAATACTCCGCAATCTGCACCGCATTGGTGGCGGCACCCTTGCGGAGGTTGTCAGAGACAATCCACATGTTCAACGTGTTACGTTGCGTTTCATCACGGCGAATGCGCCCCACAAAGACCTCATCTTTGTCATGGGCATAAATGGGCATGGGGTAGGTGTTGGTATCGGGATTGTCCTGTACCACGATACCGGGAGTTTCGGAGAGCAGTTTTCGAATCTCAGATAGCTCAAAATCATTATGAAATTCCACATTGACAGATTCTGAGTGACCCCCAGCGGTGGGAATGCGCACTGCGGTAGCAGATACCGAAAAGGTACGGTCGTCCAATATTTTTTGGGGCTCACGCGCGAGTTTCATTTCTTCTTTGGTGTAGCCGTTTTCTAAAAACACATCGCAATGGGGCAATGCATTTCGGTTGATGGGGTACGGATAGGCCATTTCGCCCTGTACTCCTGCCATTTCATTTTCGAGTTGCTGAACGGCTTTTACACCCGTACCCGAAACGGATTGATAGGTAGAGACCACCACCCGCTTCATTTGATATTTTTTGTGCAAAGGATTCAAGGCCATCACCATTTGAATGGTAGAGCAGTTGGGGTTGGCAATGATTTTATCATTCTTGGTCAAGAGGTGGGCATTGATTTCAGGCACCACGAGTTTTGTATCGGCGTCCATACGCCATGCAGAAGAATTGTCAATCACGGTGGTGCCCACTTCTGCGAATTTCGGGGCCCACTCCAGTGAAGTGCTTCCCCCTGCCGAGAATATGGCAATGTCTGGTCGTGCGATGACCGCATCGGCCAAGCCAACAACGAAATGCTCCTTTTTCTTAAACAACAGTTTTTTTCCAACGGAACGCTCTGAAGCGACCAAGAGCAATTCCGTAATCGGAAAATTACGCTCTGCCAATACTTTTAACATCACCTCGCCTACCATCCCGGTAGCACCGACAACTGCTACTTTCATATCGTTTTAATTGAACAGCAAAGGTACTTCAGCTTGTCTTTAAAACAAGTCTTTTTGACAGAAATGGCAAAAAACAACAATTTGTTATAAATAAAACAACCGTCAATCTGTTAGCGAAACAGATTGACGGCTTTTAGATTAAAAATGGTGTAGCGGAAATCCTGAAATTTCAGGAGCTACGGTTATTTTTTCAGGTTATCCCTGATTTCCTTCAATAAATCAATTTCTGATGGCCCTGGGTCTGGTGCGGGCTCTTCGGGTTTCTTCATCCTGTTGACACCCTTTACAATCATGAACATCACAAAAGCCACAATGATGAAATCAATAACCGAAGTGATGAAATCACCGTACATTACCGCAACTTCACCTACCATTTCGCCGGCATCGTTCATTGTTCCCTCTTTAATAACATACTTTAAGTCTTTGAAGTCGGCATCAAATAATAGACCGATCAATGGCGATACAATACCTCCGGTAAAAGAAGTGACCACCCTATTGAACGCGGCACCCATGACAAAACCTACGGCGATGTCAACGAGGTTGCCTTTCATGGCAAATTCCTTAAACTCTTTAAGCATTTGAATTATAGTTTTTATGGTTAATACGGGGATAAGGTAATCAAAAAAAGAAAGAGAAATGAAAATTCATTCCTTGATTTTTCTTGTAACTCGTTGAGAAATAGCCGTCAATAGTTCATAGGAGAGGGTATTTGCTGATTTTGCGAAGTCTTCAGCGGAGTTTCCATCACCAAAAATGACAACTTCGTCACCTTCTTTGCAATCGATGTCGGTGACATCGACCATGACCATATCCATACAGACATTCCCTATGATTGGGGCTTTTTGCCTATGTATAGAGACATGAGTTTTACCATTACCGTATTGCCTACCGATACCATCCGCATGGCCAATGGGAAGCGTAGCCGTTGTGCGATACCCATCAGACGTATACGCCCGGTTATAACCGACCGATTCATGGGGCTCAATTTTGTGCAATTGTGATATGATGGTTTTTAGGGTGGCAACGGGCTTCAGTTCATTATCGATTTCAGGTTGGTTGCCATAGCCATACAACCCAATACCGCTTCGCACCATATCAAATTGTGCTTCCGGATAATTGACGATGCCCGAGGTGTTGAGCATGTGCCGCATGGGTTGGTACCCCAATCTCTTTGCCAGGGATGTATTTATTTTTTGGAAGGATGCTATTTGTCGCAAACTGAACTTTTCTTCGTCCCTGTCTTCAGATGCTGCAAGATGGGAAAAGAGCGATACAATCTTGATTTCATCCCTTCCTTCCAAAGTGTCCTGAATGAAATCCACATCACTTTCCCAAAAACCGAGACGGTTCAAGCCTGTGTTGAACTTGATATGTACTGGATAATCTTTTTGGCCTTTTTGTGAGGTTTTTTTTAAAAATTCTCGAAGTATTCTTGGGGAATAAAGGCTCGGTTCAAGGCAACGGTCAATCAATTCACTAAAATTGATTGTTTGGGGATGCAACACCAAGATGGGTAACCGTATACCAGCATCTCGAAGCAACACTCCTTCTTTGGCATAGGCCACAGCCAAATAATCCACCTTGAGCTTCTCCAGTTTTTTTGCAATGGTTACCATATCGTTACCGTATGCAAAGGCCTTGACCACGGCCAAAAATTTGGTGTTGGGGTTTAATTTTGCTTTGAGATAATTGAAATTGTGCGCTAATGCCGAAAGGTCAATTTCTAGCGTAGTTTCACCGATGTTACCCATTGGAGGCTTTCTTTTTTGGAACGACCTCTTCGGCATCTACGTTCATTTGGCTGATTTTTTCCTTGAGCATGGCCTTGTAGAAAGCAGCCCGGCTCAATGGTTCATATTCTTCCGTTTCCCCCAAAAGCACTAGTTTGTCATCATTCGATTTTCGAAAACTATAGTTGGCCAGGTTTCCTGTTCGGGTACATACCGCATGTACTTTGGTAACGTATTCAGCAGTGGCCATAAGAGCGGGCATAGGCCCGAAAGGATTCCCCTTAAAGTCCATGTCCAATCCAGCTACGACCACGCGCACTCCCCGATTGGCCAAGTCATTGCAAACGGCGACAATCTCATCGTCAAAGAACTGCCCCTCATCAATGCCTACAACATCACAGTCATCGGCCAGTATGCGAATGTTGGCAGCAGCGGGCACGGGGGTCGACCGTATTTCATTGGCATCGTGCGAGACCACCATCTCTTCATTATAGCGGGTATCAACGATGGGCTTGAAAATCTCGACCTTTTGCTTGGCGAACTGGGCACGTTTCAAGCGACGGATAAGCTCTTCGGTCTTACCTGAAAACATAGATCCGCAGATAACCTCTATCCACCCAAATTGTTCTTTATGATTGACCGTATTTTCGAGAAACATGCTAAAATTTTAAACGAAAGTGCTTCGTTTTTCGTTTTTAAATAAAAGAAGTATAAAAGTAGTGAAAATTATACCTTTGGTCTGCCCACAAAATTTAACCTTTTGTTCAATAAAGGGCATGGATTTTGGTGGTACATTTATATAAATTACAGAAAGCATGAAGCGCAAGATACGAGAAGAATTGGTCAAGCTCTCAACGGACATTATTACCTCAAGAGAAGACAAAGAGTTGACCGAGCTGTATGAACGAGCCAAAGAGCTGTATGAAAAACTTGCGGTGCTCAAATTCATCGATGAAAAGTTGAACGATATAGAAGTCGATGTCTCTAAAAATGTACTGGCATCGCGTTTTGAGAAAATGGCCACTGCCGTACTCAGTGGCAACACCTCGGTACCCGAGAGCAATCCACATGAAGAGGACATTATCACACCGGGCATGCAGACGATCAAAGACATGGTATCTGAAATGCCCAGCGAAGCGGTGGAACATATTTTTTCAGACTTTATCGCAAAGCCTGAGAATATGAAGAGTGATAAAGAAATTGTCAGTCCACGGCCAGTCGACATCGATCAGGCACCCAAAAAATCACTGAACGATAAACTGAATGTCAACAAGATACAGATTGGCCTCAATGACCGTCTTGCCTTTGTGAAGCATTTGTTCAACAACAATACCGATGATTATCAACGGGTACTTTCACAGCTCAATACTATAGATTCTGAAGAACGCTCTTTGGCCTTTATCGATAACATGGTAAAGCCCGAGTATAACAATTGGGAAGGCAAAGAGGAATACGAAGCAAGATTTAAGTCATTGATACAACGAAAATTTGCTTAATTTTTTTGGTTAAATTGGATGATGTAATCAATCCAATCCAATCCTTATGCTAAAGAAAGTTCTTTTCTGGGCGTCTACTGCGGTGTTGACGTTCATCATGCTATTTTCCGTTTACAACTATTTTTTTAATCACGAATCCATCAAAGGGGCCTTTGAGCACTTTGGCTACCCAACGTATTTGATTTATCCAATGGCAATCGCAAAGATTCTGGGGTTGATAGCAATCTGGGGCAATTTCTCAAAAGGGCTCAAAGAATGGGCCTATGCAGGCTTTTTTTTCAATACCATACTTGCTTTTTTCGCCCATTATATCACGGATGGAAACGGTGTGCTCTTTTCGTCCATTGCCTTTATTTGTGTTTTGATTTCCTATTTTACAGGAAAAACGGTAAGGCCGTAATTTGGGTCTATGGGAAAATTATATCTGGTTCCGACACCTATCGGCAATTTGGAGGATATCACGCTTCGAGCAATTTCTATCTTAAAGGAAGTGGATGTAGTTCTTGCTGAAGACACCCGTACCAGCGGGAAGCTTTTGAAGCATTTTGACATCGAAACATCGCTGCAAAGCCACCACATGCACAACGAGCATAAAACCGTGGATGCCCTGGTAAAACGCATGAAATCCGGGGAGACCATGGCATTGATATCCGATGCGGGCACCCCGGCCATCTCAGACCCCGGATTTTTATTGACACGAGCGTGTATCGAAAATGGGGTTGAGGTCGAATGTTTACCAGGTGCGACTGCTTTTGTACCGGCATTGGTGAACAGCGGTTTACCCAACGACCGATTTGTTTTTGAGGGATTCCTCCCCATAAAAAAAGGCCGCCAGACCCGATTGCAACAATTGGCCGAAGAGACCCGAACGATGGTCTTTTATGAAAGTCCGCATAAGTTGGTCAAAACCCTGACCCAGTTTGTAGACTATTTTGGCGCGGATCGGCCCGTGTCGGTTTCCCGTGAGCTGACAAAATTGTATGAAGAAACCATTCGGGGCACTGTAAAGGAGGTTTTGGAGCATTTTGAGGCACATCCCCCGAAAGGGGAGTTGGTCGTTGTGGTTGCGGGCAAAAAATGACTACCCGAACAATCTATTTTAGTATTTTGGCCTGAATGTACACACCTTGGATTATCACAGCGGTGACCGTTGTTGCAGTCTATTTTTTAGACCGGTGGGAAAACCGATACATCAAATCACTTTTTGACTGGGTGCCCGCAATCTTGTTGGCGTATGTGATACCCGCATTGTTTTCTTTGGTACTACAAAAAGATTTTTCCGGGGCGGCCATCCATGATTATAGCAAAGATTTTTTCATTCCGCTGGCAATTATATCGGTCATGTCAAGTCTCTCTTTTCGCCAGTTGAAATCCGTGGGAATCAAACCCATTGTTGTGTTCGTGGCGGGCAGTATGTTCATTGCGCTGTTTCCAGTATTGGCCGTTTATGGTTTTTCATCATCAGACTGGGTCAACACCACTTTGGTTGCAAAACAGTACTGGATGGGGATTCCACCTGTCGTTGGAGGTTGGATTGGAGGCAGCACCAGCCAACTGGTATTGAAAGAACTGGTCAACTGCCCTGAGAACATCTTTCTGACCATTTTGGTAATGGACAATATTTTGGTCAATATCTGGACCATCTTGATGTTTCAAGGGATAAAGAGGAGCCACCAATTGAACAGTTGGTTTGCAATTTCGGATACAAAGATGCCCGACGAGCTTGACTTAAAAAAAGAAAAGACGCTATCACCAGTTTTGACCCTGCTGATTTTTATAGCTTTAGTAGGGGTCTTTCATTTTCTGGTGGATACCTTTGTTATCAAGGTAGTGCTCTTTTCATTATTGGGACTGGCCTTGAGCAATTTTATAAAAAGTTGGAACAACACCTTTTCATTAAAGGTGGGAAGCATCTTGATTATTTTGGTCATGGCGGTCTTGGGGCTGAAACTGCAATTCGCCACCTTCGGATTTAATTGGGCCTTTTTCGGGTTCTTGATAGTTTGGCTGGTCGGCCATTTTGTCTTTACCGTAGGGGTTGCAAAAGTGCTGAACGTAAACATGGCCTGGGTGCCGATTGCCAGCATGGCCAATGTGGGAGGCATTGCCACGGCCCCCGCCGTTACGGCCGCCTATAATAAAAAATGGATGCCCCATGCCATAGTATTGGCTATTCTAAGCATGGCTACCGGCACTTTTTGGGGTATGCTGACGATTTATCTGTTGGGCATTATGATATAACCGCACCATGTCTTGTCAGGAAGTGCAGGGGTTTTCGACCAAGAAACCGTGAGGTCCAGATCAATGTTACACAACTTTTTTCCTGATATCAACAAGGTCTATTATTTGACCCAGCCCGCTCTTTTTCATATCATATCGGGCTCTGGGGGTATACAGGTTGATTTTGAAAATTATTTTGGTTGGACCAACAAGGCCATTTTTTTGGAAAAAGGGCAATATGTCAAGTTTCTATCTGATGATTTCAAGGTGGAGAAAATGGAATTTTTCGATAGTGGAATCCTTGACGACAGAGCGGCGAGGGTGTTGTTCAAACATTTGGTGTCGCTGGGGCATATCGATTTTTCTTCCTGTGTTGATTGTAATAAGGACATGGAAGTATTCAATACGGCAAATAATCCAAAAGAAATCATTAAAGCATTTTCCCAGCAATGGTTTTTGCAAAACCCATTTGAGGCCACCGAGGAAGAATATGAAGTCATATTCGATATCAAGGAAATCGTTGACGCTAAATATGATAAGCACCTAAAGTCTCAAGAGTTGGCGTTGTTTATCAACGACAACAATGAAAAAGTGCAGACCCTAATGAAAGAGAAAGTTGGGCTGTCAGTCAAGGGCCTATGGGAGCGTAAACGATGGGCAGAGAGCCGCAAAGAAGTGGCGTTGACCGATAAGAGCATTCAAGAAGTTTCGTATGCGATGGGGTATAAAGACCCGGGTTATTTCAACAGGGTGTTCAAACAGAAAGCCAGAGCCACCCCAAATGAGTTCAGGCAGCATTTTGATTATGACAATCGCGATACATTCGTACAAGATATTGTGGCGCTTGTTCGACAACACCATAAAGAACAACATCAGTTATCGTTTTATGCCGACAAAATGAACCTCTCGGTCAAAACACTGCAGAAAAAGACCAAAGCAAAACTTGGCGATTCGCTTGGCAAATTGATTCGCCAAGAAATTGTCGATTCTTCGAAAAAAATACTGGCACAAGATGCTTCGATAAAAGAGGCAGCCTTTACCCTTGGTTTTGAAGAGGCCAACCACTTCACTTCTTTTTTCAAACGCTACACGGGCGTGAACCCTTCTTCCTTCAAAAGCGAAATCTACAATTAATCGCTCCTTTTTTGTAGCCTTCCAACGTTCCTTTCAATTGAAATTTGCAGGGTATTTAAATCAAGTTTTTAACCCAAAACAAAGCAAATGGATATTAGAAAACTAGTAAAAGAGATGGATGGCATGGTTGCCGAAGGGGCAATAGTAGATGCCGTCGAGAAGTTTTTTGCCAACAGCGCAGAAACTTCTGACTACAATCAGGTGACCACTAAGAACAAAGGCCAGATGATTGAGAAAATGACAGGTTTCACAGGAGCCATAGCCAATGTCAATGGCATAACCCTGCATAACACTTTGGTTGATGGTAATGTCTCGGCCTCTGAGTTCACCTTTGACTTTAAGATGAAAGACGACAGTTCAATTTACTGGCACGAAATCATAAAACGTGTCTGGAATGACGACGGGCAGGTCATTTTTGAAGAATACTTCAACGCCTAATTCAAGAGCTATGAAACTAAGGTTTATTACCCCGACACTTCATGGAGTGGCCGATTATACAGCTGGAATGGGCTTAATTGTGGCGCCTTTCCTCTTGAATTTGGGAGAGACCTCAAATGTGGCCCTATGGTTTTCGGTGATGACGGGCATTGCTGTATTGGCGGCTAGTCTGTTGACCGACTATAAATTGGCCGCGTATCGGTTGATTCCCTTTCAGGGCCATTTGGCCATAGATCTATTGGTGGCCGTAACCTTTATGGCCGTGCCATTTATTTTCAATTTTTCGGGCATCGATGCCATCTATTATTGGTTCAATGCCACGGTAGTTTTTTTGGTGGTCTCGTTGAGTGCCAGCAAATAATTTTTAATACAAGTATTAATCTTTAATTTTTAACAACGATGAATTTCAAAAGAATTTCAATTTTTATGATTGCGGTCATGACCGCGGGAGTGCTATTTGCACAAGACAAAAAAGCGAACAACATTGATGACAGTAAGATAGGGCTACAGGGCTACAGTCCGGTGTCTTATTTAGATTTGGGCTTGGCGCAGCAAGGTTCAAAGCAGTACAAGGCAGTACACGATAAGATTGCCTATTACTTTACCTCCGCAGAGCAAAAGTCAAAATTTGAGAAAAACCCAGACAAATATTTGCCACAGTTTGGCGGCTTTTGTGCTTTTGGCGTTTATGCGGGAGCAAAATTCAGGGTTGACCCTAATAAGTTCGTGGTAAGCAATGGTAAATATTATCTGTTTTTAAACGATGTTGAAGTTGATGCCAAACAATTATGGGTGGCTGAGAAGGAATCTAAATTATTGGCAACCGCCAATAAAAACTGGAAGAACCTAAGAACCAAATCGTAGTCGTTAGCCCGACTTTTTCATGATCTAAGGCACATCGACCCAGTTGGTGTGCTTTAGTTGTTTATTTTTAAGAGGATGGAAAAACTGCTTTCAGAAATCAGAAACTGTACCGTTTGTGCAGAACATTTGCCCTTGGGCCCGCGGCCCATCGTGTCAGCCCATCCCCAATCGAAGATTGCAATCATCGGACAAGCACCGGGGACCAAAGTCCACAAGACGGGAGTGCCTTGGGATGACCCCAGTGGAAAGCAATTGCGTGAATGGTTGGGTGTTACTGACGAAAAGTTTTATGACGAAAGACTTTTTGCATTGATTCCCATGGGATTTTGTTATCCCGGAAAAGGCAAATCGGGTGATTTGCCACCTCGTCCCGAATGTGCTCCGTTATGGCATGAACCGCTATTGAAACAAATGCCAAATTTACAGTTGACGATTTTGATTGGGCAATATGCCCAGAACTATTATTTAGTCGACGGAATGGAAAAGAACTTGACCGAAACCGTAAGAAACTATAAAAACTATCTGCCCCACTATTTTGTACTGCCCCACCCATCACCCAGAAATCGGTTTTGGTTAAGCAAAAACCCATGGTTTGGGGAAGAGGTGTTGCCTGAATTAAGACAGAAAATCAATACGATACTGAAGCCCTGAGCCTAGAAAACGTTTCAGGCTTCATATTAAGGTACGATGCCAAATATTTTTGGGGAATCACTTTCAATTCTTCCGGGCAACGCCGCATAAAAGCTACATAGCGTTCTTCGGCCGATAAGGTCAACAATTCGACCTCACGAAAAAGACGGCCAAAGAGAATATCCCTAAAAAAATAGTGCCCCCATTGATGAAGTTCAGGATGTTTTTCAAAAAGGTGCAAGTACTCGTTTCTTGAAATGGCCAATAATCTTGAAGGTTTCAATGCCTCTAAAAACGTGTCGGAAGGTTTCTGGTGGATGAACGAATCAAATACCCCTGACGGACTCCCGGCATACGAGAACCCAAGTACCACTTTTTCACCTTTTTGGTCGAGGAGGTAAATAGCCTGAACCCCTTCGATGACGACATAGAAATACCTTTCGATGCTTCCCGCCTCGGTGATGAGCCCGTTTTGTTTGAAATGACGTTCTTTCCAGAGCTTTGCAAATGAAAGTTCCTCCTCTCCAGTGAAGGCAATTCCTTTAAAAACTGATTTTAAGAGCTCAAGATTCGAGTGTTCCATCCACCATAAAGATAACCATCACTCCATAATCTAGATTTATGATGCCCCCCGGGGTAGTTTACTTTTGTGATGCAAGAATTTCCTCAATCTGTACAAGATGCCGTTCTGCATGGCAAATCAGAAATTCGAATGCTTCGGGAAGGTAAAAACGAACTACAGGGCCGATTGCTGAGGCAAAAGGTCTGTGCTTCATTTGTTTCTGTCGGCTCTCCACAATACTCGATTTCAATAGCTGGTAGGCAGTAAAAAAATTTTCGAAGATGGAATCTGATGCTTCCTCGGACAAGCTTTTATCGTCCAACAACGGCTCAAACCTTTTTAAGGTCTTTATCTTAAAGGGACGTTTTTTACCCTTTGGCCTTTGCCCCTCAATAAGGAACCGTTGCCAAGGGCGGGCCTTAAAGCTCCATGAATCAAGATTGGATGATGGAGACCCAACAAGGGCATTTTCGATTTTTTTGTCATAAAGCGAATAGGCGATTCGTAGATGCTCCAATACTTCCAGCACATTCCACGATTTGGTATTTGGGGCCGTAATCAAGCGATTCAAGGGAAGCTTTTGTAATACCTCCACCTTATTGAGAATGCTGTTCAATCGCTGAATTTGCTGTTCGGGCGTCAAAACCAATGTTGCCATGACCGTTCGTTTTTTGATTGAGCCAAAGTTCTAACATTGAACTTGAATAAAAGTTGATACACATCAAGAAATAAGGAAATGGCACTAAGGAAAAGAGCCCGATTTCTAAAGCCTAATACTTAGACCCGTCATGCTTTCCCTTTTGCCAACCGTATTTTGAAAGGTATTGGTTGGCGCTTTCCACAGCACCATCTTCGATATCGGTGCCCATGCTGTCATTCCACCGGTTCAGATATCCAAAAAGAGAGATCACACCCAACATTTCCACAATTTCGCCATCGCTCCAGTGGTCGTGCAGTCGCTTTTTGATATCGGCACTCACAGTATTGGGCACCTGCGATGCGGCCACAGCAAAATCCAATGCTGCCCGTTCTGCATCAGAAAAGGCAGGGTGGGTACGGTATTCCCAAATATTGTCCAATTGCTCTTGCTCGGCACCGTAACGCTCTGCTGCACGAATGGCATGGGCCTGACAATAGCGGCACCCGGTGGCATTGCTGCTGACCCAGGCAATCAAACGTTTCAATGCTGAAGTGACCCTGCCCTCATTGGTCATTACCGCTTTGTTCAGATTGATAAAAGCTTTAGAGATAGAAGGGCGGTGCTGCATGGTCAGCACAGAATTGGGGCAAAACCCCAAAGTTTCATTAAAAAATTCGGCCAGTTCTTTGGTTTCTGGGTCGTGGTTAGGTTCAAGGGGATTTACTAGTGCCATTTGGGTTGCATTTAGTTGAGTTGGAGTATTTTTAACCATTACAAGAAACAAAAATTTATGGCGACAACAAATCATATTTCTACAAAGTGGCTTGGCAACATGGCCTTTGAGAGCAATAATCCATCGGGAATGACTTTTAATATCGATGCGAGTCCTGATGATGGGGGCGAAGGTGCGGGGCTTCGGCCCAAGGCGTTGATGCTTTCTTCATTGGCAGGATGTTCTGGGCTTGATGTGGCTTCGCTCATCAAAAAAATGAAGTTGGAAGTAGATGCTTTTCACATTGAGACTATCGGTGATTTGACCGATGAGCACCCGAAATATTATGGCACCGTGCGTATCGAATATCATTTTTATGGGAAAAACCTAAAGGAAGACAAACTGCAAAGAGCGGTAGATTTATCTGTGGAGAAATATTGTGGTGTGATGGAAATGTTCAGAAGGTTTGCGGAGTTGGAGATTAAAGTTTTATTCCATAGAGGTTAAATATAAGCACAAACACAAAATTCAAAATTTTACTCTATGAGCGATAGAAAGTTTGATTTAGAAGACCGTTTCGTTGATTTTGGGGCATTGACGGTTTTTTTCTGTGCGACACTTCATAATGACATGCCAGGTCAGTATTATGGAAATCAGCTATTGCGTTCTGCGGGAAGTTCTGCTTTGAATTTTGGCGAAATGCAGGGCACCCAAAGCGACCGTGATTTCAAGAATAAAGCTACGATCAGTCTTAAGGAGTTGAAAGAGTCGAGAATGAATCTGAGGATTTTATCCAAAGTAAATTATGGTGAATCGGAGAAAAGGGGAAAGTTGTTGGATGAGGTTGAGCAGCTTATTAAAATTATGGCCACTATAATCAAGAACAAAGGATGATTTTTTGAGTTTACGTTTACCATTTGAATTTGTATTTGCCATTTGAGTTTGTATTTTAACCCAATGCGCTGGACAATTAAGCCAATTCCTGAAAAAAAGCAAGTCGAAGAGCTTTCCGCAGCGCTGAAAGTAAATGGTTTGGTGGCGCAACTGCTTTTGCAACGAGGCATCACCACGTATGATGAGGCAAAAAAATTCTTCCGCCCAGAACTATCTGATTTGCACGACCCCTTCTTGATGAAGGATATGGATGTGGCGGTTAGCAGAATCGAAAAGGCCATTGCCGATAACGAGAATATTTTGGTCTATGGCGATTACGATGTAGATGGCACTACGGCTGTAGCTTTGTTTACAACCTACTTAAGGGAACATTATGATAATGTAGCAACTTATATTCCCGATAGATACATCGAAGGTTATGGCGTGTCGTTTCAAGGGATTGATTTCGCCGACGACAATGGTTTTTCACTCATTATTGCACTTGATTGTGGGGTGAAAGCTGTGGAACAGGTAGGTTATGCCAAGGAAAAAGGCATAGATTTCATCATCTGTGACCACCATCGGCCAGGAGCTCAACTTCCTGATGCCATTGCCATTTTAGACCCAAAACGCGAAGACTGTGAATATCCCTATAAAGAATTGTGCGGTTGTGCGGTTGGGTTTAAACTGGTTCAAGCCTTGGCAACTAAAAAAGAGAAATCAGTTGAAGATTTGCTTCCCTATTTGGATTTGGTGGCCACGGCGATTGCTGCAGACATCGTTCCCATCACAGGTGAAAATCGGGTGTTGGCCTATTTTGGGCTGCAGGTTATGAATTCAATTCCCCGTACAGGATTTCAGGCCATCATCAACCAAATCAAGAAACAGCAGCTCACCATCACCGATGTGGTGTTTATCATTGCCCCGAGAATCAACGCCGCAGGGCGTATGAAACACGGGCAGCATGCGGTCAATCTGATGATGGAAGATGATTTGGAAAAAGCAGAGGTTTTTGCCCAAGAGATTGAACAATTCAATCTTGACCGACGTGGGCTGGACCAAGAAATCACAGAAGAGGCACTCGCCCAAATTAGAGATAACCAAGAGGAAGAACGATTCACTTCTGTGGTCTATAATGAACATTGGCACAAAGGGGTCATCGGCATTGTGGCTTCCCGATTGACGGAAACCTATTATCGCCCAACCTTGGTCTTTACCAAAAGTGGGGATAAATTGGCCGCCTCGGCACGTTCCGTTAAGGGTTTTGATGTGTATGAGGCTTTGGAAGGCTGTGCCGAGTGTATCGAGCAGTTTGGCGGCCACAAATATGCAGCTGGGCTTACACTTCTTGAGGCACAGTACGGGGCTTTCAAAAAGCAATTTGAGAAAGTGGTTTCTGAAACTATCGACCAAAAGTTGCTCACACCTGAAATTCGTATTGACGCCGAGATAGATTTCCATCAAATCACACCAAAACTGATGCGAATCATCCGTCAGTTTGCCCCTTTTGGCCCAGGGAATATGACCCCTATTTTTATGACCAAGGGGGTGCAAGATACAGGGTATGGAAAAGGCGTCGGTGAGGATGAGAAACACCTAAAACTGAACCTTACCCAAAACGGCTCAAAACCCATTGGAGCGATTGGATTCAATCTTGGGGATTCAATCGAAAAAACAAGGAATAGGCAACGATTTGACATTGTTTATTCGTTGGATGAAAATGAATGGAACGGACAAGTCAGCCTGCAGCTTAAAATAAGGGATATTCGCTAGTATGGATCCCTACGCATCGCTACGATATCGAGAATTCAACATTTTTTTATTGGTTCGCTTTGCGATGGTCTTCGCCTGGTCAATGCAGTTTATTGTCATTGAATGGCAGGTATATTCATTGACCAAAGACCCGCTTTCATTGGGTCTTATTGGTTTGATGGAAATTATACCCGCTGTGGGCATCGCTTTGTTTGCAGGGCATGTGGTCGACCAAAAAGAAAAACGGAACCTTTTGATAAAATGTATTCTAGGCTTTTCGGTCATCAGTCTCGGACTTTTTTTGGTCACCTTGCCATCCGTTGAACGTGACTTTTCACAAAAGGGCATTTTGTATAGCATTTATGCCTTGGTTTTTTTCGGTGGATTGGTTCGCGCCTTTATCGGGCCCACTATTTTTTCGTTGATTGCGTTGATTGTGCCGAAAAAAATCTATCCGAATGCCGCTACGTGGAGCAGCTCCACATGGCAGGTGGCTTCCGTTTTGGGTCCCGCTTTTGCAGGATTTTCCATCAGTTGGATTGGCGTGCATTGGTCACTTTGCATCATCGTTGCATTTTCTGTTTTGGCACTGCTGTTCTTGCTACAGATTTCGCGGAAGCCGATTTTGAATCCCAAATTGGGCGAGCCTATTTTTCAAAGCCTAAAAGATGGACTTCGTTTTGTGAAAAACACAAAATCTATCTTGGGTGCCCTGACGTTGGATATGGTCGCGGTACTCTTTGGGGGAGCTGTAGCGCTGCTTCCCATTTATGCACAGGATATTTTACAAGTAGGCTCTGAGGGCTTTGGCATTCTTCGTGCGGCACCAGCTGTAGGGGCTTCCATTACGATGTTGGGGTCCACTCGATTTCCGTTGCATAAAAACGCAGGTAAAAAATTGCTCTGGGCCGTGTTCGGCTTTGGGGTCTGTATCATCGTATTCGGACTTTCAAAACTTTTCTGGCTTTCAGTAGCCGCCCTTTTTGTGAGTGGGGCTGTTGATGGGGTCTCCATGATTATCCGTCAGACCATTTTACAGTTGAAAACCCCTGACAATATGCGGGGCAGGGTGGCCTCGGTGAATTCTATTTTTGTGGGTTCTTCCAATGAGCTGGGGGCATTTGAAAGCGGTGTCACCGCCAAATTGATGGGTACGGTAACTGCAGTGGTTTTTGGCGGCTGTATGACACTTTTGACCGTGGGGGGAATGGCCGCATTCTTTCCCAAGTTCAGAAAGCTCGATTTGTCAAAGGATGTGGAAGAGCAAGAGGGCGACTAATTGCTCCTCGCAACTAGTGTTTGAATTCCTTTAGGGTCAACCGCTCCCCATCAAAAACGGCATAGGTGAAGTATTTTATCCAATCACCAAGGTTGATGTAAGTGGATGTATCGTTAAGGTCAATTTCAAGCGGAAGGTGGCGGTGTCCGAACACAAAATAATCGTAGTGTTTTGATTCCAGTTTACGTTTACAGTACTGCACAAGCCATTCTTTATCCTCACCCAAAAATTTGGCATCCGCATCCCCCGAAATAATTTTGTTGTTGATGGATAGATGTTGTGCCAACCGCACCCCCAAATCAGGGTGCAACCAACGAAAAAACCACTGCGCCACAGGATTCTTAAACACTTTTTTCATGCGTTTGAAGCCCTTATCGCCAGGGCCGAGCCCATCGCCGTGGCCAATCAAGAATTTGGTGTCATTGACTGTAAGTTCTTGTGGATTGTGGTAAACAGGTATATTGAGTTCTTCTTCAAAGTAGCCGTTCATCCAAAGGTCGTGGTTGCCCACAAAGTAATAAATGGGGGTGCCAGAATCCGTGAGTTCGGCCAATTTTCCCAAGGTTCTGGTAAAGCCCTTGGGCACCACCCGTTTGTACTCGAACCAAAAATCAAAGAGATCGCCCATCAAAAAAATGGCGGCGGCATCCACTTTTACAGCATCCAACCAAGCGACAAACTTCTTTTCTCGTGGGCGGCTTGATGTATGGTCAGGTGCCCCCAGATGGTTGTCACTGGCGAAGTATACTTTTTTGCCTTTTGGAAGTTGAATGGCGTTCATGCACCGCTAAAATACAAATACTAAGACTTTGGCGATTTGAAAAATTCGTCCCAGAGCACGGTCTCTCCGATTTCAGCGGAATGTTTGGCAGCTTCCAAAATCTGCATGACCAAAAGATTGTTCTCAATAGAGGAAACATCAAATGGCTTCACCTTCATATCTTTCTTGACTACTTGGTAGAAGTAGGCAAAAGGGTCGTGAACACCTTTTGGCAAAGGCCCAGCCTTAAAAGTTGAAGACCCTTTTTCTTCATCTTCCAAAATCTCTAGGTCTTCTCCGTTCTTGCAGATTACATAGCCTGTCTTGCCGTAGAGCTCCATATCCTTGCGGTTATGCGACCAATTCCAAGAAGCCTGTATGATGACTTGGGTGTCTGGGTAATCTAAAATGATGGTCGCATCATCGTCAACTTTTGGGTATTTTTCAGGCTTGAACTGTCGTGTCAACGCGGTCACTGATTTGGGTTCCTGCCCTTTGAGCAACCAAGTCGCCAGATTGGCCCCATAACAACCGAAGTCGGTAATTGCGCCACCGCCATTCAAAACGGGGTCTGTCAACCACTCTAAAAATTCAGGATTGCAACCAATTTCAATGGGCCCTGGATGGCCATGATGGAAAACCATTCGCTGAATGGCCCCAACAATATTCTCTTTTTCTATTACATGATATGCTTTATGGTTTGAACCATACCACGAGGTTTCATAATTGGTGAGTAAATGAACGTTATGATGCTTCGCCAAACCGACCATTTTTTGGGCATGCTCCCAACTGACTGCGAGTGGTTTTTCGACCATGATATGCACGCCTTTTGGAGCAAAGAATTCGACGGTTTTTAAATGCTCGTAAATGGAATTAAAGGCCAGAACCGCTTCTGGTTTGACGGCTTCGTACAGTTCTTCCTTGGATTTAAAGACCAAATCCATTGGATAGCCATGTTGTTTGCCATAACGTTGGGCCAAATCTTTATTAGGCTCAACGATGCCCACGATTTCCACATCACCTATTTTCTCTCGGCCTAAAATCCAGTGTACATGGGTATGGGTCAGACCTATAATGGCAACCTTGAGCGGATTGGTTTTATCAAAATAGGCGTCATCTTTTTGCAAAGCATCAGTTTCTTGGGCTTGCTGTTTTTGATTACAGCTGAGGCTTAGAGTAAGCAAAGCGAAACAGGCAATGGCAGTATGAAACAACTTCCTCATTTCCATTTAAGCAATTCAGCGTTTGAAACGTTTGTTATTTCTTATTCGCGTTATAACGTAAACTGCGATTACCAAAACGGCCAAGATGGGTAGAATCAAGTCACTGTTCAAATAGTCAAGGAGTTCCATACTATTTTTTAAATTTTTCCAACGCTTTTTTGGTTGCTTCTGATAAGGCCAATTTGCCCGACATTTCGGCTCGTTTTATTAAAAAGTCGTCCCAGTGGTCGGTGCCCTCCCAGAGCACTTGCTTCATTTTTGACAACGCTTCTGGATTGTAACTGGCCAGTTTTTCGAGATGGATGTCAATTTCTTTGTCCATTTCTACTATGGAGTCATGCACTTTTGCATACAAACCTTTTTCTTTGGCCCAATAGGCATTTTTCCATTCGGAAGGATACAATGAGAGTTCGCCCATGGCCGCTTTGCCAATTTTACGGGTCACAGCTGGCTCAATCACAAACGGACCGATACCTATTGCCACTTCGGAAAGCTTAACAGCAGCATCAACCGTGGCATGTACATAATCGCAAGCAGAAGCCAGACCAACCCCACCGCCTACTGCCTTGCCCTGAACTCGGCCTACAATTGGTTTTGAACATTTACGCATGGCATTGATGACATTGGCAAAGCCACTGAAAAATACCTTGCCCTCCTCGAGGTTTGAGATTGCCACCAATTCGTCAAAAGAAGCCCCAGCGCAGAAAGCCCGTTCCCCTTCCGATTTTAGAAGAATGACGGAAACGGCACCATTTTTTGAAAGGGAATCAAGTTCTTCGGCCAGTCGTTGCAACAATTCGGAAACAAAAGAATTACTTGCAGGATGCCCAAACTCAACATGGGCGATGTTATTTTCAATTTTGGTGTAGAGACTTCCGTTTGGTCTGTCAATTGCCATTTTCCGTAGCATTTAGTTCGTTGATGAGAGGTGTGCTCTCAGAAGCATTGTAAATGATGTTCAATTTTATAATTTTTCCTTCTTCGTTCAGTTCAAAGACATCAACGACATCAAAAACTGTCGTCTTCCCGTTTGTCAATGTCCATTTATAATTAAAATAGAGCACAAATCGATTGGAGTTGGGCTGGTCAAAAAACCCATTCAACTTGAGTTCAGAACTTTTGGTGTCATCACCAAGCTCACTATAAAAATCAGCTGCTCTTTTTTTGCCATAAACGGGCGAATGCACTATTGCATCTAAAGTGAACAAGGATAAAATTTTATCAATTTTTCCTTCAGAAAGCCAATCAAAATAATGCTCTGCAACCTGATGCTTTATTTGTGTTGTTACCATTCTACAATGAAAGTTACTTGTTTTGTAATAGGGGGCGAAATTTTTGGTAAAATTTAAAGACCAATGCCCCTCCACGAATGGCCATCCATACCACAAAGGCAATCCAGATGGCATAAAAGCCCCATCCCAGATACTTGCCCAGATAAAGTGCAGGAATAAAACCTAAAAAAGTGGCAGACAACAATACATTTCGCAGGTATTTCATTTCACCTAAGCCTTTGAACAAACCATCAAAAAGAAACGCAATGGAATTCATGGGCAAACCTAAGATCACAATGAAAAAGATGCTGTAAAAAGTAGTCAGAACGATGGTTTCATTTGAAAAGAGCCTTCCCAAAGGATAGTAAAAAATAAATCCGACAAGCATCAAGATAATACTTACGATGATTCCGTAGGTGGCAATTTTCTTAGCCAGCAACCATAAACCTTTGTAATCTTTGGCACCGAGCAGTCTGCCCCCCATACTGTTTCCGGCAGCCGCATAGCCATCAATAAAAAATGCCGCAAAAAGCCATAGATTGATGGCGATGGTGTGTGCACCAATATACTTATCACCCAAAGCCGTTGCTTCACGTACGGCAATGATCAACGCCGCATTCAGGGCAAGTGCCCGAACAAATAGGTTAAGGCTCATAAAAATCAGCCGTTTTAATTCTTTGTTCAATGGAAACCGAAGGCGCAGGCTGATATCTGTTTTGGCTCGGAACAAAAAGAAAACCAATAACGCCATCACAGCCTGAGAAATGAGGCTTGCCCAAGCGGCGCCTTCGAGATACAGTGCAGGAATCCATCCTTCAACACCATAAACAAGCATAAAATCAAGCACGATGTTCAATACAGCACCAACGATGGCAATGATCATGGGATAGAACGTGTTTTGTAGGCCCCTGAAAATTCCAAAAACGGCAAAAGTGAACAACGTCAATGGAAAGCCCCAAACCCGGATGGAATAGTAACTGACACAATACTCCAATATCTTTCCTGAAGCCTCGAAAAGCATAAAAATTTCTTCAACGATAAAAATGGTCGAGCCCAAGATGACCAAGCTCAAAAGAATGTTGAGAAAAATGGCCTGAGCGGGCAAATCTTCGACTTCGGCCAACCTGCCAGCCCCCAAATATTGTGAGACTATGGCTGAAATGGCACTTCGCGTTTGACCGAGTACCCAAATGAGCATGGATAGAAAAGAACCCACAATGCCCGCAGCGGCCAGTGATTCGAGACTATCAACGGGAATATTGCCCACAATGGCTGTATCAGTAATGGAAAGCACAGGTTCAGCAATGCCTGAAATGGTTGCCGGTATGGCCAGATTGTTGATATTTTTGAAGGTGACCGCTGTTTTTGATATCATGGGTCAGAGTACCAATTCATAACAGTGAAACGGATGTTTGCTCTGTTTCGGAAAGAAAATGTCACCCAACCTTTGGTACCCTCTTGATTCATAGAACCTTTGATTTCGCTTGTTTTGGGAAAAGGTATCGAGACGCACAGAAAGCGCTGTACGTTGTTTTGCGTGGTTCTCGGCAAAATCCATCAACGATTGGGCATGCCCTTGCCCCTGGCGCTCTGGGTGAACGCACAAACGGTGAATATAAATGTTGTTCTTTGAAGGGGTCAACCATTCAATGGGGATGTATTCCTCATCCTTATGGGTCGATATCACAACAGCACCTATGACTTTTCCGTCAGAATGTTTTATAAAAAGCTCACCCCGTTTCAAGTCATTCAAAAAGGCATCTTCAGACGGGTAATGCTCATTCCACTGATAGATTCCTTTCTTGGTCATGTGCCGTGCACAAGCCTTTGTTATGGCCATGATTTGTGGGATTTCGGCTAATTTTGCCTGACGTATCATAGTTGTACGATTTTAATAAACTGATTCAAACTTTTTTCATTTGCTAAAAAATTGCCCTTTTTCGTCCATTCTTCACCTTTTAATCGTTTCGTAACGCTGTTATGCAACTCAAAAAAGCTATCAAATGTCCAAAAAATGACTAATTTTCGCCTAAACGTAAAAAGTTTGAATCAGTTCATTGTAAATTTAGGGGATAATTAGAACAACCAAGCCATGAACAACATACTGGTACCTTTAGGAACTTCACCCAATGCCAACGAAACCCTGCAGTATGCCGTAGACTTTGCAGCTGATTTTGGAGCCCAGATTTTCATTATGGATGTTTTTACCGTAACATCAGGGGCCGGTAATTTAGGGAATGTCACCGAAAAAGTCGCCCAGAGCGGAAAAGAAGCCATCAAAGAGATTATATCAAAGATTGACACCAAAGGGCTTGACATCAAAATTGCTTCTTACAATGGTGATATCGTTGACGGGCTTATTGAAATCAAAAAAGAATTGGGCATTGACTTGATCATTATTTCTCCGAGAAGCAACGACATTAATGAAGAATATTATTTGGGCAATACCACGGGAAGAATCATCAAGCAAACCAACATACCAACGTTGATCGTACCGAAGGGCACTTCATATAAACCCATTAAGAACATTTTGACAGCCTTCAAATCAGGTATTTTAAAGCGCAGTAAAATTCTGCACCCACTTATCAGCATTATCAATAAACACAAAGCTGAGGTAAATTTATTGCTGGTCAAGACACCAGGGTATTCTGAAGAAGATCTACGGATCAATACCGCTCTTTTGGATTTAAGTAAAAAAGTCACCATATCAGAAAACCCGACCACATATCTGGGCGTATTGGAACATTTTCAGACCCAACACCCCGATTTGCTCTGTGTCTTTAGAAGAAAGCGCGGCTTCTTTCAAAAACTCTGGGAAAAAAGTACCGTTTTAAAATCAGAATTCTTTGCGCCCATCCCAGTATTGGTGCTCAGCGTCAAAAAGGATTAGTTCGAAGCATTACATTTTGAAATTGCTATAAATTGTGTTTCCTTTGTAGGCTCTTTGGGGGATTAGCTCAGCTGGCTAGAGCGCTTGCATGGCATGCAAGAGGTCACCGGTTCGACTCCGGTATTCTCCACATCAAGCAGAAAAAACCACACTTTTGTGTGGTTTTTTTGTTTTCAAGTTCTCAGAGAAGAAAGGTGTGTTCAAGCCTTATTCTCAAAACCCAAAGGGATTGGTATTCTCAAATACCTTATCATTGGTTTAGTTCCGTAAAAGGCGAATTTTCGGTACAATTAAAAAGAACGGAAAATGGAACTGACCAATCTTATCTTGATTGATAACCCCTATAGTTTCGTAAGACGGCCGTTTCTTGGTACGATGAACACCAACTGAAAAGATTAAATTAGTAATGTTCTTATGATTGATATATTATTTCTGCTCATATTTAATTATTTAATGCAGCTACCCAATAATTGATGCATCCAACAATAAAATTAGCATGAAATTTTTTTTGCCTTTTTTCTTATAACACTCTTGATTTCAAGTTGTGATCCCGTATCGGATATGGAAGAAAATATTGAAAACTTGACATCACAAACCCTTACTATTGATTTTACCTCATCCGATGAAAGTTCAAGCAAAACATTACAAATACTTCCAAATGAAATAGAAATCTTTCAGGAAAGTTTTGATGTTGGCAGCACCTTCCATGAAGCTCCACTTGTAGAATACGATTCAGTGGTCATTCAAAATCGACCAAAGTATATCCAAAAGACAGTTTAGAAACGTACCGAAAGCTTTCCCCTGATATAAAAGGGCACGCCAGGGGTAAAATGGATTTCCTCCACAGCCTCCGTTTCATTGAACAACCGACTCTCTGTGGCGAATTGGGTTTCGTTCCATTCCGTATCGAAGAGATTCTCCACGACCAATCCCAACGTCCAATTGCCTAGATTGTAATTTAGGTTGGCATCGGCCACGAAATAACCCTCTGCAACGATGGAATTGTCCTCGTTGGCCGGCCGGTCATCGATATACCGATAATTTATTCCACCGGAAAGTCCGTTTTCACAATCGATCACGAGACCCCCGACCGTGGTAAGATCGGGTGCTAAGGGAATGAAATCCTCCCCATCCACCGCTTCGATACTCCTAGCATGGGTATAATTGGCATCCGTATACAAATAGAGCCAGTCGGTGGCTTGATACCTTGCCCCCACTTCGATGCCCAACCGTCTGGTCTTGCCGCTCGGTTCCACAATTCCGGCATCCCCTACATAAACAAACTCTTGATTCAAAAAGAGCGTCCACAAGGTGGCATTGAGCACCAAACGATTCGCCGGTTTGAGTAGGGTACCCAAATCGACGCCATAGGCCGCGGGAAGGATTTCCTGACCATTGTTCGCCACTACGACCCTGGCATCATTGGAATGAAAGCCAATGCCCGTCTTCAAAAAGAACTGGGTATTTGCTGTGGGACTGTAAATAGTGTTGAACTTGGGGCTAAAGGCCACCTTCTCTTCACTTTGGTTGTCGTACAGTTCGCTCAATTTGTTCACATAATCAAACTTAAAATAGTCCAACCGCAGCACGGGATTAAAGCTAAAATCACCCGACTTGAAATCAGCGTCCAAAAAACCATGGGCATTGACTTGGTCGATATCGCCAAAAGCCAAGCGCCCCAGTATGGTCTGACGGTTCAGGGTGCGAGAGAGCTGGTTGTCATCTACATTGTCATAGCGAAAACCGACGCCCGCATTGTAGCTAAAGTCCAAATTGCCCAAACGGCCCCTTTCATTTTTGAATACCGTTCGGGCACCCAAGACCAGCCTGTCCTCAAACTGCCGGATTTGGTCGCCGTTCTCGGGGTCTTCCAAAAAGAAGGTGAAATTGGAAAACAGCTCAAAGTCATACCGCGAAAGAAAAGCATCGGTTTCCAAGACTTGTCCCGCGTTCAATTGTTTGCTGTGGTTCACGACAACATTGGTACGACTGGTCTGCCCGCCCTCGGTGTCGTCAATGGCCCCAAAACGACCAATAATGCCTTGATCTACCGCCCGTTGGGGTATTTGCCCCGATGCATCCCATTTGCTTTGGAAATGCGATGCGGTCAAAGACAGCTCCTGTTCGCCGGACAAGCTAAAATGGTAACGTCCCAAAAGATTGAGGCGATTGAAGTTTTGGGGCGATTCAAACGGGCCATCGGTCAAATAGAGTTCCGAAGCCAAATAGGCCGAACTGTTGTACTTCTCAAATAGGTCGAACATACCTACAAAACGGCGGGTGCCAAACTGGCCCGATTCGGCGGAAACAAAACTGTTGTCGATATGTTTCCTGAGCCTCAAATCGACAAATCCCGCGGTATTGAAATCTCCCTGATTGGCATAATAGGGGCCCTTACCAAAATTGATGTTCTCCAAGGTCTCTGGGATGACGAAATGGAGGTCGGCATAGCCTTGGCCGTGGGCATGCGAGACCATATTCACCGGCATGCCATCAACACTGATGGCCACATCGGTGCCATGGTCCACATCGAAGCCGCGCAGAAAGATTTGTTCGGCCTTACCCCCGCCCGCATGTTGGCCTATGATGAGCCCGGGGACTTTACGCAGGATTTCCTGTGACGACTTCACAGGGTTTGCCTGAACATCGATATCGACAATCTTGCTCAATGCATCCACTTTGGAGACCAATACCACTTGGTCCAATGAAATGGAGGCCTGTGGCAACGTGACCGTAATCGGGTTTTCCAAGGTTGAAGGTGATACCACAAGCGTTTGCGTGGCATGGCCCAAGCGCGAAAAGTAGATTGTATCGCTGACTTTTGTACGAGACAGCACAAAGCTTCCAGCACTATCTGTATGGCTGTGCTGCCCATTGGTCTTGTTGAAAATGCCCACATCTTCCAAGGGCACTCCCTCGGTGTCGAACACGTTTCCCTTAAGGGTCTGGGCAAAAGTGTAGTGTATGGCCAAAAAGGCCAATATTGATATAATATATTTCATCTGTTTTTTAATAAAATGATGCTTCCCCAACCGGAAAGCTTGACGTATTTTGGATAAACGACGGACATCCAATCCCATAGCGGGGATAATTATAGCATGTCTACTGTTGGCTCAACAGTGTTGGGGAGGTGGGGTAGGGATTTTTTCCTTATGGATAGGAACAATAGGTATGACGTATGTAATCTGTCGAAATAAACGTTTGCAGAAAATGTGTGGCGATGTACAGTCTTGGGAAATCAAGTGTTTGTCGATCAGTTTCTTGAAAAGCCTTTCCTGAGCACCATTGTTTGATTCAGAATGATCCAGCAACTGTTTGAACCAGAATATTAGCTTATGGGAATGTAAGTCTTTATGGTCATTGTTTGTTTGCAGCATCTCGTAATCCAAGAACACATGATGATGTCTCGAAGAATCTTGATGATGATGGGTGCTGTGGTCTTCAATCCAATGTGAAATATTGTGCATCAATTTCAGTACTGGTATTTGCAAGGCCCCAAGCAGATAACAGAGGCAAATGAGGGTACAACAAATCCTTACGAACGAATCAAAAAAATCGGGCTGTAGTTTTTTCGACATTGGATTTTAGCATTGCACGACCTTATTTACGAAGTTTCCGATACAATGGTTTTACCTGCATATCTTTTGAAGCTAAAGGGAGTTGATCCTTAAATCCATTTTTATTGAAAAAGAAGATTTTTGGGAAATTGGAAAATGACGGATGTGATTGTGTTATTAACTATAGGACATGGACATATTGGAGTTTCAGAAATTGAACTTTTTTTGAAACTATCAATTTTTCAAAAGCTCTAAAATCTTAATCGCCGCCTCAGAAATTTTGGTTCCGGGCCCATAGATGCCCACTGCACCTGCTTTTAGAAGAAAATCATAATCTTGTTTGGGAATTACTCCGCCAACTATGACCTTGATGTCACCCCGGCCATAGCTTTTGAGAGCTTCGATGACTTTGGGAACCAGCGTTTTATGGCCCGCTGCCAGTGAAGATACCCCAAGAATATGCACATCATTTTCTACGGCCTGCTTTGCAGCCTCTTCTGGGGTTTGAAAAAGCGGCCCAATATCAACATCAAAACCTAAATCGGCATAACCTGTGGCAACCACTTTGGCACCACGATCATGACCATCTTGCCCCATTTTGGCAATCATGATTCGTGGCCTGCGACCTTCTTGAAGGGCAATCTCATCAGACAGTTGTCGCGCTTTTTCAAAAGAGGGGTCTTTTTTCACTGCTTTGGCATATACTCCGGTAAATGATTTTATTTCAGCTTTGTGACGGCCAAAGGCCTTTTCCATGGCATCGCTGATCTCGCCCAAAGTGGCCCTTGCCCTTGCGGCTTCCACACAAAGGGAAAGGAGGTTTTCGCCCTTGCCCCGGAGCTTCAATTGGGCGTTTTCAGCAAGCTTATCCAAAAGTGAAGTTACCAAATCTTCGTTTCTTTCTGAACGTACCTTCTTTAATCTCGCAAGTTGCTGTTGGCGAACCGCTTGGTTGTCAACTTCTAAAATTTGTAGCTCGTCTTCTTTTTCTAACTGATATCTGTTGACACCGACGATGACTTCTTGGCCACTATCGATACGGGCCTGTTTTCTGGCAGCTGCCTGTTCGATACGCATTTTGGGGATGCCCGCCTCTATGGCCTTTGTCATACCGCCCAACTCCTCGACTTCTTCAATAAGTTCCCACGTTTTTTTGCATAGGTCTTCGGTCAATTGTTCCACATAACGGCTTCCGGCCCATGGATCTACCGTTTTGATGATATGGGTCTCTTGTTGCAGGTATAATTGGGTGTTACGTGCGATTCGTGCAGAAAAATCTGTGGGTAGAGCAATGGCCTCATCCAACGCATTGGTGTGCAGGCTTTGGGTGCCGCCAAAAGCAGCTGCTGAGGCTTCGATGGCTGTTCGAGCCACATTATTGAATGGATCTTGCTCGGTAAGGCTCCATCCGCTGGTTTGGCAGTGTGTTCGCAACGCCATTGATTTTGGGTTTTCTGGATTGAACTGCTTCACGATTTTCGCCCACAGCATTCTGCCGGCTCTCAGCTTGGCTATTTCCACAAAATGGTGCATCCCTATGCCCCAGAAGAAAGAGAGGCGGGGTGCAAATTCATCGATTTTGAGTCCTGCTTTTAGCCCTGTCCGGATGTATTCAAGACCATCGGCCAAAGTATAGGCAAGCTCCAATGCCGCAGTGGCGCCTGCTTCGTGCATGTGGTAGCCCGAAATGCTGATGCTGTTAAATTTGGGCATGAATTTGCTCGTGTACTCAAAAATATCGGCAATGATTTGAATGGATGGTGCGGGGGGGTAGATGTAGGTGTTCCGAACCATGAACTCTTTCAAAATATCATTTTGTATGGTTCCTGAAAGTTGCTCTGGTTTAACCCCTTGTTCTTCGGCAGCAACGATGTAGAAGGCCATGACGGGCAAAACGGCCCCGTTCATGGTCATGGAAACCGACATTTTATCCAGAGGAATGCCGTCAAAAAGAATTTTCATATCCTCAACGGAATCGATGGCGACCCCAGCTTTTCCTACATCACCAACGACGCGTTCATGGTCGCTGTCGTATCCTCTGTGCGTGGGCAAATCAAAGGCAACGGAGAGCCCTTTTTGGCCTGCGGCAAGATTTCTTCTGTAGAAGGCATTGCTTTCCTCAGCGGTGGAAAAACCGGCATACTGACGAATCGTCCACGGCCGGGTAACGTACATGGTCGAATAGGGCCCGCGTAGATAGGGGGGCATTCCTGCACCAAAACCGACATGTTCAAAGGTATTGGGCGACTGGTCCTTGTCTTTTGAACCATGTTTCAATTGAAGATTTTCAAGATTTTTTCTACTCATGCTGTCTGCATCAAATTTAATGTGGATAAAGCACAAATTCTTAAATGAACAAATACAAGATACTGCTTCTTTTTCCTATTTTGAAAAACATTGAACAAACATAATAGAAGAAGAATGGATATCAAGAATAAAGTAGCTTACATCACTGGAGGAAGCAAAGGAATTGGTTTGGGAGTTGCAAAAAGCCTTATTGATGAAGGCATGAAAGTGGCCATTAGCGGAAGAACCATGAAAACCGTTGAAGAAGCTGCAGCATCAATTGAAAGCGATGAGAATATACTTGCGCTACAATCTGATGTCACCAAGTTAGGGGATGAGCAAAATGCAATAGCAAATATTTCAAAAAAATGGGGCAAAGTCGATGTTGTTTTGGCCAATGCAGGGGTAGGGCATTTTGCACCTGTAGACGAGATGAAGCCCGAACAGTGGCACCAGATGATAGATACGAACTTGACGGGGGCCTTCAACACTTTGCAAGCATCAATTGAGGCACTAAAAAACTCAAAGGGATACTACATGACCTTGGCAAGTTTGGCGGGCACTAATTTTTTTGCCACAGGAGCTGGTTACAATGCCACCAAATTTGGTGTTGTGGGCTTTACCCAAGCTGCTATGCTAGACCTTAGAAAATACGATGTAAAAGTGACCACTATAATGCCAGGATCGGTGGCGACACATTTTAATGGCAATGTACCCGATGACTCAGATACCTGGAAGATTCAACCTGAAGACATTGGCAAGATAGTGGTGGGTTTATTAAAGATGCACCCGAGAACCTTGCCGAGTAAAATAGAAGTGCGCCCCACACGCCCTGATTTGAAATAGTCTATGTTTCTTTTTCTACAAAAGGGATTTCTGGGTCCAATATTTCAAGAACCAGTTTTTGCAATTGTGCATCAAAGTGCTGTAATACATCTTTGGTAATTGAATGTTCTGTAGTACCGTCAGGGTCTTTTCTGGTGAGTTGTAAAAATGGAGTTTTGGTCTGTTTGATGGGAATGATGCCTGCCTCAAGACTTCGACCATCGGATACATCGGAATACATTTTTGCATAGCAAAGCAACTGAAAGGCTTTGGCATATTTGGGCTCGGTGATAAGCTCATCCCAATCTGAGATTTTCAGTTCTGAGGGCAAAACCTTACCTGTTTTATAGTCAATGATACGTAATTGGCCATCCTTTTCATCAATGCGGTCCAACGTGCCCTTTAACATCAAAGGAAAATCAAGATTGGGCACTTGAATTTGGAAAGATAGTTTCTGCTCCAGAGCAAGAATCTTGATACGATGATTTTTAGATTGTTCCATCTCTCGGTCAAGAAAATTCTCAAGATATTTTAGAATCACATTATAAATGATGAGGTTTTTGCCTTGTGAAAAATCTGAACCGGGCAGTGTCTTTCTAAAGTTATCAGATAAGAAATCAGGTATTTGGCCTTTGGCCGTCAGCAATGTTTCTGGCTTTAGAAAAGTGCCTACAAATGGTTTGTATAATTCTTCCAGTGTATGATGTACAATGGTACCAAAAGTGTTCAATGCCATACTTTCATCAAAAGAATCAGGTTCCTTTATTTTCAATATGTACTGCTTGTAAAATGTCAGTGGGTCTTTGATATAGCTTGAAAGTGATGTCGGTGACAAGCCCTCTTGAGAAACCTTATGTATTGCCTTGATCAAAACAGGTGTTTTTTGAATCGTATTTGGCTCTTTCTTGTCGATTTTTATTGCTGGGGAAGCAATGCTATACCTGATTTGACCATTGATGTTCTTATCCGTCAACATTTGAGTGATAAATCTACTTTTTTCGCCACCCTCAAGCACATCAGGTTCGGTATTGTATAAGACATATATTTTTTTGGCACGCTGTAACAATCGATAAAAGTGATAGGCATAGACAGCATCTTTTTCTCGATACGTGGGCATTTTGAATTCACGCTTGACATCATACGGAATGAAGGAATTATTGCTTTTTCCGGAAGGAAGGATTCCCTCATTGACAGAGGTGACAATGACCGTATCAAAATCCAAATTACGGCTTTCGAGCATCCCCATGACCTGTAGGCCCCTATCAGGATTTCCACGATAATCCAACTTTTCAAACGAGACCATGTCGGCATACAATTGTTCAATGGTTTTTAAATCCTTAATAAATGGAAGCTCAGCATATTCTTGTAGGCGGTTAAAAATTTGTGAGAGCTTATCGATCACGGTAAGCTCTGAATTTTGTCTTTCTTTTTTTGATTCGTTTACCAAGAAATCGATGATGTCAAGACAGCGTTGAAGAAAATCTTGTAAGCTGTCCGAACAATCAAAAAAGACCTTGTCAAGAAATGGCCGCATGTCTGTACCCATCTTTATTAGGTGCTTGGGCTGTATGAACATCCAATTGTATTTTTTAATATTGGATTTGATTTTTCTCGCATGGTCTATACCGTTACTCGTCAGAATCTCTGAGGTGTAGGGGTTGGCCAAAAGCTGAAGCACTTCTTGATAAAAAAACCCCCTTTCCGTTTTTTTGATGTGCATATCAATAAGAGTGGCGAAGAAGTTGTACAGCAAATCCATGTTCAACGGTTTGCCCATGGTTATGTTGACCTCTTCAATTTTATTTGGGATGGCATTCAACATGGGCTGAAGCAGTGACTCGTCTGAAAGCACCAACGCTGTCTTATGTGCTGGGTTATACGCTTGTTTCAACAACTTTCCCACATATTTGGCCTGTGAGATGTTGTTTGAAACCCCAATGATCTCAATATCCTTTTGAGAAAGATAATTTGACGAAATGCCCTTAAAACTTCTTTTGTCATAGTATGGCCACGCTTGCCTGTACCCTCTAATAAAGAATGAAGCAGCATGTATGTTATCCTCAAAAAAGTAAGTGTCTAAATCCCAATAGATTTCTGTGTCCTCATTTTGAAGTAAATATTTGATGATTTCACTTTCAGCGGTGTTAAGGGCATTAAAGCCTACAAAGATGAATTTTTTATAATCTGTGTTTTTTACATACGATTCTAGGTGTTCAAATGCTTTTCTGTACATAAGGCCTTGATATGCCAGATTTTTTGAAACAAGGTTTGCCTTGAAATCATCATAAATAGGTTTGAGCGCTTTCCAAAAATCAAGGTAGTTGGTAATCAACGGACTTTCATCTTCGTTTAGATTCCATGCCTTTATTTTTTTTAATGCCGACATGTATGAAAAGAAACTGTCAGTATTGACCAGATACCGGTCTATCTCGTTAAAGTCTTGAAGTAATAGTCTGGCCCATTTGGAAAACAAATAGAAGTCGTCTTTTTGTTTGATTGCAGACCAGAGATAAGATTGGTAAAGCAAAAACAATTGCTCGGTATCGCTAGCGGCATCGAGATTGGATATTTCTTCTACGAACTGCTCAATGCTTATAATTTTTGGGGATAGAATAGGCTTATGAACATGCCTTGCCAAACTTTTCTTTAAAAAACTTGCAGCACGTTTACTGGGTAGAACAAACAAGGAATCACTTAAAAGCTTTTCGAAGCGATCAATAACATCTAAAGCGGTCTCGTCAATAAAAGAGGTTACTCGATAATCGAGATTTGCATGCTCCAACGCTTGTGTCGAAATTTTAAGTTACTGTTCCTTTGAATGCCGCACGGGCTTGCCCCGAGGTAGTGTACTTTAAAAATAAAAAAAGCTCCGCAACTGCGGAGCTTTTTATGGATTATTAAGTGTTGGTTACACCTAAACTTTTTATTTAACCAAATTGATTTCGGTTCTTCTGTTCTGAGCTCTTCCAGCTCTAGTGTTATTGCTTGCTATTGGTCTGTCTTCACCGTATCCGATAGCAGTCAATCTATCAGCGGCAATACCTTCTTTGATCAAGAAGTCGCGAACTGAATTTGCGCGCTCTTCAGACAGTCTTTGATTGAGCTTGGCACTACCTACACTATCGGTGTGTCCTTCAACTGTAAATTTCGCAGTTGGATATTCGTTCAAAATTTGAATGATATCAACAAAAACTGAAGTTGACTCAGGCTTCAAAGAAGACTTACCTGTATCGAACAAGATTGTTCTTGCGTAGTCGTTCAATTGCTTTTGAACTTCTTCAGTTACTTCAGGGCAACCGTTGTTTGCAACTGTACCTGCAACATCTGGACACTGGTCATCTTTGTCAAGTACGCCATCACCATCTGTATCTGGCCATGGGCAACCATTGTTTTCAGCAGGACCAGCCTCGTTAGGACACTGATCATCTTTATCAGCAACACCGTCGCCGTCTGCATCTGGGCACCCAGCCAAAGCTTCTAGACCAGCTTCGTTAGGACAAGCATCGTCTTTATCAGCGATACCATCGCCGTCAGCATCAGGACATCCATTCAATTCTTTTAAACCAGCTTCATTAGGACAATCGTCTTTTCCATCTTCGATACCATCTCCGTCAGAATCAGGACAACCGTTGAATGCTTCAAGACCAGCTACTTCTGGGCAAGCATCGTCTTTATCGTAGATGCCATCACCGTCAGTATCAGTACCGCCGAAACGGATTGAAAGACCAGCCAAGTGCTGTAAATGCGTTACACCGTAATCTTCAAAGGCATGCTTGTACTGAGTTTGTAAAGTGACACCGAAGTTATCTGAAAACCAATAGTTTAAGCCCACACCACCATTTACGGTACCGGCACCGATTTCATCAACCCAAGTATAACCACCTCCAATTTCGACGAATGGGTCTAATTTTGTGTTTTGTAAAATATTGTATTTGATAGTACCATCGATAGCGTAGTGCGACAAATCGTCTACAGCGACATCTCCTAATTTGGAAATTCTATTTAAAGACCCCCTAGCACCAACGGAAAAACCATCACCGATGTATCTAGAAACCCCAACGTAAGAAATCGATGGAAGAATGTTCCAATGGTCATTCGCATTGAAGAACTCGTTGCCAAATGAACTTGTTTGACCTAAAGCTTCTGACAACTGGCTTGCATTTGCTGGGTAAGTGTCAATGGCATTGACCCCGATGCTTACCTGCCATGGGTTATTCTCGTCTTGCGCTTGTATGCTGTTTAAGCCAAAAATCATTAGGGCTGCAACAACTAATTTGCTAAGATGTTTCATGTTCACAATTTTAAGTTTAAGTGTTTATCAGCTGCAAATGTAAGTTGTTAAGAACTATTAACAAAATCAATCGTTTATTTTTTTTAGTGCATTACATGGAAAAAATAACGCATTTAAACGATGTTTAAGTCCTTTCCGACTTCAATAAATGCTTTAATGGCTTTATCTAGATGTTCTTTTTCATGGGCTGCCGAAAGCTGTACCCGTATTCGCGCTTTGCCCTTTGGAACAACCGGATAGAAAAACCCAATGACATAGATGCCTTTTTCCAATAACATATCGGCCATCTGTTGTGAAAGCTTTGCATCGTAGAGCATAACAGGAACAATTGCTGAATCTCCTTCTATGATATCAAAACCGGCCTCTTTCATGCCATTTTTGAAATATTCGGTATTCTTGCTCAACTTGTTACGTAGTGTATGGTCGTTCTTGAGCATGTCAAATACCTTAATGGAAGCACCCACTATGGCTGGGGCCAAAGAATTGGAGAACAAATAGGGTCTTGAACGCTGTCTGAGTATTTCTATGATTTCTTTTTTCCCGGTGGTATAGCCGCCCATGGCACCGCCCATGGCCTTTCCCAGAGTTCCTGTTATGATATCGATTCGGTTCATGACATTTTTTTCCTCCAATGTTCCACGGCCGGTCTTACCAATGAATCCTGTCGCATGGCACTCATCGATCATGACCAGGGCATCGTATTTTTCGGCCACATCGCAAATTTCATCCAACGGAGCGAGCAATCCATCCATAGAAAATACACCATCGGTGACAATGATTTTGAATCTCGCTCCATCTTTGTCCGCTTGGATCAACTGCTTTTCAAGGTCAGCCACATTGCCATTATCATACCGATACCTTTTAGCTTTGCACAATCGCACACCATCAATGATGGAAGCATGGTTCAAAGCATCTGAAATGATGGCATCTTCTGCGGTAAGCAATGGTTCGAATACCCCGCCATTGGCGTCAAATGCGGCAGCATACAAAATGGTGTCTTCTGTTCCGTAGAAATCAGCGATTTTCTTTTCTAGCTCTTTGTGAATGTCTTGGGTGCCACAAATGAAGCGAACTGAAGACATGCCGAAACCATGTGAATCCAACGCATCCTTGGCGGCTTTAATGACTTCTGGATGGGATGAAAGCCCCAAATAGTTGTTGGCGCAGAAGTTGATGACCTCTTGCCCGGTCGAAATTTTAATAACGGCACCTTGTGGAGATGTAATGATACGCTCTTTTTTGAACAATCCGGCATTGCGAATCTCTTCAAGTTCGTTTTGTAAATGTGTCTTGATTTTTCCGTACATAGTGTTTAAAAAATAACAGGTTCAATGTTTTTGCTGCTGAAATAAATGAGTACATTTTTATCGATTTCAAACCCCATGTCAACCAAAGCGGATGCATATCGTTGCATCTGTTGCTTGTGTGCCGGGGATTTTTGACCGGTCTTGTAGTCAATCAGCGTTGCTTTGTCTTGTTCTACAACGATTCTATCAGGCCTTAAAATGCCCAGTTCAGGATGCAGAATGTCTTTTTCATTATAAACATGGCCAACAGTTTTGAAATAGCCATTGATTTCAGGATGACTTATAATCTTAAGATAAGAGCTTCGCAAAAAGTTCTCTTCTTCCAAAGATAAAGCGTTGCCACTTTTGAGTGCATCAATCGCTTGTTCAGCATCGTGTTTGTCATCGATTTTAGACATGAAATTGTGAAAAAGCTCGCCAAAACGGGTGGCCTCGCTCTCAAAACTGCCAGAGGCCTTAGATACTGAGTTGGGCAATTGCGTTGAGAAGGATTCGAAGGAAACTTCTTCAGAAAGCGAATGCTCTTTTTGTTTTTTATCGGGAGGAAGCAAATGGCCAAATCGATATGCGCTTTTTGTTTGGTCGTACATTGCTAGATGCTTGAGGTAATCAATAAAGAGTGCGGAATAACTATCATTTTGGAGTGCTTTTTTTTCATCAATTTTGGCCGTAATCACAAAAAGAGCGCTGATGGCTCTTGTCATTGCGACATAAAGCACGTTGAAGGCATCTAGCGCTAAGTTTTCTTGCTCGGTCTGATAAACGTTCTTGGCACGGCCCTCTCTCTCACCGAGAAGCTTACCATAGTCAAACAGCAACTCATCAAAAGCTGCCAAATCTTCCTCTTCAATGTCAATCCATATCTTTTTATTGCGCGAATCAATAATTTTGGAGTCTGCATAGGGAAAAATCACGACAGGAAACTCTAAACCCTTTGCCTTGTGAACGGTCATTATTTTTACCGCATTCATGTGCTCTGGGGCGGTTATGGAAAGCTTATGCACATTGGCTTCCCAATGCTGCAATACTTGATAAATACCTGTACCGTCTTTTTTTTCAACTTCAAAAACCATCTCGAGGAACTGATGGACGAACGCTTCAGAACCACTGGAGAGTGAAAATTTGGCAACGAGCCATTCAACAATATTGTAGGTGGTGGATTTCTTTAAACTTTCCGAATCAATCTCAAAATCCGAATAAAACTTTCTAGGGGCATTTAGATATGCCGAGATAAATTCATGATGGTTTTTCTTGGGGGCAAGAGATGAGAGCACCATATAAAAAGCATATTGGTCACTTTCATCATGAAAATATCTCAAAAAGGCAACCAAGAACAAGATTTTTGGATTTTCTTTGAGAAGCAAAGACTCAGACGATACTATTGGAATATTATGGTGTGCCAAATGATTGGCCAACGTGACGCCGTATTTGTTTTTACGTACCAAAATGCAGATGTCTTTATAATCATAACCCTTTTCAAGAACGCTTTGTATCAATTGCAGTGTTTGCTCACAATAAGGGTCCGCTTCCGCATCTTTTGCATTTTCGACAAAAATCAACTCAACACAGCCAGTTTGCTTATTTTGGATTTTTTGTTTTGAACCAATTTCATAGAGTTCACGATGTTGTTTGTTCTGAAGTGCTTTTGCGGCGTGGCGAAAAAAACTGTTGTTGAAATTTACAATTTCAGTATGGCTGCGCCAGTTTGATGCCATTGACACCACATTTGCTGAAACTGAAAACGGATTCGAATTCAGATTGATGAGATTCAAAAACTGCTCGGCCCTGCCACCGCGCCATCTATAGATGGCTTGCTTTACATCACCCACCAAAAGTAACGATCCTTTTTCACCAAGCTCATTTTCACCTTCAAGTGCGTTGCCGATCAACGGAACCAAGTTTTGCCACTGCATGAGCGAAGTATCTTGAAATTCGTCAATAAAGTAGTGCCGGTATTTTTCACCCAAGCGTTCATATATAAAAGGTATGGGCTGATTCTTGATCTCTTTTGAGATGATGGTATTGAACTCTGATATGGGCAGCAGGTTGCGTTCTTGCTTGAGCGCTTCGATTTGCTTTGTTATTTCATTGAGCAACGCCAGCGGAATTACATTTTTCAGGGCATTTCTGAAAAAAGATGCCTCTTCAAAATCGCTTTTGATTGTTTTGAAAATAGTGGTGAATTTTGGGCGCAGTGATTCGATGAGACTTGCTGACGGTGAATTCTTGCCATACAGCCTGGCATTTTCGAAATCTTGTTTCCAGCCAGCGCCGAAGTTGATGTTAGAGCTCCCTTCTGAGAGTGTTTTCATGAACTTAGGAAAATAACCGGAATAGAAATCTGAGAATTCAAGTCCATTCGAAGCAATGATGTCCAGAACCTTGTCGGCACAACCTTGCATTTTTTTTTGCAGTGCAGCAATTTTTGATTGCAGGATTGATTTCAAGCCCAAAAAATCATACAGATTTTTTTCTTTTAACCTCGATAGATGCTCGTAGTGGTTCTCTTGAAAAATAAGCTTCCCGATATCAGCAAGATCGTATGAGATGTTCCAACTTTTGTCGTCGCTGATTTTATCGAAGGTGAAGTCCATGAGCACTTTGGTAAGCTCATTATGGGTACCTGCACTTGACAAAAGTCTGGCAATGGCCTCTTCCAACAAGACATCGGTATTAAGCACCACCTCAAAATTCTGGGCGATTTTTAAGTCTTGGGCGAAGGTTCGAATTAATTTGTGGTTGAATCTGTCAATGGTCGATACCTCAAAAAAGGCGTAGTTGTGCAGCAACTCTTTAAGTATGCTTTGCGATTTTTCTTGAAGCTGTTTGGGCTCCAATGAAAGTTCATCCAAAAGTTCATTGAAAAGCGGTTTGCTCTGATCGGGGATATCTTCAAGACTGAAGTTGTAAAGATTGTTGAGTATTCGCTCTTTCATTTCGCCTACCGCTTTGTTGGTAAAAGTGATGGCAAGAAGTTGTCGGTAAAGACGAAAAGAATTTTTTTTCAGAAGCAGCGAAAGGTAGATTTTTGTCAATTGGTACGTCTTTCCCGAACCTGCTGAAGCGCTGTATATTTCGAAAGTTTTCGTGATGCGTGCTTTTATGCGCAAAATACTGATTCCATTGATGTTGTTAACATATAATTTAAAAAAATTAAATGTTAAAACCGTATTTTTGGGATGGAACAATAATAACTTAAAAACACGATAAATTATGGCATTTCAGCTACCTAAATTACCCTACGCCTACGATGCGTTGGAACCACATATTGATGCACGAACAATGGAAATCCACCATACCAAACACCATAACGGATATACCACGAAACTGAACGGTGCAATCGAGGGAACTGATTTGGAAGGCAAGTCGATTGAAGACATTCTTTCAAATATGGACATGAGCAATGCTGCGGTAAGAAACAATGGAGGAGGATTTTACAACCACTCGCTGTTTTGGAAGGTGATGTCACCCGATGGGGGCGGAACGCCTTCAGGCGAACTGGCCTCTGCAATTGATGATGCCTTCGGTTCTTTCGACAGCTTTAAGGAAAAATTCAGTTCTGCCGCCGGAAGCCGTTTTGGATCTGGTTGGGCATGGCTTTGTGTACACCCAGGAGGAAAATTGGAAATCTGCTCCACTCCAAATCAAGACAATCCATTGATGCCCAATACGGGATGTGGTGGCCAACCCATTCTTGGACTGGATGTATGGGAGCATGCATACTATCTGAACTACCAGAACAGAAGACCCGATTATGTTTCGGCATTTTTCAATATCATCAATTGGGATGAAGTTTCTAAATTGTACGCCGAGAATAAGTAGTACACCCCAAAAGGTTTAAAGAAAAAGGCCCGACAAAAAATCGGGCCTTTTTTAATGTCTTGGGTTAAAATTCTGGAAATAGAAAAGGGTGGGAAAGAACCCACCCTTTTCGTCCCAAATCTTACCATAAACTTAACCTACTTATGCTATGGCAAGACTAAATTACTGGTATTGTGGGAAATAACAAAGAAACTTTAACATTTTTTTGAAACAGGTGAAGACTTCTGACAGAAAATTCAAACGGATTTTCTTATTAATGCCTTGGGTTTCAAACATAAAGAAGGCGGAGTTAACTCCGCCTTCTTTCCCCAAATCTTACCATGAACTTAACCTACTTATGCTATGGTAGACCCAAATGTATTTTAAGGTTCCTTAAATGAAAAAGCTTTTAGACGAACGCCTGTTTAATCGGGTGAAATGCGACGGCCAATACGAAGTTTGATAAAAGCTGAAGAAAAGGAGTACAAAATTCAAACGCATCGCATTAATGAAATAAAAAAGGTGGAGAAGTCTCCACCTTTTTTGCCCCAAATCTTACCATGAACTTAACCTACTTATGCTATGGCAATTCGAATTTAGAGCCTAGCTTGGTCAAGGGAGCAAAAAGACGGTAAAAGGTCATTTTCATCGATAAAAAGCAATTTTCTTACGATGAATGGTATTTTCTCAGTAGGCACGTTGGTTCTTTCCTTCGAAGAAATTGATAAAGGCCCTGTTCACGACACGATTGCCTCCAGGGGTTGGGTAGTCACCGGTAAAATACCAATCTCCCAAATTTTTTGGGCAGGCCCTGTGCAGGTTCTCTATTGTTTGGTAAATTATCAGCACTTCGGCACTAATATCTTGTGGACTCAATAGTTCACCGATCTTGATAGAGACTTCTTCAGCTGAAAATGGGGCATACAGATCTTTGACATGGTTGATGACTTTTTTGTCCTTCGTTCCGATTTGGGCAATGCACTTTTCATAAATAGTTTCGACCACATTATAGGTACCCCGATCTTTGTGCAGTGCCAAGGCCGCCCTAAAGGCAATAAAATCTTCCAATTTTGCCATGTCAATACCATAACAATCAGGAAAACGTATCTGGGGAGCTGAAGAAACGACGACTATTTTCTTTGGCGATAGTCGGTCCAACATTTTTAGAATGCTCTTTTTCAAAGTGGTACCCCGAACGATGCTATCATCGATAATGACCAGATTATCATTCGGCCCGACCGAACCGTAAGAGATGTCATAGACATGCTCTACCAAATCGTCTCTACTGCTATCTTGGGTAATGAAGGTTCGCAATTTAGCATCTTTGATGGCAACTTTTTCGATTCGAGGCCGTACATCTAGAATTTCATGCAGTTTTTCTTGCGTGATGGATGGGCCAAGTTCTAAAATTTGTTCCTCTTTCTTTTTGTTGAGATACGTTTGGGCCTCTTTGACCATACCAAAGAAAGAAGTTTCGGCAGTATTCGGAATGTACGAGAACACCGTATTCAACAAATCGCCGTTGATGGCTTTTTTTATTTGTGGAAACAAAAACTTGCCCAGATTTTTCCGTTCTTCATAAATCTCTTTGTCACTGCCCCTCGAAAAGTAAATGCGCTCAAAAGAACAAGCCTTTCTTTCCCTCGGTTCCAAGATTTCCTTGAAAGATACATCACCACTCTTTTTTACAATAATGGCATGGCCAGGCTCTAACTCGCCCACATCTTCATACTTGACATTGAACACCGTTTGTATGGCAGGCCGCTCAGAGGCTACTACGACCACCTCGTCATCTTTATAGTGGTAGGTTGGCCGTATGCCGGCAGGATCTCGAAGCACAAACGCGTCACCATGGCCTATCAATCCAGCCATGGCATAACCGCCATCCCAGTTTTTAGCCGCTTTTCTTAAAATCTTGGCAATGTTCAGGCGTTCGGCAATCAATGGTGAGGCTTCCCGCTTGCTGAACCCTTCTTTTTTAATTTCCTTATAGATTTTGGCAACGGCATCGTCCAAAAAATGCCCGATTTTTTCCATGACTGTAATGGTGTCGGCCATTTCTTTAGGGTGCTGCCCCAGTTCGACCAAGTTGCTGAAGAGCTCATCTACATTGGTCATATTGAAATTGCCCGCGACGATGAGGTTGCGGTGCATCCAGTTGTTCTGCCTTAAAAAAGGGTGTACACTCTCGATACTGTTCTTGCCAAAAGTGCCGTAACGAACGTGGCCCAACAACAGTTCACCTATATATGGAATGGTTTTTTTTTGCGTTTGTACATCATCCCAAAGCTGGGGGTTTTCAGCAATCGATGAATTGATGCGGTTATTGATTTGATCAAAGATGTCTTGAATGGGCTGTTTTTGAATGGAGCGCACCCTGCTCATATACCGTTCGCCAGGTGACATATCGAGTTTAATACTGGCAAAGCCCGCACCATCTTGGCCACGGTTATGCTGCTTTTCCATCATGAGGTACATTTTGTTTACCCCATAAAAGGCTGTACCATATTTGTCTTTATAGTATTGCAAGGGCTTTAGCAGGCGGATCAATGAAATTCCGCATTCGTGCTTAATAGCATCACTCATTATTTAAAAATAAAAAAGCCCTGTTTAAGGCAGGGCACATCATTATTGCAAATCAATATCAAATTGGGTCAGTTGTTGAAACTCTTGCAGCCGTTTATTGACCTCAACATTCTTTAAGTGCTGCATTCTTTCAGTACCGAAGCGTTCAACACTGAACGATGCCAGATTGGATGCATGTACAACAGCATTTTTCATGTTTTCAAAAGACAGGTTTTTTGTTGCGGCCAAATAACCGGCAAAACCACCTGCAAAGGTGTCACCTGCACCTGTTGGGTCAAAAACTTCTTCCAATGGCAGGGCAGGGGCGAAAAATATCTGGTTTTCGTGAAACAGCAGTGCACCGTGCTCCCCCTTTTTGATGACCAAAAATTTTGGGCCTTTTTCCTGTATTTTCACCGCGGCTTTCACCAACGAGTATTCGTTGGTCATTTGTCGCGCCTCTTCATCGTTGATGGTAAGAACATCGATGTGCTTGATGACCTCCATGAGTTCATCCCAAGTATTGTCCATCCAGAAATTCATCGTGTCAAGAATGACCAGTTTTGGCCGTTTTTTCATCTGATTGATGACACTCATTTGAATGTTTGGGTGTAGATTGCCCAACATGACCACATCGGCATCCTTATAATTTTCAGGAACAACAGGATTGAAGTCTGCGAGTGTATTCAGCTCAGTAGCAAGGGTGTCACGAGAATTGAGATCGTTGTGATATCGGCCTTTCCAATAGAAGGTTTTGCCCCCTTTGACGATCTCAACACCTGATAAATCGATATTTCTATCAGAAAGCATATCGAGATATTCTTGTGGAAAATCGTCGCCCACTACCGAGACAATCGCTGAATCTACCTTAAACTGTGAAGCGGCCAAGCCAATAAAGGTTGCGGCACCGCCCAAAATCTTATCTGTTTTTCCAAATGGAGTTTCAATCGCATCAAAGGCCAGTGTGCCAACGATCAAGAGTTTGCCTTCGCTCATGTAGCAAATTTTGGTGCAAATATACCGTTATTTATAGAACTATTTTCGCCCAAAGTCTGCAGGTATTTCACCCCATGCCTTGGTCTCCCATTTGACGACTGGCGTGTTGTAGCGATTGGCCTTTAACCAATCTTCGGCACGTTCTATAAGTTCAAAAAGTTTCGCATTCTTTTTGCTCTTTTTGAGTTTGGTGCCGCATTTCTTTTTTCGCACCCAACCGATGGCGATACGCGAATCAGAGTAGAGAATTCGGTCACTTTTCTTCTGTTTTAAAAAGGCCAAGCCATGTACCAAGGCCAAGAACTCACCGATATTGCTGGTGCCCTCTACAAAGGGGCCTTGGTGAAACAGCCGCTTTTTGGTCTTGGTGTCGACCCCTTGGTATTCCATCTTACCGGGGTTGCCACTCGATGCGGCATCAACGGCTATGGAATGGTAATTGGGTTCGCCAATTTTCAGTAACTCTTCTTGTGAGAGCGCCGGCTTTCCTTTTTTCTTGCCCTTGTATTCCAGATAATTGCTGTTGAATGCCTTTTTGGCTTCGGCAAAAGTGGAAAAAGATTTGTACTGTGCTCCCTTGATGCCATCAATTTGTGCTTTACAATCACCCCAAGATTCATAGATACCGGGATGTTTCCCCTTCCAAACCACATAAAATTTTGGTTTTTTAGCCATTGCCCAACAACTTTTCGATGATTTTGGGATAATGCTCATACTCTAAAGCATGCACTTTTTCGGCGATGGTTTCGGCAGTATCTTCCATGGAAATTTTTGTTCTTGCCTGAAAGATGATGTTTCCCTCATCGTAATTTTCATTCACAAAATGGATGGTAATACCCGTTTCGGTTTCATTGTTTGCCTTTACCGCTTCATGAACATGGCTTCCGTACATGCCCTTGCCCCCATATTTGGGAAGCAATGCCGGATGAATATTTACAATCTTGTTGGGATAGGCATTGACGATATCCTCAGAAATTTTCCAGAGAAAACCCGCCAAGATGATAAAATCAATTTCTTGTGAAGCTAAAAATTTCAGCAATTGGCCGTTGTCATAGGCGTGGCGGTTAAAGTAAAAGGCTGGCATGGCCAGACGCTGGCAGCGCTTTAGAACGCCGGCACTGGCTTTGTTGGTCAGTACACAGGTTACCTGAACAACGTCACGGTCCTTAAAATAAGTGATAATGTTTTCAGCGTTACTGCCAGAACCAGAAGCAAGAATGACCAGTTTTTTCATGCGGTGCTAAGTTAAACCCAAACATGATAATGCCACAACAAGCAGCACATTTTATCGACAAATGGTGTAATTAATCTAAAGTTTGTTATTTTTGCCCTCGATTAAATTTTAAAACGATATCACTATGTCAGACATTGCATCAAGAGTTAAAGCCATCATCGTTGATAAACTGGGTGTTGATGAAAACGAAGTAGTACCTGAAGCTAGCTTTACCAACGATTTGGGTGCAGATTCCTTGGACACTGTTGAACTTATCATGGAGTTTGAGAAAGAATTCGATATTCAAATCCCTGATGACCAAGCAGAAAACATCGCAACGGTTGGTCAGGCCATAAGCTATATAGAAGAAGCAAAGTAATTTATGTTTGCTTAACAAGTTTTTAAATTATCCATGCGGCAATGCTGCGTGGATAATTTTTTTTATTTTATGGGGATAATAGGTCAAATACGAATACAATGCAGTTAAAGCGAGTTGTGGTTACCGGATTGGGCGCATTGACCCCGATCGGAAACAATATCAAAGCCTATTGGGAAGGTCTCAAAAACGGTAAGAGCGGTTCAGCGCCCATCACCTATTTTGACACTGAAAAGTTCAAGACCAAATTTGCTTGTGAGCTGAAAGGCTATGACCCACAGGACTATTTTGATCGTAAGGAGGCACGTAAATTAGATCCATTTGCGCAGTACGCACTGGTTTCTTCAGATGAGGCCATTGCAGATTCGGGCATCAACCTTGATAAGGTCGATAAATTCAGGGTCGGAGTTGTCTGGGGTGCTGGTATCGGCGGGCTGGAGACTTTTCAAAATGAGGTCATTGGCTTTGCCAATGGCGATGGCACGCCACGTTTCAATCCCTTTTTCATTCCTAAAATGATTGCCGATATAGCACCGGGCAATATTTCCATCAAACATGGTTTTATGGGCCCCAACTATACTACGGTATCAGCCTGTGCATCTTCGGCAAATGCAATGATCGATGCACTGAACTATATTCGTCTGGGCCACTGTGATGTGGTAGTCACAGGAGGCAGTGAAGCGGCAGTGACCATTGCTGGTATGGGCGGCTTCAATGCCATGCACGCATTATCCACAAGAAATGACAGTCCTGAAACTGCATCTAGGCCATTTGATGCCACCCGAGATGGTTTCGTCTTGGGCGAAGGTGCCGGTGCCCTGATTCTTGAAGAATATGAACACGCCAAAGCACGTGGCGCAAAAATTTATGCTGAGGTTGCAGGCGGGGGGCTATCCAGCGATGCCTATCACATGACAGCCCCACATCCTGATGGTATCGGTGTCTTTAAGGTGATGGAGAATTGCCTTAACAATGCGGGCATGAAGCCCGAAGATATTGATGCGATCAATACCCATGGCACCTCAACACCCTTGGGCGATGTGGCAGAGCTAAAGGCCATTTCAGAGGTTTTTGGCGACCACGCCCACAAAATCAACATCAACTCGACCAAGTCAATGACAGGTCATTTATTGGGTGCAGCAGGCGCCATAGAGGCAATTGCCTCAATTTTGGCCATGGAGCATAATCTTGTTCCCCCGACCATCAACCACACGACGGTTGATGAAAGCATAGACCCAAAATTGAACCTGACCTTGAACAAGGCACAAGAGAGAGAGGTCAATGTTGCCATGAGCAATACCTTTGGCTTTGGTGGACACAATGCCTGCGTATTGTTCAAAAAAATCAACTAAGAAGAAAACGCGATGAAGTTTTCATCCAAAATATTCAATTCCCATCCAGAGAAGGATGGGGATTTTTTTTTGGGGATGAAGAAAATCTTGGGGTTCAAGCCTAAAAACCTGCGTGTTTACAAAAAAGCATTTTTGCATCGTTCCCTCAACAAGAGGGATAAAGATGGCAACCCGTTGAATTACGAACGTTTGGAGTTTTTGGGAGACGCCATGCTCGGTACCATCATTTCAAAACATTTGTACAAAGAGGTCCCTGAAGGCGACGAAGGCTATCTGACCAAAATGCGCTCCAAAATCGTGAGCCGCAAGCACTTGAATGAATTGGGCAAAGACCTGAACCTGCTTAAGTATGTTGAGAGCAAAATACCGAAATCACATTTTGGTGAGAATATTCACGGTAATGTTTTCGAAGCTTTGGTGGGGGCCATTTATTTGGATCGGGGATACAATTACTGTGAGAAATTCATCAATGATAGGGTTATTGAACCCTATGTAGATATTGAACAGTTAGAAGGCAAGGTCATCAGCTATAAAAGCCTTGTCATTGAATGGTGTCAAAAGCAAAAAAAGGATTTCAATTACGAAGTTTATGAAGATACGGGCAATGATGAAATCAAACATTTTGCCGTGAAGCTGTCAATAGATGAGCGCATTTTGGCCAAAGCTCGTGCCACATCAAAGAAAAAAGCAGAAGAAAAAGCTTCTAAAAGAGCCTATTTTGTGCTTCAAGATAAAATGTGAACTCATTTAATTTTTTTGGATTAAAGCAAAAAAGGGCGATTTTTTGGCCAATTGAAAAAGTTTAAATGAGTTCTGTAATAAACCTATACTTTAAAAAAAGGTAAACTCAAACGTTTTCGCTGAGTGTTTCGCGCCAAAACCATTATCCTTAATGCACAAGTTTGGGTATTAACGCTATCTTTACCGTTCGCATTTATTTAATGGTAACGACCCATAGAATATCGGCTGATCTTTATTTTGAAGATTTCGAACTTATTGCTGTGCACGCCGATGTGCACGATTTTTCGTTGGCGTATCACTTGAACAAAACGATGGGGCTTCAATTGGCCAGAAGAAAAAAAGATCTGTGTCTACAAGATGACATTTGGTTTGCCACATTTGAATGGTCTGATGACGTGAATGATAATTATTGGATGCTAGTGGCCAACCATTGTAAAACCGAGACGAACAATTCAAGTATTGGTCTTTTTGGGCAAGAGACAGCAACAGTTTCAAGACATCTGGTTGAAGAGCGAAAAGAGGTGGACTATTTTTTAAAATTGGAAACAGAAATTCCGGGAATGGTCGATAAAACGCTCAAAAGCTTAAAGGAAATCCCAGGGGTTTTAACCGCCTATGGCATCGATACCGAGATATTAAAGTCGAAAAAAAATCTAATACTTTAACATGCCAACAAAGAAAAAAACTAAAATAGTGGCTACGCTGGGCCCTGCCACAAGCAAGAAAGAAACCATGCGAGAAATGATTCTGGCCGGAACCGACGTTTTTCGCATTAATTTTTCGCATGCCAATTATGATGATGTCGTCGACCGCATTAAGACGATTCGAGAACTGAACAAAGAGCTTGACATGAACACTGCAATTTTGGCCGACCTACAAGGCCCAAAATTACGTGTTGGTGTGATGGGTTCAGAGGTGGTCGTGGCACCTGATGATGAAATCATTTTTGCCACAGGAAAATCATTTGAAGGCAATGCCGAGCGGGTCTACATGAATTACGATAATTTTCCAAAAGATGTCAAACCGGGTGAACGAATCTTGCTTGATGACGGGAAATTGATTTTTGAAGTTGTGACAGCAAATGGCAAGGATGAGGTCAAGGCAAAAGTACTTCAAGGCGGGCCATTGAAATCAAAAAAGGGGGTAAACCTTCCGAACACTGACATTTCGCTTCCCGCTTTGACTGAGAAGGATATCGAGGACGCCAAATTTGCGATTGCCCAAGAAGTAGATTGGATTGCACTTTCTTTCGTGCGCCACAGTCAAGACTTAATGGATTTGCAAAAACTCATAGATGAACACTCCGAACACAAAATCCCTATCATAGCAAAAATCGAAAAGCCTGAAGCGGTTGAAAATATCGATAAGATTGTGGCGTATTGCGATGGATTGATGGTGGCCCGTGGCGATCTTGGTGTTGAGGTGCCCGCTCAAGAAGTTCCATTGATTCAAAAACAGTTGGTGCTTCGGGCAAAAAAGGCCAGAATACCGGTCATCATCGCCACACAGATGATGGAAACCATGATAACCAGCCTTACACCAACGCGCGCTGAGGTCAATGATGTGGCCAATTCTGTCATGGATGGCGCAGATGCCGTAATGCTCTCCGGTGAAACATCAGTGGGCAATTATCCCGTTCAGGTTATTGAAAAAATGGCGAGCATTTTAAAGAGTGTCGAAGGATCGAGCTTAATTTCTGTTCCGCAGACGCCCCCACATGTAAAAACAAGAAGGTACATTACCAAATCAGTATGTTATCATGCTGCATTAATGGCCAATGAAATTCAGGCCAAGGCTATTTCAACACTCACGAACAGTGGGTATACTGCTTTTCAGATTTCGGCATGGCGGCCCAGTGCCCATATTTTGGTATTCACATCAAATAGACGCATACTCAATAGGTTAAATCTACTTTGGGGCGTAAAAGCCTTTTATTATGACAGGTACGTATCTACCGATGAAACCATTGAAGATGTAAACCGCATTGCATGTCAAAAGGGTTTTCTTGACGTGGGCGACATGCTGGTAAGCCTTGCTGCAATGCCCATCAAAGACAAGGGGATGGTAAATACACTTCGCGTTACCGAGATAGAGAGCTGTAGTTTTTGATTCTTTGCTGTGTAAGAAACACAACCTTTGATTGACTAAGCCGTAGAGCATCAAACAATAGGGAATGAAAAAAGAGTTTCTCGACAAGAAATTGGGGGCTGTACTTGGGTTTACCGATGATATAAAAGGTCACGAATCTGATTTTTCCACCACTGATGGTACCATAAAGTTTTTATGGAACAGACAGGACGAGCCAACTTCTTTAAGGATTGACAGCGAAGAAATTATCTTGAAACCCGGCCAACTGGTCACCACGACCTATCTTCACCATGTTTCGTTTAAAGACTCAAAACTTCCCATCACGGCGATTTTGTTCAACCGTGAGTTTTACTGTATCAATGACCATGACAGCGAAGTCTCATGCAACGGAATTCTGTTTTTTGGCACCCAAGACATTCCCATAGTGACAATTCTTCCAGAACGAAAAAGGCGTTATGATTTATGGTATGAAATCTTCGCAGAAGAGTTTTCAACCCCTGATAAGATACAGGGTGATATGCTGCAAATGCTTCTGAAAAGGCTCATTATCATGACGACCCGCCTTGCCAAAGACCAGCATATTGTTCAATCGTTGAAGAATGAGCAAATTGATACCATCAGAAAGTTCAATTTTCTGGTTGACATACATTATAAGACCAAAAGAAAGGTCAGTGACTATGCCGATATGCTCTTTAAGTCGCCAAAGACTCTATCGAACCTATTTTCAATCTACAATCAAAAATCACCCCAGCAGATCATACTGGAGCGGCTGGCGTTGGAAGCAAAAAGACTCATTCATTTCACCGATAAACAAAACCAAGAAATCGCCTATGAGCTTGGTTTTAACGACCCGGCCCATTTCAGTCGCTTTTTTAAGAAAATGACTGAGAAAACCCCTTCTGAATACCGTGAAAACAAAACTTTGACGGCATAAGGGAAATTTGTGCAAGCCATCGGGAAATAGTGCCTAACCCTTGCCTTCTTTTTCAATTCATCTTTGCATTGTAATAATCAAAAACAAGCAAGTGATGCATACAAAAACACCATCAATATTCAATCTCATAACGATTTTCAAGAGTACCATAAAACGGTCAACACCTATTCACTTGGTATCTGAAAGCCACTGTAAAGAGAGACATCACCACGACTTTTATTGTGATGCCGAAAAACCTTTTATAAATCAATTTTAATCTAAAAAAACAACTATTATGAGCACATTCAATGTACCCAAAAAAGAAGAAGTAAGCAGCAACAACCAAGCGCTGTTCGACAATTTAGAAAAGGCCGTCGGCTTTGTTCCCAACCTTTTTGCCACCTATGCACATTCTGAAAATGCATTGGCAAACTATTTGGCACTGTCAAATGCCAAAACATCCTTGAAAACCAAGGAAAAAGAAGTGGTAAACCTTGCAGTAAGTGAGGTCAACAACTGTCTTTACTGTCTTTCTGCCCATACCGCCATATCAAAAATGAACGGTTTCACCGAAGACCAGATATTGGAGCTAAGAGCTGGTAGGGCATCTTTCGATAACAAACTTGACGCTTTGGCAAGATTGGCAAAGAACATTACTGAGAACCGTGGAAAAACAGATACAACGGTTTTGGACAATTTCTTTGATGCCGGATGGACAAAGGAAAATCTTATTGACACCATCGTTTTGGTCGGAGACAAGACCATATCCAACTACATTAATAACACAACCGAAGTGTCTGTAGATTTTCCAGTGGCACAACCGTTGGAAGCAGTTGAAGCCTAATGAAAAACAGTAATAACTATAAATCCTTTTAAAAATGAAAAATGTAATTGTAACCTTAGTTTTTGTTATCGGTGCCGTGTTCGCATCACAGGCACAAGACAAAATGATGAAAGACAAGATGGCCGACAAGTCTGTTGAAACCATCTCTTTGGAACAAACACCGGGGGAGTTTACCCAAAAAAACCTGACTGTCAGTGAAGGAACTTATGTTTTTGAAATTAAAAACAGCGGGGTAGACCACCAAGTTGGCTTTGTTTTGGTAAAAAAAGGAGATGACATCAGCAAACCCGAAAACCATATTCAGACTGCTTATGTGACCGCACCTGTAGAGACCGATGCAGTGCAAACGTCAAATCCGACCAAATTGGAAAAAGGCGAATACGTATATTTTTGCCCTTTGAACCCAACATCAACTGACAATACACTTACGGTTGAATAAAGAACACGATGTTCGCCATGAGAAAGCCTTGGTCAATAGCCAGGGCTTTTTTGTACCATTTGCATACCCTGAAACAACGAAATTGCCATTTTTTTGGCAAGGTGGATGGGCCAATCAGCCTGATGCAAATGACTTTCTGTGATGGCACTTTCATAGAGCAGGTAAATGCCACCCGATATCTTCTCAACCTCGGCGTTTGAGACATTGATAAAATTTCTGCGGACCAACTCACCCAAAAAAAGAAGTAAATCTTTTTTCTGCTGTTGAATCACAGCTTTTATCTTGTCGTTGTCTGACGGAAGTTCCCCATAAATTTTGATGCCCCAACAACCATGAAAACCTTTTTCTCGATAGTTTTCAAGCAACAGGTCATAAATTGCGAGCAGTTGGGGCGCCCCCAATACTCTACTGTCGATATAATTCTTCAAAGCTGCAATGAATTCAGTGTGGCGTAGCTCAAGATAGGTAATGCAAATATCTTCCTTTGATTTAAAGTGACCGTAAAGGGTGGCTTTCGCAATAGCTGCCTTCTCGATGATTTCGTTGATTCCGGTAGAATTATACCCGTTCGCATAGAAAAGATTTCCGGCGGTTTTGACAATGTGCAGGGCAATGTTTGATTTGGTCATGTGCATAAAATTATAACAGAACGGTCTGTCTGGCAAATTTTTCTAAAAATCAAACTTTAGTTGTACAGAAATGGTCTCTTGCTTTTTGGGCAGTTCTTTTTTCTTTTCGGTGTTCAGGTTGGCCAACGAAATACCTAACAGCCGCACAGAATTTTCCAATGGGGATTGATAGAGCAAGTCTTTCGCCGTTTCCAAAACCAGTGCTTTCTCGGCAATAAAATAGGGCAAGGTTTTGCTGCGGGTCTGTAGGGTGAAATCACTGTACTTAATTTTCAGGGTAACGGTTTTTCCTGCAATTTTTGACTTTTGCAAACGTCTTTCAAGCTCTTCGGCGATATGCTCCAGCTTTTCAAGCATAAAGATTTCGCTGCTCAAATTCTCGCTGAACGTGCGCTCGGCACCGACCGATTTCGGAATGCGTTGTGGTTTTACGGCACTTAAGTGAATGCCCCTGACCACATTGTAGTAGAACTTTCCGCTTTTCCCAAAGTTGGCATCCAAAAATTCAAGCGGTTTTTCTTTTAAATCCTTGCCCGTGAAAATGCCCAATTTGTACATTTTTTCTGCGGTCACTTTTCCGACCCCATAGAACTTTCGTATGTCCAAATCTTCTAAAAAAGACAAGACCTCTTCCGGATTTACGGTTTTCTGACCATTGGGTTTGTTGTGATCGCTGGCGACCTTGGCAATGAATTTGTTGATGGAAATGCCTGCGGATGCTGTCAGCCCCGTTTTGTCCAAGATTTTTTGACGGATTTCCTTGGCAATGAGGGTCGCCGAGGGATTCCCTTTTTTGTTTTCTGTGACATCAAGGTAGGCCTCATCCAACGAAAGCGGCTCTACCAAATCGGTATATTCAAAAAAAATGCTCCGTACTTGTTGCGAAACTTCTTTGTATCGGTCAAACCGAGGTTTGACGAAAATCAAATCGGGGCAGTTGCGTTGGGCAATATAGCCCGCCATGGCACTTCGCACCCCATATTTTCGGGCCTCATAACTTGCTGCCGAGACCACCCCCCGTTTTGAGCCACCACCCACGGCAATGGGTTTCCCCTTCAATTCAGGATTATCATGCTGTTCAACGGAAGCATAAAAGGCATCCATGTCTACATGAATGATTTTTCGGAGTGGAAAATCAAAATCCATATTCAAAATTAGGGTATATTTAAAAGGATGGAGAAAAAAGAAAAGACAGCAATTGTTTTAGGAGCGACAGGACTGGTTGGAGGCATATTGTTGGATTTGCTTTTGAAAGATGAACGCTACGTAAAAATTGTTGCCATCTCTAGAAGGAAGTTGGGCATACAGCATCCGAAGCTTGAAACTCATTTGGGCGACCTATTTAAGCTGGAAAATTTCAGTGACCATTTCCATGGTGATGAGGTGTTCTGCTGTGTGGGCAGTACCCAAGCCAAAACACCAGATTTGAACACCTATCGTAAGGTTGATTACGGAATACCTATCGCCACCGCCCAATTGTGCAAGCAGAATGGCATAAAAACCATCGTGATTGTTTCAGCCTTAGGCGCAGACCCAAAAAGCTCATTGTTCTACAATCGTACAAAGGGCGAAATGGAAGAAGCCGTTCTAGAATTGAAAATCGAAAAAACGCATATCGTTCAACCCGCATTGATTGGCGGGCATCGTGATGAGAAAAGGCCCAAAGAACTTTTCTTTAAAAAAGTAATGGGAGTTTTGGATTTTCTACTATTGGGGCCGTTGCGAAAATATCGAATGATCGCCCCCGAAGATATTGCAACGGCGATGATTTGGTTGGCGAACAATAGGTATGAGGAAGAACGAATCGATTCAGAAACCATAAAACAGCTGGCCAAGCATGGAGCACCTTGAAATCGAACGAAAATTTTTGGTTACCTCTGATGCGTACAAAGCGGAAGCCACTGTGCAAAACCGAATGGTGCAAGGTTTTTTGAACACACATCCCGAACGCACGGTCAGGGTTCGCATCAGTGGTGAAAAGGGCTACTTGACCATAAAAGGGGCGAGCAATGACTCTGGCACTTCACGTTTTGAATGGGAACACGGGATCCCCCATGCTGAAGCGGTCAATTTGATTGATTTGTGCGAAGGCCATATTCTCGAAAAGGTACGCCACAAAGTACCACAAGGAAATCATATTTTTGAAGTAGATGAGTTTATGGGCGAGAACAAAGGTCTTGTCTTGGCTGAGATTGAACTTGAACATGAGGATGAACACTTTGAAAAACCACCATGGCTGGGCAAAGAGGTGACCGGTGAAACAAAATATTACAACTCACAATTAGCGATAAAACCCTATAACCAATGGAAAGATTAAAAAAAGCAGCAGTTCTTCTTTTGCTATTGGGCCTTGCTTGCCAAGAAGCACCCAAGGGGCTGGAACAGACAGTGTCGGAAGAAGGAGAAAAGGAAAAATACATTCGAGAAATCAAGGAGAAGCTTACCGCCGAGGGTTATCAAACCTTTGATTATGTTGATGCGGAAACCAATGACACCATACTGATGCAACAGTATTTCATTGCTTTTTTAAAGACCGGCCCGAATCGGGACCAGCCTAAAGAAACGCTTGACAGCCTACAAAATGCTCACTTGGCCCATCTAAAAAAGATGTATGTTGACGGGTATGCCAGTATCTCAGGCCCTTTTGGTGATGATGGTGATATTCGCGGTATTACCATTTACAATGTACCCAACTTGAAAATGGCGGATAGCCTCGCCAATCTCGACCCTATGGTGAAAGCAGGTCGGCTAGAAATAGAAGTACATCCATGGTGGGCGGCGAAAGGATTTCCGCTGCGCTGAAGTTAGAGACTTGATTTAAACTGTTTCAAAAACCGTACATCATTTTCACTCAACAAACGAATATCGGGTATTTGGTGCAACAGTAGGGCTACACGGTCAATGCCCATACCAAAGGCAAAACCTGAATACACTTCAGGGTCAATGCCACAATTTTTCAGAACATTGGGATCGACCATGCCGCACCCCATAATCTCTAACCAGCCCGTACCTTTCGTCATGCGATAATCAATCTCATTTTCAAGCCCCCAATACACATCAACTTCGGCACTGGGCTCGGTAAATGGAAAATAGGAAGGGCGCAGCCTGATTTTTGACTTCCCGAACATTTCGGTGGTGAAATATTGTAGGGTTTGTTTCAAATCGGCGAAAGAAACATCTTTGTCCACATACAATCCTTCGACTTGATGAAAAAAGCAGTGCGAACGTGCCGAAATCACCTCGTTGCGGTAGACACGCCCTGGGGAGATGGTTCGTATGGGCGGTTTGTTGTTTTCCATATAGCGTACTTGAACCGTTGAGGTGTGCGTACGCAGTAGAATATCAGGGTCGGTCTGAATGAAAAAAGTATCCTGCATGTCTCTAGCCGGGTGGTACTCTGGTAGGTTCAATGCAGTGAAATTGTGCCAATCATCTTCAATTTCAGGTCCTTCAGAAACATTGAAACCAATTCGAGAAAAAATATCGATGATTTGATTTTTGACTATGGATATGGGATGTCTTGAACCAATCTCTATAGGTTTGCCGGGGCGGGTGAGGTCACCATATTTTCCTGCGGTTTCAGTTTGGTGTTCCAAAGCTGCCTTTAAGCCGTTGACTTTTTCGGTTGCTGCCGTTTTCAATTGATTGATGGTCTGACCAAATAATTTTTTCTGGTCATTGGGCACATTTTTGAACTCGGCAAAGAATTCGTTCAAAAGCCCCTTTTTGCCCAGATATTTGATGCGGAACGCCTCTATTTCGTCTTTAGAGGTCGCATTGAAGTTTTCAACGTTCTCTATATGTTCTTTGATGGTATCGATCATGGCCGGCTTTCGTTGCGAGCGGACAAATTTAGTGAATTGTCCCTATAAATGTAGGCAATCAAAAAATGTACGGAAATACCACCCAAAAAATGCCAGAGCCAATGGGTGCCCATGGGCAAAATCTCTTGTCTGTCGATGCTTCTAAAATATACTGCCAATGCAAAAATGGCAAAGGCAATGAGCACTGGCCCTACATTTTTCCAATGGGTTTTGGCCAAATACCAGACGATGGGCAGTAAAATCGTCATCGCTGTAATCACGTAGCCCAATGAAATACGAAGCTGGTTTGGCAAGGGCAATATCCGAAGTAAAAAAGAAGCTCCGAAAAGCAAGACCATAAAAAGCAAACGTTGCCACCATTGGTCCACAATCTTGAATATAAAATAGATGATCAAAGCGATGCAGAGCACCATGATGGGTACCCAATCTAACAACAACCAGAGTTCTGCACTTCGAGTGGCATGGTATATGGTTCCGCCTACATAACTGATGGCTATGATAGGAAAGACCCAAGCCAAAAACTGATATTGTTTCGGATTTTTATAGACTTTCAAGCCCCAATAAACAAGAATGGCCACAAAAATGAGGTTGCTGTAGGTGTTCCATGGTTCAACGGGAAAACGGCCCTCAACAGTTTCTAGGTAAATGGGCCCTGAGTCATTTGGAAATTCTGAAAGTGCCAAAAATTTTACTTTTTTACTCAATAGTTGAGATTTAAAATACTCCGACACTTGTGTCGAAATTTATGATAAGGATTTCTTTTTATATCTCTTGGGCTTGCCCCAAGGTTATTTGCGTAAAGGTATCCATCAAAATAGTGAGGACGAAAAAAGCCAATGCAGTTTTAACATTGGCTTTTTATGCTACAAATCTTACTTCGAATGACTACATAAAATGCACCCTACCATCTGAAATGTCGTACATGGCACCTACGATGGCGATTTCTCCATTGTCTTCCATTTCTTTTAGAACAGGACTCAAGCTTCGAATGTCATCAATGGTCAATTGAACATTTTTCTTGGCCACTTCGTTGACGAATTCTAAGTTCTTTGAATTTCTTTGGCCTTCGTCTTGGGGTTGGGTGACAGCTCTTACTGCCGCCTTTATTTTGTGCAAAAGAATGGTGAGATTACCCAATTTGGCATCGTCACAAGCGCCCTTGACCGCACCGCAGGCGGTATGCCCCAATACAACGATAACCTTTGTGCCTGCCAATTTACAGGCAAATTCCATACTTCCGAGAATATCTTCGTTGACAATATTGCCAGCAACTCGGGCACTGAAAATATCGCCGACACCTTGGTCAAAAACCAGTTCAGCAGATACCCGGGAATCGATACAGCTCAAAATGGTAGCAAAAGGATATTGCCCTGTTGCGGTCTGGCGAACCTGCTGTAACAAATCGCGGTTTTCCATTTTCTTTTCGACAAACCGTGCATTGCCTTCTTTCAACAAAACAATGGCACCTTGTGAATCAAGGGCGGCCTGCGTTTCTTTCGTCTGTGTTATCATTTTATATTTTTTATGCGGTTTTAGGTCTTAGTTTGAAAAATTCAATATAACTCTCAGGATTTTCAACTGTACCCCTATCAGAAACCAATTTAATGTTGATATTTCTATTTTTTGCTTTGGTTGAGAAATCTTCTAAAATCTCAATGATGTCGTTATCTAGATAGCGTGTTTTTCTTACATCCAACTCTAAAAAAGAACCTTCAGGAATACTGTCCAATTCTTTTAAAATGGCCCCTTTGTTAAAAAAGGTGACTTCTTCGGCGAGCGTCATCTTGATCAGGTCTTTATCACCTACGTGATTCTCTTCAATATGAAGGAAATGAGAGTTTTGATAGCTCTTGATCAATATGACCACAATACCCACTGCAAGCCCCAGACCAATACCAATCAATAAATCAGTGAAAATGATACCGACCACGGTTACCATAAAAGGTACGAATTGCTTCCAACCCAAATTGAACATTGTTTTAAATAGTGCTGGTTTCGCCAATTTGTAACCTACCAAGAACAAAATTGCAGCCAAAACAGAAAGCGGAATCATGTTTAACACTGTTGGAATTAAAATCACGGATATCAAAAGGAAAAAACCATGTATGATCGCAGATGCTTTGGTTTTCCCCCCAGATTGGATGTTGGCTGAACTTCTCACAATGACCTGGGTAATGGGCAGGCCTCCAATAAATCCTGAAATCATGTTTCCGGCACCTTGTGCCAACAACTCCCTATTGGTAGGAGTCACCCTTTTTTCAGGATCTAATTTGTCTGTAGCCTCAACACATAGCAAGGTTTCCAAACTGGCCACCAAGGCAATGGTAAAGGCCGTCACCCATATTTGTGGTTTACCAATCACAGCAAAATTGGGGCTGCTGAACTGTCCAAAGAAAGAAGCGGCATCTTCCGGGACGGGAACGCTCACCAAATGTTCGGGTGATATGCCAATGGTATCGCTGCCTTTGGTAACCAAATAAAAAATGATACCGACGACTACCGCTACCAAAGGACCTTGTACCAATTCAAAAATCTTAGCTTTTTTCTTCAAAACCTTTTCCCAAAGAATCAAAATACCAAGTGCAATTAGTGCGATTACCGTTGCCCCTGGACTGATAAAGTTCACGGCGTTGATAATTTCAGAAAACGTATTTTCACCATCCACTTGAAAAAAGGCAAAATCACCTTCAGGGTCGGCATCGTAACCAAAAAAATGTGGAATCTGCTTTAAGATGATGATGATACCGATACCCGTCAACATGCCCTTGATGACCGATGATGGAAAATAATATCCGATGATACCGGCCCTAAGTACGCCGAATAAAATTTGGATTGCTCCACCAAGTACTACGGCGACTAAAAAGTTTTCAAAGCCACCGAGTGTAGAAATAGCCGCGAGTACTATGGCAGCCAAACCTGCCGCTGGGCCACTGACGCCAATCTCGGAACCACTCAATGCGCCGACAACGATTCCACCGACAATTCCGGCAATCAGTCCGGAAAATAATGGTGCACCACTGGCAAGGGCAATTCCCAAACATAATGGAATTGCAACAAAAAATACGACTATACTTGCAGGTAAGTCTTTTTTTAAATGTTTGAACATAATACTAAAGTTTAACTTTTCTTGGTCGTGTGACCTTTATCAAAGCGGTTGGAAAAAAGATTAAGAGCAAAAGGCAATTCAAATTGTTTCGGGCGGTCGTAGCAATAGGGCTACATTACTTTCAGAATTCTTGAAAAGATAAAAGTTGTGAATGGGAAATTCGCTGGAATAAAAGACAGTTCGTGTGCCCAAAGCATTTTCTATAAAGAGTTCTTTTTTTTCTGTATCAGGTTCAGCTTCTTTCTTGTTCTTTTCTTCGTCGCTTGAATCCATCACCCATGCCGTTTCAACATTTGAATCAAACAACGAAACAAACGAGGGTGCCAAGACCGAGCAGGTTAATAACACAATGACAATATGAAAAGTAAGTGCCCTCAACAACTCAATTTTTAACAAAAATAACAGTAATGCTTGCAAAGGGTGTTAAATCTTTTTAAAAATCCTTCAACTGCTTAAGGTTTTCTGAAGTAAGCCAACCCGTTTGGCCATCGGCAATCTTGATTTTTTGCCAGTCTTCGAGCGTATCTTGAATGTTGACCTTGGTGCCTTCATGAAGCGTGAACACTTCTTGGCTTCTCTTGTTGGGTTCGGCTAAGACCCTGACCTCTTTTGAAAAGATAATGGCCGGGTTGTCATTTTTAAACTTTTGAAACTGTAAGTAGGCAAAAGTCAAGGCGACAATCGCCAGCGCCAAGCCAGTCATGCTTGAAATGAAAGCAATACGTTTGTAGTTTGAGTAGCGAAAGAGATAATAGGCCAGATATAGTGCAACGAATAAAATGACAAAGACGATGGCCGTTGTTGCCCAACCATCAAAAGACAATACCGCCGCGGTGTTGTCGTACAATTTCTGCATCACGGTTTTCGGCATTTGCTCAATGGCATCCAGCCGCATATTTTTGGCAAAACCCAGATTGTTCTTGATTTCAGCGTCATTTGGGTCGAGCAACAGTGCTTTTTCATAGTAGTAGATGCTCGGTCCTATTTGGTTCAATTTATAGTGGGCATTGCCCAAATTGAAGTACAATGCAGCCGAATGCTCGCCGTTTCGCAATATCTTTTGATAGCTCTCAATGGCCTCAACATACTTTCCCTCGTTATAGGCATCAGTGGCCTTGCTGAAAAGCACCTCGTTCTGTGCAAAAAGAAGTATCGGGGCAAATACGACGACCAATACTATGGATATGCGCTTCTTACTCATACCTGTTTGTCAATTCGGTTTATGATATCGCTCGCTTTGTCATAGTCATTTTGCATCTGTACATTAGAAAACGGACTGTACCTCGCCATTTCACAATTTTTCAGCAGTTCAATGAAACCATTGATGGTATCATCATCCACTTTTCGTTCTTTGAGCAATGATGCGATTTTCTCTTTGCTGAACTCAGAGGTCTCAATTTTTAACTTGGCCTTTAAATAGTTGTGCAATGCCCGTTCCAAGGCAACATAAAAGTTTTCTTTGTGGCCCAATTCTTTTTTGGCCGTTGAAAGATATTTTCTGGCCAGCCTGTTCGCCCTTCTCACTTTATTGCCTTCTACATCTTGTTCTCGTTCCTTTCTTCTCTTGAAAAGTAGAATGACCAGAGGAATCAATGCCAAGGGCAATAATAGCGAAAGATAAAAACGTCTGGACCCAAAGAAATAATTATTGCTGATTGTGGTGAGATTGGGCTTGAGCTTGAGAAAATGAAATTGCTCGGTGGTAGGCACCACAAATTTTGAATTATTGGTAACTGTACCTGTGGATGAAGTGGCATTGTCTGTCGGGCCTTCCTTCACATTGATGGTAATTTCACCGGAATTCAGCGTATTGTATTTTCCGGTCTTCGGATTGAAATAGCTGAACGAAATGCCCGGTATCGGGTACTTGCCCCGAAAAGCAGGTACGATGGTGTAGTTGTTCGCCACTTTTCCCTCCATTCCTGAAAGTGTTGTGCGCACTTTTTCCTCAAATTCAGGCTCATAGACCTCCAATGCACTGGGCAGTTCAGGCTCGGGAAGTTGAAACAGTTTTAGATTTCCCTTTCCGGCTACCTCAACGGTGGCTTGTAATGATTCGGAAGCATTGAGCGAGGTTTTGCTGGTCGATACCTTAAAATCGAAATCACCAACGGCACCACTGAAATTTGCAGGCTTTCCATCTACGGGCAATGGTTTCACGTTCAGCGTCCTTCTTCCGGCAGAGACCGTTTTGCTGGCCTGTTTGTAAATTCTTCCCCCGAAAAAATCCCTGCGGTTCGTGGGCACATCCACAAAAATTTCCAATGAAAGGGGCTCGATGGCCAATTTCCCTGATTTCTGAGGATACAACACCACACGTTTCAAAATTACGCTGCGATAAGGTTTGCCCTGATACGTACTATTCTGTGTGTTGTACTTGGTCACGGGGATGTCTTGGCTCCAAAAATTGTTGTATTTCGGATTGTCCAAAGGCCGATAATTCGTCACGCTTATTGAGGGGCTCACATACAGTTTATAGACCACGGTGACCGCTTCGTTCAAATACGGACTTACCTTTGACACCTCTGCCACAAGGTGCAGATTTTCGTCGGCCACATCATCGGCGGTTCTTGGCGCATTGGGGTTGTCAACAGCAGTTGTAACCGTTACGCTCTGGGGCAATGTTTTATAGGTCTTTCCATCGATTTCGATGGTAGCTTGGCCAATTTTGAAGCTGCCTTGGGCAGTGGGCACCAGAATATAGGAATACGATTTTGAAAAGGATCGTTTGCCATTGATCCATGACGAACTGATGGATTGTGAAGGCCCCATGACCACCTTAAAACCTTCAAAATTTGGGGGATTGAAATTGTCACCGTCTTTGTTCATGGTGAATTCGACCCGAAGACGTTCGTTGACACCGAGCCTATCTTTGCTCAACTTGGCCCCGAAGGTAATTTCATCATCTTGCGCAACGATGGAAGCCGTCATAAAAAACAGTGGAAGCAACAACAAATATGTTCGCCAGGCGTGCAACATTACCAGTCTTTTTCGTTTCTGATTTTCTTGCCCTTGACTTTTTTGGCATCGATTTTTTGCTGTACTTTTTTCTCTTCGTTTTGCATGGCCTCCAACAGATTTTCTATTTGCTGCTTTGAAAGCTGGTTGGGCCGGGGCATTTTTTCACGATCAGGTTCGTTGCCATCGTTGGGTTTTTGTTCTTGTTCTTTCTTTTGTTCCCCATCACCTTCCTTATTTTCTTCAGGCTTGTTCTGACCTTGGTCACCTTGGTCGCCCTCATCTTTGTTTTGGTCGTCTTTCTGCTCGCCGTCGTCTTTTTTGTCGTTTTCGCCTTCGTTGTTCTGGTCTTGGTTCTGTTGTTGGTCTTTTTGGTCTTCGTTTTGCTGGTCTTTGTTGTCTTGGTTCTGGTCGTTCTGCTGCTGGTCTTGCTGTTTCTTCAGCATTTCTTTGGCGAGTGCCAGATTATAACGGGTCTCTTCGTCGTTTGGGTTGTTTCTGAGTGCCTGTTTATAGGCCTCAACGGCCTTTTCATACTCTTTGGTCTTCATGTACACATTGCCCATATTGTGAAATGCCTTGTGTTTTTCAGGTTTGGCATCTGATTTCTCTCCAGCCTGTTTGAACCTTCCAAAGGCTTCGCCATAATTTTCACGGTTGTAGTAGGCCCTGCCCAAATTGTAGGGGGCGGCAACGTTCTCGTCGCTTTTTGATATGGCCCGGCGGTAATCGCCCTCTGCGGCCACAAAATCGTTCTCGGTAAGTTCCTTGTTGGCCTCCCAGGTCAGGTTTTTTGATTCAGTGAGTGCTTTTTGCGCCTGTTTGATTTGTGCCCCGTCTTCTTCTTGCGCCCATACGAGATAGGGAAGAAAAAAGCAGACAATCCATCCTATCTTATTCATCGTCATTTTCATTAAAAAGATTCAACTTTTTCAACCATGCCGTCTTCTTATCCAACAAGAAAATGTCTAAAAATAAAAAGAAAAGCCCGATGCCCAGAAACCACTGAAACTGGTCTTTGTATTCAGCAAATTGCTTGGCCTCAAACTCTTTTTTATCCATTTGGTTCAGCTGTTCCTTTATGATTTCTACCGCTTCTTCAGTGTTTGAGCCGTTAATGTACAATCCGTTGCCAATGTCGGCCAATTCTGCCAAAACCGGTTCGTTCAATCTAGAGATCACCACTTCACCCTGTGCGTCTTTTTTCAAGCTTTCAACAACGCCATTTCTTTTGATGGGGATGGGTGACCCTTTGGTTTTCCCCACACCGATCGTGAAAACCCGAATCCCGTTTTCTAGGGCATTTTCTACAGCCTGAAGGCTTGTGCCGCCTGAATGGTCTTCCCCATCAGAAATGATAAAAAGCACCCTATTGGTCTGCTCTTCATCATTGTAAAATGTGGTCGCCAAATCAATGGCCGAATTGATGGCGGTGCCCTGTGACGAAAGCATATCGGTATTCATGGCCTGCAAGAACATTTTGGCCGCACCATAGTCAGTTGTTATGGGCAATTGCGGATACGCCTGACCTGCGTAAGCAATGATGCCAATTCTGTCACTGGCCAATTGATTGATGATTTCAGAGACCAAGCGTTTGGCTTTTTCCAATCGGTTTGGCGCGATGTCTTCTGCCAGCATACTTTTAGAAACATCTACAGCAAAAACGATATCGACCCCTTCACGTTTGACGGTCTCCAGCTTTGTTCCGATTTTCGGATTCACCAGCCCCAAAACCAAAAAAGAGATTCCCAAAAGAAAAATGATGAGTTTCAATGTTCCCTTAAAGGCCGATTTGTCGGGGGCCAATCGTTTCAACAACCGCTGTGAGGCAAATTGCCGTTGCTTGCTACGTTTCCAGACCTGCAACATCAAAAAAAGCAGTATCACCACGGGTATGATGCCCAGCAGGTAGAAATACAGTTTTTCATCAAATTGTACCAAATCCATCAGATAAAACTTTTAAATAACGTGGCCCTCAGTGCCCATTCAAACAATAGCAAAGCCCCTGCCAAAAAAATCCATGGGCGGAATTTTTCTTCATACCGATAGTACTTGAACTCTTCTATCTCTGTCTTTTCGAGCTTATTGATTTCATCATAGATTTCTTCGAGTTTTTCATTGTCAGTTGCCCTGAAATAGGTACCGCCCGTAACCTTGGCAATATCTTTTAAAAGTGCTTCGTCAATTTCAACCTGTCGCATGCCGTACCGAAACGAACCATCACGATTGTATGCAATAGGGGTCAGCGCATTGCCATTGGTGCCCAAACCAATGGTATAGGTCTTGATGCCAAATTCTACTGCCAGGTCTGCTGCGGTCTGTGGCTCGATAAAACCTGAGTTGTTGACCCCGTCGGTGAGCAAGATAATGACCTTGCTGATGGCCTTGCTCTCTTTCAGGCGGTTGACCGATGTGGCGAGGCCCATGCCGATGGCAGTACCGTCTTCCAACTGCCCGTAGGTGATTTCACGCAACGCTCCCAAAATGATGGACTTGTCGGTGGTGATGGGCGTTTTGGTATAGCTCTCCCCAGCATAGGCGACCAACCCAATGCGATCATTGGGCCGTTTTTTAATAAAGTCGGCGGCCACATCTTTCAATGCGGCTAGCCTATTCGGTTTTAGATCGCGGGCCAGCATACTTGACGAGACATCAATGGCCATGACAATATCAATACCTTTAGTGGTTTTGGTGCGGGTGGAAATATCTTCGGTCTGCGGTCGTGCCAAAGCGGTGATGATAAAGGCCAGCGCCAACAACCGCAATGCCAACAGCAACGGTTTCAGTTTGGACAGAAAATGGGAGGCTTTAAAAGCCTTTACGCTTGAAATGCGCAATGAGGCCGTCTCTTGCTTTCGCTTAAAAATATACCATACGATGGCCAGGGGAAGCAACAATAGCAACCAGAAAAACTGCGGATTGGCAAATTCTACGTTTTCTAACATGCTACACCTGTGTTTTGACATCGACCGAGGCCGAAATTCGTTGCACGATCTGTTCGGCGTAGTTATCGCCGTCTTCCCAAGTCATGATGACCTGCTGCATAAAACCTTTGCCCCCAAAAGTGAGAATGGAGTATTTCAACTTTTTGGAATTTTTGCCCTCGGGGGTCTGCATTTGCCCAGAACCATAAGTTTTGAGCCCCTGTACCCCTGATTTGGTAAAAAACTCCTCTTGTTTGGGGATGATATTTCTGAGCCCATTGGCTTCAAGCGTTGCCATCATCGATCCAACGGCCGCCTCAAAATTGGGATCTACCTGTTCTTTGAAGGTAGATGAGCTGACGGCCACTGAAAACAGGCCAACATAGCTGCCATGGGCAAAAACGTGGTGACTGGCCACCAACGTATCGAGTGCTTTGGGCAGTTCGGCTTTCTGGCGCAACAACACTTTGGGGGTTTCAATATCGATGGGCGGAAAGCCATACGAGCTGGCGACCCATTCGCCCTCAAGCAATTCTTTTGTGGGATAGCCAAAAACGGTATCCTTTACATCTTTGACCCCGAAATAGGCCATTGAAAATGCACCACCGAAGAAAATCAGTCCGGCCAATACCGCAGCAGCGATGTAAATGCGCTTACGCTGTTTCTTTTTGGCCATTTCCTCCAAGTATTTTTCATTGAGTAGCAACTCCTCTTCGGTGGGCTCGGGCAGAGCCTCTTTGGTCTTTCGAACGATTTGCTCTACCGCGGCCCTGTCTTGCTCGGCTACGGATGTGGCGGGTTTTGATTTCGCAAACTTGACCAAATCGGCGGTTCGCAATACTTTTTTGAATTGGGTGATGGTCTCATCTTCCAGTTCCAATTCTCCTGCATCCTTCAGCAACTCCAATTTGGTGATCAATTGGTCGGTCGTACTTTCCAATGCGGAGACATGTACATCTTCCTCCAAATAGGAACGGACGATATCCGTAAGTTCAGAATAGTATTTTTTGTATTCGTCTTGAATGAGATACCTTGAATTTTCAAGCTCCTTGAGCTGCAGCATTGCCCTGTCGAAGGCTGGAAGCAATGCAACTTTTTCTTCTTCGGTCAGCGGTTTTTTCCTCAAAAAGAACCAATACACCAAAGCACCGATGACCAAAAGGGCAAGTAGTACAAAAAGAATCGTCATCCATAATTTGGCATTGCTTTTTTCGACCTCCATCAAAGGTTTGATGTCGTACAGCTTCTGTTTTGTGGTGTCAACGGCCACGTCTGCGACCTGGATTCTGAATGAATCGGTCAAAAAAGGTGCTTCGTTAATGGCCACCCGTTGCGGTGGAATGGTGTACGAACCGCTGTCAAACTGCGTCAGCGCATAAATACGCTGTAAGGTCATGCGGTCTTTGTTTTTGGTGGTATCGATGGTCAATGCCTCGACCATTTCCAAAGGCGAGAAGGTCTGGTCTTCAGGAAAGTAAACTACATTGGTTGAATCGGTCTCGACCGTTATTTTATATTGGATCTGTTCCCCGATTTTAATGGAAGCCGTGTCGATCTGTGCCTCAATTGTACTTTTATTTTGAGCATTTGCTATAGAAACTCCGAAAAATAGCAAGAACCAAGAACCAAGAACCAAGAACCAAGAATTCTGACTTTTAGTTTTTTCGCACTTCGTATTTCGCACTTCGCACTTCATTTATCCTCTTTGCTTAAAATAGCCCAACAACTTTTTGACATAGCTTTCATCGACCCGACAGTGAATCGTACCGCTGCCAGATTTTGTAAAGGCATTCGAAAAATAATCGACCCGCTCTTGGTGGTACTGCCAGTATGAGCGACGCACACTCTTGGCGCTGGTATTGACCAATTGCAATTGCCCTGTTTCGGCATCCCGCATTTGTACCATACCCAAATTCGGAATGTCCTCTTCCATCTCATCGTACACTCGAATGCCCGTGACATCGTGTTTGTTGCCCACGATACGGAGCGTATTGTCATAACCATCGGCGATAAAATCAGAAAGCACAAAGACGATGGCCTTCTTTTTCATTACGTTGGTCAAAAATTTCAATGCCTCGCCGATGTTGGTCTGTGTGCTGTTGGGGGTAAACTCCAACAACTCCCTGATAATACGTAGCACGTGGCTTTTTCCTTTTTTTGGAGGGATAAAAAGCTCTACTTCATCTGAAAACAGGATCAGCCCTACCTTATCGTTGTTCTGCATGGCCGAAAAGGCCAAGGTTGCCGAAATCTCGGTAATGACCTCTTTTTTGAACTGGTTGGTCGTTCCGAAGAGCTCTGAACCACTCACATCGACCATCAACATCATGGTCAATTCGCGTTCTTCTTCAAAAACCTTGACAAAAGGTTCGTTGTAGCGTGCGGTGACATTCCAGTCAATGCTGCGTACATCGTCGCCAAATTGGTACTGCCGGACTTCACTAAAGGTCATACCGCGACCTTTGAAGGTAGAATGGTATTCACCCCCAAAAATATGATCGGAAAGACGCCGGGTCTTGATCTCGATCTTGCGAACCTTCTTTAGCAGTTCTTTTGTATCCATGTTTATAGTAAACAGCAATTAGTTTGAAGCAATCAGTAAAAGTTGCAACCGTTCGTTTGAAGGTGAACTGCCCACTGTTTACTGATTTACTGACACAACTAACTATGGTACCTCTACCTCGTTGACGATTCGGTTGATAATTTCTTCGGTGGTCACGTTTTCTGCCTCTGCCTCGTAGGTGATGCCGATTCGGTGTCGCAGCACATCATGGACCACGGCACGAACATCTTCAGGCACGACATACCCCCTTCGTTTGATAAACGCATAGCATTTTGAGGCGTTCGCCAAGTTGATGCTTCCCCTGGGCGAAGCTCCAAAGCTGATTAAGGGGGCAAGGTTGTTGAGGTTGTATTTGTCGGGATAACGGGTCGCAAAAACCAGGTCGAGAATATACTTTTCGATTTTCTCGTCCATATATACTTTTTTGACCGCTTCTTGGGCGTTTAGAATTTGTTTAGTGGTGACCACGGGCTTAATGGGCTCTGTGCCGCCGTTCAGGTTCTGCCTGATGATCAATTGCTCTTCGGTGAGTTTTGGATAGTCGATGACCGTTTTCAGCATAAAGCGGTCTACCTGCGCTTCAGGCAGGGGATACGTGCCTTCTTGTTCCACGGGGTTTTGTGTTGCCATGACCAAGAACGGCGGGGCCAATTTGAAGGTCTCATCACCGATGGTCACTTGACGCTCCTGCATGGCCTCCAACAGTGCCGATTGTACTTTGGCGGGAGCCCTGTTGATTTCATCAGCCAACACGAAGTTGGCGAAGATGGGGCCCTTTTTGATGGAAAAATCATTTTCCTTGATGTTGTAGATCAAGGTTCCGATGACATCCGCAGGAAGCAAATCGGGTGTAAACTGAATTCTGCTGAAGCTGGCCTTGACAGCTTTCGACAGGGTGTTGATGGCCAGTGTTTTAGCTAGGCCAGGCACCCCTTCGAGCAGAATGTGGCCTTGGCCCAGTAAACCGATTAGCAAGCGTTCGACCATGTGTTTTTGGCCGACAATGGCCTTGTTGATTTCAAGTGTCAGCAAATCAATAAAAGCACTTTCCTCCGCTATTTTCTCATTCACCGCACCAATATCCATCGTAGTATTTTCATCCATAGGGAACTCTTTCGTAACTTGATTTATATGAGCAATTTAATTCGCACGCAAAATGAAAATTTATTTAGGATCGTGCTGTTAATTATTGGTTAAAAAAACCGTGTAAACCCCAGTTTTGTGAAGGTTTTAAGGGATTAAATTTATACTTTCGGCTGCCTATGGAACACACTCAAATATATTCGGAAATCATCGCTGGAACCATGACTTGGGGCAGTTGGGGCAAGAAACTCTCAAAAAAGGAAATGGGCGCCTTGATGCACCACTGTGTTGACCATGATATCACCACTTTTGACCATGCCGACATTTACGGAGATTATGAAAACGAGACGCTCTTCGGAAATGCTTTTGCAGATAGCGGGATTGATAGAACCAAAATTCAACTGATTACCAAATGTGGCCTTCAAATGACACGAGGTCGAAGCAATCAAGTAAAACACTATCAATACGATAAAGAATACATTATCTGGTCGGCCGAAGAATCATTACGTAAACTACAAACTGATTTTGTTGATTTGTTCCTGCTCCACAGGCCAAGCCCATTGATGCAGCCCAATGAAATCGCTGAAGCTGTGGAGATTTTGAAAAGAGATGGAAAAATCAAAGAATTCGGGGTTTCCAACTTTACTCCTTCGCAAATTGCATTGCTAGAAACTGATGTGCCGGTTTCAGGCAATCAGGTTGAATTTTCACTGACCCATGGTGAACCCATGTACGACGGCACTTTTGATGATTGCATGGCACATGGTAGAATGGCCATGGCATGGAGCCCTTTAGGAGGGTACTTCAATGAAAAAAATGAACGCACCAGCGACATTGCTAAAGCCATGGCCCAATTGAGTGAGAAGTACGATGCCGATGAGAGCCAATTATTGTTGGCATTTGTGATGAAACATCCGGCTAGAGTCTATCCTGTAGTGGGCACCACGAACGAAAGACGGTTGACCGCTGCCATGGAGGCCACAAAGATGGATTTGGAATTGGAAGACTGGTTCATTTTATTGGAGGCCAGTAATGGCCGAAGGGTTCCTTAAAAGAGAAAGATGTCAAAAACTGTATTGATCACAGGGGCTACAAGCGGTATCGGAAAAGCCACCGCCGAACGATTGGCCAAAGAAGGCTTTCGTTTGGTGATTTGTGGGCGACGACAAGAGCGTTTGGATGATTTAAAAAAAACACTGAGTAGAAAAACCGAGATTGCCACATTGAATTTTGATGTTCGTGATAGGGAAGCGGTAACGAAATCCATTGAATCACTGAAAGCACCATTTTCCAATATCGACGTTTTGATAAATAATGCGGGCAATGCCCATGGGCTTGACCCCATTGACAAGGGCAGTCTTGATGATTGGGATGCCATGCTCGACATCAATGTCAAAGGGCTGCTTTATGTGACCAAGGCCATTATTCCCAGTATGGTGAAGCGAAAGTCAGGCCATATCCTCAATATTGGTTCAACAGCAGGCAAAGAGGTCTACCCCAAAGGCAATGTGTATTGTGCGAGCAAACATGCGGTAGATGCCATCAACCAAGCCATGCGCATTGATTTAAACGAACACGGCATAAGAGTGGGAGCTATAAATCCGGGGCTGGTGGAAACCGAGTTCAGTGACATTCGCTTTAAAGGTGATGCCAACAGGGCTGAAAAAGTATATCAAGGTTACCAACCCCTTTTTCCTGAAGACGTTGCAGAAATCATCCTATTTGCCATTACCCGACTACCGCATGTCAACATTGCCGATTTGGTGGTCATGCCCACGGCACAGGCGAGTTCGACAATAGTCAGAAAAAGGCCATGATCAATAAACGCCTTCTTGTCAAAAACCTGCTCGCCCATAACGATGAGAACAGTTTTTATGATAAAAAACGATTTATCTCCATTGGCGAAAAAGAGGGTAAGGCAAAATTTTTAAAGCATGTCTGTGCGCTGGCCAACAGCAATCCCAAGAACAACTCATATATCGTCGTTGGAGTTGAGGATGAGGACAATAAAATCATCGGGGTCGATTTTTTTGATGACAGCAAAATTCAAAATCTGGTCAATGCCTATTTGGACAATCCACCCCTGATTGCTTATGAGAACATTCCGTTTCCGCATTTGCCTGAGGGAAAGGTGGTCGGTTTGGTCACCATAAAATCAAATGGAAAGGTCTGCGCCCTTCGAAAAAACATCTGGAAGTATTATGGTGGCGCGGTTTTTTTCCGTGAGGGAAGCATCAGTCTTCCCAAAGCATTTGACATTGAACTGAAAGACATCAATTCAGACAAAGTTGCCACTATTGAACAGCATGCCCGAAACAACATTGAACTGACGTTGGATGGTGTCATCGACTTTATCAACAACCGACATGCTGATTTGACCAGCAATTACAAAGTTTTTAAAGAGCAATTTGTGGTCTGTTGGGCTGGCAATACCAAACAAGTGGGTGATAAGACCTACTACTCGCGGGTTGATATTGAACTCATCAATGAACAGGTAAAACTGTTTTACTCTACACTGGACGAAGTGGTGATACATTATGATGACAGCACATTTTCAACGTTGGAATATGTACAACTCGGATTGGGCAAACAACAGAAATACTATCCTTTGGAAGAGGTACTCATTACTTTTTCAGAAAATGGCAGTTATAAAATTGACAGCAAATTGGTGTTTGAATTCCCTGAATACGACAAAAAAACATTGCACCATATCTTCAACACCAACAATGCGTTGGTTCAAAAAGTAGCCAAAGACATTCGGTTGACCCCAGCAGAAAAACAAGACCTTTCGTATTTACCCGATACGTATCTCATTTGCTATCTGAACGGTTTTGAAGAAGCCAAAGAGCAGATGGAGGCTGCGAGGCCCATTATCAAAAATTATGATAGAAAATTGTACCAATCGCTAAAACTGTCGTTTCGTATTCTCAGAAAAGTACGATACGCCAATTAGGCTTCTGCCAAATCAGCTTCGGAGGGCAAGGCTGCAATCGCCCCGTATTTTGTGGTGGTCAAGGCCCCGGCCTTATTGGCTTTTTTTACCATATTGAAAAGCAGTTCGCTTTCGTGAAAAATACGTTGAAAACTGTTCAACTGGGCAATTTGGTGGAGTAGGCATCCTATAAAAGCATCACCGGCACCTGTCGTATCCACAGGGTTCACCTCGATACTATCAACAACACCCTGTTTTTTCTCGGTGCTTACAAAAGTTCCTTCCTTGCCAAGGGTCACCGTGATGATTTTCGCGCCTACCTCATGCAATTTCTGACATGCATCCTCAACGGTATTTTTCTTGGATAACAGTTGTGCCTCCTCCAAACTGAACTTGCACAGATGTGATTTTTCAACGAAGGGCAGGCATTTTTTGATGAATGTAGCTTCGTTCTCTTTCCAAAGATCAATCCTGAAATTGGGATCAAAACTGATGAAACAGTCTTTGGTCAACGCATCGAAGAGGTAATGACCGTAGGCTTCCTCCAACGGGCCGCCCAATAGCGCCGTTGCCGCCCCGAAGTGAATCAGGTTGCCCTCAAATCCTTTTTTGATGGTGGAGTCGTATTTCAGTTCCCTGTCCGCACCTCTGTTGAAAACAAAATCACGCTCACCGTCATCCGCCAGAGAAACAAAAGCAAGTGTCGTGAAAGTTTTTGATTGTTGCGCCAATGAAACATCAACTTTTTCGTTTTTCAAGACATTCAAAAGAAATTTTCCAAAGGGGTCATTGCCCACACATCCTACGAATGCGCTTTTACCGCCCAGTTTTGCGATGACACAGGCCACATTTGCCGGAGCACCCCCGGCTTTTTTTGTGAAATGATTTGCTTTTGATAGATCACTGCCCTGATTTTCGGCGACAAAATCAATAAGCAACTCGCCAATGCAATAAACTTTTTTCATCTAATCATCAATGATTGCATCGCTAAATGTAGTCAGAAATTTATTTTCTCTACTCCGAAATTTCGTGTTTCAATATGGTGAAGTATGTTTTAGAGGCATCTGCGCAGAGTGATTCTTGTGCGGTAAGCGCTAACTTTTGATTTTCTTCAGGTTTTTCGTTCATCACCAAAAAATGCACCAATAGCTCCTGGTCTTTTTTGGGCAGGTTGACGATGCCTTGGCCGTGTGAAACGATACGGTCAATTTTGACAGCGACTACATTTTGCTTTTCCTGTCCGCAGATTTCTTTTTTGGCATCAAAAGTTTCTATGACGAAAGCGGTCAGTACAATTTCATTGGGATTTTGGCTCTCTTGCGGGGCATCTTCACCAATATCAATAGTGGAATCGTTTTCTGGGGATAGGCTCTCACCCATCTGTTTTTCGGTACATGAATTGCCTACCATTACCAAAAGCAAGATTAAAAATAATTTCATAATAAGGGGTTTGAAACTATATACGTTTCAGAACATACGATTAGATTAAAAAGGCGCTTCAAATTTGAAGCGCCTTTTAATCAATTTATTTTTTGACCAGTTTAAAACTACTGTTGGTCTTTTGGCCTGAGATTTTCACAAAGTAAACCCCTGCCGGACTTCTGGAAGCATTCCAGTTGAAAGATCTTGACGTGTCTTGGTCTTTAATTTCATGAACCAATTGTCCGAGAATATTATAGATACGGGTCGTAACCTTTTGATCTTGGGCCTCAATCATTGTGAACTCAAAATTTTGGCTCGATGGGTTGGGCCAGACAGAAACCAATACATTGGTGTTCAATTCGGCCAAACTTTGCTCCACGGCTTCATTATTGCTAAGAACTTCATTGGTTTCAGAGGCGGCAATCAAAGGTTCGTCTGCAGCCTCTGTGGCATTTTCGACCATTCCAAAAATCTGGAAGATCTGGTCACTTGGCGCGCCCCCCAACGATTGGCTCTGGGGTGTCCAATCAACGGCACCTGTGACAAAAAGGTCCAGAACATCCCTAAAGGCACTCTCATTGCCGATGACCTGTGCCTGCTTGAACCAGAACCACTGCGTCGCATTGGGGTTAAAGGCCAAATTGGTATAAACGGATAACCAATAGCTTCCCGACGTGAGTTCGACCTCGTCAGGCAGTTCTATGTTCAAATTCGTATCAGATGGGTCAGAAATCGGTGTCAAATCACCGCTGCTGTAGATTTCATCACCTGGCACGCCTCCTGCATCAGCATAAATCGATACGGAAACGTTGTCTAAAATAGGGCTGTTGTTTGCAGCACCAAAGGCGACCACCCGGTTGATTTTCCAGGTACTTCCTTCGGGAACAATAAAATCGTCAGCCGATTGCGCCAAGCCACCAAAATCAAGAAAGAACTGCGATGGGCTGCTGGTGACCGCTGCATCAACCTGCTCATAAATAGCGGGCTCTATCACATTGACCTTAAAGCCTTCCGAAACCTTTTCGCGGCCAGAACGGGCAATGATACCGATGGACGAAGAACCTTCCAGCCCAGAGGTTATGGTAAAACTCAACGTACTGCCGTCGAGAACTGCATTGACTAAACTTGGGTTACTGTTAGTAAGTTCATAGTTGATATCAGCCTTTTTTCGAGTGCTCTCGAACACCTGCTCCAAATCAATGGTCACCGTCTCAGGAAAACCTATCGGCAAGGTAATGTCATCAATAAGGTTGGCAACGCTCAACTTTGGTTCGGGCAGTGCATCAACCCAAAAATTGGCACTGAATACTCCGTTACCATGTGCTGCTGCGGCCACAAAACCATCTTTTCGGGTTCTTACCTGTGGAATGACATTATCGCCAACACGATAGATTCTTCTCCAATAGGTCTTTCTTCCTTGAAGTTGTCTTGTAAAATAGAGTCCTGTACTGGTGCCCACAAAATAGCCATTATTTTTGCCCAACATGGCAAACCATCTTACGGAAGGGCCGTTGCCCGTACCATCTCTGTTTTCTTCAAGATTTCCACTGATATCCTTCCAAGTTTCACCACCATCACGGGTCATGAACACACTGGGGATGTTATAGTTCGAAAACACGGCAAAAACACGGTCTGGATTTTTTGGATCGACATAGATATTGTTCACATTGCCAGGAGGGAGTCCCCTTCCCGTGGAAACATCCTCAACTTTTTGTCCGTCGAGATTGGCATTTTCCATCTTAAAGATCTGACCATCCTGCGTGCCGTAATATAAAGTGTTCGCTATCGGGAAGGTCGAAACATCCAATGCGGTGATCTGTGCACCGTTGGGCACAGCGGTTTGCGATAGTTGGTTCCATCCTTCCGTAGCAAGTGCATTTGAAAACAACGGGATATTGTCGAGATTATCGTTTCGCCACATCACGTTGCCTGCAGGGTAGTACATGATGTTGTCATTATTGGGATCCAAAATAAAGGGGGCCACAAAACTGAAACCAGAAGCACCTGCAGGCTGTACTCTGGTAAAAGACACAAAATTACCATCCTCATCAAAATTAAACCTGAAGGTTACCCCAAACTGGGCAGAAACATAGCGGGTGAGGCCACCGTCGGCAATGGCATTGTAGGTGCCGTCGCCACTGAAATCCTCAATCCATGGGTCATTTAAACTTTCAGAATCGGTAAACCACGTACCATTGTCCTGAAAACCCGCCAAAAGGTCGTTGCTATTGGCTTCGGGGTCAAAAGAAATGGCATAGGGTTGGGTGGTGATATAGTTGTTGTTCAAGGAAGTCCATTCTACAGGGGCTTCCGTTTGGGTAATATCTTCCGTGATTTGCACCCCGCCATCATTGGCCGTGATCACCCGATTTGGGTTTGATGGCAAGAACGCCATATTATGCTGATCGGGATGGTGATTCGGATACAATGCAAACGAATCTGCAAAAATGGTATAGCCACCAATACGGGAGTCAAGTCCTACGGGAGTGGTAAAACCGTCAAAAGATCGGTATAGATTCGTTCCTCCAACAAAGACAATATCGGGATTGGTGGGATGTACTTCGATCACCATATTGTAAGCTCCTTGTAGGTTTAGGGCCGCGGCAATACCGGGAAGGTTCAAAGGCAAATTGGCACTTAGATCGACCCACTGCTCTTCAGGTGTAGCGGCATCGGCCTGGTACCTCCAAAGAAATGCCTCAGATTCGGGGCCAAAGTTGAAGGAGAAAAAATAGACCCGATTTTCATCCGACGGATCGTAGGCCATCACAGTTCTGCCAAAAGTGGGAGGAATGCCAGGGGGTGTAATGTTATCATAATCAACGCCATTGCTGCTTACATAGAAACCAGCGTTTTCTTCCCCGATAGTATCCAGTGTGGCATATATCTTACCAGATGGGGTTATCATGACCTCAGAGTTGGCATTGAATCCACCAAATAGCACAGGCTCAAAATTTCCCCATCCTCTTCTGGATCGGTAAATTCCCTCAAAAGTGCCCACATAAACATCACCAGTCTTTGGATGTACTTCGATACTGTTGATGATGTCAAAGGCTGAAATTGTAGTGACATCGTTGTCATTGGTGTCTCTCAAAAGAAAAAAGTTTTTTCCGCCATTCAGGGATTTGTAGATGCCCGAACCTTGATAGAAAGCGCCGGATGCTGAGGCGGAATTGCCAAAGCGTTCACCTGACACATAGTACCAAATATTTTCTTTGCCCGGTCTTGGATCTTGTTCGATGGCTGTGATGCTGGGCGATTGGAAATTTCGGGTGATTTTGTCCCAAGTCTGTCCCAAATCGGTCGAGCGGTACAAGCCGCCAGAAACACCCCCGGCAAAAACAATGTTTTCGTTTTTTCTATCGAGTGCCAGTGCACGGGTGCGCCCGCCCACATTGCCCGGACCGCGATTGCCCCATGGTCTGTAGGTACCAACCCTGCTTCTTCCTTTAGAGGTCTGGTTTTCAGTAGCCATTTTGCTCGCCGGAATGTTCTTTGAGAAAAGGGCCTCTGCCTGGTGAATGTTTTTAGGAATCTCTTGGGTGTATGGATTTTGAAGCATTCCTTTTTCATAGATCCATCGGTCGATGGCACGGTCGCCGATGCGCTTCGGCTTGACGCCCACTGGCCCGGTTTTACTGTCGTAGATTTTGGTGCTCTTGTAAAGTGCATGCCCCTTGTTGAGCGGGCCCTGGTACTGTTTTTGCAATTGCTGGGCCGATAACTGGAAGCATCCTATCAGAAGCCCAAGCGTTAAAAAAGAACATAGATTGTTCTTGGGTAAAAGTGTTTTCATTTTCGGTGGATTTAGTAGTTCTAGAAAGCTTTTAAAATATCAAATAAATCGGAGTCGTTAAGAAAATTTTATGATTTTTCGACGAAATACACTGATCAAATCTTGCTCTGACAAAACTTTGCTTTTTTCATTGATTTAACTGAGGTTTGCACACAGTTGAAATGAATAGATTGCTTAAAAATTCAAGGGTTTCTGTATAATGAGAAAATTGGTTATTGGTGACATCCATTCTGGTTTAAGGGCACTCGAACAAGTTTTGCAAAAGGCTGAAGTAAATCATGAAGACCTTTTGATTTTTTTGGGGGATTATGTGGATGGATGGAGCGAAGCGGTCGAGACCGTAGACTATCTCATCCAGCTTAAAAAGACCCACAATTGTATTTTCATCAGGGGCAACCACGATGAGTTGTGCAAAGATTGGCTGAAAAACCAGATTGAAAACCCGACATGGCTGGCGCATGGGGGCGAGGCTACCCGACAATCCTATCTGAAAGTGGACAAGCGTACGTGGGAAACCCATATTGACTTCTATGAGTCATTGCAAAACTATTACTTGGATGATGAAAACCGCCTATTTCTACATGCAGGTTTTACAAACCTCAAGGGGGTGGAATATGAATATTTTAAAGAATATTTTTATTGGGACAGAACCCTGTGGGAGCTGGCACAGACCGTCGGCAATCGATTGGCGCCTGGTGATACGAACTATCCGAAGCGTCTGGCCAACTACAACGAAATCTTTATCGGCCACACCCCAATTTCGAAAACAGGGATGGCAGAACCCAAAAAAGCAGCCAATGTTTGGAATGTGGATACTGGAGCAGCGTTCAAAGGGCCTCTGACCATGATGGATGTCGAAACCAAGGAATTTTGGCAAAGTGATCCTGTTCACACACAATATTCGGGGGAAAGAGGTAGAAATTAACTGCTTTACAGTCAACAGTCTCGAATATTATGGACACCTTTGTAAAAAAGGTAACCGTGCCAGAGAAAAATATACGTTTAGAGGTGATGCAGGCCATTGAACCCCAAGTAGATGGCTTTATGGAGCAATTTCTTATGCCCATTGAAACCATTTGGCAGCCCAGCGATTTTTTGCCAGATTCGGAAAGCGACAGCTTTTTTGATGAAGTGCACAAAATCAGGGAAGAGGCCAAAGAGCTCGGTTACGACTTTTGGGTAGTCTTGGTTGGCGATACCGTCACCGAGGAAGCCTTACCGACATACGAATCATGGCTGATGGATGTTGAAGGCATTGACCAGCACGACGAAAAGGGAAACAGTTGGTCGCGATGGGTCAGGGCTTGGACGGCCGAGGAGAACCGCCATGGCGATGTACTGAACAAATACCTGTATCTATCAGGGCGGGTGAACATGCGTGAAGTAGAAATGACCACGCAACACCTCATCAATGATGGTTTTGACATCGGTACGGACCGAGACCCCTATAAAAATTTTGTCTATACAACGTTTCAAGAACTCGCCACGAACATATCACATAAGAGAGTCGGTAAACTCGCAAAAGAAAAAGGCAATCTGTCACTTTCAAAAATGTGCAACATCATTGCGGGCGATGAGATGCGGCACCATCTGGCCTATAGTGAATTTGTGAAGACCATTTTTGGTGAGGATCCCAGCGGAATGCTTATGGCCTTTGCCGATATGATGAAAAAGAAAATCGTGATGCCCGCCCATTTTTTGAGGGAGTCGGGCCAGAGTGCCGGAAAAGCATTTGAGCTTTTTTCTGACTGTGCACAACGGTTGGGTGTATATACGGCCCAGGACTATATAGACATCTTAAAAAAACTGAATGCCAGTTGGGACATTGAGAATCTGCGTTCACTATCGGAGTCTGCAGAAAAGGCCCGCGACTATTTGGTCAAATTGCCAGAAAGGCTCGAACGCATTGCGCAACGTATGAGCTTTGGCCAAGAGCAGTATCGGTTCAAATGGGTCGAGGCCAACGGAATGTTATAGAACTTCTTTAGACCTTTTCCATTTGCTAAAAACACTTGATTTTCACTAAAACGCAAAAAGTCTAAAGGAGTTTAAAAAAAAGGCCAACCGAATATGGTTGGCCCCGTTTTCAGGTTGGTCATAGTTAAAACTTACCACTCTTGTGCTCGTCTTGCCATTTAATAAGCGCTGCCCACTTGCCTTCATAGGCCATTTTGGCCTGCATGGGCCATGATGCTGGATCGTGAATTCGATAACGCTCACCACCAGAATCAAGCACCTCTTGACATTTTGAAACGGCAGCCTCAGAAAGTGCTTTCCAAGTTTTGATACCATGGTCATGGAACAACTGCTCGATTTTTGGGCCAATACCCTCTACAATTTTAAGGTCGTCTTGCTTGATTTTCTTGCCGAAAGCCGCTTTTGCCGCATTGGCATCAAAGGCAACTGCAGTGGCTGCACCACGAGCAAGTGAAGAAGCAACCCCACTTGACGCCGAAGAAGTCTTTGATGTCAGCTTTTTGTTGCAGGCATCTAAATCGGCCTGTAGCTTGGCATTTTTGTCTCTTAGTGACTTGAGCTCATCTGAATTATCAACCACGGTGCTGCTGCCCTTGCCCCAAAAGTACCCAATGATTCCACAAAGAAGGCCGGTCAACAGAGGAATCAACCAACACCACATATTCATATTTTCGAAATCCATTTTTAAAAATTTTATAGTTACTATTATTAGTTTAAAGTGACGACGACCCTACGGTTTTTTGCGCGACCAGCTTCGGTGCCATTGCTTACGATTGGGTTGTCAGGGCCTTCAGATGAGGCCTCTATTTTAGATTCGACGATACCATTTTGCATCAAATAGTTTTTGGCAAATTCGGCACGATCTTGCCCAAGCTTGATGTTGGTGGCCCTACTGCCCGTATTATCGGTGTGCCCGATCACAAGACATGAGGCATCTACGGCCTTATCGAGGTAACGCGAGATATCCGCAACTTTTTGCCGTTGTTCGGCAGAAAGGTTGATTGAAGCTTGCCCTGTTTCGAAATATAGCACCAGTGGATTGGCTTTTATCTTATCGTACAGTGCCTGTAATTCTTCATCGGCATTTGAGTCTTTGGCCTCGATGCCGTAGGCTACAGGCCCAAGGTATATTCCTTCCTCAGGAATCATTTCATCCATCAACTGGCCAGAGGTGTTGATCTGTGCTGATGAAATGCCACTGGTGACAAAATGGTTTTTGACCGAGTTTGCACGTGCAATGCCAAGATTCGGATATGCAGTGGTGTTCTCTTCATCAGCTTTGTAATATCCGATAATGTTGACCACCCGCTCAGCATTGGTCGAGAGATGGTCGCTCAATGCAGCGACCCCTTTTTTTACAGAATCAGAAAGTGGTAAAAGAAAGGAAGGCGATGAAACATTAAAGTTAAAGTTGTCATTGACCTCATACAAAAAATCACCATCTGCCAAAGCGAAAGGATACGAAGTTGCCGTAGGTTCATTGGCGATAGGGGTTTCTTGTGCCGGGTCTTTGTCATCAACAGTGCCATTGCAACAATTACAGCAGCTGTTGTAAAAATAAATTCCTATCAAAATGGTAACGATGATACCAATCAGATAGGCAAGATTTCTTCCCATTTTAGTAATAATTAGTGTTAAGAAGCACAAATTATTAAAAATCTTATAAAAAAGTTAAAAAACAGGAATTAAATATTGGTTATTAAAGAGTTGGATAAAAATGAATTGCCAAAGACACGGCAAAAATTACCAATAGTACAATTTTATTGACCAGGCATAAGAAGTTGGAAGCTAGTAGGCCAAATTTTACGGAATTTTATGCAAAAGTTACATGAAAAGCCCTATTTCTCCCGACAAAGTTCCGGCATTGAGGTAGGGTTCAAGATATAAGTTTGAGTTAGTTAAGTTGGTTAAAAACCATCTCCCTAAACTTCAAAAGGGAGGTGGTTTTTTTATGTCCTTACTTACATTATAAATAAGAACAATCTTTATAAAAGGTATGATTTACCGACCATACAGCAGATAACCACAATCATACATTTTTTTCTTCCAAACATATATAATTGACTTGTAATCAATGTCTTATGAAATAATTTTGCATACATCAACCAGTTAAATTTTATGATTATGAGAACAATGATGAACTTTTTAAAGATGGTAGCATTAGTGCTGGCCTTGATTATTACAGCTTGCTCACCAGAAGATGGTGAAGACGGTGCAATTGGTCCTCAAGGACCACAAGGGGTGGCGGGTCAAGATGGAATGAACGGTGAAGATGGTAATGCCAACATAATAGTCAGCGATTGGACCACTTTTGTAAATGCAGATTGGGGGTCTGGAGGAGGATCAACTCAATCGATAAACCTTACCGCTCCTGAAATTGACAGCAATACTCTTGAAAACAGTGCTGTTTTGATTTATATGCGATTAGATTTTGAGCCTACTGTTATTTATATCGTTCCTTGGGATGATGGATTGTTTGAATTTGTTGTAAACGGAATATCCGAAGGTAATATTCGAATTACGGCTCGTAGAAGAGATGGAAGCGCGTTACCCGACCCGACCAATTGGGTAGACATTAGCTTTAAGTATGTGGCTGTTCCCGCAAATACTACAAGTAAAACATCTAGTGTAGATTTCACCAAAATGTCTTATTACGAAGTCATGGATTATTTCGGATTGGATTACTAAGATTTTTAAAACACCATTATGAAAACCACCATACTTAATTTTTTTGGCTTTTGCGGCTTGGTACTCCTTTTGGGTGCCCAAACACTGTTGAGGGGTAGTTGGACCATCGATGAGCCCCCCACAGTTAGAAAAAGTGAAAGCATGAAAGATCAGTAAATACCCAAGTCAACTAAAGGTGCCCCTGCATCCGGAACAAGGATACTTTTAGCACCATGTAAAAACTCCCTGATTGTTTGAGCCAGTCCGACCCCAATCGGATGAAGGAGCTAAGGAATCAGGGAATTTTTATTTCTAGTTTAGACCTAACAGGTTTTCAAAACCTGTTAGGTTTATAAATCAAACTTGATGCCTTGGGCAAGCGGCAATTCTGTAGTGTAGTTGATGGTGTTGGTTTGTCGTCTCATGTAGATTTTCCAAGCATCAGAACCACTCTCACGACCACCACCTGTTTCTTTTTCGCCACCAAAGGCACCACCAATCTCGGCCCCTGAAGTGCCAATATTGACATTTGCGATACCGCAATCACTACCAGAAGCAGATAGAAAACGCTCAGCTTCCCGAAGGTTATTGGTCATGATTGCCGAGGATAATCCCTGAACAACACCATTTTGAAGCTCGATGGCATTCTCGACGCTTCCCGAATATTTGATAAGGTACAGAATCGGGGCAAAGGTTTCCTCTTGTACGATTTCAAAATTGTTCTCAGCTTCTGCGATGGCAGGTTTCACGTAACATCCACTTTCATATTCCTCACCAGAGAGCACTCCACCTTCCACAATGATATTTCCACCTTCATCTTCTACTTTTTCGAGTGCTTTTTGATACATTTTGACCGCATCGGTGTCGATAAGCGGGCCAACATGGTTGTTTTCATCCAAAGGATTGCCTATGCGCAGTTGCCCATAGGCATCGACCACGGCATTCTTCACCTTATCGTAAATGGATTCATGTATGATCAACCGTCGGGTCGAGGTACAGCGTTGACCTGCTGTGCCCACAGCCCCAAAGACGGCCCCGATGACCGTCATTTTGATATCGGCATCGGGAGTGACGATGATGGCGTTATTACCGCCAAGTTCCAACAATGATTTGCCCAATCGAGCGGCCACAGCCTGCGCCACAATCTTACCCATGCGTATGGATCCTGTGGCCGAAACCAACGGAATGCGTTTGTCTTGGGTCATAAATTCCCCCACATTGTAGTCTCCATTGATAAGGCACGATATACCTTCGGGAAGATCATTTTCTTTCAATACCTCTGCAATGACACGCTGACAGGCCACGCCACATAAGGGAGTCTTTTCAGAAGGTTTCCAAACACAGACGTCACCACATACCCATGCCAAAGCGGTGTTCCATGCCCATACCGCTACGGGGAAGTTGAACGCCGAAATAATACCCACTACACCTAAGGGATGGTACTGTTCGTACATACGATGCCCTGGTCGTTCAGAGTGCATCGTGAGACCATGCAACTGGCGTGAAAGCCCTACTGCAAAGTCGCAGATATCAATCATTTCTTGTACCTCGCCCAGCCCCTCTTGGTATGATTTGCCCATTTCATAGGATACCAGTTTGCCCAAAGGTTCTTTAAGCTCACGTAGTTTTTCACCAAATCGGCGCACAATTTCACCACGCTGCGGTGCGGGCATGGTACGCCAGTGTTCAAAAGCTTTTGTGGCCACTTGCATGACTTTTTCATAGTCTTCTTTGGTCGTGCTTTTCACCTTGCCGATAAGCTGGCCATCAACTGGGGAGTATGATTCAATAAGCTCACCAGAACCGAAGTTTTCGGAACCTGTGGAAGTGCCGTCATTTATTTCTTTGATTCCTAATGTTTCAAGGGCGTTTTCAATTCCAAAATCTGTGGCAATTACGGACATTTTGTAACTTTTTTAAAAGGTATTGTTAGAATTGGCACAAAACTACAAAGAATAGAACTCTCAGAAAGTCCAATACGCCAACTTATCATAATTGGCGATAATCCAAAGTACAATGGCAATCAATGCGGGGATTCCCTGCACATAAAAGATTCGCTTAGAGACGGATATTGCACCATAAATTCCGGCCACCAGCACACATCCCAAGAAAAATAGGGCCACATAGGTCGACCAATAAGGGTCAGAAATCAGCAAAGCCCAAATCAATCCCGCTGCCAAAAAACCATTGTACAATCCTTGGTTGGCGGCCATCGCCTTTGTTGGTTCGAACAAATCCTTTGGAAATTTTCTAAAGACCTTTTTGGCCTTGGTCGTCCACGCGAACATCTCCAACCATAAAAAATAGAGGTGCAGCAGTGCTACAAAAACGGTCACTATTTTGGCGGCCAGTATCATTCTTCTTTGGCGATAAATCGTTTATCAACGGGCATCACCGTACCACATTTATTACAGGTTCTCAATTCTTTAGAGCCATAAAAATGCTCAAAGTGCTTCAGAAAATCTTTTTCTATGTCATGAAGCGTGAAATACGCCTCGTACAGTTTGTTGTTGCAGCTATCACAGAACCACAACAGGCCATCATCAACGTTCATTTCGGCCCTTTTGACCTCAACCACCAAACCTATGGAACCTTTATGGCGAACAGGGGAGTGTGGTACCTTGGCAGGATGCAGGTACATATCACCCGGCCCCAGTTTCATCGTTTTCTTTTGCCCGTTTTCTTGAACATGTACTTCGATGTTGCCTTCCAACTGATAAAAGAGCTCTTCAGTTTCATTGTAGTGATAGTCTTTTCGGGCGTTAGGCCCAGCCACAACCATCACAATATAATCGCCAGCATCTTTGTACAAATTTTTATTGCCAACGGGAGGTTTTAGGGTATCGCGATTCTCTTCTACCCATGTATTAAGATTGAAGGGCTTGCGTATTGGCATGGTGCTTTTGTTTTCTTAAAGGTAACAAAAGCGAATAAAATTTTTATCTGCCGAAAGGTTATTTGAAGAAGATATTGGTGTAGTACAGATTGCCCTTGCCATCTTTTTTGACACTGATGGCGGTATGGGTAAAGTCACTTTCTATATTTTCTCGGTGTGATGTACTGTTCAGCCACCAATCCAATGCTTCTTCCGCAGTTTGAAAATTCTTGCCCACATTCTCACCTATCTCTTTGGCATTGGTGCCAGAGTAAATTTTTGAGGCCCTGTTTTTAAAGTTGTCATGGCTGAGCTTGCCCTGGGCAATCATGTAGTCGTTGTGCTCATTGGCCACTTCATAGGCGATGACGTTAAGTTGTAGTTCACCAAGACCCCGTGATTCACGGTGTTTGTTTAATAAGTCGGCCAATTGCACCTCTAAAGAGATGACATTTTCTGCTAGAATACTTTCAGAAGGATTCTTTTCTTCAGTTGTGCAAGATGAAACCAATACTATTCCTGCTATGAGGAGGAAGCGCAATACTGCCATTTTCATACTTCATGTTCTTTAAAATGGTCAGTTCGGTCGAAGAATTTGGGGGTCTTCATACTGTTATGGCAACAGCAGAAAACAATGATACCAATTTTTTTCTGACCACCTTTTAAACTCGGATTTATATTCGGTGTCACGCATTTTTTTTGGGAAGAACGGTTGTGAAGCTATTCTGAAGTCTCGCTCGGCTCCTCTTTAAGAACCATACTGAACACCAATGCCCCTATTTCTTTTAACGGTCCGTAAAAGATGGATTCTTGTCTCGTTTCTTCATTGATGAATTTCATTGAGGCGGTGGCCCTTTCAAAAAATATCAAAACGGCCCCCAAAATAACGGCAATCTTCAATGCCCCGAAAATGCCCCCGGCAATTTTATTGAGCAATCCCAGCATGGCAAAATTTGCAATCTTGGTCAAGAACCTGCCCGCAAAATGCACAATGAGAACAATGGCGATAAAGGTGATGATAAAAGCGGTAATCTTGATGTAGCGTTCGTTCCAATCCATATTTTCAGAAAGATAATCCGCAGCGATGTATGAAAAGTGGATAGTCCCGTAGATTCCGGCGATGAGGGCAACCAATGAGGCGAGCTCTACAAACAACCCGTTTTTTAATCCTTTATAAAGTCCCCAAACAAGGAGAATGCCGAGAACGATATCCAAAAAGCTCATGATTCAAATATAGGATATTGCTTTGTACCTTTACGTTTTGGTTTTTCAATGTCAAGGGATGCTGTTTTAAAGGAACGATGGGTAGCTTTGGTGCAGAAACTTTCGCACCAATTTGCCGATGGTGATGTATTGGATTTGGACGGAATCATATATCTCGTAGGCCTTCAAGAATTGGGGCAGTACCATAAATCGTACAAAAAGGATGAAAAGGTAAACCTCATGCATATTGCCATCTGTCGCTTGTTGGAACCCTATGGGTTCTATGAGTTTGATTATTTTGATCCCGAGGGATGGCCCCACTATAAAGTCAAGGAGCAACTGCCAAACCTGAAAGCTGGTGAACAATCCATTTTGATGAAGGAAGCTCTGGTCAATTATTTTATGGAAAAGGAGTATATCAATTGATGGAACTTCAAAAACCCTATTTTGCTGTTATTTTTACGAATACCCGAACTGAGGATGATAATGGATATGCTGAGATGGCCGAACAAATGGAAGCCTTGGCCAGAAAACAGCCTGGTTTTTTGGATTTTGAAAGTGCTCGGTCGGGGCTGGGCATATCGGTCAGTTATTGGGACAGCCTCGAGGCCATTTCAAAATGGAAAACGAATCTTGACCATCAAGCAGCACAGAAACTTGGCATTGAGAAATGGTATTCATGGTACAAAATCCGAATCTGTAAGGTTGAACGGGAGTATGAATTTAGGCGTTAGGACATCCTTGAAAGGCCTTTTCAGATTACGTAACTTTGAACCCATTAAAAAATTGCTCAGATGAAAGCCCCAATACGCTTTTCCAACCTCGACCGAGAAGAAACCATCACGGATTTAAAATCGAAAGAATTTGACCTTGTCGTCATCGGCGGCGGAATCACAGGCGCTGGTATTGCGCTTGACGCAGCTTCCCGCGGTATGAAAACGGCCTTGGTCGAAAAGAACGATTTTGCTTCAGGTACGAGTAGCAAATCCACCAAACTGATTCATGGGGGACTCCGTTATCTCAAGCAATTTGATTTTTGGTTGGTCAAAGAAGTAGGTTCAGAACGTGCCATCGTTCACAAGTTGGCACCGCATTTGGTGTTGCCCGAAAAAATGTTGCTGCCGTTAATTGAAGGGGGGTCGTATGGTAAATGGTTGACTTCAATCGGACTCAAGGTGTACGACATTCTGGCTCAGGTAACAGGTGAGGATAAGCGCCAGATGCTCGACAAAAAAGAAGCTTTGAAGTTGGAGCCGTTGTTACCTAAAAAAATCTTGAACGGCGCGGGGTACTATGCAGAATATCGTACCGACGATGCCCGATTGACCATTGAAAACATCAAGACCAGCCTTCAATATGGTGCAAAAGCATTGAATTATGTCGAGGTGACCGATTTCTTATATCAAGATGAAAAAGTAGCGGGAGTCAAGGTCAAAGATGTTCCCACGGGAAATGAGTTCGACATTAAATCAAAATATGTCATCAGTGCGGCAGGCCCTTGGGTCGATGAGCTCAGAAGTGTCAATAACTCTAAAAAGGGTAAACGCCTGCATTTGACGAAAGGGGTGCATTTGGTCTTTCCTCGAGAAAAGCTTCCCGTGAAGCAATCAGTGTACTTTGATATTCCCGATGGGCGTATGATGTTCGCCATCCCCAGAGGAAAAATTACCTATATCGGAACGACCGATACCAATTATAATTCCGACAAAGACAATGTACAGACCGATTTGGCCGATGCGATTTACTTGATATCCGCAGTGAACAACATGTTCCCAGACATCGATTTAGAGATGGAGGACATCATCTCTTCTTGGGCAGGATTGCGCCCTTTGATCCATGAAGAAGGAAAATCGGCTTCCGAACTTTCCCGTAAGGATGAAATTTTCACGTCAGATACGGGCCTTATCAGCATCGCTGGTGGCAAGTTGACGGGCTATCGCAAAATGGCAGAGCGTGTGGTCAATCGAGTGGCCAAAAAATTTGAGGAAGACCACGATATTGAGTTTGAGGATTGTACTACTGATAAGATTCCGTTGTGCGGAAGCGACTTCAAAAAGTTCAAGCATGTTAAGAGGTATATTGACGAGGTCTTTGACCGAATCAAAAAAGATGGATTCTCAGCTTATGACGCTTGGTATTTGGTGACCGCCTACGGAAAACAGACCGAGACGATACTTAATCATTATCTAGTGTTCAAGAACAAAGAAGCCGACATACGTATGATACGGGCTGAACTCAAGTTTGCCATAGAACATGAAATGGTGCTCAATCCTATGGATTTCTTTATCCGTCGTACGGGCCGACTTTATTTTGATATTGACAGCGTACGCCAATACCTAAAGCCCTTACTGGATGATTTCAAAAAAGGATTTGGCTACGATGCGGAAACACTGCAATCTTTTGAAGAAACCATGCTGCACGAATTGAAAACGCATTCCGACTTTTCGTTGGAGCGCAGAATGTCTGACTAGGCTTCTTAGTTCTTAATGATAATTTAGTCCTAGAAGTTTTCAATTCTACCAATCCTTAATTATTTTAAAGGGAAAACAAGAGTATGAAAACACTTATTGTTCTTTTGGGAGTTTCGGTGATGGCCCTCATAGTTATAAAAATTATCAATGGAACCTATGATTTGGCCTTCGCTGCACGAATCGGTATGTCAGCCATGTTGATTTTTGCGGCGATGGGGCATTTTATGTTTCCCGATGGTATGGCGATGATGATACCTGAATTTATTCCGCTCAAAAAAGAAATGGTGTACTTTACTGCAGTACTCGAAATTGCTGCCGCAGTCGGATTGCAGATAGGTCAAATTCGTGTACTGACGGGATGGTTGCTGATTATTTTTTTCATTCTAATACTTCCATCAAACATCAAGGCAGCTATGGAGCATCTTGATTTTCAGAAGGCCACTTTTGACGGAAAAGGCCCAATATACCTATGGTTCAGGATTCCCCTTCAGATATTCTTTATTGTTTGGGTGTATGTAAGCTCAATCAAGTTCGACTAGATTTTCTGTCTGGAGTGGGAGAAAATATAACCATCTTGGCTCCCCTCTTAAGTCTAAGAGGGGTGTCCCGCTATAGCGGGACGGGGAGTTTTGTTATCGCAATTCCGCTTATACCAAGATTATTTCAAACCCTCCGTCTCGTCCCTTGGCCGAGACTCCTCCCTTTGTCTAAAGGGAGGAGCTTTATAATTACTAATCCAGCTTTTCGGTTAGTGCCTTGAATGTCTTTTTGGCATTTTTCCCCTCATAGAGAATGGCATACACTGCGTCAATAATTGGGGTTTTGACCTTTTTCTTGAATGTCGTCTTGATTTCATGGGCGCTTTTGGTGGCGTAATAACCTTCGGCGACCATGGTCATCTCCATCATGGCACTTTTTACCGTATACCCCTTGCCAATCATATTGCCGAACATACGGTTGCGGCTAAAAGTGGAATAACCAGTGACCAACAAATCCCCCAAATAGGCAGAATCATTAATGTTGCGGTCAATATTGTGGATGCGTTTGGTATAGCGTTTCATCTCGCGTATCGCATTGCTCATCAACACACTTTGAAAATTATCGCCATAGCCGAGACCATGGGCAATACCCGCGGCAATGGCATAGATGTTTTTCAACATTGCGGCATATTCGGTACCGATGATGTCTTCAGAGACTTTGACATTGATGTAATGACTTTTAAAGTGTTCGCCCAGTGTTTTGGCCTTCTTTTTATCTGCACAGGCTAGAGTCAAATATGACAAGCGCTCCAATGCCACTTCTTCGGCATGGCATGGACCTGTGATGACCCCTATATTTTTAAAGGGCACATCAAACTTTCTATGAAAATGCTCTCCCACAATCAATCCGCTTGAGGGAACGATGCCTTTGATGGCGGAGAAAATAATTTTATCCTTCAGTGGAAGACGCAGTTTTTTCAATTCTTCCTCTAAAAAGGCAGAGGGGATGGCAAAAATGAGCCAATCACAAGCATTGATGGCCTCATTGATATCATCGGTGAGCACCAGATACTCGTTGTGCAACTCGACTGAACTCAAATAATTGGGATTGTGCCCTTCTTTTCGAATGTGTGCTATGGCATCGGTATTGCGCATATACCAATGCACGGTATCCAGGTTTTCGGTCAGCATCTTGACGATGGCCGTGGCCCAGCTTCCTCCTCCGAGAACAGCGATTTTTAGGTCTTGTTTCATTCAGTCAAGTTAAAATTCAAAGGTATTGAAATCCATTTCATAAAGATAAATTACTGATTATCAAAACGTTATATTTTTTGGCACAATGCTTGACATTATCCAAATAGAATCCCGAAAAACCAGACACTATGAGGGCAAGAAAATTACTTTTAGGATTATTGGGCATTGCAATGTTGGCGAGCTCTTGTTACACCGAGGTCATTTTAGACGATGCCGTTATTGCAGCATCTCCTTTTGAAACGGATCAGGCGTTACAGTCTTACGATTTATGGTACGTAGATATCAATGCTACACGTGGTAATGGCGAAGTGCCTTTTTTGCAAAGTGCTTTTACCGTTTCATTTGATAGGGGAGTATTCTACGCAAACAACAATATTGTCGGTATTGGCAAGACGGGCAACGGCTTTGGCATTGATGTGGGTTCATTTGCGACACTGGCGGGGGCGGTCGAGATTGACCACGATGTGGATGGACTTTGGTTTTTAGAGGTTTTTGCTGTTAACAACAATACAATAGAACTGTATGACCCACGCTCAGATACCTCATATTTTCTCAGAGGCTATCAACGGAACAACTTCGATTATGATTTGGTCTTTTATGAAAATCTGGACTATTTCTTGCAAGAATATGAAGCTTGGGAAAAAACCTATACCAGTGAGGTGGGTGCTGTCAATGAATTTGATGAAGAGAATTTCTTGCGATTTTTCTCTGACAACGGCGGTTATTTTCAATCCTCAATAGATGCTGTGGGAACCCCATTGCCAAATTTACAATGGGATTTTGAGGGAGACTATGAGGTCTTTGATACTGATGACCCCACGCTCAAAACTTTAACATTGGGTTACGATTTTTTGGGCAATGATTATTTTGAACTCTACGTTATCAATGATGGTACCATAGAGTTGTACCATGTAGCAAGCGAGACCATCTATGAATTTGGTGGCAGGGGCTTTCTACAGTATTTAAAGTCGGGCGATAAAGTGGGCAAGAAGCGAACAAAGTCCACAAACAAAAAGATGAAGGTGACCCGACAGCGAAAAATGTAAGATATAGTCATAGTCTACGACTATAGAAATAAGTTTTTTGGTTGGTTATTTAGTTGGGAATCGCCCCGTAGCAATACAGCTCGGGGCGGTTTCTTTTTCAACGGCATGATGTGAATTGTACCCAGAATCTACACAGAATCAAACAGGCGAACATAATCATTGCCTTTCGGCAAATTCTTTGAACTGTCTCATCCATTTTTCAATCTGCTTTCTATACACACTCGGAAATAGAATCGCCATAAGTCTTGGCATGACCCAACTCATGCGAACGTAGTCAACTTCGTATTCGTACCGTGTTTTGTTATCGCCAATCGAGACAAATGTGCATTTCATGGTATTGTCCATGTGTTCGTGGTGATATATTGCCTCAAAAGACTCAGGTAGTCGGTTAACAGTGATCGTCTCTGTCAGTTCCATCTCTCGTTTACCGTGTTTATAGTACATTTTTGAAACGGCACCATCTTGTCCTATTTGTCCACTGACCAATTCTTTTCTCTGAAATCCGTCTTGATACTCCTTTAGATTATTTGGGTCGGCAAACAGTTCAGCAACTAAGGATTTTGGCTTATTGATGTCGATTGAGCCTTTGATTTTCATGCCAGTCTCTTTTGACTAAGATTTCTAATGGTTATAAAGCACACTCTAATATCCACAATTTACCCATTAAGTGTATATCAACAAGAAATACTGCTCCTTTTTTTATAACTTACTGTCTATGAACGAGGAAGAGAAAATCGAAATGGCCAACAAGGCCCATGAAGAAATTCCGGGCAATCCTTCCACGGCCACGAGCAGCAAACAGCAATTGAACGACGGCTCCAACGGTAAACCCCTTCGGATTTTATCGAAAGACGATTGGGATTTCTGGATTGAAAACGGCTATGTCATCATCAAAAATGCAGTGCCTAAAGCACAGGCAAAAGCGACCGCTGATTTTTTATGGGAATTTGAGGAAAAAGACCCCAAAAACACCGAGACTTGGTACACGGCTCCACGTGCAGAGATGAAGATGAAAGAATTGGCAGGTACGGGTATGGTCGAGGTCTACAATCACCAACACCTTTGGAACAACCGCCAGACCCAACGGGTCTATGATGCCTTTGTGGATGTTTGGGGCACCGAAAAATTGTGGGTCACTATAGACCGGGCCAATTTGAACTTTCCGAACCGACCGGGGTTTGAGCAAAAAGGATTTATCCATTGGGATTATGATCCTGAGACCCGACCTCAAAACGTACAGGGCGTATTGGCGCTTGCCGACCAGTTGGATGAACAAATGGGTGGATTTCAGTGCATCCCGTGGCTCTACCGCAATTATGATACATGGAAGCTGGCCCAGCCCGAAAACCGCGACCACTTTCAGCCCAATGTTTCTAACCTTCAGGATAAGCTTGTAAAAGTCACCATGGAGGCAGGGGATTTGTTGATTTTCAATAGTCTGCAACCGCACGGCATCCGTCCGAATAAATCCAAGGATAAAGTCCGTATAGCCCAGTACATTTCCATGATGCCCGCCGAAGAGGATAATGAGGAGCTTAGAAATTGGCGCATCCATTCTTGGAAAAATAGAGTGGCCCCTGAAGGCTATGCTTTTCCTGGTGACCCACGGAATTGGGAACGTGACAAATACGAAACTGCTAAGTTGAGCCTGCTCGGTGAGAAGTTGTTGGGGTTGAAGCGGTGGTAGTCAGATTTATTGAAGTTGATTGTATGCATTGTCCCCTTGAGGGGACTTTAGGGGTGTAAAAAACACCTCCCTCAATCCCTCCTTTTTAGGAGGGAAGACGAATCATAAAACTTTTAAGGTCGGCTCAAAGAATAACACTATTTTTGCCCGCTTCAAACGGAAGCCATGAAGAAGTACTTGAATCTCTTTGATTTCTCCCAAAAGGTCAACTATCGCACTGAAATACTTTCAGGCCTGACCGTGGCCTTGGCCTTGGTGCCCGAGGCCATTGCTTTTGCCTTTATTGCTGGGCTTTCGCCGCTTACTGGACTCTATGCGGCTTTTGTGATGGGCTTGGTCACCTCCATTTTCGGGGGCCGGCCCGGAATGATTTCCGGGGCTACCGGAGCGATTGCCGTGGTCATTGTCTCGTTGGCCAAGGATTTTGGGGTTGAGTATGTGTTCGCCACCGTTATTTTAGCGGGACTCCTTCAAATGGCAGCAGGGTTTCTGCGTCTGGGCAAATTGATGCGTTTGGTGCCGCATCCCGTGATTTTTGGATTTGTGAACGGCCTTGCCATCATCATTTTTATGTCACAACTGGACCAATTCAAGACCACCGATGGCAATTGGCTTTCGGGCGTGACGCTCTATATGTTTTTGGGTCTGGTGCTGTTGACCATGCTCGTCATCTGGGGGTTGCCAAAATTGAGCAAGGTGGTGCCCGCATCCTTGGTGGCGATTTTGTTGGTTTTTGGCATTGTATTTTTCTTCGGATTGGAAACGCGCACCATCGGCGATATCGCTTCCATCAAAGGTGGTTTTCCACCATTTCATATCCCCGATTTGCCCTTTTCTTTGGAAACGTTGAAAATCATCTTTCCCTATGCGGCAATCGTCGCTGGGGTAGGATTGATAGAAAGCCTCTTGACCCTGAACATTGTGGATGAAATCACCGAAACCCGTGGTCGCGGCAATAAGGAAGCCGTGGCACAAGGGGCGGCCAACATTTTGTCCGGACTCTTTTCGGGTATGGGCGGTTGTGCGATGATTGGGCAGAGTTTGATCAACATTTCCAATGGCGCGAGAGCAAGGCTTTCAGGTATTGTGGCCTCGCTCATGCTATTGGCTTTTGTGATGTTTGGATCAGAACTGATCGAGAAAGTACCGATGGCCGCCTTGACAGGCCTTATGGTCATGGTCGCATTAGGTACGTTCGAGTGGGCCAGTCTGCGCACCTTTCGTAGAATGCCAAAATCAGATGTGTTGGTCATGGTATTGGTGACCTTGGTGACGGTGTTCTTGCACAACTTGGCGTTGGCCGTTTTGGTAGGCGTCATCATTTCGGCACTGGTTTTTGCATGGGACAATGCCAAACGCATCCGTGCACGAAAGCGAATCGATGAAAACGGGGTCAAACACTACGAAATTTACGGACCGTTATTTTTTGGCAGTACGAGTCTTTTTGGTGAAAAGTTCGATGTATTGAACGACCCCGATGAGGTGGTTATTGACTTTAAGGAAAGCCGTGTGGTCGATATGTCTGCTATCGAGGCCTTGAACAAAATCACGGAGCGCTATCAAAAAGTGGGCAAAAAAGTACACTTGAAACATTTGAGCCGCGATTGCATCCGTTTGCTTGAAAACGCAGATGACATTATTGAAGTCAATGTCTTGGAAGATCCCACGTACAAGGTGGTAACCGACAAGCCACAGCGAAAACCCACTAAAGATGGTGAAAATCCTTTTAAGGTCTGGGGGCTTTGATTACGAGCGTAGCAAAGTAATCCGCTTCTTTTGATTGAGATTGCTTCACTTTGACTTCGACTGCGCTCAGTCTGACAGTTCGCAATCATTATTCCCTCACCTTACCAGTAAACACACTGATATTCGGATTGATGGGATTGCCGTTCATGCGCCGCATCAAGGTAATCTGCCCCGCATGGTAGATACAATCGGAAAGCATGCCGTTGAGCAGATTCCAAAATGGGAAATCGGCTTGGTTATCGCCCCGTTGAAACACCACTTTTGAAAACTCAAAATCATGAGCCTGCATAGCAGCGTATCGGGCACTTGCATTCTCTAGGTTTTCAAGGGTCATTTTTCGCAACTCTTGAAATGTGAATTTAGAAAAATCCATAGGCCGAACATTGGGCTTGGCATCTGCAGCGTTTTGTATCATGTCTGACATGCCATAGATATGCTGCAAGGTTTCAATGACACTGCGGCCTTCGGCAGTAGGGCGGTACTCCAAATCTTCTTGGGTCAATCCCTCTGTCGCCCAATAATACCGAAATCCGAGTCCGTCAACCATCCTTGAAACGATATTCCCAGATGAATATTCGACGGGTTGTTCAGGAATTTCTCGGAAGGGGAGCTCCATATCTTGAGATTGTATATGCACTGCCGAAAATAGGACTAATATGATAAAAAGGATTTCTGTTTTCATTCGATACAACCTTTATAGAACGGTGCGAATGCATGCACTTCAACATCAAAAAGTTGGTTCTGTACGGCAATATCAGAATTGATAAGCATCTTTGCAGACTCTAGGTCCATGGCCTTGAATATTACCATGCCCGTATCACCGTAGCGGGCACCCATGGCAATACTTTTGTCACTGCGAAGTTGCTGCAAGAAGCTTGAGTGCTCTTTAAAATGGGTCTGCTCATTGGGCGGTTTTTCAGCATCCCAATTTTTGCCTACGGTATAAAGGGCTATAAAAAGCTGTTCTTTTTTCTCAGGGGTTTGTTGACCGATCACCAAAAAGGGAATCGATAAAAATAATAGTAATCGCATACGCTATTTTTAAGGGAGCCTTTTGCTCCAAACTTCATATATCGGCTGGCCCTTACTGCTCAGACCCGAATGGTGCCAGTCGCCATTTTTCAGTTCGTAATCAAATTCGAGCGTGGCCCCGACACGGGAATCATCACGTGAAAAGAATTCGATATTCTCGATGTATTTGCCGTTTTCGGTTGTGTAGGTGCCCCCGCCCGTGCCCATAAACTCCTTGGTCTCGGTATTATAGGCAATCCATTGAAAACGGGTGCCTGACAATATTTTCATGGTCTTTCGAGGGCGGGTGGTATCCATGCTCCGCATTTCGCCGTCCACTTTTCGGCCAGATATCAACCAAGCTCCGTCCAACTCGCCTGGTGTGCCATTGTCAATGCGTTTCCAAACCAAGGGGGCTCCTTGAATTTTAAGCTCGTCATCAGATACATCGATTTCAAAGGTATTGGTTTGACCAACCCGTGCTGGATTTTCGGTATCAAACTCTATAACTTCTGTAATGGTTTTATCCTCCAAACTCCAACTGCCGCCATTTGTGCCCATAAAGGCACCAGTTTCAGCATCATAAAAGGTGCCCACTTGATGATTGTCAGAGAAGATGACAACACTGCGTACTTTTTTGCCCCTAATATCTCCATTGGCTTCCCAAGCGCCGATAAGGGATTGCGAATTCAAAGTCAAAAAAGAAAAGAGAATGGCAAAGGTTGTGATAAGAATTTTCATGTTTTATTATTAATACATCATATTTGGATTTGCTGATTTCTGTGGAATTTGTTGAATGGCATCCCAATGTTCACAGATTTTCCCGTTTTCATCAAACCGAAAGAAATCCATGGTCACATATTGGTCATTGCCAGGCCACGTTTGATGAGTGTGCAGTGCCACCAAATCTCCTTCGGCAATACATCTTACAAAATCAATGGATTTATCTGGATATTCTCTTTGCATCCGCTCAAAATAATCAATGAACCCCTGAGTACCATCCACAACATCGGGATTGTGTTGAATATATTGGCCACCCACATATTTTTCCACTGCTTTTTTCGGATTGCCCAAATAGGCCGTTCTATAAAATGCGATGGCGTTTTGTTTGTTTTTTTCTAAATCCATTTGAAATAAAAAATACTGTTACCAGAGTTGGATTTGGTAACAGCATTTCATAGCATTTAAATAAGATTTTATAATGTTCTCAAGTACTCTGCTAAATCTCTTGCCTCGTCTTCGGTGAGGTTTTGGTTGAGCATGATGGCATTGTTATATTCCTTTAACAATGCTTTGGCAATGGGATCTTCTTTCAACATTCCATCAGGATTCAACATCATGTTCATCACCCACTCAGGACTCCTTCGTTCGTAAACCCCAGCCATGGCTGGTCCTATCATACGTTGGTTGGTCATGTGACAGGCCACGCAAATGGCATTGAACTTGGCCTCGCCACGGGCGGCCATCTCTTCGTTGATTTCATCGGGAAACTCCAAATTTTTGATGGGTCCCACGCCTTTGTTGCTTAAATCTACGGGAACGCCCTCAGAAGATTCGGCCACTTTTTCTTCGGTCTTTTTTCGGCTGACCTCAAAGCCATCGTCTTTCTTTTCTTTTTTTTCGCCACAACTGACTATGAATGCCCCTAAGGCAAGAAACAGGATAAGTTTTTTCATGTTCATTTGATTAGAAACACTAATATAAGTAAATCTTGTTAGTCATTACGAGCGTAGCGAAGTAATCCGTTTAATGTAGAAATATTGCTTCTTTCCGAATAGTCATGGGGATTCTCGAAACGATGTGAAAAACTCCACAGCCCGTTGCTCGGCATAGGTGACATTCTGTTTTCCCCAAAAACCAACGTGGCCCCCAAAAGTGGGTATTTCAAGATGTAGGTTTGGATTTTCTTTGGCCTCTTTTACAGGATAACAATTCTGACCCAAAAACGTGTCGTTCTCAGCGTTGATGATCAAACTGGGCATTTTGATATGGGGCAGAAATTGCTTGCAACTACATTGTTTGTAGTAATCAAAGGCATCTCTAAAACCATGGGCGGGAGCGGTGTACGCATCATCAAAATCTTTTAAGGTTTTAATGGATTTAATGTCCGTTTTGGTAATCCGTTCAGGAAAGAGCTTTTGTTTGATTCGCAGTTTGGTCAAGAGGTATTTCTTGAAGCGATTCGAATAAATCCAGTTTTTGGGTTTCATCAACTCAACACATGCTTCCTTGAGGTCGCAAGGCACCGAAACACCCAATCCAGCTTTGATTTCTGGGGGAAGCGTTTCATTTTCGCCCAAATATTTTAGCAACAGGTTGCCACCGAGACTGAATCCCATTAAAAAAATTTCTGAATGTGTTTTTGTGGTAAGAATATGGTCGATGACTGCCTCCAAATCTTTGGCGGCACCAGAATGATAAGAACGGTACAGACGATTGGGTTCACCGCTGCACCCGCGAAAGTTGAGGGCGCAGGCATCAAAACCGTTTTGGTTCAAAACCTTGGCACTGCCCATGATGTAGTGTCGTTGGCCGTCACCTTCCAATCCGTGCAGGAGAATGACCACTTTTTTAGATTTTCCATTGGAATGGCTCCAATCCAGATCCAGAAAATCACCGTCGGGCAGTTCGATACGTTCACGTTGCTGTTCGACTCCTTTGATTTTTCGAAAAACAGCTTGGTAAATGGTCGAAAGATGACCATTGCGAAAAAACCATGATGGCTGATAATTTTGGGGAGGCACCAAGGGCATCAATACAAAATATTGTCTTTTGGGGCTACTGGTTCGGGCAAATCATCCTCATTCAACATATCACGCAAATCAATTTCAATGGTGCGGCAGAGAGCGGTCATTGGCACGTCATTGATTCGGCCTTCAAAGGGATCTTCACTATTGTCGCCCACCGTTTCCATGGTGATGAAAATCCATGAAATGAGCACCGAAAACGGAATCTGTAAAAAAATCATCCATCCCATTCCAGAGGAAGCAAAATCCTGTAAATGCCGTTCAAAGACATTCAGCAAGCCCAAAGGAACCAATAGCACAAAAATCCATGTAAATACCCTTGAGAAGTACGCATATTGACGCGGAAAAGGAGTGTTCTTGATACGCTCACACTTGCCCTGAAGGTTGTAGAACTCCTCCAACACGCTTTGTAGCTGGTCTTCCTGAAAGCCATCGATGCTGTTTTCCTCGCGTAGTTTGGTAACATCCATGGCCTGGTTTTTTACCAAATGCGTGGCCGGATTGACCCTTTTTTTCAAATCACTGAACTCGCGCATGCTGACGTAGTTGTAGGCCTCGTTGCATGAAATGTTGCGCTCACCATGTTTATCAAACATTTTTTCGACCATTCGCCCCTCTTTGATGGCCCATGATTTGGGCTGGCGCAGTTGTACCCGCAATGCGTTGAGCCAAGCGATATGGCGATGGATCATACGCCTTTGGGTCTCCTTATCTTTTTTGGCATCGCCACTGTGTACAAAAGACAGCACTTGTATGCCCCACGTTCGGCTGTAGTTGACTATGCCGCCCCATATTTTGCGTCCCTCCCAAAAGCGGTCATAGCTCTGGCTGTTCTTAAAGCCGACATAAAAGGCGACGGCGATACCGATAACGGTCAGCGGCTGAAATGGAATGTCAATGAACTTCCATCCCAAAAAATAATAAATGCTGAAAATGGCAAAAGCATAGATAGTGAAGAAAACGAGGTTTTTCCAAGCATACCTCAAAATCAGCCCCCAGCCAATATTTCTTTTGATGTACATAACGATTGGTTATTGAGTTTTTCTCGGCTCACACGATTTACTGTAAAAACCTTCATCTAGCCGCAAAATCCATTTTTTTCGCTCGAATCCCATGAACCAAGAAAAACTCCTGTCTAAAAATACTGAAATCCCATCAAGAATTGATGTTGAGGATAAATTGAAAAGTAAAGTTTGTCGTATTTTTAATGGATATGGAATTGCGGGGTAAAAAATGCGAACATTTTCAGGCTATTCAAGAAATCAAGGAGGCCAAAGCTTATGAATGTAAAGCATGCGTTGAGGTTGGTGACAGATGGGTACATTTGAGAACCTGCCAGGAATGTGGCACTACCCTTTGCTGTGACAGCTCGCCGAACCAACATGCCAGTAAACATGCTAAATCACACGAACATCCTGTCATTTCTTCGGCCGAGCCCAATGAAAATTGGCTTTGGTGCTATGAGCACCGTACGATTGTAAAATACCAAGATTGATATGAAAGACCCTAGATTTCCTGAATTGACGGCACGCCAGATTGCGACGCTCAAAGAATACGGCAAAATTGAAAGCTATGGAGAAGCCACTCGAATCTTCAGTTTGGGTGACCTGCAATACGATTTTTTTGTGGTCATGGCGGGCGAGATTTCCATCGAAGACCCCTACAATGACAACAAGCCCATTGTGGTGCACCAAAAAAATGAGTTTACGGGCGACAGCGGCATGCTCTCGAACAGAGGCGCCCAATTTCACGCGGTAGCACAACCCAACACCTGTGTACTGCGCATCACACCAAAACGCCTAAAGGAAGCCATTGCCAAGCACAGTGATATCAGTGATGTGTTGCTGAACGCCTTTTTATTGCGACAAGAAACAGTACTGTCTGAATTTGTGGGAGGAATAAAATTAATCGGCTCGTCCAACTCAAAGGAAACCTATGCGATTCGTGATTTTATGGACAAAAACCACCTTTGGTATAACTTCTTGGATGTCGACACCTCAAAGGAAGCCAAAGAACTTTTGAACAATTTTGGATTGTCTGAGGATGACCTGCCGATACTCATAAACAACGATGCCAAGGTATGTCAAAATCCGTCTTTGGATGAACTCGCACGTTATGCGGGTGTCTTGATGGATTTTGAGGATAAGGTCTTTGACCTTTTGGTCATCGGTGCGGGGCCTGCAGGTTTGGCGGCCAGTGTATATGCCGCATCGGAGGGATTGGATGTTGTGACCATCGATAGCAAGGCCCCGGGCGGACAAGCGGGAAAAAGCTCAAAAATTGAAAATTATCTGGGCTTCCCAACAGGGATTTCAGGAAGCGACCTTGCCAACCGTGCCTATGTACAGGCGCAAAAGTTTGGGTGCAATATTTCGATTCCGCATAGGGCGGAAAGCATCGAGCACACAGGAAGCCATTTTATCATCATAGCCACCAATGACAAGGTCATCAAGACCAAAGCTGTGATGGCGGCTACAGGAGCCAACTATCGACAACTGCCCATTGACAACATCGAAAAATATGAAGGCAGTGGCGTTTACTATTCCGCTACAGGCATGAACGCCTCAGCCTGTAAAGATGAGTTGGTCGGTGTTGTGGGAGGTGGAAACTCTGCAGGGCAAGCGGCCCTATTTTTGGCCGACCATGCCAAGGAAGTTCATGTGATTCTTCGCGGTGGCGATTTGGGGGCCAAAATGAGCAACTATTTGGTGCAGCGTATCGAGGCAGCGGAAAATATTATGGTGCAACTGCATACTGAGGTTGTAGAGTTGCACGGCCAATATCATTTAGAATCTGTGGTATTGAAAAATGGGGATGGCGAACGGATACAAAAAAACATCACCAACCTATTCACGTTTATCGGCGCCAAACCCTGCACGGATTGGCTACAAGATTTGGTGGAGACCGACGAACGCGGTTTTATCTGCACTGGTCCGGGCATCAAAGAAGAAAAACTGTTGAATTGCCCCATTTTTCGAGAGCGCAAGCCCCAGTCGTTGGAGACCAGTATTCCTGGATTCTTCGCTGTGGGCGATGTTCGGAAAGGATCTGTCAAACGTGTGGCCTCCGCTGTGGGCGAGGGCTCCATGGCGGTCAGCCAAGTGCACCAGTTTTTGAGTGACTTAAAGGCTACGGAAGAAGCAGTGGAAGCCTAAAATTATTTTGGAAATCTTTCCAGCAAGGCGGTCTGCTCCTTTATCGCTTCCTTAAACTCCGATTTCAATTGTGCCACCAATTCAGAAACAGGCAAGGTGTTCTCAATCGTAGCGACACCCTGACCGGCCGACCAAATCGTTTTCCAAGCTTTGGCCTCGGTATCAAGTTCTTTGCCGAAATCAATTTTCGTATCCTTTTTTAAATCCTCTTCAGTGATGCCCGCAGCTTTGAGACTGGCGGACAAAAAATTGGCATGCACCCCTGAAATGGCCGCCGTATAGGTCACGTCGCTGGCCCCAGCTTCAATGATCATCTTCTTGTACTCATCGGGAGCCTTGCTTTCTTTGGCATTGATAAATCGGGTGCCCATATAGGCCAGATCAGCACCCATCTGCATGGCAGAGGCAATGTCACGACCTGTACTGATGCAGCCAGAGAGAATAATGGTCTTGTCAAAGAATTTTTTGACCTCGGCCACCAAAGTCATCGGATTGATGGTGCCCGCATGGCCTCCCGCCCCAGCGGAGACCAAAATAAGTCCGTCAACCCCTGCTTCTGAAGCCTTTTCGGCATGCCGTTTTTTGATGATGTCGTGAAACACGAGTCCACCATAGCTGTGCACCGCATCGACCACTTGGCGAACCGCCCCCAAAGAGGTAATGATGAGTGGCACTTGTTGTTTGACACAGAGTTTGAGATCGGCTTCTAATCTAGGATTTGTAGGGTGCACTATTAAATTCACCCCGAACGGGGCTGCTTTTTGTCCCGTTTCCTCTTCAAATTTTTTGAGTTCCGATTTGATTTCGATGAGCCATTCTTCGAAGCCTTCACTCGAGCGTTGGTTCAGGGCAGGAAAAGTGCCCACGATTCCGTTTTTACAACATTCAATGACCAGTTTTGGTCCAGAGATTAAAAACATAGGGGCGGCTATGACCGGTAGTGCAAGGTCGTTGATGAAAGGTACTTTTTGGCTCATCGTAAAGGATTTTCAGAAAATTTAATTATCGAAATGGCGTTTCCCTCAAAACTATGGTATTTTTACGAGGTATTATGCGTGCATAGTTTATTTTGCAGATTAAGCTAAAAGAAGGAATATTTTAAAATATCATCCGCTGTGAAAGATAGTCTCAAGAAGTCTTTAATCTTTCGTCTAAAAGCAAAGCGGTCTTAAGTCTTAAGAAAAATGTTTTATAAGGAATTTGAAATCCGTTGGAGCGACCTCGATGCCAACCGCCACTTGGCCAATTCGGCCTATATCAATTTTATGAGCCATACCCGCATGGCCTATTTGGGGCAGCTAGGCTTCAACCAAAAAACCATGGCCAAATACAATATTGGCCCCGTGGTTTTCTACGAGCACGTGTATTATTTTAAGGAGGTGTTTCCAGGCAGACCCATCAAGGTTTCCTTAGGGTTCAATGGTATGAGCGAAGACGGCATGTTCTTTGAGTTTCAACATGATTTTTATGATGCGGATGGAAAAAACTTTGCCCGATGCGAAATGATGGGGGCGTGGATGGATTTACAGGAACGAAAACTAACCGCTTTGCCCCAAGAATTTTTGGATGCCTTTGACAATATGGAGAAAGCAGATGATTTTAAAACGCTGACCAAAGCCGATACCCGAAAATACGCAAGAACACCCAAAGACTTATAGCTTGGGGGGACCGAGAGGGGCTCTTTTACTCGCGAGATACACTCCCACCAGCACTAAAATCGCAGCTAAAATTTTAATCGTGGTCAATGCATCTTTTCCGGTAACCAGCGCAAAAAGAATTCCGATGACAGGTTGTACATAGATAAAAGCCCCAATGGTTGACGCCTTGAGTTCGGTCATGGCAAAAATGTTGAACAAATAGGTGCAGAAGGTGGTGCCGACAATGACAAAGGCAATCACACCGTAGGCCCAAAAAGGCATGGTGGCCCATTCAATTTGGGTAAACTCTGTAAAAGTGATGGGGAGGTTGATAACCACTGCTATGGTGAACAACCACTTCATCAAGGTAAAAGGGTGGTATTTTGAGACCAATTTTTTGGCCACAACAAGGTATGCTCCGTACGAGGTGGCATTCAAAATAAACAAACTGTTGCCCAACGGAATGTTCGGGGCATCTTGCCGCAATTCTGCCCCGAAAAGTACGAGCCCAAGTGCGCCTACAAAGCCCAGAAAAATTCCAAAGCCCTTATTGAAGGTGATACGCTCGCTCAAGAAAAAAGCGGATAAGATGACAACGATAATGGGGCTTATGGTGACAAGTACCGAGCTGTTGATGGGCGTAGAGAGTTCCAATCCCTTAAAAAAGGCCAACATGTTGATGACCATGCCCAACAAAGCCGCTAGAACGAGCCTGCCCCAATCCCGCTTTTCAATTTTCTCTTTCGGGCCAAAAAATGAAACGCCCCAAAAGAGTATCGCCGCACCTACAACCCGCAGAAAGATAAACCCAAAAGGGGTGACATAAGTAGGCATGACCCCCTTGGCAATAGTATGGTTAATGCCATAAATGGTGGTGGCCGCTACGGCAGCCAAAAGAGCGAGCGTTCTTTTGCTCATCCGTGCAAGGCGGCTTTGGCCCCTTCGACCTGTTTTTTGGCGTTGCCGATAAAGATTTGGCCATCGACAACTACTACAGGGCGTTTTAAAAAGGTGTAATGTTCCAAAATCAAGTTTTTGTAATCTTCCTCGCCCAAATCTTCATCGTTTAGACCCCGCTGTCGAAACAACATGGCACGGCGGCTGAACAATGATTCGTAACTATCAGTTAGGGCTCGCATTTCTTCCAACTCATCTTTGGTGATGCCCTTTGATTTGATTTCTCGGAGTTCAATGCCATCCAATGGTTCGAGTTCTTTCAAGATTTTTTGACACGTTTTGCAGGTTTCCAAATGGAATATTTTTTTCATCAATTATTATTTTTTCATTTCCACGATGGTGGAAATCTGTTCTTTGTCATTCCCATGAAGATGGGAATCCATTCAATTTTAGTTTAACTATTATTCATAAATTCGAATTACTTGACCATTGTTCTTTCCCAGAACACTTCGCACGTATCCGTTGACCACTTTAGCCATTGGCACAGGATTATGCCCGGGAAAAAATTCTCTATACTTTTCAAATGCGGCATCCACGGTTCCCGCAGAAACTGCATTGAGCCGAATGCCGAATTTTAAATCTAAAGAAGCGGCTTTGACAAAGCTATGAATTGCCCCGTTCACCATAGCCGCACTTGCGGTTTTTTCAACCGGGTCATCTGCTAAAATGCCCGTAGTCAAGGTAATGGAGCCATTTGTGTTTAAATAAGACTTGCCTATTCGGGCAAGATTCACCTGCCCCATGAGTTTACTTTTTATTCCAACGTAGTAATCTTCTTCTTTCAGATTGCTGAAATAATCCCACTTGGCTTCACCGGCGACATTAACAATGGCATCTAACTTTTCTGTTTTTTTAAATAGTCTTTCGATAGAGTTACTTGATTCGATATCTACAAGAAAATCACCGCTGCTTCGTCCGGCAATGATTACCTCTTCGTTTTTTTTGAAGTGCTCGGCAACATGCTTGCCAATGGTTCCGTTGCCACCTACAATTAAAATTTTCATCTGTTTCGCTTTAGTTTAATACAAACTTGACAGCCGCCTTTGAATGAATCATCGTAGTATCAAAGGAAGGAGCATCAATTTCATCTTCTGGAATCAATATGGGAAGTTCAGTGCACCCTAAAATAATACCATCAGCACCTTGGGCGGTCATATTTTCGATTATGGACAGACACTTTTTTTTGGAAGATTCTGTGAACACACCCTTTGCCAGTTCTTGATATATAATGGTGTGCACGGTGTCTCTGTCTTCAACATTTGGAATGGTGACCTCAAGACCAAAATCTTCTTCAAGCATTTTGGTGTAAAAGTCTTTTTCCATGGTAAATTTTGTTCCCAAGAGCCCAACTCTTTTAACCCCCCTCCTTTTGATAGCTTCTCCTGTAGCTTGAGCGATGTGTATAAAGGGAATGGCTACCGCTGCCGTAATGTAATTGCTGACCATGTTAATGGTATTTGAGCCCAGAATAATGACATCGGCACCAGCATCCTCCAACCTTTTGGCTTCTATGGCCATCAATTTTCCAATCTCTGCCCAATTGTCTTCAAAGGACAATTTCTCGATTATGGCAAAGTCAACAGAACTCATTAAAATTCTGGCAGAATGGCTTCCACCTAAAGTATCTGCAACAATCTGGTTCAGATATTCATAATAAAACTTAGAGGACTGCCAGCTCATACCCCCGATCAAACCTATTGTTTTCATATTTTAACTTATTTAGTTTTTGACATTTGTTCAGCTCCAAGGATTTTTACCGATAGAAACCACCTTACCAGATGGCCGCTCCAGCTTTTTTCTTTGGGTGTGCGATCTTTGATAACGCAGCTTGTGGAGTTTGCCATAATATTGATATTTCGCTATTTATCGATTTGTATAATCAAATTTTTTATAATTTATCTTTTAACGTATTTACATACGCGTTAATGACCTCTTCGTTTCTTCTATAGTATGTCCACTTACCATGTCTGGTAGGGATGAGCAAATCAGCATTTTGCATCGAGTTCAAATAGGTTGATATTGTCGATTGTGACAAGCCAGCCTTGTCCTGAATGAAACCGACACAAACCCCGTCATCAAAATGATCGATATCTTGGTGTGGCGGAAAGTTTTCTTCAGGATTTTTCAACCATTTCAAGATATCTACCCGGGTTTTATTGGCGAGAACTTTGCTTATTTCCACAATATCCATGAAGCAAATATATAAAACATATCGATATATCGAAAAAATTAGATATGTTTAACATTAAAAACCTCCATTTCTTGAGAACTACAACTTTGGCTGGAAGGTTTTTTTCAAGAACGGATTGGCTTCATCAAAAGAAATGGTGAGTAGTATAGGTCCATCGGCATACGACGCCACCTCGTATTGGTTGTAGACCATCTGGAGCCCTTCGGGAGTGAATCCGATATTATCTGCAAGGTGAAATTGGTTTTTTTCAAACATGAAGCCTGTTGTATTGATGTCTCCATTTTTGGGAATGTCCTGCTCGCTTCTGAATTTGGTTTCTGCCAATGTTGTAAAACCCTCTAGGTCTTTGAAAAGCTGCCAATTGTCAAGCTCTTCCCCCTTATCTTTATCAAAATTTAGATATGTGGTATACCCGTAACCGTGGGCGCCGCCCGTGTAGGTGTACCCATTGAGTTGAATGGTGACGAGACTTTTATCTTCATAAATGACCTCGGCTTTGATTTCTGCTTCCCATTCTGAGAGGCTCGCCATATCGGGGAATTCACTCTTCATTTTATGATACTCAGCAGTAAAAGAGTCCATGGCCCCTTCAATATCTGAAGCGTCATTTTCATCCTCAAAACTCAAAGAATAGATGATCTCTTCACGTAAAGCGGTGTTGATGGTTTGGGCCACCTTGTTCTCACTCAACACTTTGGGAATTTTGATCACCATCGCCGGGCAGTCACTACAGCCTTCGTTGGTCAACGTCATGGTTTCAAACGTAAGTTTTTCTTTTTTTTCGCAACCAATGGCAAGCAACAGCAACAGACAAAACGTAATTTTTTTCATGAAAGCAGGGGCATAAGAAAACAATTGATAAATTTCCAAATAGGCTCTAAAACAATAACGATACCTTTGCACAACAATTATACAAAATGAGCAAAAAAGACTTAAAATTCAATAGCAAAACCATTCACGGCGGGCAACAGCCCGATAAAGCTTATGGGGCCGTAATGCCACCTATTTACCAAACCTCGACCTATGCACAGACCACTCCTGGTGGGCATCAAGGCTATGAATATTCGCGCAGTGCTAACCCAACGCGAACCGCTTTGGAAAATGCACTGGCCAGCATCGAAAATGGAAATTTTGGACTGGCTTTTGCCAGTGGACTTTCCGCGATGGATGCAGTCATCAAATTATTGAATCCTGGGGATGAGGTGGTGTCCACCAACGATTTGTATGGGGGCAGTTACCGCATCTTTCGTCAAATCTTTGAAAAGTATGGCATCACCTTTCATTTTGTGGGGATGCAGAATGTTGCTGCGATTGAAGAAAAAATCAATGAAAAGACCAAACTGATTTGGGTAGAGACCCCGACCAACCCCATGATGAACGTGGTTGATTTAAAGGCTGTTGCAGGTTTGGCAAAAGAACACAGTGTTCTATTGGCCGTTGACAATACGTTTGCGACACCTTACCTACAACAACCATTGAATCTTGGTGCCGACATCGTGATGCATTCAGCGACCAAGTATTTGGGAGGCCATAGCGATGTGGTTGTCGGTGCTTTGGTGGTAAAGGATAAAGAACTTGCAGACAAGCTTTACTTCATCCAAAATGCGAGCGGGGCCGTCTGCGGACCTATGGACAGTTTTTTGGTGCTCCGTGGTATCAAGACGCTACATGTTCGTATGCAGCGCCACTGCGAAAATGGGGAAGCCATTGCAAACTATTTGAAAAAGCATCCAAAAATCGAGAAAGTGTATTGGCCGGGCTTTGAAGACCATCCCAACCATGATATCGCCAAAAGCCAGATGAAAGGTTTTGGGGGCATGATTTCCTTTATCCCTAAAGGAAGCTCATTTGAAGATGCGGTCAAAATCGTTGAAAAATTAGAGGTCTTTACCCTGGCTGAATCGTTGGGCGGTGTAGAAAGTTTGGCAGGCCACCCGGCAAGTATGACCCATGCGAGCATACCCAAAGAGGAGCGTGAAAAAAGTGGTGTTGTCGATTCGCTGATTCGGTTGAGTGTGGGCATTGAGGATGCTGACGATTTGATGGCAGACCTAGAACAAGCAATAGGATAATGGGCTTCAAAATATTTTTAAAAATCAATCCCCCAAATTATGTAAATAGCATAATTTTGACTTTAAATTCCTAATTCAATAATTTAACAGCACATATCCTATCCCAATGGAAGAAAAAATCAAAGTATTTATGGATGAGGTCAAGACCAGAAACGGTCATGAACCTGAATTCATCCAAGCGGTACAAGAAGTGGCCGAAACGGTAATTCCCTACATCGCCAAACACGAGATTTACAACGGTAAAAATATTTTGTTGCGCATGGTCGAACCAGAACGGCTGATTTCGTTTCGTGTGGCATGGGTTGACGATGACGGTGAAATTCATGTGAACCGTGGGTATCGAATTCAGATGAACTCGGCCATTGGGCCATATAAAGGCGGGCTTCGATTTCACCCAACCGTAAATGCGAGTGTTTTGAAGTTTTTGGCCTTTGAACAGGTGTTCAAGAACAGTCTGACCACATTGCCGATGGGTGGTGGTAAAGGCGGTTCTGATTTTGACCCCAAAGGAAAATCAGACGATGAGGTGATGCGTTTTTGCCATTCTTTCATGCTCGAACTGTGCAGGCACATTGGCCCGAACACTGACGTCCCTGCAGGTGACATCGGCGTGGGTGCTCGTGAAATCGGATTTCTTTTCGGGGCCTATAAAAAAATTCGAAATGAATTTACCGGGGTTTTGACCGGGAAAGGAATGTCTTGGGGTGGTTCGTTGATTCGTCCAGAGGCTACGGGATATGGAACGGTGTATTTTGCCGATAGCATGTTGAAGACCAAAAATGATTCCTTTAAAGGTAAGAATGTCGTGATTTCCGGTTCTGGAAATGTCGCTCAGTATGCCGCTGAAAAAGTATTGCAATTGGGTGGTAAGGTCTTGACCCTTTCCGATTCAGGCGGGCATATTTATGACAAGGATGGAATTGATGAGGAAAAACTGAAATGGGTGATGGATTTAAAGAACAACCGTCGTGGACGCATTTCAGAATATGTGAAGCAATATCCTAATGCCGAATATAAAAAAGGCGTAGCCCCTTGGGAAGTGCCCTGCGATGTGGCCCTGCCCTGTGCAACGCAAAACGAATTGAATGGTGAGCATGCAAAAATGTTGCTGAAGAATGGCTGTACGGTCGTTTCCGAGGGTGCAAATATGCCGTCTACTCCCGAAGCGATACATGCATTTCATGAAGCAAAGATTTTATTTGCCCCTGGTAAGGCTTCCAATGCAGGGGGTGTGGCCACCTCGGGACTGGAAATGTCACAGAACTCGCTCCGCATCAGCTGGACACGTAAAGAAGTCGATGAACGCTTAAAAGCTATCATGGAAGATATACATGATTCTTGCATTGAATATGGTAAGGAAGAAGACGGCTATTGCAATTACGTCAAGGGAGCCAATATTGCTGGCTTTGTAAAGGTTGCCGATGCGATGTTGGCACAGGGGGTGATTTAAGCTTCCTAGAGTTAAAAAATAACAGCCTAGACCTTCATGGTTTTCGAAACCTTGAAGGTCTTTTATCTTTGAAAAATGCAAGTCACTACCAAGGCCATCGTGTTCTCGTCACTCAAATACGGTGATACCAGTCTCATTGTCAAAGCCTTTACAGAGTCTGACGGCCTCAAATCATATTTGCTCAAAGGGATACTTTCCTCAAAAAGGGGCAAACTGAAAACCGCATATTTTCAACCGTTAATGCAGCTGGAGCTTATTGCCAATCACAAGAACAAGGGTACTTTGGAAACCATTCGTGAGGCCAAGCCCATCCATCCCTACAAGACGTTGCATACTGATATTCTGAAGAACAGCATGGTGCTTTTTCTAGCTGAAATGCTCTCGAACAGTGTTCAGGAACAAGGCAGTGATACAGGATTGTTCCATTATTTGCAATATGCTCTTGACTGGCTAGACCACAGTGACCCAGAGCCCAATTTTCATATTCTCTTTTTACTGAACCTGACAAAATATCTGGGCTTTTATCCTGATAATGAGTACAAAAATGCCAGCTATTTTGACCTTCAAGAGGGCATGTTCATCAACGCACCATCGTTAAACCCGATTTTGGAGGGAAAAACACTTGAAAACTTCAAACACTTTTTGGGCATAAATTTTGATGTATTGAAGACAGTACACATGACCAGAAAAGACCGTCAAGAGCTGTTGGCCAAGGTAGTTCTCTATTTTGGGCTACATTTGCACGGATTCAGAAAACCCAAGTCTCTGGGTGTTTTAAATGCCGTTTTCAACTAGTATGCACAGACATATCTGTATCATCCTTTTTTTTCTTTTTTCGATACTGGGTTTCGCTCAAGAAATTACGGTTCTTGATATTGATTCGGGTACTCCAGTGGTGAACGTGGCCATTTTCAATGCAGATAAATCAAAGACCACGATTACCGATTTTGATGGCAGGGCCGACCTCTCAAAATTCAGTGGCAACGAACGTATCATATTTCGCCACATCAGTTACGAAGAGTTGAGGACAACCAAAAACAAACTGGCCAACAAAGGCTATCGCGTTTATTTAAACTTAAAGGCTGAACAGTTGGAAGAAGTGGTCATGTCGGTATCAAAATGGCAGCAACAACGAAAGGATGTTCCCCAAAAAATAGTTTCCATAGATGCACAGAGCATCGCTTTGATGAATCCACAGACCTCCGCAGATTTATTGCAGGGCAGCGGTAAGGTGTTTGTACAAAAAAGCCAATTGGGGGGTGGCAGCCCCTTGATCAGGGGGTTTGCTACCAACCGCATTTTGCTTTCTGTGGATGGGGTACGCATGAATAATGCTATTTTTAGGGGTGGCAATGTTCAAAATGTAATCAACATCGACCCTTTTACGGTCAAGAATACGGAAGTGATTTTTGGCCCGGGGTCGGTCATTTATGGCAGTGATGCCATCGGTGGGGTCATGAACTTTTTCACACAAGAGCCAAGGTTTTCATATACGGATAGTTTAACAGTTTCTGGCAATGCTGCGTATCGCTTTGCTTCGGCCAATTTCGAGAATACGGCACATGTCGATTTTAATCTGGGCCATCAGACCTGGGCCTCCTACACCAGTTTTTCATACAATAATTTCGATGATTTGCGTATGGGTTCCCATGGGCCAGAATCATATCTGAGGAACAATCTGGTCGTTCGACGTAACGGCCAAGATGAACTGGTGCAGAATGGAAATCCAAAAAAACAAGTGCCCTCGGGCTATGACCAGATTAACTTTCTCCATAAACTGAAATATCGCCCAAACTTAAATTGGACGTATGATTTGGGACTTTACTATTCCACTACTTCAGATTATGACCGGTACGATCGTTTGATACAGCCAACCAGTGACGGTGAGGGGCTGCGTTCGGCAGAATGGTTTTACGGTCCCCAGCGATGGTTTATGGGCAATCTACAGATTACCAAACAGGGAAGAAATAAATTCTACGATGGGGTCAAACTGACCACGGCCTACCAATTTTTTGAGGAAAGCCGCAACAGCCGTGATTTTCAAGACCCAATACAGTTCACCAATCGCGAGCGGGTGAATGCGCTCTCTGTCAATCTTGATTTTGAGAACAAAAAAATCGGTGATTTGCGATTGTACTATGGCGGGGAGTATATCTTCAATAAAGTCAATTCTCAGGGTAGCCAACAAAATATTGAAACTAACGAAACCGCTGCCGCCGCCTCTCGTTACCCCGATGGGGCCACGTGGCAGACATTGGCGGGCTACATCAATGGCGAATATCAAATACAACCGAATTTGACGCTCCTTTCGGGGGTGCGCTACAGTCAGGTTTGGGTCGATGCACAGTTTGACGATACTTTTTTTCCTTTTCCCTTTGAAGAGGCAGATTTAATCACCGGAGCGTTGACGGGTAGTTTGGGCGTGAGTTGGTTTCCTACGGCAAATTTGCAATTGACCCTCAATGGATCCACGGGTTTTCGGGCCCCCAATATTGATGATGTGGGAAAGGTTTTTGATTCAGAACCGGGTTCCGTGGTGGTGCCCAATCCTGATTTGGTGCCCGAATATGCCTATAGTGTGGATTTTGGCATCCGTAAAAACTTCAATGACAAAGTGGTCTTGAAGGCTTCAACCTATTACAGTTATTTGGTGGATGCTTTGGTGCGAAGGGATTTTGAATTCAATGGCCAGCGTGAGATTATCTACAACGGCGAGTTGAGCAATGTGCAAGCCATTCAAAACGCAGCCCGCGCCTATGTTTACGGATTCGAATTTGGTTTGGAAGCCTTTTTTAATGAAAACTGGTCTTTTATGGGCAACCTCACCCTTACCGAGGGTGTGGAAGAAGATGACGACGGCACTGATTCACCCGCCCGCCATGCGGCACCTACCTTTGCCGATGCCCATATTCTTTGGAAGAACCAAAAACTAAAGTTGGATTTTTTCATGAATTACAACGGTGAGATACCTTTTGAAGATTTGGCCTTTACCGAACGCAACAAGCCCTTTATCTATGCTGCCGATGAAAACGGAAATCCATTTTCACCTTCTTGGTACACCTTGAATTTTCGGTCACAATATCAAATTTCGAATGCATTGACGACTTCCTTCAATTTAGAAAACATCACGGATCAACGTTATCGTACCTACTCATCGGGTATAGTGGCCCCCGGTATCAATTTGATTTTAGGGCTGGGTTACCGTTTCTAAATAAAAAGCCCCAACTCAAAGTCGGGGCCTTCTGATAAATAGTACTAATTCGACTTAATTGTCGTCAGTGGCTTCTTCCACCTTCTTGGCAGCGTCATTTGCCGCTTTTTTGGCATCATCGCCCATTTTTTCGGCACCTTCTTTCATTTTCTCACCAGTTTCTTCTGCCTTGTCCATGGCTTCTTCACCTGCTTCTTTCATACTGTCTCCGGCCTCTTTCATGGCATCAACAGCATTCTCACCAGCTTCCTCAAGATTTTCGCCCGCTTCTTCTAGAGCGTCTCCTGTTTCTTCAGCGGCATCATTCATTTTGTCCGTACATCCTTCACAAGACTGGAATCCGAATGTTAGTGTAGCCAATGCAAATACTAGAATTACTTTTTTCATTTTTTTGTGGTTTTAGTGTTTCGATAAATATACGCATTTGGTGTTGGTATGGATTATTCTACCATCACATCTACTATGTTATCAAAGATATTTTCACTCTAAATTCTTAATTTTGCACACTTGTAAATTTAGAGACTGTTTGGAAATGTAACGTTAGAATTATGATAGCCTATTTTTGATGCAGATTGAGGCAAAATTTTAACGAAAATATGCGCAAAAAGAGGTTATAAGAAAATAATCGAGATATTTCCAAACAGTCTCTTAGAAGCATAGCGGCATGAAGTTTAGGGAATATAAGGGTTTGGATTTGCCCAGAGTGGCCGAGGAAGTTTTGGCCCACTGGAAGCAGCACGACATCTTTGAAAAAAGCGTGTCTACCCGAGAGGGAAAGGAAAGCTATGTTTTCTATGAAGGTCCCCCGTCTGCCAATGGCATGCCCGGCATTCACCATGTAATGGCCCGAACCATTAAGGATATTTTTCCGCGGTACAAGACTATGAAAGGGTTTCAGGTAAAGCGCAAGGCAGGATGGGACACCCATGGCCTCCCTATCGAGTTGGGTGTAGAGAAAGAATTGGGCATCACCAAAGAAGATATTGGCAAGAAAATATCCATCGAAGAATACAACGAGGCCTGCAAAAAGGCGGTGATGCGCTATACCGATGTGTGGAATGACATGACCGAAAAAGTGGGGTATTGGGTCGACATGGATGATCCCTACATCACCTACAAACCCAAATACATGGAATCGGTCTGGTGGTTGCTCAAGCAGATTTACGATAAGGAGCTGATTTATAAGGGCTACACGATACAACCCTATTCTCCAAAGGCGGGCACGGGGCTAAGCTCCCACGAATTGAACCAACCGGGCACCTATCAAGATGTGACCGATACCACGGTGGTGGCACAGTTTAAATGCCTCTCCCCAACCCTCTTCTCAGGAGAGGGAGCAAAATCTGTGTGGGCTGCCTTTGGTGTGGATTCCTCCCTTGGGGGAGGTGCCGAAGGCGGAGGGGGTAAAGGGACTGCCTTTTTCTTGGCCTGGACCACCACCCCATGGACGTTGCCCTCAAACACCGCTCTCACGGTCGGGCCGAAAATAGATTATGTGCTGGTCAAGACCTTTAACCAATACACCTTTGAGCCGATTCATGTGGTTTTGGCCAAAAACTTGGTTGGCAAGCAATTTTCAGGCAGGTTTTTTGAAGCTGAAAGCGATGAAGACTTTGCGAGTTTTAATAGTGGGGACAAGAAAATCCCCTACAAAATCTTGGCAGAAGCAAAAGGCGCTGATTTGGTCGGCGTTCGCTACGAACAGTTGATTGATTATGCCCAGCCCTATCAGCATCCAGAAAATGCATTTCGGGTCATTGCGGGCGATTTTGTGACCACTGAAGATGGCACGGGCATTGTGCACACGGCTCCCACCTTCGGTGCTGATGATGCCATGGTTGCCAAGCAGGCAGAGCCTGAGGTGCCACCGATGTTGGTTTTGGATGAAAACAACAATCCCGTTCCATTGGTGGATTTGCAGGGGAGGTTCAGACCCGAAATGAAAGAGTGGGGTGGTAAGTATGTCAAGAATGAATATTATGAGGATGGCAAAGCCCCCGAAAAATCCGTTGATGTTGAGATTGCCATCAGATTAAAGGAAGAGAACAAAGCCTTCAAGGTCGAAAAATATGTGCACAGCTATCCGAACTGCTGGCGTACCGATAAGCCGATTTTATATTATCCGTTGGATTCCTGGTTCATCAAGGTGACCGACGTTCGCGACCGCATGTATGAACTGAACCAAGAAATCAACTGGAAGCCAAAGTCCACAGGCGAGGGCCGTTTTGGCAACTGGTTGGCCAATGCCAATGACTGGAACCTTTCCCGCTCAAGATACTGGGGTATCCCACTCCCGATTTGGCGTACCGAAGACGGCCAAGAAGAACGTATCATCGGTTCCGTTGAGGAATTGAAAGCCGAGATGGCAAAGTCGGTCGAGGCGGGCCTAATGGAAAAGGATATTTTCGAGGATTTTGTTGTGGGCGACATGAGCGAGGTCAACTACGATAAAATTGACTTGCACAAGAACATAGTGGATCAGATTGTACTGGTGTCCCCATCAGGAAAACCCATGAAACGGGAAGCTGACTTGATTGATGTCTGGTTCGACAGTGGTTCTATGCCTTATGCTCAATGGCACTATCCTTTTGAAAAAGCCCAATGGATTGACAATCGGGAGGTGTTCCCAGCTGACTTTATTGCTGAAGGTGTGGATCAAACAAGGGGCTGGTTCTATACACTCCACGCCATTGCGACCATGGTATTTGATTCTGTGGCCTATAAAAATGTGGTTTCCAACGGACTTGTTTTGGATAAGGATGGCAAAAAAATGTCAAAGCGCTTGGGCAATGCGGTAGATCCCTTCGATACCATGAACGCCCACGGCGCCGATGCCACCCGCTGGTACATGATCTCGAATGCGAACCCATGGGATAACCTGAAGTTTGATATGGACGGGGTGGTCGAGGTCAAACGCAAGTTTTTTGGCACCCTGTACAACACCTATTCGTTCTTTGCGCTGTACGCCAATATTGACCGATTCAACTATGCTGAAGCTGACATTCCATTAAAAGATAGGTCAGAATTGGATCAATGGATTCTATCGGAGCTGCATACTTTGATTACTATTGTTGATGAGGCATACGCTGATTACGAACCCACCAAAGCAGCCCGGGCCATTTCAGACTTTGTACAAGAGAACCTGAGCAATTGGTACGTGCGTTTGAGCCGAAGACGTTTCTGGAAAGGCGATTACCAGCAGGATAAAATCTCGGCCTATCAAACCTTGTATACTTGTTTGAAGACTGTGGCAAAGCTTTCCGCTCCGTTGGCACCTTTTTATATGGATAGGCTTTACAGCGATTTGGAAGCCGTTACCCAAAAAGAAAACCAAGAAAGCGTGCATTTGGCCGATTTTCCCGTGAGTGATAAAAAGTACATCAACAAACCATTGGAAGAAAAAATGCAGATGGCACAGAAAGTTTCCTCATTGGTGCTTTCCATCCGCCAGAAAGAAAAAATAAAGGTGCGGCAACCGTTGCAGAAAGTGATGATTCCTGTTTTGGATGCTTCTCAACGAGCAGCAATCGAGGCGGTATCCGACCTTATAAAATCCGAAGTCAATGTCAAAGAGATTGAACTGCTCGACGATGCTTCTGGAATTTTGGTAAAACAGATCAAACCAAATTTCAAGGCTTTGGGGCCTAAATTCGGTAAAGAAATGAAGGCCATCGCGGCTGCTGTTTCCAAATTGGACCAGTCAGCTATCCAAAAAATCGAGCAAGAAGGCGAAATATCGCTTGATTTGGAAAATAAAAGCATTAAATTACAGTTGTCTGATGTAGAAATCACCTCGCAAGACATTGAAGGTTGGCTCGTGGCCAATTCAGGACCGTTAACCGTGGCACTTGACATTTCCATCGATGAAAACCTTAAGAATGAGGGTATTGCGCGAGAGTTGGTCAATAGAATCCAAAACCTGAGAAAAGAATCGGGCTTTGAGGTGACCGATAAAATTGACATCAAAATATTGAAAGACGGTTTTGTCGAAAAGGCAATTGAAAGCAATAGAGACTATGTCAAGTCTGAAACGTTGACCGCAGCGCTTGACTTTGAGGAGACTATGGAGGAAGGCACTGAAATCGCCTTCGACGAGGTAAACACTAGATTGTTCATTCAAAAACATTGAAAATGGCACAAGACACCAAAGTAAGATATTCAGATAAAGAATTGGAAGAATTCAGAGCCTTGATAGAAGAGAAGATCGAGAAGGCCAAAAGCCATCTTGAACTTTTGAAGAGTTCATATATGAACGATGGCAATAATGGCACTGATGACACATCACCTACTTTTAAAGCTTTTGAAGAGGGTTCAGAAACAATGAGCAAAGAAGCGAATACGCAATTGGCAATTCGCCAAGAAAAGTTCATCCGCGATTTAAAAAATGCATTGTTGCGTATCGAGAACAAAACGTACGGAATCTGTAGAGTGACCGGAAAACTCATCAACAAAGAACGTTTGAAGCTTGTACCGCATGCGACCTTGAGCATCGAGGCAAAGAACATGCAGAAATAGCACCACACAAATCAAGGCCGGTGCGCGCCATTTGCTTTATAGTAATCCTGCTACTTTTTTGTGCACCTACTTTTGCGCAAAAGCGGGTGAAAAAGGTATTGGTCAACCCAGAGAGCACATCCATTCTTATTAATGCTGATAAGTGTTTTCAAGTTGATTTGAAAACCGTTTCGGGCAATGAGATTCTGGTAAATGCAACCATTGATGGTGAGTACCGAAAAGATTTGGTGGTCTTGATAGAGGAAGAAGGCACCAATGTTTTGATCAGTGCTGATTTTCAACCCAATTTTGTGAATCCGAACGACAAGCTGAGCGCCCATAAAGTATTGTCGATTTCGTTGGAAATTGTGCTTCCAGAATATGTAGATGCCCATCTTTTTGGCACAAACACCAATGTCTTGGCCACAGGGCATTATAGAAAATTGAAGATTGACCTCTCTGATGGAACGTGCACTCTTGAAAATGTCAGTGAAAAAGTGTCGGTCAAAACCCAATCCGGAACCATTTTTTTAAAGGCTGCATCCGGCACGGTAGACGCAAAAAGTCAATATGGTCAAGTACTGGGAAAAAGCATTGTTTCTGGAGACAACTACTTTGACCTGCACTCGATTGAAGGCGACATTCATATCATGAATACCGAATAATATACATACTTTTGCGCCATTATTTTTTTGGTGCCTGTTTACATTTGTACGATTGATTTTTGTAATGCCGTTTTTGATGCAGAATAAGGCAAAATCGAAGATAATAGCAGGGCTACTTGATGAGATTTTAACGTAATTATGCGAAAAAGAGGTTTAGAAAAACTATTGGTGGAAATATAAATAGGCACTAGATGGATTTAAAGAAATCTGCAATCTTGGTCATACTTGTTTTACTGGTCGATCAGATAAGTAAAATTTATATCAAGACCCATTTTGTACTTGGCGAACCTTATGAAGTCTTCAGTTGGTTCAAGATACTTTTTATAGAAAACGAAGGTGCAGCTTGGGGCACCAAGTTGAGCGATATTTTACCCATTTCTGATGCTTCGGGCAAGCTATTTTTGACCATTTTCAGGCTTCTTGCCATTCTGGGCATTGGGTACTGGCTTTATGATATCATTAAAAAGAGTGCTCCCAAGGCATTGATTATCGCTGTATGCCTCATTTTTGCCGGGGCATTTGGCAATATCGTTGACTCCGTGTTCTATGGGGTGATTTTTGATGATAGCAATAATCAGGTGGCCACCTTATTTGCTGAAGAACCTTATGGAAAATTGTTCTACGGTAAAGTGGTCGACATGCTTTATTTTCCTGTCATTGACACAACTTGGCCTGAATGGGTTCCCGGTCTCGGCGGGAAGAACTTTCGATTCTTTGAGCCTGTCTTCAACATAGCGGATACTGCCATAAGCACTGGTGTGGCAATACTCATCATATTCAACAAAAAGGCTTTTCCAAAAAAAGAAACAGATCTTGGGACTGATTCTCAGAATTCGTAAATTTTTTTGGGTGTGACGCAATAGTTAAGCGGTACATCATTTTCTTCCACATCTTCAATATGCTCTTCAGCTTCAAAAAAGGAAAGTCCAATTTTCAAAACATCAGCCCTACATTTCCGTAAAAAGGTGTCGTAAAAGCCTTTGCCATAGCCCACACGCTGCCCCTTTTTATCAAAGGCCAATAGTGGCACAAACACGATATCGATTTTATGTTCAGGTACTTCGATGCCATCAACAGGCTCGGGAATCTGCCATTTATTTTTTTTAAGGATGGTGCCATCGGTCAAAAGGTAGTTTTTCAGCGATTGTTTACCAACGACTTTTGATAGTACGATGTCTTTGTCTCTCGCTTGAAGCAATGTGATGATGGGCTCGGTATCTACCTCTTTGCTTTTGGCGATGGTCAGAAAAATATGATAGTAGGAAGCACTCCAGATATGGAGATTCAACAACTGATTGGCAATGGCGATGCTATTTTTGGAAATAAAAAAAGGAGAAAGCAACTTTCTTTTCTCCTTGTAGGTCGTTCGCAGTTCGTGTTTTAACATTCTGGAACTTTAATCCGGGGGATGTTTTGGATCAGATACTTACTCTCTGGTCGATACAGAGAAATAAATTTTGAAGAACAGCATCAAAATTAGATACATGCCCAAAACAATAATGTAGTTTTCCATTCAGTTTACATTAATTTGACCTAAATGTAATTAAAATTTTAAAAAAACACCCATGAAGTGCACTTTTTTATCGTTGAAATGCACTTTTTTATAGAAATTTTAACTCATTCACCAATATGACACCTAAATAGAATTATATAGAACGCTGATTTTGTGAAGGTTAAGATTTAATATGGAACCATGTGTTAAAAATGAAAAAGAACAGATAGCGTGATTTTAGCATTTTCTTTATGAAAAAACACCGTAATTTCACGATGCGTTTGGTTGCTCTTTCCTAAAAATTTATGTCTGACCTGCCTTTAGAAATTCAAGTGAGTGCATTGCCCAGCAATCCCGGGGTCTACCAATTTTATAATTCAGAGGGAAAGATACTTTATGTGGGCAAGGCAAAAAACCTGAAGAAAAGGGTCTCATCCTATTTTACCAAAAAACACGCTTACGGTAAGACGAGGGTGTTGGTAAAGAAAATCCGTTCGATCAAACACATCGTGGTAGCGACAGAATCTGATGCCCTGCTTTTAGAAAACAACCTTATCAAGAAGTATCAGCCAAGGTATAATGTGATGCTTCGAGACGATAAATCCTATCCATGGATATGTATAAAAAACGAGCGCTTTCCACGCATATTCATGACCCGCAGGCTGATAAAAGACGGTTCAGAATATTTTGGGCCCTACACAAGTGTGAAAACGGTAAAGACACTGTTGGATCTCATCAGAAGCGTTTACCCCTTGCGTACATGCAATTATGATTTGTCTGAAGAGAAAATACAAGCAAATAAGTACAAGGTTTGCCTCGAATACCATTTGGGCAATTGCAACGGACCCTGTGAGGGGCTTCAGTCTGCCGAGAATTATCACAAGCAGATGGATGATATACGCAATATCATCAAAGGAAATTTCAAGAATTCACTTTCAAACCTGAAAGATGGAATGAAAGCGCTTGCTGCCAAAATGGAATTTGAGAAGGCACAGCGAATCAAGGATAAGATTGAAATTTTAGAGAACTATCAGGTCAAGTCGACCATCGTCAACCCGAAAATCAGCAATGTGGATGTGTTTTCCATCATTTCAGATGAAACCCATGCATACATCAATTTTCTTCAATTGTCACATGGCCTTATCATTCGTTCGCACACCCTTGAGCTCAAGAAAAAATTGGATGAAACTGAAGAAGAATTGTTGCAATTGGGCATTGTTGAGATTCGGCAGCGTTTCAATTCGCAATCCAAAGAAATTTATGTGCCATTTCCAGTGGTATTGGATGAGGATATCAAAGTCACCGTTCCCAAACTGGGTGACAAGAAGAAATTGGTGAGCCTATCTGAACGCAACGCCAAATTCTTCAGGCAAGAACGATTCAAACAGATGCGGATCGTAGACCCCGACCGACATACGAAACGGGTGATGGCACAGATGAAGGCCGATTTACGCTTATCGGAAGAACCCCGACATATTGAATGTTTTGACAATTCGAACATTCAGGGCAGTAATCCTGTTGCGGCATGTGTGGTGTTCAAGGATGGAAAACCAGCAAAAAAGGAATACCGTCACTATAACATCAAAACCGTTGAAGGCCCCAATGATTTTGCGTCTATGGAAGAGGTGGTGTTCAGAAGGTACAAGCGTCTGTTGACCGAAGATGAATCACTGCCCCAATTGGTAGTGATAGATGGCGGCAAAGGGCAACTTTCATCAGCCCTGAAAAGCCTTGAAGTATTGGGTCTTCGTGGCACAATCGCCATAATAGGCATTGCCAAACGTTTGGAAGAAATCTATTTTCCTGAAGATTCGATTCCCTTGTACTTGGATAAAAAATCAGAAACCCTAAAGATTATACAGCAATTGCGGAATGAAGCCCATCGTTTTGGCATTACCTTCCATAGAAAAAAGCGCAGTAAAGCTGCTATCAATTCTGAACTTGAAAATATTGAGGGCATTGGCGAGAAAACGGCGGAGCAATTGTTGAAAGAGTTTAAATCTGTTAAGCGGATTAGGGAAGCGAGTATTGATAATTTGACAAAGGCCATAGGGGCTGCAAAAGCGAGGAGGGTGTATGAATCGTTCCATTAGTAGACACATCATACTGGTTTGCCTATTGGTTTTGGGCTTTTTTGCCCGTGGCCAAGACAATGAAGTACCGGTAAAGGTAGGTGTTGTCTTAAGTGGCGGCGGGGCAAAAGGGTTGGCCCATATTGGGGCTTTAAAAGCAATTGAAGAAGCTGGGGTCAAAGTCGATTATATTGGGGGCACCAGCATGGGCGCCATCATAGGGGGGCTTTATGCTGCGGGCTATACTGCCAAAGAACTAGACTCTATTTTTAAGGGTACCAACCTTGCAGAGCTTATTCAAGACGATGTTCCCAGGGGTGCAAAAACGTTTTATGAAAAGGAAGATTCTGAGCGTTATGCACTGGCACTGCCATTTGATAACTTTAAGGTTTCTTTCCCACAGGGGCTTTCCGGTGGCCAAAATGTCTATAACGAACTGGTTAGGTTGTTGTTTCATGTGAAAGATGTGGATGATTTTGACAAGCTTCCCGTTCCATTTGTATGTATTGCGACCAATGTTGAGACCGGTGAAGAAATAGTCTTGGATCAAGGGTATCTGCCAGAAGCGATTATGGCGAGCGGCACACTGCCCTCATTGTTTGAACCGGCTGAGATTGATGGTAAGATTTTGATTGATGGCGGGGTTGTGAACAATTATCCCATAGAGGAGGTCAGGGCCATGGGCGCTGATGTCATCATCGGGGTAGATGTACAACATGGGCTCTCTGAACGCGAATCACTGTCATCCGCCACAGAAATACTGTTGCAAATCAACAATTACCGTACCGTCAAAGACATGCGAGAGAAATCAAAAAAAACCGATATCTACATACGGCCAGATATTGATGAGTTCTCGGTAGTCGATTTTGAAAAAAGGGATGAGATCATAGAAAGTGGCGAAACAGCGGCAAAAGACCAAATCACCATACTGACTGATGTTGCCCAAAGACAAAAAGGCCATAAAAAAGAAAGACGGGCAATTAACAAAACGGATAGCCTTTCAATAAATCGGTTGATAATCGAAGGCGGCAACAACCATACCAGGGGCTATGTAAAAGGAAAGCTACGCTTTGATTTGGGCGAACGCGTCTCGTTCAAAGAACTGAGGCAGGGCATCAACAATTTGGCGGCGACTGGTAATTTCAAGGCGATTAGATATCAGTTGGTGTCCAATGGCTTGGGCACAGATCTGGTTTTGAAGCTCAAGGAAGATCCGGTCAAAATGCACATCAAAATGGGGGCACATTATGATGATTTGTACAAAAGCTCTGCATTGATAAACCTTACCAGAAAGAACCTGCTCACACGTGATGATGTCACTTCTTTCGATTTTATTTTAGGAGACCATATCCGATATCGTTTTGATTATTATGTGGATAAAGGGGCGTATTGGAGTTTTGGTTTTAATTCAAGTTTCACTGATTTTGATGAAGAAATCGACTTCAATCTCATTCGCTCAAACTTTGATGTCATTGACGACCCCAATATCAGTGAAATCAATCTTGACGTGACCGATTTTACCAACCAAATTTACCTGCAGACTGTTTTGCGTGAAGAATTTGCGTTCAGTTTGGGTGTTGAGCACAAGCTATTGAGATACAGCACGCGAACCCTGAATCAAATATCCCCTGAAAATGATGGGGCTTTTCAACCCACTTCTGGTGAACGTACTTTTTTTGAAGACAGCAACTATTTTAGCACGTACGGTAAATTGACGTTGGACACTTACGATGATAAATATTTCCCAAAAAGGGGATTGTATTTTGATGGCGACTTTCATTTTTACCTGCTTTCCTCTGATTTTAATGACAATTTCAAGGAATTTTCAATAGCTAAAGCCCGAATGGGGGGGGCATTTACCCCGCTTAACAAGCTGCATTTGAACATTGAAACAGAGGGGGGCTTTAAACTCGGTACTTCAGGGGTTTCTTCACTAGATTTTGTCTTGGGCGGATTTGGCAATGACCTTGTGAACAATTTTATTCCCTTTTTTGGATATGATTTTTTGAGCCTGCCGGGCAACAGCTTTGTCAAAGCGTACGGTAGGTTGGACTATGAGGTGGCCCCAAAAAATCACATTTTGCTGACAGCTAACATCGCTAATGTGGCAGATGACCTGTTTAGAACCGGCGAGTGGTTCACAGAGCCTGATTTTTCAGGCTTTGGCATAGGGTACGGGTTAGAGTCTTTCTTAGGGCCAGTACAGATTTACTATTCATGGTCTCCCCAAGTTGATGATGGCAATCTTTTCTTTAGTGTGGGCTATTGGTTCTGATATATATAGCGTTATCTCTCTTAAGGAATTGTCAAGATGTTCAGGGGGTAAGTTAAAGTACGTTAAAACCTACAAATTGTAAAAATGCTGCTGTATATTTGATATCACATAAGGGGTGGTTCCCTTATTACTTTAAGTATTGGTTTTTCATAATTTAAAGTTTGGTTGGTTATTTAGAAAAAGCCCTGATGGTTACATCGGGGCTTTTTTTATGCAATACTTTGGAACAACTTTTGTTTAAGTAATTGTAAAAATATGGGCAAAAAGCCCGTATTTACTAATTTTATGCTTGCAAATTGTATGATGAAAAAGATAATAACGATACTGGCGTTTGCATTGGCCTTGAATGTTACCTCGCAGGTGAAACCTGCTTTTAAATCTGGTGAATGGCTCAAATTCAGGATTCATTATGGGTTTTTGAACGCAAGTTACGCCACCCTGAAGGTAACCTCGGAAAAATTGGATTCAGTTCCCGTATATCATGTAGTGGGCAGGGGAAAAACAACGGGTTTTGCCAGCATATTTTTCAAAGTTGACGATACCTACGAGACCTACTTTGGCCGCTATGATGGCAAACCCTACAAATTTATCCGCAAAATAGATGAGGGCGGGTACACCAAAGATATTGAGATAGATTTTGATTATCAGAACCGTACGGCATACTTGGTAGACAATAAGAACAAAAAAAGCTATGATTTTGAAATAAGCAACCAAGTCCAAGATTTAGTTTCCGCAGCCTACTATCTTAGAAATAACTACACTGTAGACGATTTAAAGGAAGGTGAGAGTATTGCGATGGACATGTTATTTGACGATGATGGTATGTACAAGTTCAAACTGAAATACTTGGGCAAAGAGGTGGTACGGACCAAGTTTGGTAAAGTAGAATGTCTTAAATTTAGGCCTTATGTTCAATCGGGCAGGGTGTTCAAGGAACAAGAGAGCTTGACACTTTGGGTTTCGAACGACTTGAACAAGATTCCGATTCGTATCAAGGCCGATTTGGCCGTGGGCGCCATAAAGGCCGATTTGGATGGATTCAATGGCCTTAGGAACCAATTTAAGATAATCATGGATTGATTTTATTGAAACAAACATGATTTTTTTTAATCAAAAACTACAATCTGTGGTATGATTAAAACAACCCCGATAGCTATCGGGGCATGTGAGAACGGGTGCAACGAGTGGTCGCACAGGTTCTTAAATTTTTATGGAATTTACCTTCAATCAGTTAAAAATTTTAAACACTTGAAAAAAGACAAGCTCATTGAGTCCCAAATCAACAAGCTTGAGGAAAAGTTCAAAAATTCTGGCCAAGATTTAAGCTCCTATCTTGATGGATTGCTCTACCAGCGCTATCTCACCTACTGGGATTATATTCACCTAGATACCCTTTTGAGTTTACAGGTGCCGAGAACGCATTTCCCCGATGAGGAAATCTTTATCATGTACCATCAGATTACCGAGCTCTATTTCAAGCTGATTTTGCATGAACAGAAACAGATTGTTGATGACAAATCGCAAAATGTGGATTTTTTCATAGAGAAAGCCACTCGTATCAATAGCTACTACACAGCGTTGATATCATCTTTCAGCATCATGATTAAGGGCATGGAGCGCGAGCAATTTCTTCGCTATCGTATGGCACTGCTTCCCGCAAGCGGATTTCAATCAGCCCAATATCGAATGATTGAACTCTATGCGACCCCACTCGAAAATTTGGTGCACCACACTGAACGCAAAGATTTTTCCGAAAAAACCCCCATTGAAGAGCTTTATGAGCATATCTATTGGAAAAAAGGGGCTACCGATCTGGCCACCGGTGAAAAAACGTTGACCCTCAAGCAGTTTGAATACCGCTACACCCCCCGGTTGATTCGAATTGCCAATCAGGTGAAAGACAATACGATATATCATAAATATCTGAAACTTTCCCAAGCATCCAAAGAGAATAAAACGCTCATTGAAACGTTACAAAAATTAGATATCAATGCCAATGTCAATTGGCCATTGATGCACATGGGCTCGGCATATCGCTATTTGGCCAAAGATAAAATGGCAGTTGATGCCACTGGGGGCACTAATTGGAGAGATTATCTGCCGCCCAGTTTTCAGAAAATAATATTTTTCCCAACTTTGCACTCCGAAGAAGAACAGCAGAATTGGGGCAAACAATGGGTAGATCACATGTTCAACCCAAATAATTTGGAAAGATAATGGGGAGAAAATATGTAGTGGCCGTTTGGGCACTATTCCTTTTGTTTTCGTGTAAAGAAGATAAACCAGAACTAAAACCAGATTTGGCTCAAGAACTTCAGGTAGAAGAAGAGCCCGTATTGAATTTCGGTTTTGATTTCGATCAATACGAAGTGGTGCGCGATACCGTCAAATGGGGCGACAGCTTTGGTGAATTGATGTTGAAGAACAAAGTTGATTATCCTAAAATAGTTACGGTTTCAGAAAAATACCGAGATACTTTTGATGTCAGAAAAATCAGGGTGGGCAAGCCGTATGTAATTTTGAAATCAAAAGACACCACATTGGGCGCACAGATTTTCATTTACCAGAATGACAAGGTCAACTATACCGTAGTCGATTTTAGAGATAGTGCCCAGGTGTACAAAAGCAAAAAAGCGGTTCGTTTTGTTGAACGTGAAGTTGCAGGAACCATTCGAAACAACCTTTCGGCAACACTTGACAGCCTTGGCGTTGACTACAATGTGACCATTGATCTGTCTGAGATTTATGCGTGGACCATTGATTTCTTTCGGTTGGAGAAAGGAGACAGATTTAAGGTGATTTACGATGAGCGCTACATCAACGATACGGTTTATGCAGGTCGCGGCCCGATCAAAGCAGCACTTTTTGAACATAAGGGGAAGCCGGTTTACGCCTTTCCCTACGTAACAGATTCATTAAAGAATATTCTTGATTACTATGATCAAGATGCCAACAACCTTCGAAGCACCTTTTTAAGAGCCCCCATTAAATTTGGCTATCGGTTGTCGTCAAGATACAATCTGAAACGCCGAATCGCATACTACGGTTACAGGGTACGACCTCATAAAGGCACAGATTATGCTGCACCGGTGGGCACGCCGATTATTGCCACTGCCGATGGTACGGTCACCGAATCAAGAAGGCGCGGCGGCAATGGTAAATATGTGAAAATACGCCATAACGGCACCTACAGCACCCAATACCTGCACATGAAGGCCCAAAAAGTAAAAAGGGGTGAGTTTGTAAGACAGGGCGATGTCATCGGATGGGTCGGCATGACAGGCAACACAGGAGGCCCCCATGTTTGCTACCGGTTTTGGAAAAACGGCAGGCAAGTGGATCCATTACGTGAAAAACTTCCTACAGCCGAACCCATAGCCGATTCTTTGAGAACCGCCTACATGGATTATATACATCCAATCAAAACACAATTGGACTGTATCGAATATGAAGCCCCCAAAGTACCAGAAAACAACATGATCACCCTGAACGAGAACCATGGCACTACCCAAAATCAATCCCACCTCAACTAAGGCTTGGACTAGCCTACAGTCTCATTTTGAAACAATAAAACACACGCATCTAAAAGAACTTTTTGAGAACGACCCTCAAAGGGCCGATAGGTTTAGCATTGACTGGCAAGAATTTTTGGTCGACTATTCAAAAAATCGAATTGACGACAAAACTTTGAAGTTGCTTTTGCAGCTCGCAGATGAGGTGCAGCTAAAAGAGGGCATTTCTAAATATTTCGGTGGTGATGAAATAAACGAGACTGAAGGCAGGTCCGTTTTGCATACTGCGCTTCGTGCTAAAAAAGGGCAACGTATTGTTGTGGATGGGCGAAACATTGTTCAAGAAGTATACCAGGTCAGGGAACAGATCAAAGTATTTTCTGAGGCTGTCATCTCGGGTGAAAAGAAGGGCTATACCGATAAAAGTTTTACAGATGTGGTGAACATTGGTATCGGAGGCTCAGACCTGGGCCCAGTAATGGTCACCGAAGCTTTAAAATTTTATGACAACCACCTCAAAGTCCATTTTGTAAGCAATGTTGATGGTGACCATGTGCATGAAATATTGAAAGAGTTGAACCCAGAGACCACGTTGTTTGTGGTGGTTTCAAAATCATTCACCACTCAAGAAACCTTGACCAATGCCCTGACCATTAAAAAATGGTTTTTACAACATGCAAATCAAGCAGATGTTGCAAAACATTTTGCAGCAGTGTCCACAAACACTGAGAAAATCAATGAATTTGGCATTGTTCAAGAAAACGTTTTTACGATGTGGGATTGGGTCGGAGGCCGATTTTCACTGTGGAGTGCAGTCGGTCTCACCATCGCCTTGGCAGTTGGGTATGACAACTTTTCCCAATTGTTGGATGGTGCCCATGAGATGGATGAGCATTTCAAAACGGCAGATTTCTCAGAAAATATTCCTGTGGTGCTTGCATTGTTGAGTATTTGGTACAATAATTTTTATGGTGCCGAAACGGAAGCTTTGATTCCGTACGCACAATACCTGCACCGTTTTCCTGCCTATTTGCAACAGGGGATTATGGAAAGTAATGGCAAAAGCATGGACCGTGCTGGTAATCGAGTGGGCTACGAAACGGGCACAATTATCTGGGGTGAGCCAGGTACGAACTCGCAGCATGCATTTTTTCAGTTGATCCATCAGGGCACAAAGCTCATTCCCACAGATTTTATCGGGTTCAAAGAATCACTACATGGCGATATGGATCATCACAACAAGTTGATGGCCAATTTTTTTGCGCAGACGGAAGCGCTTATGAACGGTAAGACCAAGGCAGAGGTGAGAGAGGAACTTGAATCAAAAGACCTTTCTGAAAAAGAAATTGAAAAGCTATTGCCTTTTAAAGTGTTCGAAGGCAATAAACCTACCAATACCCTGCTCATCAAAAAACTGACCCCAAAAACTTTGGGAAGCCTCATTGCGCTTTACGAACATAAAATCTTTGTACAAGGGTTGATATGGAATATTTTTAGCTATGACCAGTGGGGTGTCGAATTGGGAAAACAGCTTGCCAAAAACATACTTCAAGACATCGAAAATCCGCAAACTGGCAAGCACGACACGTCAACTCTAAACCTTTTGCATTTTTTTAAGGATTGAATTACGTTTTCGTAAATCCTAACACCTCTTTTAAGTGTTGATATACTAGGCTCTGTAGGAAATTTAGTTAAGGAACAGCGATGGTTTCTTAATGTTTTCTTAACACATCAGAGCGTAAAAAGCAGGACTTTTGCGGTACGATTCAAACATTTAAACACTAAAAAATGAAAAGATTTTACTTGGTAATTGCAGCCCTTTTGGTATCTGCGATTTCATTCGCGCAAGGAGTTACCACCTCTTCTATGGGAGGTAAGGTCACCGATGCTTCTGGAGAACCGCTTCCAGGTGCCAGCGTGGTTGCCGTGCACACCCCTTCCGGTACCACTTATGGTGCCGCTACTGATTTTGATGGGTTTTACCGAATCTCGGGTATGAGAACGGGTGGGCCTTACACGGTTACTTTTTCCTATATAGGATTCAACGATGATGTCAAACAGCAAGTCTTCTTGGGGTTGGGCCAAACACAAAGGATCAGTTCTCAATTAACGGAGTCTGCCACTGCGTTGGACGAAATCATAGTTGTTGGCCAAACAACTGGCTTATTTGATTCTGGGAAAACTGGAGCTGAGACTAATGTCAGTTCAAGACAGGTCAACAATCTACCATCCATTTCTCGGAATATTGCAGACTTTGCAAGGCTGACACCACAAGCTAGGGTAACAGGCGATGATGTTATTTCAATTAGTGGACAGAATAACCGCTTTAATGCTATTTATATTGATGGTGCAGTGAACAACGATGCATTTGGTTTGGCAGGTAATGGAACAAATGGTGGTCAAACAGGCGTAAGCCCTATATCGCTTGATGCCATTGAGTCTTTCCAGATTAATGTGGCACCTTTTGATGTTCGTCAATCTGGCTTTGCGGGTGGTAGCATCAATGCGACAACAAGATCTGGAACAAATGAATTCATAGGGTCTGCTTATGCACTTTTTCGCAACGATAGTTTTTCCGGTAAAACACCTGTTGATTTAGTAGGCGATGGTGGAGAGCGAGAGAAGCTTGATGAGTTTACAGCGAATACCTACGGTGTAAGGCTTGGTGGACCACTGATTGAAAATAAGCTGTTTTTCTTCGTAAACTATGAAAGACAAGAAGTAGAAGAGCCTCAACCTTTTGACATCACAACGTATCGTGGAGATGCAACAGCCGGTGATTTGCAAGGATTAAGTGATTTTCTAGTGAACAATTTTGGCTATAACCCGGGTACTTTTGATGATAGTATAGAATCTTTGACCAGTGACAAACTTATCGCCAAAATAGACTGGAACATTAATGAAAAAAATAAGCTTTCGCTACGGCACAGTTATGTAAAAGCTGTACAATTTAATGCCGCTGGATCGAATACAGGGTCTATCAATTTTCTCAATCGATCGATTAATTTTGAATCTATTACCAATTCATCAGCCTTGGAATTGAATTCCCAAATTGGCGATAACATGTCCAATAATTTTGTATTAGGCTACACTAGGGTTCGAGACGATAGAGATCCCTTTGGAGATCCATTCCCTTCGGTTCAAATATTTGACGCGGCAGGAACATCTATATTCTTTGGATCCGAACCTTTTTCAACGGCTAATGTTTTAGATCAGGATATTTTTACATTGACCAACAACTTTCAAATTTATTCAGGTCGCCACACCATCACTATCGGAACAAACAATGAGTACACATCCGTAAGAAATGTTTTCTTCCGCCAAAATTTTGGGGATTATCGATTTAGTAGTTTAGATGATTTCCTTAACGGAGAATTAGCAAACAGATACCGTCATGGATATTCTTTGATTGGCGGATTTGGAGATGATTCTGAGGGTGCAGCAGAGTTCAATATTTTTCAGTTCGGGCTCTATGTTCAAGATGAAGTCGATATCACTGATAATTTCAGGTTTACCGTAGGGGCACGTATTGATGTGCCCTATTGGGAAGATGGTCGTGTCAATGATGACTTCAATACAAGAACAGTAGCATTGTTGGAAGCCAATGGTAAGGATTTAGAAGATGCCCGTGTTGGGCAAGGAATAGACCCAAATATACATTTCTCACCAAGGGTGGGCTTCAATTGGGATGTTAAAGGAGACAGGTCTACACAGCTTCGCGGTGGATTGGGTATATTCACTTCAAGAGTTCCGTTGGTATGGCCAGGTGGACAGTACACAAACAATGGTGTTTCTACTGGTTTTATCCAAAGAACAAGCAGTGATGGTCCAGTGCCAGAATTCAATCCAAATCCAACAGGTCAGTTGCAGGTGCCACCTCAAGGCTCTGGTGCGGTAGGTGGTCAAATAGATTTATTTGCCAAAGATTTCAAGCTTCCGCAAATTTTCAAGACCAATATCGCCATCGACCAAAAGTTGCCTTGGGATATGATTTTCTCCGCAGATTTTATTTGGAACGATAATATCACCACCGTAGCATACGAAAACCTGAATTTAGAAGGACCTCAGTTCTTTACTACAGGTGCAGGATCAAGACCTAATTACGGTTTCCAAAGAATAGATTCTACTTACGATGCGATTTATTTGGGAACCAATACAAGCGCGGGCAGTTCTTATAACATTACGGGTACATTGACCAAGAATTTCTTTGGCCCTAAATTGGACGCTACGGCACAAGTTTCGTATACTTACGGTGATTCAGATGGCTTGTTTGATGGAACAAGCTCACAAAATAGCTCTCAGTGGAGGAATTTGGAAACGGTAAATGGATCCAATAGACCGGATTTATCAATATCAGATTTTTCACCAGGGCATAGGATAATCGCCAATTCTACAGTCACATTTAAATGGACAGATAATATTAGAACTAGATTGGGTTTCTTTTATGAAGGTGCAGAGGGCACTCCATTTAGTTATGTGTACAATGGCAGTGGTTTGCTTTCTGATACTGGTAGTTTTTCAGCGTTGATTTTTGTGCCTGAAACACAAGAACAAGCACAGTTAATCGATTCTGATGACTTTACTGTAGCAGAACAGTGGCAAGCGTTGAATGCAGTGATTGAGGGTGATGAGTATTTGAGATCAAGACGCGGTCAGTTTGTCGAAAGAAATGCTAGTCGTACAGATTGGACCCATATCATAGACCTAAAATTTGCGCAAGAATTTGGCATCAAATGGGGAGAAAATGTACATAAGCTTGAGCTGACAGCTGATATATTCAACTTCACCAACTTATTGAACAAAGAATGGGGAGTTAGAACTTTCACAAATTTCAATCAAGTTCAATTGTTGAATTTCGAAGGTTTTGCTGCTGATGGTACAACTCCACAGTTTACTTTTGATCCAGGGGTTGAAGAAACCACTAACATTATCGATGATGCTGGGTTAGTGTCTTCAAGATGGCAAATGCAATTGGGCGTTCGATATAGCTTTAACTAATCAGAAGTTGATTTATCCTATTAATAAGAACCCTGCCAAAAAGCAGGGTTTTTTGATTGTAAAAAATCAGTATTTTTAGGCCAATATGTTTGTTATGGAAACCTTACAAAATCTACACTCCTATTTTGCCTACATCGTCTTGGCCGTTTTGATTCTTGCAGTCGTGAATGCTTTTTCGGGTTGGTTTGGCAATCGAATCTTCAATTTGCAACGCGATTTGCGCATCAGCCTCTTTGCACTGATTTTAAGCCATCTGCAATTGGTGATTGGGCTGATTCTCTTTTTTGTGTCCAGTAACGGGCTAAAAGCCATTCAGACCTTGGGCATGGGTGGCCTGAATGCCCCTGCACGTCTTTTGGCTTTGGAACATCCGTTGACGAATATCATTGCCATTGCATTGATTACCATTGGCTGGTCACGCCACAAAAAGTTTATGGAAGGAGACAAAAAATTCAAGAGCATTGCCATTTTCTATGGCCTGGGCCTCTTACTTATCCTAAGTAGGATTCCTTGGAGCCAGTGGTTCGAATAGGGCAATTGTCCCCTTGAGGGGACAGTCCGCTCAGGCGGACAGGGGTGTTTTTATATTGCATAAAGAAAAGTAATTGACTCCCATAAAATAGGAACATATTGAATCATCTTTCTGCCCCAGAGGAGGCTTCTTTTATCAAATATAGATACACCGGAAAATGATCGGCATAACCGCCTTGATAGGTGGTGCCAACATACGTTCTGAAGGGATAGCCTTTGTATTTTCCTGAATCGTTTTGCAGGTATTTCGGATTAAAAATTCCTGCTTTCCAGTAGGAATAGGTGGTTTTTTCTTTATCAATCAAGTTTGGGGTGAGCAAAAACTGGTCAAAAAGATTCCATCGGTCACGATAGGCCAAGGTACCTGCCCCTTTGCGAAATAGTTTTTCCATGGGGTTGAACAGGCTCAAGCTATCCAACTGTTTTTGCTTTCCCTTGCTTTTCAATACATTTTTGATGCTTTCATCCCTTGGGTCGTCATTGAAATCTCCCATTGAGATGATTTTGGCATCAACGTCCATTTTTTGGACAGAGTCGATGATTCTCTTGCCCAACTGGGCAGCCTTGATGCGATTGGGGCGGCTTTTGGTTTCACCACCTGAACGTGAGGGCCAGTGGTTGACCAAAAAGTATAGTTGTTCGCCATCCAAAAAACCACTGACCACCAATTGGTCCCGGGTATAATCACGATTTCCATCCACATCAAAAAGCAATAGCCGATGGCTCTTAAATGAGGAAGGTATGAATGCTGATTTTTTATAGAGTAGGGCGACATCGATGCCACGGTCATCGGGGGAATCAAAATGAACAATGCCGTAATCTTGTTTCTGAAGTAGAGAGTGGTTGACCAAATCACGCAATACGTCAATGTTTTCCACTTCACAAAGCCCGATGATATCGGGGGAGTTGCCCACCACATCGCGCCCAATTTCTGAAAGTACTTTGGCGATGGATGAAATTTTCTTTTGGTAACGTGCTTGCGTCCATCGGTAGCGGCCTTCAGGTGTTCGTCCGTCATCAAAGATCAAGGTGTCGTTCTTTGTATCAAAAAGATTTTCGACATTGTAAAAAGCGATGACCCTGACCTTAAATTCTTTTTGGGCATGAACCGAGATGAAGAAAAATAAAATAAAAGAAGAAAAGAGAATCCTCATAAAACTTAAAACACCAAGAATAGTGTTTTTAACCCAAAGTAAAGTTGAATTGTACGATTTTATGTACATTGGGGCACACTGACCAAACCCATGCGCTTTCTTTTTCTTCTTTTCTGCGTGTCCATTTCAATATATTCCCAAGAAAAGAAACGGATTACAGGTGTTGTTGTTCAAGAAAGAAACAATCTGCCGATTACAGATGCTCTCGCTACAATCGAGGGAACAGGCCTAAGTACAAAAACAGATGATAGTGGCCGTTTTGAGCTGTTAACGGAACTTGATGGGCCATATATTTTAAATATTTCAGCCATTGATTTTGTCACCCAACGGCTTTCAGTCGTTTTGGAGGGAAGTGACCTTGATATCGGTACACTGACCCTCAGACAAGATGTGACCCTTGAACAAACCGACAATCTGGTCACATTGACCGATGCACAACTCTCAGATGATGGTGAGACGATTTCAAATGCATCGGGATTGTTACAGGCGACCCGCGATGTGTTTTTGAACCGTGCGGCGTTTGATTTTTCACAGGCCTTTTTTCGTGTACGCGGCTACGACTCTAGAAATGGCCAAGTATTGATCAATGGCATTGTCATGAACCAATTTTTCAACGGTAGGCCGCAGTGGAATCATTGGGGAGGCCTAAATGACATAGTGCGAAATCAAGAATTCTCAAATGGACTGGAGCTCTCACCCTACACCTTTGGCGGTATCTTAGGCAATACGAATATTGACACGAGACCTTCGGGATTGCGGCCTGGCACACGCCTTTCCGCTTCGGCATCGAACCGAACGTATACTGGTAGGTTGATGGCCACTTATAATTCGGGACTACAAGAAAATGGACTCGCTTATGTTTTTTCGGCATCGCGACGCTGGGCAAAGGAAGGATACATTGACGGAACGTTGTACGACGCTTTTTCTTTTTTCGGTGCATTGGAGTATCAATTCAACGACAAAAACAGTGTGGCACTTACTGCTATTGTTGCAAAAAATCGACGGGGTCGCTCAGCACCCATCACAGAAGAGGTTTTTGAGTTAGCGGGAAATCGATACAATCCCTACTGGGGCGAGCAGCATGGTGACGTCAGAAATTCGCGGGAGCGTGATATTTTCGAACCTGTCACCATGCTCAATTATTATTTAGAGACTGAAAACTTTACATTGAATTCCGGTGTTGCCTACCAATTTGGCACCAATGCCAGAAGCCGCTTGGGGTATTTCAATGCCCCGAATCCTGACCCTACCTATTACCGCTATCTTCCTAGTTTTTACATCAATAATCCCATAGGTGCCGATTTCACCAATGCTGATTTGGCAAGGGAAGGGTTTTTGGCAAATCCACAATTGAATTGGGGCACTCTATATCTAGCCAATGCCAATGTGGCTAATCAGGGCAAGGCGGCTTATGTATTGTATGATGATACCGTAAAATCAAATCGCTTGTTCTTCAACAGTGTTGCAAACTGGAAGTTGAATGATGTCGTCAAATTGGATTTCGGTGTCGGATACCGAACCCTTTCCTCAGAAAATTATGCCGAGATTCAAGATGTATTGGGAGCGGATTTTCATGAGGATATTGACCCGTTTTCAGATACCCGAAACGATATTAATGGTGAGTTGGCGAAAACGGATGGTGCTATTTTCAATTACAACTATGAAATGGATGCCTCATTTTTTAATGCATTTGCCCAAGGCACAGCCAACCTTGGCAAATGGGATGCTTTTGTATCGACATCAATTTCAAGTACATCGTATCAAAGAAATGGACTTTTTCAGAACGAACGCTTTCCCGATACTTCATTGGGCAAAAGCGAAGAGGTTACTTTTTCAAACTACGGCATCAAAGGCGGATTGGGTTACCAATTGTCAGGAAGACATTGGTTAAAAGCCAATGGGGCTTACCTCACCCGCGCTCCTGTGCTTCAAAATATATTTATCAACCCTCGGGAGAACAATGAGGTGGTGCCAGAAATCCAGAGTGAAACGGTGACCTCCGTCGACTTGAATTACTTTATGAGATTGCCAGATTTGATGGCGCGTTTGACAGGATTCTATACCCGTTTTATGAACACCACCGACATCAATTTCTTTTTTGTCGATTCTGGTGTGGGTTCTGACTTTGTGCAAGAAGTGATTACGGATTTAGATCGGCTGCACATGGGGTTTGAACTGGGAGTGGAATATCGGGCATCTCCCACCGTAAAACTTTCTGCCGTGGCCAATGTAGGCAAATACATTTTTGCGAGCGACCCCTCGGTCACCATCAATTTTGATACCGCTGGGCAAGAAGAGCCCATCAACCAAGAAGGCAATATTGATTTGGGCATTGCGAACATCAAAGATTTAAAATTGGGACAGGGCCCTCAGACCGCAGGTTCTTTTGGTGTCGAGTACAGGGATCCAGACTATTGGTGGGTGGGTGCAACGGCAAATTACCTCGCCAATAATTTTATCAACATTTCGACCATTACGCGAACGCAGAGCTTTTTGTTGGATCCAGATACGGGAGAACGTTTTGTGGATGCCACCGACGAGAACGTAGCAAAATTATTGCAACAACAAGAACTGGATGATTTTTACCTGTTGAATTTGGTCGGTGGAAAGTCTTGGCTCAAAAACGGAAAGTACATGAGCATTTTCGCCAGCGTGAACAATCTGTTTGACACCCAATTCAGAACAGGAGGTTTCGAGCAGAGCCGCAATGGCAATTTTGGCCAGTTGCAACAAGATAATTTGAGAAACAACCCCACATTCGCACCGAGATTTTGGTACGGTTTCGGCCGCACCTACTTTTTGAATGTGGCATTTAGTTTTTAGTCAAAATAGAAGATGAATATTTGGATTGTCCCCTTGAGGGGACTTTAGGGGTGTATAAATGAGATTCAGGGAACTACATATTCGGTTAAGTCTATTGGTGCTGTTGGCTATGTTCATGTCTTGCATCAAAAACCAAGATGTTGACCCCATTGCCAATGCCTGCAATGAAAATTTAGTTGCCAATGCGACTTTTGCCCAAGTAAAGGCATTGTATCAAGGCGAGCTGTTGCGAATACAGGAAGATTGGGTCATCGAAGGCTATGTGGTCTCTTCCGATAGGAGCGGTAATTTCTTCAGCGTGCTCCATTTTCAGGATAGTCCCAACAATCCTACTGAAGGGTTTCAGATGGAAATCGATTTGTTTGAATCACATTTGCTGTTTGAACCGGGCAGTAAGATTTTCATAAAGACTAAAGGCCTGTACTTGGGGCAGAGTCGCGGCGTTTTCAAATTGGGCGGCACCTTTGCAGCCTTTGGCACCACCTCGGTAGGGCGTTTGCCGGCCCTGAAAATTCCAGAGCATCTATTTAGAAGCTGTGACCCCATAGCTGAGATTGTTCCGACCAGTCTCACTATTACAGAATTGGATAGTACCCTTGTCAGTACTTTGGTACGGTTCGATGGTTTGGAAATCTTTGAAGAAGAATTGGGCCTTGCCTTTACAGAACCCAGAGAGGAAACGGAACGCACACTCAGAGACTGTGATGGCAACGAGCTCATCTTTTTGAATTCGGGTTTTGCCGATTTTCAAGCAGAACTGCTTCCTGAAGGGAATGGGGCAATCACTGGAGTGTTGCTCCGTGAAAATGATGATTTTTTATTGGCCATTCGAGATTTGGAGGATATTGATTTTATCGGTGAACGCTGTGCAGCATCCCAAGTGACATCAAACCGAGTCTTCTTTTCAGAACTTGCGGATCCAAACAATAATACGGGTGCTCGATTTGTTGAACTGTATAACTCGGCTACTGAGCCTTTGAATCTGGATGGATGGACCATCCGAAGGTACACCAATGCAAACCAAGAGGTAAGCTCCACCATTGATTTGACCGGTTTTGCCATCGAAGCTGAAAACACCTTTGTGATTTCGCCCAATGCGGATGAATTTGAACGGGTATATGGTTTTGCACCTGATTTGGGAGTTTCCACAAATAGCCCTGCAGACTCTAACGGCGATGACAATCTTGAACTGGTCGACCCCTTCGGAACGGTGATTGATGTCTTCGGAATTGTGGGCGAAGATGGTTCAGGCACTAACCACGAATTTGAAGATGGCCGTGCCCTACGAAACAGTGCTATTTCTGAAGGGAATCCGACCTACACATTCGCTGAATGGATGGTCTTTAACGATACGGGCGGGGCGGGTACGACAAACTTTCCCCAGAATGCTCCTGAGGATTTCAGCCCTGGAATTCGGTAATAAAAGACCCACCATTGGGGCGGGTCATTATTAGATTTAAAATGGACTATTATTCTTTCCCACCCATATCCTCCGAAGGAAAATCATTGTGCGCCATAATTTCTTCCATTTGCAATACATGCCGTTCACAATGGCCTGCAGCAAACAAAAGCAATTGATACCCATCGACCACGCCAAAGGGCAAATCGGTATTGAATCGGTTTCTAAGGTCGTCATTGGTGGTTTTCACATAGTTGATGTGTTCGTCTCGCTTTTTGTTGAATGCTTTTACAGTTGCTTCGTGCGAACCGAATTTACCACTTGGTTCAAATGGTTCGGCGGTTTTCACTTTTTGCGAACGGTTGGTAATTTGGGCAAAAAGGTCATTGTCTTTCCACTGCACCGAATCTTTCAAGTGGGGAATGTTGCCTTCGGCAACGGTCTTTTTGACAAAATTTTCAAAGGCGTGCTCTGCAATCGTGATATGCTCAACGCACTCAGCAATCGACCAAGACTCGGCAGTTGCCTTAAAATTCAATTGTTCTTCGGTCAATCCATCAAGAACTTGCATCATGTGCTCTCTTGATTCAGTCAAATGCGCAACAGCATTAGTACGTTCTTCATCGGTCAGACCATTTTTTAAGGTAAAACACAGTATCAGAAGTAGTACAATCGGGAATAAAATCAATCTTTTCATCTGTTTATTTTTTGGTGAAACAATCTATTCGCTTTTGTGACGTACAAAAGGGTATACAATTGGACATGAAACACGAGAAAATGGTGTTTCGTAGTCTTATTATAAAAGTATGGTACAGAATGCGGTACAGTCAGGGGGGATTTATGCCAAAAAACAGGGGCATAAACACTCGGCTTTCTGAGATTGGAAGAATTTAGGGGATTATAAACCTAAATATTGAAAAAGCGATAGGAATTGGGTTAGACCACCACTGCCATGACCTCTTTAAGTTGTTCTACGGTGAGGGGTTTTAAAATGTAGTTGTGAACCACATCAAACTGTTTTGCCCTTTCCAGGTCTTCTTGGGCTATGGATGAGCTGACGACGTATACCAATACTTTTGTATCATTTTGATGGGGAATCTTTACGAATTCCTCCAAAAAATCCCAGCCATTCATGATGGGCATGTTGATATCCAATAAAATCACTTCAGGAAACTTTTCTCCGGCGGTATTGATTGCTTTTAATTCTTCAATCGCCTGTTGGCCATCATGGTACACCAAAATATTTTCGCTCAATTCTAATTCTCGTATCATTTTGGTGGTCCAGAACAAATAGATTTCATCATCGTCGATGACCCAAGTGGTTTTAATTTTTTTCTTCAATGTTCAACTTTTTTTGCTCTTTCAAAATCCAGTTTAAAAGTGGCACCCTTATCTACCTTGCTTTCGACGGAAATGTTTCCGCCCATGGCCTCAATTTGATTTTTGGTGATGAACAGGCCAATGCCCTTAGCATCTTTATGTCGGTGAAAGGTCTTGAACATGCCGAATATTTTATCACCATGACGCTCTAGGTCAATGCCCAAACCGTTATCCTTAAATTCTAGAACAATTCTCTTGTCACAAGCTTTTGAAGTTATTCTCAATAGCGGTGTTCGCTCTGGGGAACTGTATTTCAATGCGTTTGTGAACAAATTCAACAGGATACTGTCTAAATAGGCAGGTACCGCCTTTACTACATGGTCAGTTGAGACATCGACATCTATTTGGGCGTTTTTTTCTCCGATAAGAGCCTGAATATTGTTTTTGGCGTCTTTTACCGCTTGAACGAGATTGACCGTTTTCATCAACTGAAGAGCCGTGGTCTTTATTTGAACGACTTCGTTGAGGTGTGTAACGGTCTCATTGAGTCCGTTTGAGGCAGATTTGAGCATGCCCATTATTTTTTCCTTTTCTGAAGAATTTTTTTCCTTGTTCAGAAAATCAATCAACATCGACATGTTTGTGGAATGTGACCTCAGATTATGTGACACAATATGGGCAAAATTCAACAAGTTTTTATTTTGCTCCATGGTGATTTCGTTCAGTTTTTGCTGTTTTTCCTCAGCTTCTATACGCGAGGTGATATCAACAATCTGCGATATGAAATGTGACAGTGATCCATCAACGTTATAAACCCCGGTGACCGTCAAAAGCACATAGACCAAGTACCCCTTTTTATGGTAATATCGCTTTTCAATTTGATAAGAGTCGCGTTTGCCATCGATGAGTTCTTGCAATAGTTGAAGGTCTTTTTGCAGATCGTCGGGATGGGTAATATCCTGAAAGGTAAGCTGCATCAATTCTTCTATGGTGTAGCCTAAACTGTTGCAAACACTGTTGTTGACCTGAATCCATTTGCCATCCAATCCGACCAATGCCATACCAACCGAGGAGTTCTCGAAAGCACCGGCAAGCGATTCTTGGCTGCGCAACAGTTCAAGGCGGGTATTTTTGAGTACGGTGATATCATGATTGATCCCGATCATCTTCAAAGGATTGCCACTACTATCACGTTGAACGGTGGCATGGGCCTTGATATGGTTCACCTCACCATTTGGCTTTATGATCCTGAATTCGGTATCAAATTCTTTTTCACCCTTCAGTGCCAATTCAACCTCATGTTGGCTTCGTTCTTTGTCGTCGGGGTGTATGCTTGACTCCCACGCTTCAACGACTCCAGAAAAATCAGTTTTTTTTAGGCCATAAAGCTTGAACATATTGTCATCCCAAACCAATATGTTATCGACCACATTATAATCCCAGATACCGATTTTGGCTTCATTAGTGGCCAAAGCCAACCTTTTGGAAGCTTCATTATATTTGATTTGGGCTCTTTTCTTTTCATCAATGTCTTGAAAGGTGCCAAAAAGACGGACAGGTTTGCCGTCAACAATCTCAACCTCACCTTTGGCCCTGACCCACACTTCGTTACCGGTTGTGGTCACAATGATAAGTTCGGTATCCCACGGAACACCTTTTTCCATGGCAGTTTGTACCAGCCTTGAAATCTCTTCACGGTATTTGCCCTCCTTATAAAAGTTGACGCCCTCCTCAAGATTGGGAATGTAATCATCGGGCACTTCATGAATTTCTTTGGTAATTCGTGACCAAGTTACCTTGTTGTTGGTCAAGTCGACCTCCCAAAAGCCGATACGGGCAACGCTCAAAGCTTTTTCAAGCATTACTTCTCGCTGTTCTATTCCCAAGTCAACAAAGTTTCTCATACGGGTCACACCTCACTACCGTGATTTTCTAGAAAGGCAAAAATCTTACATAAGGTTAACATTCAATCGATAAAGGTAAGATTTTACTTATTATATGCGTAAGTAACATAATTTTTTTTCAATAGTTGTCTGTATGGCACCACAAAGTGGTTGGAGAGTTTTTTTACCTTTAGCCAAATGGAAGTTACAGTCACTTTTTTTAACGCGATTCGTTTAGGCGATTTGGCAACTATCGAGACGCTTTTAAGCAATCAACCCAATTTGTTGAAGGTACGCGATCAAAGAGGGTCTACACCGCTGATTCTGGCCACCTATTACAATCACCTTGACATAGTAAAGTTACTGTTGAAGCGTGGCGCCAAAGTCGATGAGAAAGATGCTTCGGGCAATACGGCTCTGATGGGGGTCTGTTTTAAAGGCTATGAAGCGATAGCAAAATTACTGATAGAACACGGTGGCAATGTGAATGCCACCAATGCAATGGGGGCATCAAGCTTGATATATGCCACCACCTTCAACCAATTACAGCTTGCCAAACTGCTTTTGGCACACAATGCTGATCCAGCACATAAAGATGCACGCGGACAAACCGCTTTGGACCATGCAAAAATGCAGGGAGCCCAACCTTTGATCGAGCTACTGGAAAATCATCAGGCGTTATGAACATAGCCCTCGTACAGTCGCATTTACTGTGGGAAAACCCAGGGGCCAACAGAAAAATGTTTTCTGAAAAGTTCGAGGGTATTTCTGAGGATGTGGACTTGATCATACTGCCTGAAATGTTCACCACAGGTTTTACGATGAATCCGCAACATATTGATGCATCCGAAGGCATGAAAACTGTGGAATGGATGCAATCTGAGGCCCAAAAACACAATTCGGCCCTGGTCGGAAGCTTGGCTTTTCAAGAAAAAGGCCGTTTTTACAATAGGTTATATTTTGTTGACCCAGATGGCAATCACTCCTTTTATGACAAGCGCCATACGTTCACCTTGGCGGGCGAGGATAAGGTATACCATCGTGGAGGTAAAAAAACACTTCATGAATATAAAGGTTTTCGGTTTTTTCCATTGATATGCTATGATCTGCGATTTCCGGTCTGGTCAAGAAATACAGATGATTACGATGTGCTGATCTATGTGGCCAACTGGCCCAAACCCCGAATCAATGCGTGGGATGCTTTGTTGAAGGCCCGTGCCATTGAGAACATGGCTTATTGCATTGGGGTAAACCGTATCGGGCTTGATGGAGATGGATATGAGTACTCTGGCCATTCAGCAGTGTATGATGTACTGGGCAACCAGTTGGCCTATTCTAACAAAGAGGAAATTGTATATGCGACACTTTCCAAAGAACACATTCAAACCACTAGGAAGAAATTGAGGTTTTTAGAAGATCGGGATGAGTTTACTCTGAAATGACAAAAGTTTCGTTCTTTTCCCAATTGGACCTGATTTCAATGATATCAGGATAATATTTGATACTCTCGGGCTGTATTTTTTTTAGATAGTTGCCCGTATCCCATTTTCCATTGCCATTTTCATCAAAAATGATGCGAACGCCGTAGTTGCCGGGCCTAAGATTGCTGAATTCATAGGGTTTTGGTTGGTCAGAGACAATCTCGCGTTCCAGTTCACCCTTTTCTGTTGTAAGCTGTATGATCAGAGGATAGGTGACCACCCCTGAAAGATTGAGTGTCAAATTACCAAAATCGGCATAGCTGCCCGTTGTCGGTTTGAAATTGAGGGTATCGTTCTGCTCCCCAAAAAAATCTTCAATTGCTCCCGGAAGTATGGTGATATCATACGATTGGTTATCAACAATATCAAAGTCAACATCAACTTTGTTGACTATGGTGTCAAGGGTCATCGAAAAGGGTACGTCAACAGTATCTTTATCGATAATGGAAACCTTACTTGAATCAATGTTGACCAAGGGCGTGTTGGCCAAAAGGTGAAATTTGTCTTCAAAACCGATTTGACTACGATGACTTGGGGTGAGTTGCAGCGTATCCATTTCCAGTTTTCGGGTTTTTACGGTAAACGTATCGATTGCCTGCAAGCGTTCATTGGTGACCGTAAAAATAATGGAATCGATATCTGTGGGTGTCAACCAATAGTTGAGCGTATCTTTTTCACGCTCTTTTTGAATGCGTGTCTTTACCGAATCGGGCATTGTGGTCAAGGTGTTGATGGCAATATCTTTACGCTCGCCCTGATACCCGAAAATGATTCGGTTTTTGGCCACATAACTGGGCACCGACGCACTGTAATCAGGCACTTCTTTGAACAGGGTCAGCAAATAAATGGAATCAGTAGGTAGCGTGATTGTATCCGTCAGAAAACCAATTTTATCCGCTCGCTGATCAAAAACATTGTTCTTTCCCTTATCTTTTATGGCAAACAATCGATAACTGCCCGCTTTCAGGTTGTTCAGTTGAAAAAGGGGCAGACTGTCCAACGTATTTGTAATATAATTGGGAGGATATTTGTAAATGGAAGAATCATTGTAGATACTATCAATCTCGTACAGCATCACACTGACAAACTGGTCGGCAGTGCGGTTAAAGGCATCCTTGACGGCGCCCGACAGTGATAATGAATCGATGTAATCCCCCGTGGAAAAGACATAGCTCAGAAAACTGTTCGGATTGCCCTCGTTGTTGTCAACGATGCTCTGCCCAAAATTGACCGTGTACGTGGTGTTCTCGCGCAATGTGTCCTTAAAAGTAAGCTCGATGTACTTGCTGGCACTGCCCTGGGGTGTTATTTCTGGCTGATATTTTAACGGGGGCGAGACCACCAATTGGTTTTGTACGTCTTCCAGTTTTATGTATTCATCAAAGTAGAGCCGTATGGTATTGCCATCAAAATTTGTGGTAAGGTTCTCAGGGTCGGTGCGCAACAGCACAGGAGGTTCAATATCTTTCGGGCCACCAGTGGGATTGCCCCTTCTGGCACACTGCCACAATGCGGCACACAACGCAAAAAGAAAGCACAAAATCAGAAATTTCCTGATGAGGTTCATGGCAAATTTATCAGCGACAAAGAAACGATAATTTAGAGCCTGTTTAAAAATTTGTGATTGAAATCCTTTATTGGCCATTTTTGACGCAGCAGGGCGCAAAAAGGGGCGTAAAATACAATCTACAAGTTTCTAGATTGGCTCTTAGCTCCCCAATTTAGGCACGAATGCCATTGTTGCCACATAAATTTCAATAGCTTTAACAGTGCTGAGTGCCTTGGCACACGCTTCAATGGTGGCCCCGGTGGTGATAACGTCATCGACCAACAACACTTTTTTGCCCGATAATGAATAGTCGGGGTTGGGCTCGTACAGATTTTGACTGCTTTTCCACCGAAAAAGACGGTCTTTTTTGGTCTGGGTGCGCGTATTGGCCGTTTTGTACAGCGCATCACCCAAGAATTGGGCTTTTAGGTGTTTTGCCATGCTTTTTCCGAAGGCATCCACTTGATTGTACCCTCTCTTTTTGAGTTTTTTAGGGTGTAGGGGTACAGGGATCACATAGTCAACTGCTTTTAAATGCCCCTGTCTTTTTAAGGTTTTTCCGAACCAATCCCCTAGAAACTCCCCAATAAGCTCTTGATTTTTGTATTTCAGGTGGTGCAATAGATTTTTTACCGTTCCAGTTGGTGAAAAATATAGCAAAGAAGCTGCCTTTTTGATACGGATTCTGCCATAAAATGTTTGGTCTACTTCGTTTTCTTTCAGGAAATTATGCCCTGTCACAGGCAAATCATGACGGCAAACGGTACATAAAAGATGTTCTGCATCCAATAAATGTGCATTACATCCAAAACATACCCTTGGCAATAGTATGGAATTAATAGCGTTTATTATTTTTGAAAACTGTGTTCGATTCAAATCGTATACCTACTTTTGCCACTTAATTTTCATGGAATCCCAAGATACCAAATTCAACTATAAGATTATTATGGCCGCTCTTGTTGCGGTTATCGTAGGTGTCTTGATTGCATTTTACTACAGCTACGCACAATCACAGAACCAGTTAAACTTTCTGGAACAAGAAAAATCGCTATTGGTGAAAGACATGAGCCTTATGAAAGCCGAGGTCGACAGACTGTCTGGCTTGAACGAGGTCAATGAGATTGATTTGCAAGATTCTCGTTTTCGTGTACAACAACTGCTCGATTCTGTTGGAAGGCTCAATTTTAACATTGCCAAGCTTAAAGAGAGCAGAAAAGAACTGCGCCAGCTTGAAATCAAGTTCGATAGCCTCAAACTCAAGAACAACTTTCTCCGCTACAACAACAGTCTATTGGCGAGCCGTTACGACGAGACCCGTAAACAACTTGAAGAACTCCGTGGCAAGAGCAGCTCATTGGCAGAAGCCGAGGCCTTGTTGCGGCAAAAGAACCAAGAGTTGAACCGTGAACTCAAACTTAAAAGTTATGTAAAGCTGCAAAATGGCGCGACAGAAGGCACCGCTTTTCGTTTGAGGGCCGGCAGGCCATTACAGACCAATAAGGCCTCAACCGTTGAAAAACTTCGTGGCTGTGTCACGATATTGGCCGATAATGACAAAAAGACCAAAACCAAGGTACTCTACTTTCAGTTTTTGGATCCCAACATGAAAATCATTGAAGACAACGCCAATACCATCTCGGTGAGTGGCAATACCTACAGCAAAAGGGTTGAATTGGTATACTTTGGCGAAGAGCTTGATGTCTGTGATGCCATTACGGTGCCTGCTGAATCGCTTGAAGAGGGCATTTACACTCTCAATGTATTTGAAGATGAACGTCTGCTATCTTCGGCAGAATTTCAACTGAAATAATTGCCCCCTTGAGGGTTCCGATAGCTATCGGGAAGCTAAGCAATGTAAAACATTGTGAGCAGGGGTTTTTTAAATAAATCGTTCAAACACAGAAATCTTTCGTTTTTCAATTTATCCCATTGTTTTACTTTTGCCCAATGGCAAATCAAGAAGACATTTTTAAGAAGGTCATCTCTCATGCTAAGGAGTATGGCTATATTTTTCAATCCAGTGAGATTTATGATGGCCTTAGTGCGGTATATGACTATGGCCAAAATGGGGCAGAGCTCAAGAAAAATATACGTGAATATTGGTGGCAGGCCATGGTGCAATTGCACGATAATATTGTGGGTATCGATGCGGCCATTTTTATGCACCCTACCACGTGGAAGGCTTCTGGCCACGTAGATGCCTTCAACGACCCCTTGATTGACAACAAGGATTCTAAAAAACGCTATCGTGCCGATGTGTTGGTCGAAGACCATGTGGCCAAAATTGAAGCTAAAATCGATAAAGAGGTAGCCAAAGCGGGCAAACGTTTTGGCGATGCTTTTGACAAGAAGCAGTTTTTGGCTACGAATCCACGGGTTTTGGGCTATCAAGAAAAAGTAAATGCCATTTTGAAACGATTGGGCAAATCGCTCGAAAACGAAGACTTGGCAGATGTAAAGGCTTTGATTGAAGAGCTGGAGATTGCCTGCCCGCTGTCAGGTTCAAAAAACTGGACGGATGTCAAACAGTTCAACCTGATGTTCGGTACCAAGCTTGGCGCTACCGCCGATAGTGCGATGGACTTGTACCTGCGACCAGAGACCGCGCAAGGTATTTTTGTCAACTTTTTGAACGTACAGAAAACGGGGCGGATGAAGATTCCCTTTGGCATTGCCCAAACCGGGAAGGCCTTTCGGAACGAAATTGTGGCCCGACAGTTTATTTTTAGGATGCGCGAGTTCGAACAGATGGAGATGCAGTATTTCATCAAGCCGGGTACCCAAAAGGAATGGTACGAAGCCTGGAAAGAAAAACGCATGAAATGGCACCTTTCCTTGGGCATGGGAGAGGACAACTACCGTTTTCACGACCATGAAAAATTGGCGCACTATGCCGATGCTGCCTGCGATATCGAGTTCAAGTTTCCTTTTGGATTTAAGGAGCTAGAAGGAATCCATTCCCGTACAGATTTCGACCTCGCCAACCATGAAAAATATTCGGGCAAAAAACTACAATATTTCGACCCTGAAACCAACGAAAGCTATGTGCCTTATGTTCTAGAGACTTCTATTGGTCTCGACCGGATGTTCTTGGCCATATTTTCGAATGCGTTGCAAGAAGAAGAGCTCGAAAACGGAAGCACACGCACCGTTTTAAAAATTCCCGCAGTGCTCGCACCCACCAAAGTGGCTGTTTTACCATTGCTGAAACGCGACGGACTGCCCAAAGTGGCAGAAAAACTGGTCAATGAACTCAAATGGGACTTTAATGTGGCTTATGACGAAAAAGATGCCGTGGGCCGACGTTACCGTCGCCAAGATGCTAATGGCACGCCATTCTGTGTCACCATTGACCACCAAACACTGGAAGATGACACCGTCACCATTCGTCATCGTGATAGTATGGAGCAGCAGCGTGTCAAACTTTCTGCGATCAAAGATATTATCGCTGAAGAAGTAGCCATGAAAGCATGGTTGCAAAAAGTTTGATACTTGGTATTGTCCCCTTCTTGCATCCAACGGGCATACGAGAGGAATGCATAACTTTAGAGGGTGCTTTTACTTTATTCTTCGAATCCATAGATAGTGGTGTGCATTCCCGCAATTTTCCACTGGCCATTTATCTTTTCCATAAGCCTGGTTTCCCGCTTTAGGCCTCGCAATGAGTCCTGTTGTTCATAAGTGACCCAAGCGCCGTTGTCATACAGCCGAACGTTAATATCATTGACCAATTCTGGAACTGGCTCAGGTTCAGGATGTTCTTCAATGAATGTTTTGACAAAACCGCTTATCTCATCCCATCCAACAGATTCAGAAAAACTATGTTCACCAAAGTCTATGTATGTTTTACTGATATCAGGGTCATGTACCCAGTAGCCTTTCCAACTTTCATAGTCCCTTTGAAAAGCAGCTTTGGTTTCGTTGTTCAGGGTATTTAAAATGGCTGCTCTTTCTTGTTCGTAACTGACGGTTTCATTAACCTCAGGCGTTGTTTTTTCATGGGTCGCTTCTTTACAGCCAATCGCATAAAACAAAATGGCGAAGAAGGGTATTAATAATGTCTTGCGAATCATATCAGTATTTTATTCATGTACTCGTATCTAAGATAACAAAAACAATAGGATCGTTATGATACCATAACCAATCCCAATATCCACATAACACATTTTAATCAATCGTTTACATTTCCCATCTATAGGAGTTGTAATTTTAAGATGTATAACCGAAAACACTATCGACATGAATAATAACAACCCACATTCCAACGGCCATGGCGAGGCTTGGGATGTCAATGAATCAACAGCCAAATGTCCGTTTTTGAACGGAGAACTGAATGCCGCTGCTGGTGGCGGCACCACCAATAAAGACTGGTGGCCCAACGCCCTTAATCTGAACATCCTGCGCCAACATTCTGAACTGGCCGACCCTATGGACAAGGATTTTGACTATGCTGAGGAATTCAAAAAACTGGATCTATCGGCAATCAAAAAAGACTTGACCGATTTGATGACGGATAGCCAAGACTGGTGGCCTGCCGATTATGGCCACTACGGTCCTTTTTTCATTCGTATGGCATGGCATGCAGCAGGTACATACCGTATTGCCGATGGTCGCGGTGGTGGCGGTACTGGCGCACAACGCTTTGCTCCTCTCAACAGCTGGCCCGACAATGCGAATTTAGACAAGGCCAGATTGCTGCTATGGCCCATCAAGCAGAAATATGGCAAAAAAATCTCTTGGGCCGACCTCTTGATTTTGGCGGGCAATGTGGCCCATGAGAGTATGGGTCTGCCCATGTATGGTTTTGGTGGCGGCCGAGAAGACATCTGGCAACCCGAAGAAGACATTTACTGGGGCTCAGAAGGTGAGTGGCTGGGCAACAAACAACGTTACAGCAAGGATGGTGAATTGGAAAATCCGCTTGGGGCAGCCCACATGGGGTTGATTTATGTGAATCCCGAGGGCCCGAATGCGAATCCTGATCCAGTTGCTGCAGCACATGATATACGTGAGACCTTTGGCCGTATGGCGATGAACGATTATGAGACTGTGGCCTTGATTGCTGGCGGGCATACCTTTGGCAAGACCCATGGAGCGGCACCCGATACAGAATATGTGGAAGTAGAACCAGCAGGGGCATCCATCGAAATGCAGAGCATGGGCTGGAAGAACAACTTCGGAAGCGGTGTCGGCAATGACACGATTACTAGCGGACTTGAAGGGGCATGGACGGATACCCCCATCAAATGGAGTCATAAGTATTTGGAAAATCTTTTTAATTACGAATGGGAACTCACCAAGAGTCCAGCCGGGGCACATCAATGGAAACCCAAGGATGGAGCTGGCGCAGGAACTATTCCTGATGCACATGACCCGAGCAAAAAACATGCACCCTTTATGTTGACTACGGATTTGTCGCTTCGTATGGATCCTGATTATGAAAAGATTTCAAGACGTTTCTTGGAAAATCCCGACGAGTTCAAGGAAGCCTATCAAAAAGCGTGGTTCAAATTGACGCACCGTGATATGGGGCCAAAAGAATGCTATTTGGGTGCTGAGGTGCCCCAAGAAGATTTGGTTTGGCAAGACCCCATACCAGCGGTTGACCATGAGTTGATCAATGATGCAGATATTTCAGAGTTGAAGAAACGCATTTTGGCCTCTGGCCTATCGATTTCTGAACTGGTGTCCACGGCATGGGCCTCTGCCTCAACATTTAGGGGTTCTGACAAACGTGGTGGTGCAAATGGTGCCCGAATCCGTTTTGCGCCGCAGAAGAATTGGGAAGTCAACAATCCACAACAATTGAATAAAGTTTTGGAGACTTTGGAAGGAGTTCAAAAGGAATTCAACGATGCCCAATCGGGGAACAAGAAAGTTTCATTGGCCGATTTGATTGTGTTGGGAGGAAATGCCGCGGTTGAGGAAGCCGCTCAAAATGCCGGTCATGGCGTAAGTGTGCCGTTCACACCCGGTCGCATGGATGCTCTGGAAGAACAGACGGATGCCGAAGCTTTTGATGCCTTGGAGCCGCGAGCTGATGGTTTCCGCAATTATGTAAAAGGAAATCCCAATACAAGGGCCGAAGAACTGTTGGTAGATAAAGCACAATTGCTCACGTTGACAGCACCTGAAATGACGGTATTGGTTGGGGGGATGCGTGTTTTGAACACCAATTATAATGGTTCTTCGCATGGGGCTTTCACCGACAAGAGTGATGCCTTAACCAATGATTTCTTTGTGAATCTATTGGATTTAAGCACAAAGTGGAAAGCGGTCGATGGCGATGAAACCGTTTTTGAGGGTACCGACCGAAAAACGGGCAAAACCAATTGGACCGGCACCCGAGCTGATCTCATCTTTGGCTCAAACACTGAACTTCGTGCTTTGGCCGAGGTATATGCGTGTGACGACGCCAAAGAGAAATTCGTAAAGGATTTTGTCAAAGCTTGGAACAAGGTGATGAATTTGGATCGCTTTGACCTGAACTAACAATTGTTATGAAATGAAAAAGTGATAGCGTCCGCCAATGGCGGACGCTTTTTTATTGAAAATTGGGAAAACTTCCACCTTTGATGGAAGTCCGCTCTTTTGGTTTTACCATTTTGCAAGGTTCCAATTTTAATCCACAGGCTCTATCCGTCTTGGTAGGGAAACACCCCTAAGGTCCCCTCAAGGGGACAATTTGACCGGTATGGATTCCTCCCTTGAGGGAGGAGTAAGGAGGGTGTCTTTAAAAACTCTTCTAGAGCTTGATCAAAGCCACCACCAATGGTAGCTGATATTTACTGTTACCTGATAAAAGACTACTCTTTCATCAAACTAATCGCCAATCCTCCACCTTCTTTAAGGGGAAAGTTTTTTGAATCCCCTTTTTTGATCTCCATATTTTCAATGATAAGGGCTTCGGGATTGTTTCTATAATGTGCGTCGTCGGCATCCCGATAAATCAAGGCCTTATAATTTTTTCCATCCTCTAAAAAATCAAAATCTATGGTGATATTGCGGGCATTTTCATCAGTAATGGCCCCTACAAACCAATGACCAGTTTCGTACTCTTCACGGGCGATGGTGACAAAATCGCCTACTTCACCATTCAAAACTTTAGATTGCTCCCAATCAACCCCTACGTCACGTATGAACTGCATGGCCGGTTGCCCCTCATAATTTTCAGGGAGGTCACAGGCCATTTGAATGGGACTGTAGATGACCACGTACAACGCCAATTGTTGGGCCAGTGTTGTATTGATTTGATTATTGGGCTTGGTGGGTAAGGCCATATCAAAAGCCCCCGGGGTGAAATCAATCGGGCCGGACAACATTCGTGTAAACGCCACGATGGGTAAATGCCCAGGCGGATTGCCCCCATCAGTCGCCCATGCATTGAACTCTTGGCCACGAAGGCCTTCCCTAGAAATGGCATTGGGATAGGTGCGTCGCAATCCCGTTGCTTTGATGGGTTCGTGTGCATTGATGGCCACTTCATATTTTGCTGCGGTTTCTAACACCTTTCGGTAGTGGTTGACCATATATTGCCCGTGATGGTACTCACCTTTGGGAATGATTTTGCCCACATAACCCGTTTTTACTGAATGGATGCCCAAGTCTTTCATTAAGCTATAGGCGGTATCCAATTGTTTTTCATAGGTTCCAGTGGCCGCTGAGGTTTCGTGGTGCATGATGAGCTCGACACCCTTTTCTTTGGCATAAGTGGCCAAGGTTTTGATGTCATAATCGGGATACGGGGTCACAAAATCAAAAACACCTTCACGGTCTTCGAAGCCAATCCAACGCTCCCAACCCGTATTCCATCCTTCGACCAAAACTCCACCTAAACCGTTATCCGCGGCAAAGTCAATATATTTTTTAGTGTTTTCAGTAGTGGCACTGTGTTTACCGTGGGCCTTGCCCACATCTTGCCATACGCCGTTTTCATCCATTTCCATACCATAATCCCAAGTGCCTTTTTCAATGTGCATTTCCCACCAGATGCCATTGTACTTCATGGGTGTGAACCATGAAACGTGACCAAGAACATTGGGTTCGTTCAAGTTGACTATCAATTTTGAATCGATGAGTTCCGTCGCTTTGTCTGCAATTTGAATCGTGCGCCATGGGGTTTTGAAAGGAAGGGTTACTTTGGCCTTGTGGCCCTGTCGTTCCGAACCGACCAATTCACTGGTCAATATCAAGTTTTTGGAATCCACTTTTAAGGTCATTCCCGAATAGTTGGTCAAATTGGCTTCGTGAAAACTGAGGTGCAGTCCATCATCGGTGCGCATGGTAACCGGAGTGTTCACCGCATTCTCGGGAATATAGGTCGCGGCCAAATTTGGGTCATTCCGTTTGGAGAGCGCATCGATTTCCGAGACTTTGGTGGTGCTGTACAGATGTTCGTAGATGTCCCAATCCCCAGGAATCCACCATGCCGTATGGTCGCCGGTCAGTTGAAACTCGGTATGTTCATCCATAATCGTGAGACTCTCCAACCCTTCTTGCTCAGGAAACTCATACCGAAAGGCAACCCCGTCGTCATAGGCCTTAAAATGGATGTGCAGCCTGCGATTGGGCGTCTCTCTTTCCTGAAGTTGCACCAAAAGGCCATTATAGTGATTACGAACTTCACGCTGTTCGCCCCAGGGCATTTCCCAAGTTTCATCCATGGCATCCATTTGGGTGTTCACAATCTCAAAACCATTTTTAAAGGGATTTTGGTCTTTGAAATCGAATGCCATCGAAGAGGTGTCGATAACCGTTTTGTTGTTGTGCATGACTACGTAGTTTGGAATGCCATCCGCTGTCAAGTTAAAGTGTATCGCATTCTTGCCGTTTGGGGAGGTGACGGTGGTTTCCCAGTTATCCTTTTGGCAGGAGATAAGAGCTATGGCAGCTAAGAGAGTGATTGATTTTTTCATTTTATGGGATTCAAAATATCTATTAAAAATAAGGTAATTATACTCTTTTCTTTATTCTTATCAGAAAGTGTAATTGAGTTGGGCACCCAAATAATAGTTTCTTCCGTTCGAAGGATAATAGTATCGCGGCAGATTACCACCAAATCCAACAGCATTAATCAGCACAGATTGCGCGTAGTTGGTATCAAAAAGATTGTTCACTCCTCCATTGAGTTGCAGTGAAAAGTGATTTGAGAATTCTTTTTGATAGATTGCTGAAAGTGCAAAAAAATGATAGGATTCACTGCTCAATGTATTTGCATCCGTTAAGGGAATCTCATCAACAAATTGATGGTTAATTCGGAAAGAAAAGCTTTCAGAATGGGCCAAGCTGAAGCCAGAACTGATCCTATGTTTGGGTACACCCGTCAACGGATTTCCTGAGAAATCTTGGTCACCGTCCACAAATTCCACAAAACTATGGTCACTGAATGTATATGTGAAATATGGATTTATGGACAGTTTCTCGGAAATGTCGGTACGATGGTAAATCTCGAACTCAAACCCTTGATGCCTTGTTTGGCCTGCATTTTGACCTACAAATTGGTCTTCGCCCACACGTTGGGCGACCAATAGGTCGTTGATGTTCATTCTATAGAGTGCGAACTCGGCCGATATCTTTTCCTTGGGAAAACGGAACCAACCACCTACTTCGTAGTTCACCCCCTTTTCTTGTTCAATATCAGGATTGATAATACCATCTGGTGTCAAGGTCTCTTCCAAACTCGGATTTGAAAACCCACGACTAACATTGACATAGAAATAGCCATACTTGAACAAATACTGCAATCCGAAACTGGGCAAAAGGATGGCTTTGAAATCTCGACGGGCAGAGGTATTGTTTCCATCTGAAAGAAACAGGTCCCTAAAATCATAGGACGTTTGGTTCAGGTTCAAGCCTGCTTGGAAATAAAGCTCTAAAGTAATCGGAAATGTAAATGTGCCAAAAAGGTTGAACTGCCTTCTAAACTCACGGTTTCTACTGATTTGTTCTCCTTGAAGACTGCCATTGCCATTGTTGTCCCGAAAAAGGTTTTGATAGGTGCTCCAATGGTATTCGTCACGATAAAACTCACTACCAAAACTGACTTCGGGCCCATTTAAAAATCTGCCATCAAAAACTGTTCGGAAACCGTAACCGTTGGTAAATTCATCCAAGATATTGAACGGCCTGGGCTCATAATGGTCCAGATATGTGTAGAAAATGCTCGAAGTATTTTTGATAGCATCAGTGAGTTGCAATTTGTTCGAAATACCCATCAATAAATATTTGTTGGCTTCAAAACCTTGTGCTTCCAACCAGTTGGACGCAGCAGCGGTCGGATTTTCCTCAAAATCGGTCTGGTTTAATGAACTGGGAATCTGGGCCGTATAATCAATATAATTTAATAACAAAACGACCTCATTTTTTGGACTGGTATTGACCTTGGCATTTAACAGCAAGCCATCTCGCTCAAAGCGATTGTTCTGCCGATAGCCATCAGTTTCAAAATGGTTATAGCTAAGGCCTAAACTAAATTTATCAAGCTCTGAATACCTAAAAGAAAGATTGTCTTTCAACATATTATAGGAGCCCATGGTGAAGCTATTGGAGAGCCTTGCCTTGCCAAAATCTGGGTCTTTGCTGGTCAGTGTCAATGCACCGCCAAGATTCGCTCCAAGCGTAGTACCTTTCGGCCCCTTTACGACCTCTACAAGCCCCAGGTTTTCTAAATCGAATGCCTCGATGGTTGAAAATCCCGTTCCGTTTGTAACGGGAATACCATCAAAGTACATACGAAGCTTATCGGTGCCAAAAGGGGTGCGGGAGCCAACACCGCGAATAACAATACGGTTGGTATTCAAGGCCCCTGACAAAAAGTTGACCCCAGGAATAATGTTCATGCTCGAAGAAATATCAACAGGTCCAAATCTCTTAATACCGTAGCTTCCTATCACACTTGATGGAGTAATACCCTGTACTTCGCGAGGTGTGAAGTCTTCTATCATCAAAACTTCGATAAGCTCAATCACGCTGTCTTTTTCTTGTTGTTGTGAGACAATCTCAATTGTAAAAAATAGCAATAGGGCACAACAATATATTTTTATCATTTTGGTCATCCTTTCAAAAATAGCTTTAGTTTTCGCAAAGAACAGAAGACAATAGTATTTTTACCAAAAAGGGAAAATGAAAATAGTTTCTTATAACGTCAATGGTATTCGTGCTGCTTTGAACAAAGGGTTTATAGAGTGGTTGAAATCTGTTGATCCAGATGTTGTTTGTCTTCAAGAGACCAAAGCGATGAAAGAACAAGTTGATGTTTCGGTTTTTGAAGAAGCGGGGTATGAGTACCATTATTGGTTCAGTGCCCAGAAAAAGGGCTATAGTGGCGTCGCCTTGCTGTGCAAACAAAAACCCGACCATGTGGAATATGGCACGGGCATCGATTATATGGATTTTGAGGGAAGGAACCTACGCGCCGATTTTGGCGATATTTCTGTCATGAGTATGTACCTGCCCTCGGGCACCAACATGGCCCGATTGGAACATAAGCTGACCTACATGGCAGATTTTCAAAGGTATGCCGACCAACTTCGAAATACCCATGAAAACCTGATTGTCTGTGGCGATTATAATATTTGCCATAGGGCGATTGACATTCATGATCCTGTGCGTAATAAGAATGTATCTGGATTTTTGCCAGTCGAGCGGGAATGGATTGGCAATTATATCGACAGCGGCTTTATCGATAGCTTTCGCCATTTCAATGCAGAACCTCACAATTATACGTGGTGGAGCTACCGCGCCAATGCCCGTGCCAACAACAAAGGCTGGCGATTGGATTATGGCATGGTCAACGAGAGTCTTCGCGACCGATTGAAGCGTTCCGTGATTTTGTCCGAGGCAAAACACAGCGACCATTGCCCGATTTTACTTGAGATAGAATAGGCTTATATTCCTTAAACAATGGTTAATTTTGTGCTTTCTTAATGAGCTATGAAATACACTTTCCTCCCACATACCAACATCCGCGTCAGTAAAATCTGTTTGGGCACCATGACCTGGGGCCGCCAAAATTCTGAAGAACAGGCTTTCGAACAGATGGACTATGCCCTTGACCAAGGGATTAATTTTTTTGATACTGCTGAGCTCTATCCGATTCCCGCCAAAAAGGAATTTCAATCCGTAACGGAGGAAATCATTGGTAACTGGTTCAAAAAGACGGGCAAACGGGAAGAAGTTGTGCTTGCCACCAAAATTGCAGGCAGGGCGGACTTTACCAAGTTCATCCGTACCACGGGATTTAGCAAAGATTCCATCATAGAAGCGGTAGAGGGAAGTCTACAAAGACTACAGACTGATTACATTGATTTGTACCAACTGCACTGGCCCGAACGTAATACGAACTATTTTGGCCAACGGGGCTACAATGCCGAAAGCAGTGATCACTGGGAAGACAACATTCACCAGGTGCTGGAAACCTTACGTGATTTGGTGACCGAGGGTAAAATCAGGCATGTTGGCATTTCCAATGAGACCCCGTGGGGTACCATGCGTTTTTTGGAAGAGAGCAAGGTGCACACCCGATTGCCACGGATGATTACGATTCAGAATCCGTATAGTCTTTTGAACCGTTTGTTTGAAGTGGGATTGTCTGAGATTTCGATGCGCGAAAAGATAGGGTTGCTGGCCTATTCCCCTTTAGCATTTGGCGTGCTGAGCGGGAAATATCTCGACGGCATTGCACCACCAAAATCACGCTTGGCACTTTTTCCACAGTACAGCCGGTATAACAGTGATACCGCTGTTGCGGCCACCAAACGCTACGCTGAGTTGGCCAAAGAACATGAACTCTCGTTGGCACAGATGGCATTGGCTTTTGTGAACAGCCGTGCATTTTTGACCAGTAATATTATCGGTGCCACCACCATGGAACAGCTTAAGGAAAATATTGCGAGCATTGATATCGAATTGTCCGATGAGGTGTTAAAGGGCATCGAAGAGATTCATAATGCCATACCAAATCCCGCACCATGATGATTACAACTACTTTTCTGAAAATAGGACTGGGTCTAATCGTATTGATTCTTGTCGTCATACTTGCGATTTTTTTGGTCACAAGAATGTTTCGCAATAAGCGGTGAATATTTTTTTGAAGATTAGACCTGTTTGAATTTTCCCCTCTTGGGAGGGGATTAAGGGGCGGGTATCCATTCTTTTGAAAGTTTAAGACCCACCCCTCCCAATTTCATCGGGTGTCCCCTCCCAAGAGGGGATTTAACTACTATTTCTTAAGCGAATACGCCCGATACTCATCCCCAGAATCCGTGCCCATTTTACCCCCACCGCAGGCGATGACCAATAGTTGTTTCCCATCGACTTCATACGTGGCGGGAGTGGCATAGCCGCCAGCGGGCAGATCATCTTCCCATAAGAGTTCGCCTGTTTTCATGTGAAACGCACGGATTTTTTCATCTTTTGTTGCAGCGATAAACAAAACTCCACCAGCAGTAATCACAGGGCCGCCATAGTTTTCGGTACCTGAAACGGGGTAGTCTGAGTCGTCAAAATTAGGTTCTTCTCCAAAGGGAATTTGCCACAAATATTCACCCGAGTTCAAATCCAAAGCATTTAAAGTGCCCCATGGCGGTTTCATGATCGGGAAACCTCTGTCATCTTTGAACCGGCCAAAACCTACTACGGCATAAGGCACATCCACCGAAGTTTTCTCGGCCCGATGGTCGGTGTCCAGTTCCATATCAGAAATAAAATGGGCAATGGCATCTATTTCTGAATCGGAAAGATTGGGCATGCCGGGCATGGCACCCTTTCCATTTTTAATAATGGAAGAAACCGAATCCAGTCCGATTCGATTTTTCACGGTTTGTAATTCAGGAATACCCGCTAAGCCCTGCAATTCTCCCCCGTGACATCGAGCACAATGGATTTGTGTCAATGCTTCCCCTGGATGGGAATTTTCAGTGTCATTTTCCGATACTTCTTTCATACGAACAATCCATGCCATTTCGTTGGAGTTCACATACATCACCCCATTTCTCGGGTCAACGGCCGCCCCGCCCCATTCAGCGCCACCATCCGCACCAGGATACAGCATGACCCCTGTGGTATCAATGGGCACAAACTGACCTTCGGAAGTGATGCCACGGAATTTTTCAAGCACTGTGGGCGGATTGATATTCTGGTCCTTGTCCACAAAGTCATCGACAAAGGCAGGTTGGTCGGGGGCGTATAAATCTTTTTCGGTGAGTTTTTGTTTGGCGAATGGTTCGGGCTTGGTGGGCAAGGGCTGGGTTTTATAGGCTTGCTCTCCCCTTAATTTTGAGGAAGGATATGCTTTTTCCTCAATCGGGAACAACGGTTCGCCCGTTACCCGATTGAACACAAAAATATGGCCGCTTTTGGTGACCTGCGCCACTGCGGGGATGGTTTTTCCGTCACGCTGCATATCAAAGAGGTTGGGCGGGGCGGGCAAATCACGATCCCAGAGATCGTGGTGTACCATCTGAAAGTGCCAAAGCCGTTCGCCGGTTTTTGCATCAAGAGCCAGTAGGCAGTTGGCAAAGAGATTTTTGCCATGACGGTCACCCCCATACCAGTCAAAGGCCGCCGACCCGGTGGGAAAATAAACAATTCCCCGTTCCAAATCCACTGCATTGCCCGACCAGCTATTGGCTCCACCAACGGTTTTATAAGCATTTTTGGGCCATGTACCATAGCCAAACGTTCCCGGTTGCGGAATGGTATGGAACGTCCACTCGATTTTACCTGTGGTTACATTGTACGCCCGAATATGCCCTGGGGAAGACCCAGGGCCTTCGCCAACTCGTGTCCCCATAATTATTAAATCCTCAAAAATGGCACCTGGGGTATTGGCGTAAACAGCCATTTTTTCCTTATCACGACCCAGGCCATCACGTAAATCTATGCTTCCATTCTCTCCAAAATTTGAAATGGGTTTGCCTGTTTCGGTTGACACGGCATATAATCGAAATCCGGAAGCTAAAAACAAACGGCTTTCCTCCGCTTCAGTTTGCGACTCCCAGTAACTTAATCCACGATTGAGACCCAAACCAGTATTGTCTTTTTCACCCGGAATAAATTTCCAAAGTTCTTCCCCTGTTTTGGCATTTAGGGCGAACAATTCAATGGCTGGATTTACCCCATAAAATGTATTGCCGATAATCAACGGATTGGTCTGAATCTGGGTCATGCGGCCTTCCTCCAGCCCACCGCTGTTGTAAGTCCACGCCAGTTTTAACTGAGATACATTGGTAGTGCCAATCTGTGCCAGATTTGAAAAATGGGTGCGTGCGGGGTCGCCAAGATAATGTTGCCAAGAGGTGAAATTCGGATTTGAATCCACGGTTTTTGAACTTTCATCCGAACAGGACGCTATTGCCAGTACTGACAATAATAAAGAGAACTTTCGCATGATTAAATATACGGATACACTTGAAAAGTGTTTACCCGAACAACCGCTCGACCACATCCTCAATTTTGGAGACCAATTGCACTTCGACTTTCGGATTTTTAAGTCCGATTTTATTGCTCTTGGAAACAAAAATGGTCGAGAAACCCAATTTTTCAGCTTCCAGAATACGTTGGTCCACTCTTTGTACGGGGCGGATTTCACCTGCTAAACCAATCTCGGCGGCAAAACAAACTCCTTTCTCCACAGGAATATCGGCATTACTTGAAAGAATGGCTACAATAACAGCCAGGTCAATCGCCGGGTCATCAACTGAGATACCACCGGTAATGTTCAAAAAAACATCTTTGGCCGCGAGTTTGAAACCTGCTCGTTTTTCAAGAACTGCCAGAAGCATGTTCAATCGTTTGGCATTGAACCCGGTGGCCGAACGTTGTGGGGTACCATATACCGCTGTACTGACCAAAGCCTGAATTTCTATGAGCAGGGGCCGCATGCCCTCAACAGTGGCCGCAATGGCGGTACCGCTCAAAGCTGTGTCGTTTTTTGAAATGAGCACTTCTGACGGATTGTTCACCTCTCGCATACCACTGCCCTGCATTTCGTAGATGCCCAGCTCTGCGGTGGAGCCAAATCGGTTTTTGAGCGAGCGCAGGATTCGGTAGACATAGTTGCGGTCGCCCTCAAACTGCAGCACGGTATCGACCATGTGCTCCAAAATTTTGGGTCCCGCAATCATGCCGTCTTTGGTGATGTGCCCAACCAGAATTACGGGGGTGTTGCTTTCTTTGGCGAATTTGATGAGCTCGGCTGTGCATTCCCGAATCTGTGAAATGCTTCCCGCTGCCGAATCGATATAATCGGAATGCAAGGTTTGAATGGAGTCAATGACCACCAAATTGGGTTCAAGGGTCGAAATTTGCTGAAAAATATGTTGGGTCTTGGTTTCCGTGAGTATATAGCAATTTTCGCTGTTTGGATATAAGCGGTCGGCCCTCATCTTGATCTGTTTTTGGCTTTCCTCGCCCGAAACGTAGAGTGTCTTTATGGGAAGCTTCAACGCAATCTGCAACAAGAGCGTACTCTTTCCGATACCGGGCTCACCGCCCAGCAAGGTCAACGAGCCGGGTACGAGTCCACCACCGAGTACGCGATTAAATTCTTGGTCTTGGGTATTAATGCGGATTTCTTGGTCACTCGAAATTTCGTTGATGGGCAATGGCTTGGCCACTTTTTTGGCAGCTTGTCCGTTCGACCGCCATGAACTTTTATCCTCTTTTTGAACGATCTCTTCCACAACAGTGTTCCACTGTTTGCACGAAGTGCATTGCCCCACCCATTTGGCGTATTGGGTGCCACAGTTTTGGCAGAAAAAGGCGGTTTTGGTTTTGGGCATTTTTGAGTGATTCCCGTTTGTTGATAAAGGTAATGAGAAGTTTGTAATGGACGGGTTCTACAGGGGTGTAGAAATTTAGTTTAGATGTTTATAAGTTTAAGCTTAGCAAAATGGGAATATCATTTGAACTCTTAAACCTCTAAACTTAGAACAAAACTCGAAACCCGAAACAGATTAATACCCAAAATCAGCCTTCAATGCATCAATTTTTTCCAAAGCCATATCTTTGGTCAAGAAATCGATTTCTTCCATCAAAAAGGCTTTTTCAAAGGCTTTCATGGCCTTTTTGGGCTCTCCGAGCAGTTCAAGGTATTCCCCCTCAAAATAGAAACCGAGCATCGTTTTCGGGAAGGTTTTTTTGCAGATTTCAGACAATGCTTTCAACGAATCATAATCGTCTTTTTTCAAACTGGCGGCGTAGATGGCCATGACATCATTGAGCTCCACCTCTTTTTTGATGCCCAAGAGCTTTTCAATCATCGAATAGCGATTTTCAAGATAATTGATGGCAGGCTCGTCAGAGGTCAATATTTCTTTTTTGTACTCTTTTGGACTGATGGGTCTGAAGGGCATAAAGATTTTATCGAAGGCCTTGCTGATGCCATAAGCTGCAATAGAAAGATGGTCGGGTTCTTCGTATTCGTCAAAATAATAATGGATGTTCTCTTTGGTGATGGATTTCAATGCGTTGTTCAATTGCAGTATACGCTGGCGGTCTTCGGTCTTTTCTTTTTCCAAGACCACATTGTAGAAGATTTCTTGATTCAAATCTGATAAGCGTGCCGGAATGCGGCTTTCCATCTCTGTTGCCAATACAGGAGAAATCGCCAGATAGGCATTGAACAGTGATTTATCCTTGAACAAAAAATAGTTGCCAAAGTTGGCGGTGATATCATAGCCGATGAACATTTTAAAGGGCGCGATGTTATAGCTCGTTTCCAGATAGGGAATGATTTCGGTGCCCAAAAATTCATAGAACAGCTTTCCTTTTTCTGTGGGTAGCCCCGTGGTCTGCTCAAAGTCACAATCTTCCCACCGAATGTCATCCTCGCTTTGGTGAATGCCCACGATGATGGATTGTGGCATTCTGTTGTTGCCGCTATAAAATTTGACATTGGCGACGACAAGGTCGAACAGGTAGTCGGCATCCAACACCACAATCAATGGATATTTCTTTTCCTCCGAATAATCCTCAGGAAAGTAATAGGAAACATCCCTACGTTCCTGCAATTTGAAAGATTCAAAGATTTCTTTCTTGACTTGGGCGTTGCTGGCAAAAGCAACCACCAAGAAAATAAAAAGTAGTTTTTTGGTCATCGGTACGGTTTTGAAAAGAGGACTATTTACCCCTGTTCAATAACGGCAACAACACAAAAGATATTGCCCCAAAGACCACAACCATCAAGGTCTGGGCAATCCACATAATCCACCCGAAAGCATCGCCCGAAACCGATGAAATACCAAAAAGTGTTAGCGAGGCGCTGACGGCGATGGGGTACAGCCCAATGCCCCCATTGGTGGTCGACATGGCAAAGGCGCCGCCCACAAAGGCGACCAACAGTTCACCAAATCCAAGCCCAATGGTCTCTGGCACCGTAAACTTGACCACCCAGAACATCAGTATATAACAGCCCCAGATAAAAAAAGTGTGAAACACAAAAGCCCATTTGTTCTTCATTCGTGAGATACTGGTGACCCCATCCAACAATCCTTTTAGAAAATTCTTCAACTTTAGGGCAAAGCCTGATTTTGCCTTTCTTATGAGAGATAAAAAGACCATGAGACCAATAATGCCTACCGCGAGCACCGCCACTGCCAACACCAAGTTGACGCCTTTTTGGTTTAAAAACTCAATGATAATGTCCGTTTGAAGTGCCAAAGCCACCAAAATGATCAGCAATAACATGATCAGATCGATGACCCTTTCGGTGACAATGGTGCCAAACCCCTTTTCAAAAGGTACATTTTCATAGGTGCTGAGTGCTGTGGCCCGTAAAATTTCACCCGAACGGGGAATGCCCAAATTGGTAAAATAGGCAGCCAGGATAATCAAGATGTTGTTGATGAGTTTGGGCTGATAGCCCAAGGGTTTGAGCATATAGTTCCATCGAATGGCCCTTGAAATGTGGCTCAAAATGCCAATGATCACTGAAAGACCCACCCAAAACGGACTCGCATTTGAGATGTAGCGCAGTATCTGTTTCCATTCTTCTGGAGTGGTCGATTGGTATGAATACCACACTAAAAAAAGGCCCAATGTGATGGGCACTATAAGCTTGAGTGTTTTTTTTAGCGAGGCCCCCAAATCAATTTAACAGATTGGTGGCTTCATTCGGAAAGACCAATGAGGGATTAAAGTTTTTGGCCTCATCTACACTCATCCAAGCATAACAAATAAGGATGAGTACATCGCCTACGGAAACTTTTCGTGCCGCGGCACCGTTCAGTGTAAGTTCACCAGAGCCTCGTGGGCCCGGTATGGCATAGGTTTCGAGGCGTTCACCATTGTTGTTGTTGACAATCTGCACTTTTTCACCACGGATAATGTTGGCGGCATCCATCAAATCTTCATCGATGGTGATGCTACCGATATAGTTCAGGTCGGCGCCCGTCACTTTTACGCGGTGTATTTTAGACTTTACAACTTCTACTTGCATGGGGCAAAATTATTCAATTCAGGGCGATATTGTCGATCAATCGAATGTCATCGGCATAAACGGCAATGAAGGCCCTATATTTTTGGTTCTTTTTTCTTTTTGTGATTGGGGTCAAGGTATGCACATCTGCTATTTCAAAATATTCCAGCTCAAACAGCTTGTTCTTGTCAAAAACATTCTCGACCCAAACCGCAATATCATTAGCACTTTCTGTGCCAAATTTATTTTTGGCAGTTTTTAGGGCATGATAGATAAAACCAGCCTGTTCACGGGTACTTTTTGGCAGTCTTTCATTGCGGGAGCTCATGGCGAGCCCATTTTCTTCCCTTTCGATGGGGCAGGGAACGATTTCTAAAGGAATGTTCTTCGAAGCCACCAATTTTTTGATGATTTGCAATTGTTGAAAATCTTTTTCACCAAAATAGGCCCTATCAGGTGCGACTGCTTTGAACAGGAGTTCAACGATGGTGGCCACGCCCTCAAAATGGCCTTTTCTAAAAGTGCCTTCCATCACCTTTTCCAACCCATCAAAATGATAGGTATCAGATTTTACGTCACCATTGTAGATTTCTTCCTTGGTCGGTGCAAAGATGATGATATGCTCTGAAATGCTTTTCAAGAGTGCAGCATCCCCATCAAAATCACGGGGATATTTTTCCAAATCCTCTTGATTATCGAACTGGGTGGGATTGATAAATATGCTGACCACTACCACATCGTTCTCAGAAACCGCTCTTTTTACCAATGTTAAATGTCCACTGTGTAATGCCCCCATGGTCGGTACCAAGCCGATGGTATGGTTTTTGTTTCTCGCATCGTGAAGAATGGACTGCAATTCGGTTTTGCGCGAAGTAACCAGCATGGTTAAAGATTAAAAGCTCGCAAAAATAGTGTAAATACTATGAATGCCATAAATTTTGTACTTTTGCAGCTACGTTTTTCAGACAAGCTAAAGAATGCGTCTATGAATGGAAAAAAGATATTGTTCGTATCTTCTGAATTAGTGCCATACCTTCCCGAGAATCCAGTCTCCTTAATGTCATACGAAGCCCCTAGAATGGTCAATAGTAACGGTGGCCAAATCAGGATTTTTATGCCGCGATATGGCAACATCAACGAGCGTAGACACCAATTGCATGAGGTAATTCGGCTATCGGGCATGAACCTTGTCATCAATGATATGGATATGCCGCTCATTATAAAAGTGGCCTCGATACCCAGAGAACGTATTCAGGTATATTTTATTGATAACGAAGAGTACTTTAAACGCAAGGGCACTTTTACAGATAAAGAGGGCAATCTGTTTCCCGACAATGACGAACGTGCCATTTTCTTCGCCAAGGGCGTTGTAGAAACGGTCAAAAAATTGAACTGGTCTCCAGATATCATTCATGTCCATGGATGGATGGCCTCATTGGTGCCCCTTTATTTGAGAAGGTACTACGCCGACGAACCCATCTTTGCCGACAGCAAAGTAGTGACCTCTGTTTACGGGCGTGATTTTGAGGGTAACTTGAACAACGACCTCATCAAAAAAATTGCCTTTGACGGCATTGATGAAAGTGCGATAGAAACGCTTGCCAATCCTGACTATAATAATTTGTTAAAGGTTGCCGTCGATCATTCTGATGCGGTTATTTTAGCCACCGAAGAGGTCAGTGACGACTTGAAAAAGCATATAGATGGCTTGAACAAACCCGTTCTATCGTATGTATCACTTCAAGAAACCGAAGAGGCCTACTCTAATTTCTATCAAAACGAGGTTTTAAAATAATTCCAATGTATTTTTTTAGGAGGATGATGATTCTGGCCTCGGCCGGAATTTTAATGGTGATGACTTCTTGTGAAGAAGAAGAACTAAGCACACTGGGCGAAGGTGTAATCGGTGACGAGCCCTTTACCACTGGTTCTGCCACATACGATGTTTTTGCATTCAACAAACAGTTGACCGCGGTGCAGACCAATAGGTTGCCCTTATACCAATTGGGTACTTTCGATGACCCCGTTTATGGAAAGGTGAAGGCAAGTATCACTACTCAGTTGAGACTTCCTGTAAGTCAGACAGGTAGTGTGGTCAATACCTTTGGAGAGTTCTCCCAAGCTATTGAAGACCAAGCTGATTCTGATGAAAGTATTTCAACAATACCCGAGAACGAAACGGTAAAAGAGGTGTTTCTATATTTGCCCTATCAGCGTCCTCCAGCCAATATACAGGACAGGGATAGGGATGGGGTTGATACAACACTTGATGATGATGATACTGATCCCAATAGCGATTCAGACAATGATGGTGTTTCAGATGCTACAGAGACCGCCAATGGTACAAACCCATTAGATCCAGATACCGATGGCGATGGCATCGGCGATGCGGATGATGACGATACCGTTCGTAATAGTTTTCCTAGAAGAGTTGATTTGGATAGTATTTATGGTGATCGCACAGAACCTTTTCGGTTGAAGGTTGAACGATCTACTTTTTTTCTTAGGGATTTAGATCCCGATTCCAATTTTGAGGAAGCCCAAGAGTATTTTTCAACCCAAGAATTTTCGCCGACCTTTACTTCGGATCTGCTCTTTGAAGGTGATGTTCAGATTAGCAATGAAGAAATTCTTTTTTTTGAGGAAGACGACCCCGATACAGAAGAAGATGAATCAACCACGGTAGAAGAAAGATTGAGTCCGGGCATCAGGGTTCCGCTTGATGCGCAATTTTTTCAAGAGAATCTTTTGGATAAAGAAGGAAGCTCAGAACTGTTGAGCCAAGCAAACTTCAGTGATTTTCTAAGAGGCGTGCATATTTCGACAGAGACTATTGGCGATTTTGATATCATGATGCTCTTTGATCTTTCTCAGGCCAATATCACCGTGACATACGAGTATGATGATTACAACAACAACGGTACAACTGACAATACCGATGATGACTTCGTTGAACAGACCGAAAGAGACTTTACATTAAATTTCATATTGAGCAATAATGGGCTAATTACAGGAAATGCCGTCAATACTTTAGTAGGTGAAGATTTACCGCCCGAAATTTTAAATGAGCTTGATACCGGTGAAAATGCCTCTCGAATATACTTGCGAGGCGGCTCAGGAATCGTCGCCGACGTAGCGCTTTTTGATGAGGATGGCGGACAAGACATCATCAATGAAATCAAGGCCAATAATTGGATTATCAATGAGGCCAACCTCGTTTTCTTTGTCGATCGGGCAACTTTGGATAATTCAGGCGGTGATGTGGTTGAGCCCCTTCGGCTGTACCTTTTCAATGCCGAAACAAATGCACCACTCTACAATGCATTTACAGAACCTGACCCTACTGGGGGTAGTCTGCTTTCTGTATTTCCCAATTATGATGGGGTGTTGCAAGAAGAAAATGATAGGGGCATACAGTACACGGTACGTATCACCGAACACATCAACAATATTATAGTTCGTGATTCTGCCAATGCCCGATTAAGATTGGCTCTTTCATCCAATATTTTAGATGTCTCGGTAAGAGAGGCAATGATTGAATCGAATGGTATTGATGTGCCCACGATGTCGACCATTACGCCATTGGGCACGGTATTGTTTGGTAGTGCCGATTCAGTATCCGAAGACAAAAAGCTACAGTTGCAACTATTTTACACTGAGGCGAATTGATTCTTTTCTGAGTGAATCTCATACCACTGGTGGTATTTTTACGTTCTAGAACTAGTATTTGTAAAGTTTCCCAGCTACAAGTTTTAAATTTGATACTTTAAAAAGTCAGAAAATCAACAGATTATGTGTGGTATTGTAGGATATATTGGCCATAGGGATGCTTACCCTATCATTATCAAGGGACTTCAACGACTGGAATATCGTGGGTATGACAGCGCAGGTGTTGTACTGTTTGATGGCGAAAACCTGAGCCTTTCCAAAACCAAGGGGAAGGTTGATGATTTAAAGAAGAAAACAAAAAAGGAAATATCCACTAATGGTAAATTAGGGCTTGGTCACACAAGATGGGCAACACATGGTGTGCCCAATGATATCAACTCGCATCCACACTATTCAAATTCTGGTAATCTGGTCATCATCCACAACGGAATCATTGAAAATTATGAATCCATCAAAAAGGCCCTGACAAAAAGAGGCTACACTTTTGAGTCCGACACTGATACCGAGGTGTTGGTGAATTTGATTGAAGAAGTAAAGAAGAAAGAAGGGGTTAAGCTGGGCCAAGCTGTACAAATTGCGCTTACGCAAGTCATCGGAGCCTATGCCATCGCTGTCTTTGACAAGAACAAACCTGATGAAATCGTAGTGGCCAAACTGGGTAGCCCTTTGGCCATCGGTATTGGCGAGAATGAATATTTTATTGCGTCTGATGCCTCTCCATTTATAGAATACACCAATAACGCTGTGTATTTGGAGGATGAAGAAATGGCGATTGTTCGAATCGGCAAGGAGATAAAAATGCGAAAAATCAAAGACGATTCGATCGCTTATCCTAATATTCTTGAGCTTCAATTGAACCTTGAGGAAATTGAGAAGGGCGGCTATGACCATTTCATGTTGAAGGAAATCTATGAGCAGCCAAGAGCCATTCACGATACGTTTCGTGGCCGTCTTTTGGCCGATCAGGGCATCATCAGAATGGCCGGTATTGACCAGAACATTGAAAAATTCATGAATGCCAACAGAATTATTATTGTTGCTTGCGGTACTTCATGGCATGCTGGCTTGGTGGCTGAATATATTTTTGAGGATATGGCGCGAATTCCCGTTGAGGTCGAATATGCTTCTGAGTTCCGATATAGAAATCCTGTCATCACTGATAAAGATGTGGTGATTGCCATATCGCAATCTGGTGAGACCGCTGATACGTTGGCAGCCATTAAATTGGCCAAAGAAAAAGGTGCTTTTGTATTTGGAGTTTGCAATGTGGTGGGTTCTTCCATTTCAAGAGAGACCCATGCAGGTGCCTACACCCATGCTGGTCCAGAGATTGGTGTGGCCTCTACCAAAGCATTTACGACACAGATTACGGTTTTGACCTTGATAGCCACTAAGCTTGCCAAAGAAAAAGGAACATTTTCAGAATCAAGGTTCCATGAAATACTTGCTGAACTAGAGGGCATACCCCAAAAAGTCGAAGCTGCCTTGCTCGCCAATGAATTGGTTGAAGAGATTGCCGATGTATACAAAGATGCCTCCAATTGTCTTTATTTGGGAAGGGGATACAATTTTCCGGTTGCTTTGGAAGGGGCCCTTAAATTGAAAGAAATCAGTTACATTCATGCCGAGGGTTATCCAGCTGCAGAAATGAAGCATGGCCCTATCGCTTTGATTGACGAACAAATGCCCGTTGTGGTCATTGCCACACGAAAGGGCCATTATGAAAAAGTGGTCAGCAACATACAAGAGATAAAATCAAGAAGCGGAAAAATCATAGCTGTGGTCACCGAGGGCGATAAAACGGTCAAAGAATTGGCCGATCACGTCATTGAAGTACCTGAAACCTCTGAGGGCCTTTCGCCACTGCTTACCACGATACCATTGCAGTTGTTGTCATATCATATTGCGGTCATGCGAGGCTGTAATGTGGATCAACCGCGTAATCTCGCCAAATCGGTTACCGTTGAGTAACAAAGTTTATTATAGAAAAACTTGAAAAACCGCTTTTTGAAGCGGTTTTTTTGTTAATATATCAATTAGATAGTTTCATAATTGCGGAAAAAATACTATGCATGCATAATTTTTTTAGTTTTTTCGAAACTTGAAATGAAAAAAAATGTATATTCCACCCCAATTATAACCTTTAGTTTAAACTAACTTAACACAAATTCAAACGTGATGAAAAATGTAATTGTTGCTCTTTTCATGTTGATTGGTCTCACCGCGTATAGCCAAACCACAATCACTGGAAAAGTGGTCGATGAAGAGGGTAATCCTGTACCAAATGCCAACGTAATTGTTATCGGAAAAGCAGAGGGAGCCGTTGCCGATTTCGATGGAAATTTCACTCTTGAAACTTCTGAAGTATTTCCTTTTCAAATCAGGGTAACCAGTGTAGGGTATTCCGATTCGGTGGTAGATGTCAACTCAGCAGACCAATCTTTGACAATCACGTTGAGCGAGGTGTCCACCATACTAGACGAAATTGTTATCTCGGCTTCGAGAACACCTGAGCGTATTTTTGAATCCCCTGTTTCAGTAGAGCGGTTTGGCATTCGCGAAATTCAGAATACAACGGCAGAATCATTTTATGGTGGATTACAAAATTTGAAGGGCGTCGACATTAACACGAACAGTTTGACCTTTCAATCCATCAACACAAGAGGTTTTGCCACATTCGCAAACACACGATTCTTGCAATTGGTGGATGGAATGGACAATACCGCACCAGGCCTCAACTTTGTACTCGGTAACCTGGTCGGCATGAACGAGTTGGATGTACAAAGTGTTGAAATACTTCCTGGTGCTTCTTCAGCGTTGTACGGAGCTGGTGCGTTTAACGGCATCCTGTTTATGCGAAGTAAAAACCCTTTTGACTTTCAAGGCATCAGTGCCTATGCCAAAACAGGTATTACTTCCCAAGAAGCTGCAGGCGACAATGCCTACTATGATGTTGGTATTCGAGCGGCCCATGCCTTTAGTGATAAGTTTGCTATCAAGACCAGTTTCTCGATTTTACAAGGAGAGGATTGGCATGCAACCAGTAGAGAGGACCTTAACAATCCTGGGGCAGATAGAACAAATCCAGCCTACGATGGATTAAATGTGTATGGGGATGAAGTGGGTACTTTGCTGAATTTTGATGCAGCGGCAGGATTGCCCACGGGTACAGTTGGGTCTGCATTTGTTACAAGAACAGGTTATGATGAGCGTGATTTGGCAAATTATAATGCCCAAAGTGTAAAAGCAGATTGGGCATTGCACTATCGGCCTTTCGGCGATGATTTGGAATTGATTTATAATGGTAGAATTGGCCGTGGAACCACCATCTACCAAGGCGCAAATCGTTATTCTGTAGCCGGGTTCAAAATGCAACAGCATAAACTGGAATTAAGAAATGATAATTTCTTCATTCGCGGATATATAGTAGCAGAGAATTCTGGGGATGCCTATGATACCCGGTTTACGGGAATCAATATCAATAGACGATGGAAATCAGATACACAATGGTTTACGGAATATGCACAGACATTTATTGGTGCAAAATTAGGGGTGGGTACAGGTGTTCAGGCAACAGACGAGCAAGCCCATGCCGCTGCTAGGGTCGCCGCTGATACAGGCAGATTGATTCCTGGCACACCAGAATTTCAAAGCGCTTTCAATACAGTGACAAATGATGGAGATTTGACGACGGGTTCAAAATTTATTGATAATACCAAATTCCGTCATGTAAATGGAAATTATAATATTGCCCATCTCATTGACAATTGGGCCGATATTCAGCTAGGTGGTTCATTTAGGGAATATGAATTGAATTCCCAAGGCACCATCTTTACCGATATCGATGGACCGATTACGTATAATGAATACGGGGGCTATGCCCAGTTGCAGAAAAAGTTTGTTGACGATAGATTAAAATTGACTGTTTCTGGTCGTTATGACAAAAATGAATTTTTTGATGGTTTTGTATCTCCAAGAGCGGGTCTATCTGTTACTTTGGGTGAAAATCGCAACCATAATATAAGGACTTCGGTACAGCAAGGTTTCAGAAACCCGACCACGCAAGATTTATTTATCGGGTTGGATGCCGGAGTGGCAATTTTGGTGGGTTCTGCCCCCGACAATCTAGATAGGGATGTCAGAACATTCGATGTCAGTCCACAGGGCCAGACCATTACAGGTTCACCAACGGTTCAGGTGGTAGGCAGGGCCGCCTATGAGAATGCTTTTTCTGCTAGCTCAGCACAAGCCGGTAATCCAACCGCAGTGAACACCCCATTGGTGCAACCAGAAGAAATAACAGCCTATGAATTGGGCTATCGTGCCCAATTGGGTAAATTCACCATTGATGCCAGTGGGTATTACAACAGCTACGATAACTTTATTTCCCAAACACAAGTATTGGTGCCACTATATGGTGAAGCTGGAGATGGTGGGTTATCGTTATTGGCACTGCAGAATGGTGATAGAGAAGTTTATCAAGTATATACCAATTCATCGGAGGAGATAACTTCCTACGGAGGTACAATAGGTGTTGATACAAAAATCGAAGGTTTTGACTTGGGTGTCAACTACACATATACCAAACTTGAGGATGCAGAACAACTGAGAGAGCGTGGCATACGAACAAACTTTAATACACCTGAACACAAGGTGAAGGCTTCTTTCGGTAAGACTGATTTATTTAAAAACTTTGGCTTTGGTGTGAACTACCGTTGGAGTGACAGCTTCTTCTGGGAGGCTTCTTTTGCCGATGGCAACGTTCCTGCATATACCGTTTTGGATGCCCAGATCAACTATACGGTGCCAAGTATCAAATCGGTATTCAAAGCGGGAGGCTCGAACATTTTGGGCGATGAGTATTTTACAGCTGTCGGCTCTGGTCTTATAGGATCCATTTATTACATATCGTGGACCATAAATCCATAAGACTTAAAATCAATAAAATGATAAAAAAGGGTGCTGTTTTCAGCACCCTTTTTCTTGTCGAAAAAACCGTTCAATAAGTTTCAGTTTAAAAAGGGAATAACCTATCTTTGCGCCCGAAAAAACAGAACGTTTCCCCAAGGAAATTTGAAATAATCGAAATTTTGAAGTAATGGCCAAAGTTACAGGAAAAGTTGCCCAGATAATCGGACCCGTCATCGATGTTGAATTTGAATCGGGAGTTGAGATTCCGAAGATTTATGATTCTTTGGAAATTGATAAAGAAGACGGTTCAAAACTGGTACTTGAGGTACAGTCGCATATCGGTGAGAACACGGTTCGTACCATTTCGATGGACTCTACAGACGGATTGAGCCGTGGGGTAGACGTTGTAGCCACGGGTAACGCCATTCAGATGCCTATAGGTGAGGATGTCTACGGTCGACTTTTCAATGTAATCGGTGATGCCATTGACGGTATGCAAAACCTCCCAAAAACAGGAGATAACGGATTGCCAATCCACCGTGAAGCTCCGAAATTCGAAGATCTTTCAACCTCTACCGAGGTTCTTTTTACGGGGATCAAGGTTATCGACCTTATTGAGCCTTATGCCAAAGGGGGTAAAATCGGTTTGTTTGGTGGTGCCGGGGTAGGTAAGACCGTTTTGATCCAAGAATTGATCAACAACATCGCTAAAGGCCATGGTGGTCTTTCGGTTTTTGCAGGCGTTGGTGAACGTACCCGTGAAGGAAATGATTTGCTTCGCGAAATGTTGGAATCGGGCATTATCAAGTATGGCGATGATTTCTTGCACTCTATGGAAGAAGGCGGATGGGATTTGAGCAAGGTGGATAAAAAGGCCATGAAAGAATCAAAAGCAACCTTCGTTTTCGGGCAGATGAACGAACCCCCTGGAGCACGTGCCCGTGTGGCGTTGTCAGGGTTGACGATTGCAGAATACTTTCGTGATGGAGCGGGAGATGGCCAAGGAAAGGATGTATTGTTCTTTGTGGATAATATTTTCCGATTTACACAGGCAGGTTCTGAGGTATCGGCCCTTTTGGGGAGGATGCCCTCAGCAGTGGGCTACCAACCTACATTGGCCACCGAAATGGGGGCCATGCAAGAGCGGATTACCTCTACAAAACGAGGATCGATTACATCGGTACAAGCAGTATACGTTCCTGCGGATGACTTGACAGACCCCGCACCTGCGACTACTTTCGCCCACTTGGATGCTACCACCGTATTGTCTCGTAAGATTGCCGAGTTGGGAATCTATCCCGCAGTGGATCCATTGGATTCCACCTCTAGAATCTTGACCCCTGAAATCTTGGGTAAAGAGCACTACGCATGTGCGCAGCGTGTAAAAGAGCTGTTGCAGCGGTATAAAGAATTACAGGATATTATCGCCATTTTGGGTATGGAAGAATTGTCTGAAGAGGATAAGTTGGCCGTAGGTCGTGCGCGACGTGTACAGCGTTTCTTATCACAGCCTTTCCATGTGGCAGAACAGTTCACCGGTATTCCTGGAGTATTGGTTGACATTAAAGATACCATCAAAGGATTCAACATGATTATGGATGGTGAATTGGACCACCTTCCTGAATCTGCCTTTAACCTAAAAGGAACCATTGAGGATGCCATAGAGGCTGGTGAGAAGATGTTGGCGGAAGCTTAATTTAGTTAAGAGTTACGAATGAAGAGTTCAGAGTTTTCAAAAAAATAGACTCATCACTCATAGCTCAACACTCATAACTATAAAACATGTATTTAGAAATAGTATCCCCAGAAGCGACTTTGTTTGCAGGTGAAGTAACCTCTGTTACGGTACCCGGTATCAATGGTGAGTTTCAAATGCTACAGAACCATGCCCCCATTGTTTCTTTGTTACAAGAAGGCAATGTGAAGGTTCAGGGTAACCTTGAGATTGACGAGGAGTTTCAAAATAAGTTTACCCAAGGAGCCAACGGCGAAACAGTGTTGTCGATTACAAGTGGCACGGTTGAAATGAAAGACAATAAAGTGATTGTGTTGGCAGATTAAGCCTCCCCCTATTCCTCCAAAGGAAGGAATTCAATATAGCATCCTCCCAGAAAATAGATAGACCTTTAGGGCTCTAAAACCTGAAAGGTTTAATTTTTACCTCCTGACCACTTTTTGTAGTCTATTTCCATACGGGGTTTCCAATAAAACCACATAAACGCCTGAAGGCATTCCTGATAAATCAAAAGGAATAGCGTACGAACTCGCTCCCCGCTCTTTGGCCGAAGCCATTAGGGCATTGTTGGCAAAACTGAAGATTTTGACACTGATATTCGCCTGTTCGGTCAACGTAATACTTGCCGTGAACCTACCATCAGTAGGATTGGGGTAGATTATAAAATCATCGATATTTTTAGTGATGTCCGTTTCACCTTCATCAGTTATGGTGGTGTCTTTTTCTACAATCAGGATTTTTTTGGTCTGTGTCGCAATACACTGCCCGACCGAAGTGATGATGCCGATTTCATACTCACCCGCCTCTGAAAAAACCAGCTCCAGCTCGTCGGAATCATTTTTTACAATGGTCGCCTCTTCGGGAACAATCCATTCCACTGTCTCGGGTATTGGGTAGCTGATGTCAACAGCAATTACAGATTCATTTACGAATGCTTGGCTTGACACTGCAAATTCAGCACTGATTTCTTCATCAGCAACGTCTACTGTGATACTTTCTGAAGCCGTACAACCACTTGCCGTATTTATGGTAATGGTGTATATACCGCTATCGGTAATCGTAACCATAGGTTCTGTACTAGAAAAACCATTATTGGATGTCCATTCGTAGGTTGCAGTCGCATCATCTACGGTGACATCAAAGAACAATTCTTGTGCTGCACAGAGCACTCGATCACCACCCAGCCCCACTTGCAATGGCAAAGGATCTTGCAGAACATAGGTACGGGTAAATGGCCCTTCGTCAAAACCGGTCACCGTTACCGTATAGCTTCCTGCAACCAGGCCAGAAATTGTATTTGTCGTTGCACCTGTACTCCAATTGTAGGCAAATGTGCCATTACCTTGGTTGACGACCAGTGAAATGCTTCCATCAGAATCACCAGAACATGTCGGTGGGGTGATGGTAGCATCTATAATATCAGGTTGTTCAATTTCATAGGTTTCGGTTACTGAACATCCATTGGCATCAGAAATGCGTACTTGATAGGTATCGGCCACTAGCCCCGATAGTGTAGGTTGGTCACCAAGATCCGCATTATCTGAAAGTCTTGTCCAAGAAATGATATAGGGGGATAGCCCTCCAGAGATATCGAGCACAATACTGCCGTCGTTTCCTGCATACTCGGAAACGTTGGTAACGGTAGCACTATCAATTTGAAGCGCATTTAGTGGCGTATCTACCACAACGGTTTCTTGGACAAAGCAACCGTTGCCATCAACCACTTCGATGGTGTATTCTCCTTGGGGAAGGTTTACTAAATCTTCGGTGGCAGCACCGTTGCTCCATAAATATTGATAGGGCAGTGTGCCCCCTTCTACAGATATGTCAATGGCCCCAGTCTCTTCACCGCTGCACTGAACATCCGTGACCGAATCAATTCTTATTTGCAACGGATTGGGTTCGGTCAGGCTCACGATATCAGAATCGACAGTAATGTTATTGGCATCCGTTACACGGACAAAATATTCGCCCACCGATAGATTGTCGATGGCTTCGTCTGCTACCCCTAAATCTATATTGTTTCCGTTTGCAACTTCAAACCAAGTATACGTATACGGAATCACACCGCCTTGAGCTGTGGCCATAATTTCACCAAAAGCATCACCGAAACATTCCAAAGCTGTGGTAATTTGTGTAGTGACCCCTAATTCTCCAGGTTCTGCAATCACAAAATCCCTGACCAACGTACAACCGTCAGCATCATTGGTCTGGTTGGCATCTCGAACAATTAATGTGTAGGTGCCTCCAGCCAGATTGGTAATATCTTCATCTGTGGAAGCAAACCCATTATCGGCAAACCATTCATAGGTGTAAGGGGGCGTACCACCTGTAATCGTGATTGAAATTGCCCCATCATCGGTATTCGCTGCGGTCAAGCTTCGCTGTTCATCAACGACCAACGATAGCTCTTGCGGTTGACCAATAGTTGGACTGGCAGTTGTGGTACATAGATTGGCATCTCGCACCAATACCTCGTAAGCATTGGGCGTGAGACTCGTGAAAACAGGATTTGCCTGAAAAGTAGCCCCGTTATCCAGCGAATATTCATAAGGTGCGATGCCGCCTGAGGCATTTATTTGAATAGCTCCGTCAGCACCATCAAAGCAGGTCGCATCGGTCGTGGTGGCAGTTGCGGCAAGTATTTCCAAAGGCTCACTGATAATGACTGTATCGGTGACTTCGGGGTCGCCCGATGCATCGGTCAGTCGCAGGGTATAGGTGCCCACGGGCAGATTTTCAATAGTAGGGGCGTTCGGTGCCGAAAAGCCGGCATCGCCCTGTCGCTCCCAGACATAGTTAAAGGGCGGCAAGCCGTTAACGTTTGCGGTGATGCTGCCCGACGCCTCGCCGAAACAATTGACATCGGTACCGTTCAAGCTGATGATTTGCAGGGGGCCGGGTTCCGTAAGGGTGATGGGTTGAGGCAAACTAGCTATACAATTATTCGCATCGGTAACTTCCACTTCATAATCTCCAGGAATAAGATTATCAAGATTTTGATTGGAAGATGTGAATCCGTTTGGGCCTGTCCAGTTGAAGGTGTAGGGCGTGGTTCCGCCTTGTACGTCAATCGTTATCGAACCATCATTGCCACCGTTAACGGTGATGTTTGAACGGGCCAATTCGCTGACGGCCAAAATATCGGGTTCATTGATGAAAACACCTGTAATTGCAGTAGATTCACAATTGTTTTGATTTCGGATGATCAAATTGTACGTGCCCCCGTTGGGTATTGTAATAATATTGGAAGCGGGCAAGGTCGTCCATACCGCTCCTGTGAAAAGAATATCATCACTTAAAAGATATTCATACGAGGTTCCTCCTGACAATGTAAGCGCAATGGAACCATCCGCCGCACCATTACAGCTGATAGGGTTTGCAATGATATTATCAATACGGACCTCAGCAGGTTCGACCAAGAATATGGACGTTTGTGCAGCGGCTGCCGTATTGCTGATGTCTACCCCCGCTGATACAACCGTCAATTCGTAGGTGCCGTCATCCAAATTGGATAGTGCAAACTTACTATCCGAGGAAGTGCCAAAATCAAATAAGGTACCATTGCGGATCCACTGGTAAGTGTATGGTGTAGCCCCACCCGAAACAGGTATGGTAATGGAACCATCCGCTGCATTCAAACATGAAATTTCGTTAATGACGGGAGTGCCCAAAATGGGGATAGGGGCCGCCTGTAAGGTAATATTCGCACTGGTATCGGAACAGTCATTGCCGTCGGTGACAACGACATAGTAAGTGCCTTCGGACAATGCCGTAAAATCTTCTGTTGTATTGACACTTACGATTTCAGTTATTTTTAGGTCATTGGCCGCATTAAAAAGTTCATAGGTGTAATTCGCAACCCCATTGTTGGTGATGATTCGAAGGCTACCATCATTGGCAGTCGGATTACTGGGTTGTTGTAAGAAACCTGATCCTGCATTAATGGTAAGGCTATTTGTGACGGTGTTGATGGTAACTGATTCTGTATTGATGGCCGAGCAATTTTCTGAAAGCACCAAGCGTGCGGAAAAATCATAGGTATCACCCTGCTCTAAGTCATTGAATGTTGGTGAAGACTGCCATGTTGCCCCACTATCATTTGAAAACTCATAAGTACCCGTTTCAAATTCATCTCCCCCTGTTGCTGATAAGGTAACCGAGCCGCTTTCTCCGGTACACTGAGGTTGCACTACGTTAACTACAGATAGTTGAACAGGCGAGGGACTATTTATGGTAAAAAAATCTGGAGTCAATTCTCCACTTTTTACGGTCACTGGATTAGTATTGTAATTTACTTCTTGATATAAAATGTAGTATTGTCCTGACTCGAGATTTTCTTCGGTACTACCACTGAAAGTCCCATCACCGTTGTCAATCAATGCACCCAATCTTAAATCCTCGTAGGCCTGTGGTGGATTTGGATTATCAGTGCTACCTTGAAAAGCATCTTGCGGCGACGCAGCACCTGAGGTATTCTGATAGATATAGTATCGCATTTCATATCCATTAGTGGCATCAACATTATCGTTGAATGTTAAGGTTGCACTACCGTCATTTGAATCTGAACAAGTTTCATTTTTAGTTACTGGGGCACCTTGGAGTTCAGGTGAACAGGCTATAAAACTTGAAGAAATCCATTCTGAAATTTCTTCAGGAGAAGGGTTTTCAGTGTAATGGATTCTGATTTCAAACAACTCATTCACATCCAAACCAGGAATATCATCAATATTTAATTCAAAAATTCTTGGATTTTCTCGATAGGGCACAATTGTGATTGGACTTCCTGCTCCTATCCTTGCCTCAACTTTATATTTAAATCCGCAGTAGTTGCTAACTACTATATCTCTGCCCTCACAAACGGGTATCGTCTCAGAAAAATCGGGATTAGCAGTTACAAAATCGTCTAGAGGAAATAACCGTTGAAGTCCATTTTGTTGAAAAAAAACACAATCGTTAAAATCACTTGTTGCAAATGGTAAAAAAGTACACTCAGATCCTGAAAAAGGAAAGTTTTTTGTAATGCCATTATTTGGACAGGTGGGATTGCCACTTGAAGCGAAATGAAATACATCAAAACTTTGAATTGGACTATTATATTCCAGTATGGCCTCTCTTTTTATATTTCGAGGCCCTGGTGCTCCAAACGCAGTAACAAGGAAAGAGGCATCTGAGGAGCCATTTGCTAGACGAGCAGTTACATAAACTTCAATGGATGCACCAGCACCCACAGAAGAAGAATTGGCAACCAAATCATAATCGTATTCAACTTTATACTTTACTTGACCAGAAACATATGTACAGATTAATATGAGTAAAACAATTATATATTTTTTCATAGTCTTAATATTTCACATTGACTTTCTCAATCCCCGAAACCACTCCACTTTTAGACACTGCCTGTAACCCATAGACATAGTCTGTATTGATTTCCAAGTCAGTATCGTTAAACGTTTTGGTCGTGCCATCGAGTGTCTTGTACAGTTTTAGAGGTTCTCCCTCCCTCCCACGGTACAAACGCCATTCAATGACTTCCACATTTTTTTGGCGCCATGATAGGCCAATGAACCGTAGCTCTCTGTTCGCCGTCGCTGAAAATTTGATGCCATTCTCAGGATTTTTTTTCGACCTTACGACCACTTCCAACGGATTGCTGGGCGAGCTTTCCCAACCTGTGCTGTCTTGTGCCACAATGGTATAGGCAACGGCCTGTCCGTTTTTGACACTGGTATCCGTAAAGGTGTTCTCTGTTATAAGGGTATTTTTATATACAGGCTCCCATAACGCGTTTCCAACGGACAAGTCTCTTCTATAGACCAAATGGCTAGCAACATCTTTACTGCTACTCGGTATCCATTTCAGCTGTACCCCTTCATCGGTGACCTTGTAGCTTTGGAGCACTGCAGGCGAAGGCGGACTCAAATCAGGCTTCTCCAATACCAAGATATCTGAAAACTCAGAGGCATTGTACCGTTGATCTTCGGCCAGAATCTTGTAGTAAATGGTTTCATTGAGGTTTTTGACCGCAATGGTATCGATATATACGGTTTGATTGACAGCAGTTTTGGTAATCTGGTTAAACTCACTATCGGGATTATTGGCGCGGTATATCCTATACCCCCCTAGATCTTTCTCAATATTGGTACTCCACTGTAAGCGAACCACGCCAAGCGTGTCAATGGTGCCCCCAAGACCTGATGGTGGTGCTGGCGGTACTGAATCCACGGGCTGTACCATAGTGGGGTAAGACTCACTTTCGACTCCGTTTTTGCCCATGGCCACAATGGCGAAATAGTTGATTCGCCCTAATCCGGAATAGCTTGTTTTTCTGGATGTTGCGGGTAGTTTTTGCTGTACCGTCTCAAAAGGCCCCCGAATGGTATTCGCACGGCGCAACTCAAAGCCCGATATGAGTTCATTGCCTTTCTCATCAAACTCCCACTCTAAAATCACTGAATCATCAGTCGGTAAGATTTTGCGATTGATTCGAGGTACGAATCCCAATTGTTGTGTGGCTTGGCCCTCGACGATATCAGAGGGCGGCCCCGTCTCATTGAATGCGGTCCTGCCCTTAACACGATAATAATACGTTTTTCCATTGGGAATGGAATCATTGAAGAACAGCGAAATATCAGAGGTCTCCTGTGATTGCTGTGCATTGAATATGGGTGCACGATTGAGGGTCTCAAAATCGACACCGTTGACAGAGCGTTCGATGCTATATCTTGTGTAGGTATTTTGCAACAGGTTAAAATTCCAACTCAGGGCGACATGGCCGTCCCCAAAAACAGCAGCCAGACCAATGGGTTTGGGCAAGGCTTCAAATTGGTCTGCCCCTGCATAGACCGCTCCATCCGCAATTTGATAGGGGCTATCATGGGGCAAGGCTACTTTAATGGTATAGAGATAGCTTTCGTTCGGCTGTATACTGTTGTCTTCGTAGGCCCAGCCAGCCAGCTTGGCTGCTTCATAGTTCTGCTCAGCGGCCAAAAGTGAAAAGGTAAATCGCTGTTCGAGTGCCGCGTTCACGGCATAAATTTCTGCAAGGGCTCCGCCAGTGGGGGCCGTGGTCTCAAAGGTGTCCCCGTAAAGCGCCTGTGCCACTACGGCCGCATTTTGGTCGGTCGTTGCCAAGGCTTCCCAAGCTTGTAACGGGGCAGGTTTGATGGGGGCAAGGGTAAGCACTGTTTTCTCAAGGGGCAGTACGGCTTCTCCATTTTGTGAAATGGTTGCCCGTTCGACCCAAAAACCGTATTCGTTGGTCTTTTTCCAAGCCAAGGGCTGGTCAACCGCCCAACGTAGCATGACCTTCTCAGGCAGTGAACGGGCGATTACCTGTACCGAAGCGGTGTCTTGGCCGTAGGTATTCCATCCCAAAAATAGTATAAAAAGCAGTGACAACTTTTTCAACACTATTTGGCATTCTGATTTCACGCTGATTTTCTTTCTAACATCCAACATCAATCATTTACATATTCAATATCATATCCTTTTTCATACAAGCCCCCTGGGGTTCGATATACCAACTTTGATTTATAATTGCCCAAGGGTAACGGGGGAAATGCGGTCAACAGGTATTTATAGCGGTCATACATGGCTTGTGTCGCCGCTGAATTGGCATAGCGGTTCAGGATTTCATTTCGAAAATGCACATGGTCGGCCTTATACTGATAGGGCAGGTTATAGACAAAAGGAACCCTGTTTTTCACCCATGCGGATGATGGATTGTTCTCAAGATTTGCCAAATATTCATTGCCAATGTAAAAAGAACGTATTGGGGGCACGCCCAGAACCTGCTCGTCGCGATCTACCCGAATGGTGCCGTTAAGTGGATACTCTTCATAGAGTAACGGATAGATTTCATTCTTATAATAGCGGTCTTTCAAAACAGCCTCGGCATAGACCAGTGGTTTTGACGCGGTATATTTTCCACCGAGTATTTCAACTTTTTCTAAATATTCATAATCAGCCACCTTGATGGAAAGCGAGTGCACATCGGCATAGATAAAATTCGTCAGGTTGTTGGTCACGTTCAACGAACGTACCTTATCGCCAAAACTGAGGTGTACACTGGTTTGAAACGCATATTCTAGTATGGTTTTGGGCGCTCCGTTTGAAATGGTCACATTGGCCGCTTTTTTGTTGCTGATCACTACTGTGGCCGAGGTATTGGTCGTTTCTTGCTGACCGCTGGATGGGTCAAACCAGTTGGTGTCCCCCGCTTCTTCACCGTAGGCGATTTCGGTTTCCTCTACCACGATGTCAGAGGGCACATCCTGACCTGGTGGAAATACCACTAAATTCAACTGATAGGGAGTGGAGGTCTGCATTTCGGGGATGTCAAAAACCACCTGTTTCTGTGAAGCACTATAGGACAGATCGGTGCGTTTGCCCTGCCCGTTGGCCACAAATTCACCGCGCATTTCAAATCCACCCTCAAAAAGATAGTTCTGGCCCGTGATCAATTGCACATATCCTTTTTTGAATTCCTCGGGATGAAAGCTCCGTTGTTCAGGCACGGGATACAGAAAGGCGATATTCTCCCAAGGAATGTAGTCTGGGGCCCTATCCGTTGTGAAGACCACTTCACGTTTCTCAACAACAGGCTTGCCATCTTCAATAAGGGTCTGGTACGAACCACCAATCTTTTCGTCAAAACTGACCTCGACCGTGACCTTGACCTCTTTTTCGGAAGGCAGTGTTTCTTCAGGTTTGAAAGTTACGGCATCATTGGTGTCGTTCCATTCCAGTTCCCCGGAGATGGTATTGCCTTGAGAGGTCATTTTGAAATTCTTCAGCTGTAATTTGAACGTGCGTTGGCCGCCATCGAGTTCAACCGAAAAGTCTTGGTTGGTCGCATAGTTGAAAACGGCCTGCGGTGCTGTAAATACCGAAACATCATCGCTTTTATCCCTTGGGGTCACATCAGAAATAATGGGCACTCCCACGGCATCGGCAATATTTTCGAGTTCACATTCTTCACCCATTTCTACCTTTAGGCGCAAACGACCTTTGACCAATCCGCCCAAAATATTATAGTACATGCCCACATACCCCTGTAAATAGACCGGGTTCGGAAACTGCCCCCGTAACATGGCCGATACCCCGGCTTCGGCCACTTGAAACTTTCCTTTGATGAACAAGAGATTGACCTTGACCCCAAATTCACCGTAGAGATATGCATAAACCTGCCCCATGGAGTACCAGCCGTCATTGCCCACGGGCCCGCTACGGCCCTTACATTTTGCGTCGGGGTAATAGGCGTGCATCACATCAAAACCGGCACCAGCTTCCAACGAGGCATAAAAAATCAAGAATTCATAGTTCTTTCGGTAGGCAAAATTGAGACCGAAAGCGAAACCCTTACCGGCCTGCAATTGGTTTTCCCTTCTATTGCCATTCAAAATATCGCTGCCCAATATCTTGACCACCTGTGGATGGGGGTCCAGTTGTGAGGGCAATTGGGTTCCCGTCATAAAATAACCACCCACTTCAAGCTCGACCGCTTTAAGGGAAAATACCAGTGAGATGCGCCGTTGGGGAGTGCCTATATAGATGTACCAATCCGTTGGGCTGGTGTGCATTTTGGCATAGCCGGCCAAGTTGTCTTCACCGCCCCCACGTATGCCCGTTTGGTTAAGGTACAGTTCAAATTCGCCATCGAAGGTATCGTTCACAAAGTCTTTTTCGATGCCCACATAGACCCCGATTTTACCCTCTTTTGCCACTTGGCTTTTTGGAATGGCCTGCTTTGACAGCTCCATATAATTGCCATATCTGGTCAGCTCTTGGGCAGTCTGTGTATTCTCGTTGATAAAATTGTTGACCTGTTGTTGGGTTTTTTCGAGGTCATCCAAACTTTGGGTATTCACATCGCTTTTGCCCATGAACGCCCCTTCACCCATAAAACCGATGCGGTTGAGACCGCCATGGGTGTTGAATTCCATTTCTAGATAGGCGCGGCCACTGAAACTTTCGGCATTCTGTGTGGTGATTTTTACCCCGGCCCGCAAACCCAAACCTGTATTTGCATCAGGCTCGTATATGGCACTTGAAGGGGTGAAACCATTGCTGTTGCCACTGACCTTTCGCATTCGGTTCGAGAGGCCGCCCACGAAAGAATCGATCAACAATTTACTGTTGCTAGCGCTTTCATTGGCATCCGTCCAGATATCCACAAACCAATACCGGAAGTCTTTGGTACCGAACATGGCCTTGCCATTCGCCGAGAAGTTGAGCTTTTTGATGTTGGCCTTGAGTTCACCTGAAAATCCATCACCGTAGGTGGGGTCATCATCCATGATTTCAAGGCTTCCTGTAAGTTGCACCCCGCTTTTTTCATAGTCGATTTCGATGCCATCGACCTTTACTTTCTCGAATTCCCACTTTTGTATGGGTGCATCCGTGGGCAGTCTACCCAAAATATCCATACTTGTAGTGGCATGCGAACCGCTCTCATCCAAATTAATGGTCAAATCGAAGGAAAGGCCCGCTTGGTCGTTGCCGGGGGTGACCAGTTGAAGGTTCGATACCGAGGCAGGAAACTTCATGACATCCATCTCACCGTTGAAACCAAATTCTTTGGCCTGTATGGTCGGTTGGCCAGGTTCGGTCTGAAGTTCCAATTCCTTAAAGACAATTCCCTTGAAATTAAAAGCTCCCGATGCATCATCAGCATTGTTCTGTGTCGAGGTGTAGGTCTCTTGGCCGATCTTACCCGCTATGGAAAGACTGCCCGTAAGGTTGGCGTAGGGATAGACCTTATCTTCCTTCACCTTGATGGCCACACTTGAATTTCGGGCCAGTTGCATTTCACCCAAAAACACAGGAGTCTTATAGGTAGATTGTAGGGTGACGCTCAGGCCATATTCCCGCGGGGCAATATAACCCTCATAGGCCATGGGTTCTTCGGTAATCGGCACTGCAATGTCACCGCCAATGGAACCTCCCGTCAGGGTGTTGGCAAGCAGGCTGATACTGACATCATCAATGGTAAAGCCCCATTTGCCGGCGGCACCATCGCCTGCTTTCAATACATTTTCGCCGTAGAAAGTGCCTGAGACACCTTGACTGTCCAACAACAACTGTTTCGCTCCAAAGCTGACCCTTCTATTGGCAGTCTTAGTATTTTCGATGCCCTTTGGCAAGGTAACACTTACTTCTTCGGCATAGATGCCGCGCCATAAGTTTTGGTCGCCGCTGGGATACAACTGGCTGTAGGAAGCCGGAAAGGTCATGTTCGATGCACCCCGTAGGTCGCTCATATCCAGCACGACATTTTTCAGTTGAAAGCCCCAGCCCTTGAGACCGGTGACTTCAAAATCGGGAAGGGATATTTCCATCAAGAGGTCGTTCCAGCCATCGGCTTTGACATTGAAGGATGCTCCGACATAGCATTGGTTGTCGATGGTATTTCCTTCGGTGAATTGGTTGCCGGCACTGTTGCCACAAACATAGTTGCCCTGGTCATCAATGGGCAACAAGACATTTCGTGAAATGCGCAGGTCGCCTTCAAGCCCCACGGATTTCAGCCCCTCGCAGTCAAACTCTACAAACGACTGGTCGTTGAAAGCCGCTGTTTTTAAATCAATTCCTCCTTTCAGGGTGAGCAACCAATTATCGCCGTTGAAAGCGATGGGTTGATTGCCCAAGAGCACTAAGCGCATACCGTCGATAAGGGCCCCGTCATGGGAAAGTTTGACCCCCTCTGCCCCGAAATAGAGCTCACGACTTTTTTGGCCATCACTGCCCTTAAAGGGCACAATCAGCTTTGCCCAGGCCTTGAATTCGGCATACTGGGGGGTAAACTGAACCTCGGTTATTGCAAGTTCGACACTGTTGCCCGAAGTAGGATCTTTTTTGCTCAGGCCCACGGGGAGTCTCAAGAGTTCGTCACCTGTTATGATATCAACAAAATTGCCCAATTCTTTGATCGCTTCAAAGGCCTTTTTTGCTTGGGCCACCAAGGTATCGACCTTTGGGTTTGCCGAAAATTCAGCCTTGAGATAGGCTTGATTGAATTCAGGTTTTTGAGTGGTAAGGCTGTGATAAAATGAGTTGGTTTCAATGGCTTTGTCGAGTTGGGGGAAAAGCCTCCTCCCAGCCCCTGTGCCTTCCTCTCCCCCGAAATCTTCGGGGTCTTCGGAGGCAGGGGGGGAGGGAACATTTGATTTTTTTGCGCCAAAAATACTGCTACCCATATCGCTGTTTTGCTGTAGAAGAGCTAACTGTTGTTGGTAGGCAGATTTGGTTTTGGTAGAGTCAATCGGATTAATCGGCCAAACCATATTTTTGGCATAGGCCTTGGATGCCCAAAAAATCTGGATGAGGAGTAAGAGTATAATATGTGGGTAGTTATTTTTCATTCAAGTTGGTTTTTGACATTTTTCATTTTGTCAACACTGTTTTATTTTTTTCAGGTTTTGATAGCTTGAAGTCGGGAGACCTGACTTCCGACAAAGTAGTTTTATACAACTGATTTTTATCATTCAATATATTCCATCCATGAACTCCATCCTCAACAGAGTCAGTATTTCACCTAATAAATTTTTTCCTTCCCAAGTCTCTCTTTGTTTAGCTTTAGGGTTCTCTGCCTTAAGCCCAATTCCCCAGATTTTGTCATTAGGTGCTGCTTCTACGAGAGTCGTTCCCATAGTATTTATTAAAGCATTCATTTGAGCGGGATTTTGTTTGAACTTCAGAAAGTTTCCTATATAAACAATATTGCTCCTATGGTATTTCCACACCTCATCGTCATAGTTTTTTACCTGTCTCCCAAGTTCTTTTATTTTTCTAGGGTTTGAGGTTTTCATTATATCTTTCGCAATTTCTCTATCTAAGAAGATTATTGCCTTGTGGTACATCATAAATTGCTCAGCAGAACAAAACTCCAATTCTTTAGGTAAGCTGTCTTTTAAATATTCTTTTTGATGCTCATTAATCCCTTGGTGAAAAAATTGTTCAGAAGAAATAAAAGAGGATTTATACCATTGCGAAAAAGGACTTTTTGTCTCCCAAAAAAACGTAAATTGAGTTTCATCTCTCTCTCTAATCGATTTGATAAGATTTCTGTCTTTCCAGTGTAGAAAACTTAACCTTTCCAATGATATTTGATTATTTAATGCAATATCAATAAGCTCTTCTTTAGATTCAGAACCTACGTCTCTTCTTCCAACATAAAAACTCAGCGCACCTAAAATTTTTAAATCTTCCTGAACCATAACTATTCTGATAGTTTAATTATGTAACGAGTAGAGCCATCATTTTTAGTTGTTTTTATGACATCTAAAATCTCATAGTCTTGATTATTCGATAAAATCACTTCTTCTTGAACCAAATTACATTTAGGATTTTTCGGGCATAGATTTTTTCCATAATTTGATATATCATCTATGTCAACGCCCCTTTTTGAATTTATTTCAAACATTATTTCTGTATAATTAGGCTTTTTGCTACTTGAAATAAATTCTTCAGCTACATCTACGCTCTTAGACGTTGAAAGTAAAGGTGGTTCGTTTGCCCTCGGAGTAATACCTCTTGCAACCCCTTCATTATAAACATTAACATACCTTTGAATGATTTCTGTCTCGGGTCGGTTTGTACCTCTGAACACTTTTCCTTGGTAATTTCTGATAGGTCTCAACTTATCAAGTCCAGAGTTAACCAAATCAATCCATTCTTGCTGCTTAGCAGTTAAAGTTCCTAGATAAGACCCACTAGTTAATTCAAAATTGTTGACGGTATATCTATGAATTGCAGTAATTTCTACATTACTTATTTCACTCATTAGCTTTAACAAATCATTTTTTTTGAGTACATCAAATGATTCGAGCCATCTAATATCTATGCTGAAAGAAGTGTTTTGTAATATTTCCCAACTATCAACCAATCCTGGATTTTTGGCAATCTGTTCAATAATTTCATCTGGAGCATCTCCAAAATCATCTAGGAAGGTCTGCTTTGAGTCACCAAGGTTATCCAATTTTTTTGAAATTGCGCCGCTTGCATTATCAAAGGCCTTGAATCTTCGAAGTGTTTTGGCTCGAGCTATTTTCGCAGCAAGACTCAGGGCCATGTCTGGTAGCTCAGAGAGAAACTTGCCCCCTGCCAGTATCGAAGCCACTGTTCGTACAGAAGTCTTTGAGGTTCGGTGTTGACCAAGCCCTGTCTCTACGTTTAGATTGGCAAGTTCATCGGGCGTTAGACCAGTAATCTCTTCAATAACCACTTCTTTGACTATTGGGTAAAGCGATGAGGGGTCATCTTTTATCTTGTCTTTTATGGCGATAAAACCATCAACGGTTTCTTGACGTACTTTTTCGTCGGTAGCCACATCGTAGACCATGATGACCATGCTGGTAATTTCGGTAACTTCTTTTGCTGCACCTTCAACAGTTCCGGTCAGTACGGGAGGCCCCCTTAATATCTGGCCCTGTTTTGGATTATCGATGTAAACATCTTGTTCAATCTTAGTGGTTTTGATGAAAGTTGTGGTGATACCACCCAATTCAGAAAAGTATTTTACAAAGTTTACATCCTTGTTTATTTTCAATTTTTTTCCATCAGGATAATTATCACTGTCGAAGAAATAATTTGAAGCTGCCAAAGTCTTCAGAATATCAGAAACTTTATACTCGAGCAGTAAATCGTTGGATTTGGCGCGTATTTTATTTGATATTTCTTGAACATTAATCTGCTTTCCATCTTGATTTTTGATACTATTTCTAATGCCGAATGCTCTGAACTGAAGAATGCCATCTTGATTGAATGCAAACCGCATTTTCAAGTCAATGTCTGAATCGGACCAATCACCTGTATTGATCTGTTCATTGGTCAACGCATTGCCTACCAACTCAGGTTGTCCTTGTTGATTGAGCCTGTAGATTTGGCCTTTTATTTCATACTCTACATCTTGATTGGCCCTAATCTGGTCTTTGAGTTTTCTAAGGGTTGACGCCACATCATTGGCACTAATCGTGTTGCCCAAACATTTTTTAAGTTCCTCAGTCACAAGATTTATCTCTGCATTAGAGACTCTATCATTTTCATGATTGCAGTGTTCTTCTAAAAAGGTCAGTGGAACTTGGCATTCAATTAGATTTGTCGATGACTGTGCCACCACCAGAAATTTATCTTTGAAATTGATGAATGCAGCCAATTCTTGCTGTAGCTCAGTAGTTTTACTGTCTTCTGAAACAGTTCCTTGTGTGTTTTTATGTAGAGCGATAGGTTCATTTGGATTTTCTGTTTTCTCTCCTACGATACATTTTAGATATTTCCCGATGTCGCCAAGTGCATTGATGAAAATGGTACCTTCACCATCGATAGGTTGAAATTCATTGTCACTGTTTTCACATTTCTTGCATTTAATAAATGCCTTTCCGTTCAAGGAGGTCATAGCTTGGGCCAACCTATTGAGTGCTTCTTTATTCTTTTTTATAGCTCCAACTTCTTCTTGTAATTCTCCAAATGCCCCACTTGAGTTATTAAAATAGCCATCAGCATTGGGGCCGCTTGGATTCTCACCGAAATTGTCAAAGGATTGGCCTCCAGTCTCGTAAAGGTCAGCTACTTTTTCTTTGACGTTTTGAGGAATTGTTGGGTCGTTAAGAATATTGTCAATCTCTGAAGAAAATCCATCAATCTGTGTGTCTATGTTTTCAATTTCTTCTGCTGTTCCCGAAAAATTTTCAAAAGAGTCATTCACTTCGGCCAAACCGTCGAATAAATCAGATATTGAGTTTATAAAATCAACAATATCATCCACCGTATCCACCGCATCATCTACATCCAAAATGTTTCCGGCATCACTGTCATAAACCGTTCGTGCCGTGCCCTCGGCCAGTTGTTTTTCAGTGTTGATGAGCACATTGGTAAATTCAACGCTCACCTTGATGTTGTTCAAATAGGGGATGGTCACATACCCCTTGCCCGTAAACCGACCGTTGCTGCCGCTGACCTCGGTGACGGTGACCTGAAAATCACCAGCTTTAAATCGTTCACCCGAGCTGATATTCTGCAACGGGTCTTTATTGCTTATTTCAAAATCTGGGGTGATACCACATTCATAAAGGCTGGTCTCTTCGTTTGTCAAAGCAGTGGTGAATTCTTGAGCGATGCTCCAGTCGCTTTGATCGAGCGTACAGGTTTTTTGCACCTGGTATTCATAGGTGGTGCCCGGTTTTAAATCCCAAAGCGTAATGTAATTTGCCGTGGTCTTGGTTTGAAACCATTCAGCCCCCTCCAAACCTCCCCCAGTGGGGGAGGCTTTTTGTCTGTATCTTATTGTAAACTCTGGTATATCGGTCGTGAAATCTTCCCAAAGAATATTGACATTGGTGCTGCCTTTCACCTGATGTGAAATGGAAGTGGGCAATGTACAGATGCCCGAATAGCCGAACGAATAGATTTCACTGTACCCCTGGTTTTCGAAAAGTCCGATTTCCTCTGTGCCCTGAAGGGCCACGGCGCGCACCCGCCACGCATAGTTTTTGCCCGAGAGGAGCAAAGGGTCGGCCGGTGAGTAAACATAGGTGGTCGCTGTGGTCGTGGTCTGAAAAATGGGGGGTGAGCTCAGAAACGCTTGCTGGGGGTCGACTTGGTTGTCCCAAATCTCGACGATGCTGAGTTCGTACTGCACATTGCTAACGTTGATGTGCCGCGGTGTCCATTGAAAAACGATGTTCTGTGGATTACGTTCTTCGACCATACTTTTATCAATGGGCAGTACCAACAAGGGCGGATCATTCTGAAAAACAGCCACGAGGGTACAGCTTTGTTGAGAAAGCCGATTGCCCGTGAGCACATCAAAAACCTCAAAACAGATTTGATAAGCACCCTCATCCAACGCCTGCCCATAGGCATTGGGCGATACTCCGATAATGTTCTCAAATTGAAAATAGGGCGCCAGGTCTGAGTGGGTCAGCACGAGCGGTGTACCACCTTCAAGAAACAAGGGGTTTGCCCCAGCGACGATATCGTTGCTCTGAAATGAGAGGCCATTGCCCTCAAAATTGACTCTGAGCCACACCTCGCGTGTCGGAATAGTAAAATCGTTTAAGATGAGCTGTACCCGCAACGGGCCGTTCACCGTGCTGGCATCAGCATAATTGGAGAGGTATATCGGAGCGGGCGGCACGGACTGCGGCACTACCTGTACCGGAAAAGACTGTGCCGTTACCAGGATACAATTGATGGCTAACGACAGGCATAGCCGCACTCTTGTCACATCTCCGCAGGGTATGGCGAGAAAGCTTCTGGTTCTTTTAAAGAATAGCCTATGTAATAGTATCCCCATATAATGCCTTCCTAGTTTTTGTTGATATATTTGAGTTCAAAGAGTTCTGGGTCCACTACCTGCAGCGATTTTTTATAGTAAAAATCGATGATCTCTTTTTCCAAAAAGTTTTCCAAAGCTTGTGCATCATTGGTTTCGTCAAAGAGCTTGTACGAGGCTTCCATCCTAAAATCCTTGAATTCCTTCAGATAACCTTTCGCATTTTGTACACTTTCAAAACCATCAAGGGTCTCAAAATGTTCTTCCATCCATCGATGCCCTACGAGCTTTTCCATACGATTTTTCCGCTCGGCCAAAAGGGCTTTATATCTTAAGACTAGTCTTTTATCGGCTTCAGTGTAAGAAGCCTCTGGTTTATTGTGCAAACGGTGCCGATCCACCTTTAGTTTTGTCGCTACGAAAAGACGTTCGAGTTGCTCATCAATGCGTTTCATGTCTCGTTGAATCTTTTCGATTACCCTGAACATAGCAGAGTTGTAAACATTTTTGAAATCCTCAAAATCATAGAGTTCTCCCAAGAACAACAAGGCACTTTCCTTATATTTTTCATTGCGCTTTTGTGATTTGACAATGTTCAAGAGCAAGGTCAGATCGTCTCTTTTGTAAGCGGGAATATTGCTGAACTGGCTGCTGTTGAACACGTTGGTCAGCTGCTCGTTGAGTTGCGGTAGGGTGCCACTGTATGAAACACCTCTGTAGCGAAAGCTCAAAATGGCGGCACGGCTGTTTTTCGTTTTTTGGCTTCCTTTCAAATCCAATCGAAAATTATCGAACGTATAGGTGTAGCCAAAAGTGACCGTGAAATCATTGTTATTTTGTAGTACCGTATTTCTGAAAAGGGATAGCACATTCATGCTGAAATTGTGCTTTTGCAACCACGTGTAGTTGCTTCCAAGTCTGAAATTATACACCGTATTATCTTGTTCCCCGTTTGTATAGGAAGTATTGTAACTGCTCGAAAAATTAGTACGCAATCTTTTATCAAAAAATTGCTTGCCAATGGCCAGTGTGGGACCGAGAATCAGGTTATCGTCGGTATCTCCAATGGCATTGTAAGAAGCATTGGTCGCGAGCGAAACGGTGAATGCAGCTTTCGGAAACCCCCAACTGTACGAGGCGGTACCATTGTAAAAACTATTGCTGCCACCGGCTATGGTCTGGCCATCTTGCTGGTTGTCAGAATTTTGATAGACCAAATTGAGATTGGCACTATGTTGTTTTGTTTCTGTTTTTTTGACGATATAATTGATGCCCAGATTGGCATTCTGCGAAATTTGGCGATAGTTGAGTGTGTCAACATTGTCAAGCTCACCGACTTGGTTGATAAAATCGAACTGGTCACGAATGTTGGTGTACGATTGAAAGTTAGAGTAGGATCCATTGATGCCCAATCGGTCAGAAGCGGTATAGTTGAGATTGATGGCACTGACAATGCGTTGCAGTTCTGCAGATTTGGCATTGTTCAGGTTGTCTTGCTGTAGCCCTGCATTGACACTGACATTCAGTTTGTTGTTGAACAGGTTTTGTGTGGCGTTTATGGTGATGTTTTCCAAATCGTTGTTGAAGAAGTAGGCCCCGAAAGTGCGGTAGTCGGGGTCAATGCGTTCATACCCAACCCCAAGGGTGCCGTTGCCTGCAGGATAATTGAGGGAAGCATTAAAGGCACTATAGTAATTCGTACTGATATTCTCATCCAGCAGAAAAGAAAAAGGGCCGTTGGCGAATCGGGGTTGTGCCAATCGGGTATCTTCAGTGATGCCCGAAAGGGCGTATTCGACCCGTATCACTGCCTTGTCGAACAATCGGAAGTTGGATTCAAGTGAAACAACGGCGTTGTCTTTGGGTGTTAGCCCAAGCTCTACAGGAAATGGATTTTCCAACGAGTTTTCATCATCTTTGGCTTTGAAAAAAATCAGTCCAATATTGGCAAAATCAAAATTGTAGGCCGTTTTAAAACCAAAGCCCGTTCTGCGATAGGCAGTCAAGGCCTGAGGCTCTTCGGCATTGTGTTCGGTGGCCCGCAACAGGCGGCCGTACATGGCACTGAATTGAAATTTTCCCTCGGGTGCGAGGTCAAATCCGAATCCTGTGAATTGATGTCCAGCCAAAGTGTAGGGCGAAAAGGTCATGTTCACATCGCCGATGTGCGCCGTCGCCCATTTGTAGGAGGGGTGCAGGCTCAGCCGATTGAACTGAAACGGATTAGCAAAATTGAAGTCTTGGTTCGAATAGGTGAACGATAGGGGTATGTTGTAGAGCCCCGCTATGTTGAAATTCAGATTACCGTTCAAAAAATAGGTAAAAGGTTGCCTGTTGGCCGTGCCATCATAGTAAATGGCACTTGCGGAAACGCCCCCGTTGTAACGTAGCCATTTTTCCTTGCCCAGTTGGTCAAAATTGATATTCTGTGAAAAACCAAGGGCAGTGACCATAAAAAAGGGAACTAGTAACCGTGACAAGCTTAGGTTGATTGTATCTTAAAAATACGTTAAAGCAGCTGTTTTAGTGCTTACTTTTCGATGAAATGCACAAAATGCCCTAAAACCAATCGAAGAGCGTTTCTTACACAAGAAATTGATTTTAGTGACAAAAGTACTATCCCAATATAATCAAAGACCACTCTTTTCCATCTGCTTCGTAACGTTTCAATTCAACAAAACCCATGGCCTTATGGGCTTGCATCGAACGGCTGTTCTTGACATCGACCTCGGTGATGATTTTGGTGTAAGTGGGTTGGAGAAATTGTTGCATGTGAGTGTACAATCCCCTAAAAATACCTTGCCCACGATGTGATTTGGCCACACAGACCTGCCCCATGATGATATAGCGTTCCGATTTTGAAACCACTTTAGTGATTTCGGCAAACATGGGCTTCAAAACAGCAATTTCCTCTGCAAATTTAGGATGCATTGACAACAAATACGCTATGACCTTGTCGTCTATCGTAGCGATGGTATGAGCACATTTGTCGTTCATTTTCTTGAGCAATTCAAAATCATGTTCCACAGTCAAAAACCCCTCTTGTTTGATTTCCTCTTGGGATAGGTTTTTGGGAAGATTCCGTTGTTGCAATGCCAAGATTTGCCGCAGATCACTTTCTGTGGAAGCCTGTTTGTAAACGACCATATAGGATGGTATTTCAATAAAGATAGTACTTTTGGTCCATGCCCGATTTCCCAAAAAAATTGGAAACAAAACTTCAAAAAAGAGCGGATGAAGATGCGCTTAGAAAGCTTTCTTATGATGAGGGTCTGGTGGATTTTTCTTCCAACGATTATCTGGGCTTTGCCCGAAATTCGGAAATTGAAAACATTGCTTTAAAGCAGCTTTCCCAAATGAACCATCCTAAAAATGGTGCCACGGGCTCTCGATTGCTTTCGGGGAGTTATCCATTGTTGGGAACATTGGAAGAATCCATTGCTAAATTTCACGAAGTCGAAGCGGCCTTGGTGTTCAATTCGGGTTACGATGCCAACATCGGCTTTTTTTCGAGTGTTCCGCAACGGGGCAACTTTATTTTTTACGATGAATTGGTGCATGCCAGCATCCGCGACGGCATCCAAATGAGCCATGCCAAGGCCTATAAATTCAAGCATAACGATTTGGAGGATTTACGCTGTCATATTGAGCGCATCTCGCCTACCGGCAGGCAGGGTCGAAATATAGACAGCAGTGTAGAAATTTATGTTATCACGGAATCTGTTTTTTCGATGGATGGAGATGTGCCTGACCTAGAATCACTGGCAATTTTTTGTTCTGAACACGGCTTTCGATTGGTGGTCGATGAAGCCCATGCCACTGGAATCTTTGGCGAGGGAAAAGGCTTGATCAATGAGTTTGGCCTAGAAAAGAAAGTCTTTGCCAGACTTGTGACTTTTGGCAAAGCCATGGGCTGCCATGGTGCGGCATGGTTGGGCAGTGAGAAAATGAAATCATACCTTATCAATTTTGCACGCAGTTTTATCTATACCACGGCCTTGCCACCCCATACCGCAGCGTCTATCTTGGCAGCGTATGAAGTACTTCAAAAGAGCATCGGAAAGGAAAAAATCGATACCCTAAAAAGCAACATTCATTTTTTTGTGGACACTGTTAAAAATTTGGGGCTAAATACCTATTTTGGATTATCCGATTCGGCCATTCAAATTTGCTTTGTCGATGGAAATCAAAAAGCGAAACAACTTTCAAAAGAACTGAAAGAAGAAGGTTTTGATGTGCGACCCATTTTTTCACCAACAGTGCCAAAAGGAAAAGAACGGCTGCGATTTTGCCTACATGCTTTCAACACAGAACATGAAATAAAAAAAGTTTTGAATTTGGTTAAAGGGCATTTGAAATGAAGAACGAGTGGATTACCTTGGGCAGTTTTGAATTTTTGGCCGATGTACAGGTCATCAAGGGAAAGTTAGAATCTGAAGGTATTCAGGTGCACTTGAAAGATGAGAATACGGTGAGCGTTGAACCCTTTGCCAGCAATGCACTGGGTGGCATCAAACTTCAGGTACTGAAACAAGATGAAGAGGAGGCTCGAAAAATTTACGATGAACTCCGAGTGTATGCCGTTGATGAATCTGGTAATCTGGTGACCTGCCCCAACTGTAAAAAACAAAGATCAGAGGTATATTATGCCCGAAAAACTTTGTTGTACAAACTCTTCCCCTTTTTTGAGCCAAAAAAATACCGCTGTCTAAACTGTAATATTATCAGAAGAGCTGCCTCATGAAAGTATTTGTCACGGGCATATCCACCGAGGTAGGAAAAACGATTGCTTCCGCGATTTTAGTTGAAGCATTGGAAGCTGACTATTGGAAACCGGTTCAAGCAGGTGATTTAGATGATTCGGACAGTCACAAGGTGAAAAACCTTGTTTCAAACACAACGACCAAAATCCATTCCAACAGCTATGCCTTGAACACCCCGATGAGTCCTCATGCGGCGGCTGATATCGACGGGGTCAACATCAGTTTGGATGCAATCAACGAACCTGTGACCGATAACCACTTGGTCATTGAAGGGGCGGGCGGACTTTTGGTGCCGCTAAACGATACTGATACCATTCTTGATTTGATCCAGTCTGATTATAAGGTAGTGGTCGTTTCCCGCCATTATCTGGGCAGTATCAACCATTCATTGCTTACCATCAATATCCTCGAAGCAAAAGGTTTTAAAGTGGGCATCATTTTCAGTGGCAATGAGCATCCGACGACAGAAAGTATCATTCTTTCAAAAACAAAAGCGGTTTTTTTGGGAAGGATTGAAGAAGAGAAAGCATTCAATAAAAAAACCATCAAAAAATATGCGGAACGGTTTCAATCTGCATTGACATCATTCTAATCTCTGATGAATCAAGGCTGCGTCCACTGAATCTAGTTTTTGGTAGTTTTCTTCAAGGTATGCATTGATATAGGCGTTGGCTTCTTCCATTTTTTTGTCAAAGACCCTCCGGTTTCTTCGGGTAACCACGATTGGGGGCCGTACTTTTTCCATTAAATAGCGCAATTCTTCCATGCTTGTTTTTCGCGGATTCTGCATGTAGGGAAACATCGATTCCCTTAAAATGGTACTCGGGTGGGTCGCTGCTTTGGTAGGTGGTTCTTCGTTCAAAAGCCAATATCCGATGTGATATTCGAAGAAAAGAATATTTTTTGTATCTATTTGATTGCCAATAATATATTTTGGAACATTGATACCTTCCCCATTAAAAAACGTATCATTTTGCACCTTATTCTTGATGATATTGTAATATTCCAGATACGCTTCCATAGGAAGCAAAAGAAAAACAATCAGTAGGATTGATGGCCGATTCAGCTTTTTCAGCCAGCCGATTTTTGAAACCGACAATTCTATCAAAAGCAACAATGGGGGATAAATCAAAATCAAATAATGCCCATTGATTTTGCCTGTTTGAAGAAATGAAAAAACGATTCCGAAGGAAATCACAACAAGTATTTTTGCTTCCCTTTTTTTGAAATCCAACCATCCCTTTTTGAATGAGAATAACACCCAAACTGAAAACAGCAAGAAGAAGAGGACCACTTTAATGATTGTTGCAGGCTTTGAACTCGAGTACGCCATGGGTGCCATAAAAACCGATTGCCACCACAACATTGTTTCGCCAGACAGATAATACGGCAGAGCGGTCATCGTTATCACGATTAAAATGCCAAAGCCCAACCAAAACAGCTTTTGAATGGCAGCAGGTAGTCTTTTCTGACGGAATGCCTCCCAAGTCAAATAGATGACCAAAAAGAAAATCGGATAGGCAACGTTGAGTTTTGACATCAGTGATAAACCAAAGAATACTCCTGAAAGCAACACAAAATACCATTGCGGTTTAAACAGAAAGGTGTACAGCCCCACCATGAAGAACGTAATACAGATGTGTTCTGACATCACCCCCTGCAGGCTTCCGAAAAGCGATTGAAATATGACGGTGAAGATTCCCACCCAAAAGGCAACTTTTGTCGAGGTTGTTCTGTTTGCTATTTTATAGGTACAAATAGCAGTGATGGCCACCATCAAAGTGCCTGCCAAACGAATGGCGATAAAACTCTTGCCAAAAAGCTTGATAAGTATCGCAAAGAATAGAAAAATGATGGGGGGTTTTAAATCCCATAGCTGGGTGTAGGGCAGATGGCCATCAACCCATGATTGTGCCATAATGATGAACGTGCTCTCGTCACGGTCAATATAATCCCTAAAAAAAAAAGGAAATCGAATAAATAACGCGCAGCTAAAAAACCAAAAGAAAACCGTACTAGTTTTCAGCTTCTGATAATTTGGGGTAAGGTAGTCGGCGATTTTTTTAAGCACTTGGGCCATCAGGTTTTTTTGGTTTTAATCCCCATCTTTGCAAGATAGATAAATTGACGATTTTGTTGCGCGAAACACAACCAAAATCATTGACAGCACGAGACCAAAACTACCTTTGGCATCCACTGACACAGCATAAAACGGCCCCACCGCCCTTGGGCATTGTCAGGGCTGAGGGCGCATTGCTCTTTGATGAAAAAGGCAACACCTATATTGATGGAATCGCTTCATGGTACACCGCCATGTACGGCCATGCGAACAGGCATATCGTTGATGCCATGACCCGACAGATGCAGCAACTTGATTTTGTGATGTTCAGTGGATTTACCCACAAACCTGCCATCGAACTTGCCGAACGTTTATTGGCACTTCTACCCTCAAATCAAAGGCGTATTTTTTTCAACGACAATGGCTCAACGGCCATTGAGGCCGGTATCAAAATGGCGCTGCAATACCATCATAACCAAGGTGAAAAACGTGACACCCTCATTGCTTTTGAAGACGGATTTCACGGGGATACTTTTGGTGCCATGAGCGCTTCGGGGCTATCGGTCTACAACGGCCCTTTTGAAGATTTTCTGCTGAAGGTGAAGCGAATTCCTGTTCCCCAAGAAGATAATTTGGCCGACGTACTTTCGCAGCTCAAAGCCATTATTGACGAAAATGCCTGTGCAGCCTTTGTTTTTGAACCTTTGGTGCAAGGGGCCGCTGGCATGAAATTCCATACTGCAAAAGGATTGGATGCTTTGATGGCAATTTGCCAAAAGGCAGGTGTATTGTGCATTGCCGACGAGATTATGACCGGGTTTGGCAAGACCGGAAAAATTTTTGCGTCCGATCATCTTGAACAACAGCCTGATATGGTCTGTCTCAGCAAGGCGCTTACCGCTGGCATGTTTCCATTGAGCATCACTTCTGCCAGCGAACAGGTTTTTAACGCATTTTTGAGTGATGAGGTGCACAGGGGCTTTTTTCATGCGCATACCTATAGCGCACATCCCGTGGGTTGTGCCGCAGCCTTGGCGGGATTGGATTTGTTGACTTCCGAACAAATTGCAGAACGCAGGTCGTACATTGCAAAAGCCCATGAAAAGTTCATCGATAAGATTCCTGGCCATCCCGCTGTCGAAAATGCACGCACTATGGGAGTCATTTTGGCTGTGGATTTGGCCGTCGAAACTGACCGCTATGGTAATTTTAGGGATAAATTGTACACGTTCTTTATGGATAGGGGCGTGAACCTCCGCCCTTTGGGAAATACCCTATACACCCTGCCACCTTATGTCATCACAAATGAACAATTGCAACAGGTTTATGATGTGATGGAAGCCGCACTGGATGCGGTTGAAACTTGGCAATCATGATGCAGGATTCGCAAAAAAGAAAAGCTTCCCATCCCTATGGGGAGGAATTGAGTGAGGGATCGTTAAAACAATCCATTCATATCACTGCGCTATCCTCTATTTCTGCATTGGGAAATTCCCAAGAAGAGGTTTGGCAATCGTACCAAAGCGGGAAGCATTTTTTGTCGAAAACCCAAATTGGCAAACAATCCGTTTGGGCAGCCCCATTACCTCGGGCAATCAAAGAAGAAATCGGGATACTTTGCCGTTCAGATGCCAAATACAAAAATTTGGATGATTCGGTGCTATATGCCATCCATGTGGCGAGAACCACTGTTAAAAATGCAAGATGGGGCCATGATTCAAACTTTGGAATCAATATCGGCTCTTCTCGCGGGGCAACATCCCTTTTTGAAAAATTCCATCAAGAATTCTTGGAGACTGAATCCACCTCAACACTGGCTTCGCCCACTACCACTTTGGGCAATATTTCTTCATGGGTAGCGCACGATTTAGGGTCAAAAGGTCCCGAGATTTCACATAGCGTTACCTGTTCAACTTCGTTGCATGCTCTGTTGAACGCCATTGCTTGGCTTCAAAGCGGAATGACCGAGAGGTTTTTGGTCGGGGGCAGCGAAGCGCCATTGACCCCCTTTACCATTGCCCAGATGCAGGCCTTGAAAATCTACGCTGATTCCAATGTGAGGCTGAGCGCAGTCGAAGCCTCCTTCAACGATGCTTATCCTTGTAGGGCACTCGACTTAAAAAAGAAACAAAACACCATGGTCTTGGGCGAAGCTGCGGCCATGGCCTGTTTGGAAAAAAATCCGAAAGGCGACTCCCTCGCAGAAATCGTGGGTATCGGCTATGCCACCGAACCTTTGCAGCACAATGTATCGATTTCGACGGATGCGCAGTGTTTTCAAAAATCCATGAAAATGGCTTTAAATGGATTGGATGTTGCCGAAGTTGATGCCATTGTCATGCATGCTCCCGGCACGGTAAAAGGCGACAGTTCAGAATTTAATGCAATTAAAAAAGTATTTGGAGAGAAGCATCCGGCACTGACGACCAATAAATGGAAAACCGGACATACTTTCGGGGCTTCTGGCATGCTAAGTATCGAAATGGCCATTTTGATGCTACAGCACCAAGAATTTATTTTCACCCCGTTTTTTGAACAATCCCATCCCAAAGAAATCAAACATGTAATGGTTAATGCAGTGGGGTTTGGTGGGAACGCGGTTAGCATCCTTCTGAAAGCACCAAGTAGCAAATGAAAAATTTCAATGTTGTTGTTTTTGGAATTTGATGCTTGTATTTTGGTATTTGATTTTTCGAAATCCCTATTTTTGACCCATGGGCGAAACAAAACACAACTGGACCAAAGAGGAAATACTCGAGATCTATAACAAACCTTTGATGCAGCTGCTCTACGAAGCAGCCACCGTGCACCGTCAGCAACACGACCCGAACACGGTGCAGGTTTCCACCCTGCTTTCCATCAAAACTGGGGGGTGTCCAGAAGATTGCGGCTATTGTCCGCAGGCCGCTCGCTACCATACCGATATCGAGGGCAATGATCTGATGTCGGTACAGCAGGTCAAGGCACAGGCACTTCGCGCAAAGGCTTCGGGTAGCTCACGCGTATGTATGGGCGCCGCTTGGCGAAACGTTAAAGATGGACCTGAATTTGATCAAGTGCTCGAAATGGTGCGCACCATCAATAAATTAGACATGGAAGTATGCTGCACCTTAGGCATGGTCACCGAAAATCAAGCCAAACGATTGGCTGAGGCCGGGCTTTATGCGTACAACCACAATTTGGATACTTCTGAAGAGTATTACAAAGAGGTCATTTCAACCCGTGGCTACGAAGACCGTCTACAGACCATTGAAAATGTTCGCAAGACCAATGTGACCGTTTGCAGTGGGGGAATCATTGGTATGGGTGAATCAGCCGAAGATAGAGCAGGTATGCTGGTGGCACTATCAACACTGAATCCACAGCCGGAATCCGTGCCCATCAATGCGTTGGTAGCCGTTGAGGGTACACCCATGGAAGAACAGAAACCGGTCGAAATTTGGGAGATGATACGTATGGTGGCCACCACACGAATTGTGATGCCAAAGACCCAGGTTCGCTTGTCGGCGGGCCGTACTGAAATGAGCAGGGAAGGGCAGGCGTTGTGTTTCTTTGCTGGGGCAAACTCCATCTTTGCGGGCGATAAATTGCTGACTACCCCAAACCCTGATGTCAATGAAGATATGGAGCTCTTCAAGCAATTGGGGTTGAACCCGCAAAAAGCTTTTGAAAAACATCCGCAACCCAAAACTGTGGAAAAAGTAGATTCTGAGCTTCAGCCCCTTGGAGAAAAACCAAAGTGGTCAAGACCAGGGCATACCATTGAGCGCAACGAGAATGCCAAAGCAACTTCAAAATTGGTACGCAGGGAATAGAATTTACTTCATTTATGATCGGTTTTTTAAATTAGCCAGTTCGAAACACTCAGATTTTGGAACTTAACGTTCAGCAAATTCCGAGGGTAAAAACCCTTACAAAACGGGAGTTTATCCGTGATTATTTCAGACCACAAAAACCTGTGGTCATTGAGAATTTTATCGAAGATTGGCCCGCCTACACCAAATGGAACTTGGATTATATCAAGCGGGTAGCCGGTGAAAAAGAGGTGCCGCTTTATGATGACCGCCCGGTGAAACATGATGAGGGGTTCAATGAGCCTCACGCCAAAATGAAAATGGCCGACTATATCGATTTGCTAAAAAGCAAACCGACCAAATACCGAATTTTTCTTTGGAATGTGCTCAAAGAAGTTCCTGTGCTTCAGAAAGACTTTAAATATCCAGATTTTGGTTTGCGTCTGATGAAGGGCCTTCCCATGCTTTTTTTCGGGGGCAGCAACAGCCATACGTTTATGCACTACGACATCGATTTGGCCAATATCTTTCATTTTCATTTTGCGGGAAAAAAGCAGTGCATTCTTTTTCCACAATCGGAAACAAAATTTTTGTACAAGATTCCGCATTCGCTGATTACGCGCGAGGACATCGATTTTGCCGACCCAGATTTTGAAAAATGGCCCGCCCTCAAAAAAGCCAAGGGGTATATCACAAATCTTGAACATGGCAACGTGGTCTACATTCCCGAAGGGTATTGGCACCACATGAAATACCTTACCCCGGGTTTTTCAATGAGTTTGCGAGCCATTGCTAGAAGGCCCAAAAATCTTGGGAAAGCATTGTATAATATTTTCTTTATGCGGTACTATGACAATGTGATGCGAAGGCTCAAGGGCCAACAATGGATTGATTGGAAGAACGAACAAGCGGTCAAAAAAACGCATCAAAACATAATAAACATTAAAGGGTCAATGTAAAAACACCCCTGGAAAATGCTTGGCATTTTCCTGTCCCCTCATGGGGACAATAAACGAAATCCTTCCTTGAGGGGGGGGAGTAAGGGGAGTGTTATATCAGCTCTTTAACTTTCTGATACACCAGTTCACTTTCCCAACCCCGATATAGAAGATAATCGGCCAATTTTCTTTTTCGTTTTTGAGGATGGGTTTCCTTGATTTGTGCGAGTCTTTTTTCGGCAAGCTTGTCAAAAGTGTTCAGGTATTCTTCACCATCGATTTCTTTTAGGGCACTTTTGATGTTGAACCTAGAAATTTGACGCCGTTTGAGTTCATTGACAATACGGTTTTTGCCCCATTTTTTAACAGTGAATTTTCCTCTTGCATAACTTTTTGCAAACCGTTCTTCATTTAGGTAATTTTCTTTGATGAGGTGGGTCACGATATGGTCAATGGCTTCGGGTATCATGCGCATCTGCCTCAATTTTTGAACCACTTCTTGATGGCAGCGTTCTTGATAGGCACAGTAGCTTTCCAGTTTTTTGGTGGCTTCCTGTACAGTAACATGGTTTTTCTGTTTATTGGGAAGTGCCACTGCGGTTATTTTGAATTTAAAATCAATTCTTTGCCCGATGATATAAAAACAGCATTTGCACCTTCCTCGGTAATTTGCACATCATCATTTTCTATAACGTATGAATCTTTGGGAAGCATCACTTTCAGCGTCCATTCGGGATTTATCTGATGTATCTTGATGTTGAATTTTCCATCATTTTCAGAGAAAAAAACAGATATGGAGTTATCGGCCACTTTTACATTTTCAAGTGAGGCTTCATTCCAAGTTGAGGGCATTTGGGGTCTAATGACCACTGTTTTTTTATGGGCCATAGGTTGGATGCCAAAAAACTGCTGCACTATGGGTATGGCAAAGGCATAGATGTTCCATGCCTGGGTCATCATGCCGTAGTCTGGGGAGACTTCATACATGCTTCCAGGTAGTGCATAGCTGAAAGTTCTGGCCATTCGTTTGAGATAATCCAAAGCCTCATCAGGGCGACCGTAATTATTTTCAGCAATGGCTTGAACACCAGTAGGCAAGGTCATTACAGCACCCGTGTATGAAAATACTTTGCTGCCCTGAAACGAACCATCGTCCTTGCCAGCCGACTCATCACGATCGATGCCGGTGACAAAAACCCCAAACTGATTGGTAAACTTTTTGGCCGTATCCAATGCGGTAATAGCCTTGGCAGAGTCGGCAATGCCCATTTCCATAGGGGTGTTGACCACCCAGTTATGGTGCAGTACAAAGGGTCTTAATTCGCTGGATGGACTTGCCAATAGTCGTTTTTTGGTCTGCTCCAATTCTTCAATGGCCCAGGGTTTGTTCAAAGTGTCTGCCCGTATGATGGCATCTTCAATCAAATGCAGTGCCTGCTCATCAGTGCCTAGAAAATCGGCGTACGAATTGAATTCTTCAGACCAGAATTCAGCATTTATTTTTTCCTTTAGATTTTCTGCCAAAGCCTCATATTGATTGGCTAGGGCGGTCTTGCCCAACTCATCGGCCATTTTTGCTGCGTCTGAAAAAGCCTTTTGCGTATACGAGGCTACATCAATCATTTCACTATCAAGACCATGTATTTCCATCATTCCAAATCCGTCAGGAAACAGATTTTTATTTTCATCATTTTCTAGCAGCAACCAATTAAGCCCCTTTTCGATAGTGGGGAAATATTTCTTGAGAAACTCTTTATCACCGTTCCATTTATAGATTTCCCATATCAATGATGCAAACTGTGGTGTTTCGTTAATATTTCCAGCATTGAAAACAGTACCATTGGTTGACATTTCGTGAATTATTTTTCCGTTGCCGTTCAGAGCCATCGAAACACTGTCGAGTAGTTTGATGGTGCTGTACACTGGATCGGTCTGCCCCACGGCCATATACCCCATGAGCGCATATTCGCTATCGACCCCGAACCACCACGGGTAATCGGGAATGCCTGCCCCGATACCAGTGCCAATTTCAGGTACTGACCTTACGAGCCAATCACAGTTGTATTTGAGCCACTCAAAAGCTTGTTGCAGATCTTTATCAGGGATGGACAATTTTGATTGTTGCGCCAGTGAAGCGTAGCGAAGTTTTTTGTCTGTGGCATAACTGGAATAGTTTTTTTGTAGGTCAGCATATTCACTGAGCGCCTGATTTTCAGATTGATAAGAACCTGAGATTACAAAGTTTATGGCCGTTGTTTGGCCAACATCCAAAGAATAGGTAAGCGAGCTGGATGACGCATTCTCTTCTTCAGATTCTTTTTTCTCTTGCTTGGTCGGACTTTCATCAGAACCAAAAACAGCGTACCATTCGTTGTTGCTGTCTTTGACAATCCATTTTCCGTTATCGAACGATGCGACATCTCGGCCATCGACCATATTAGTTCGTTCGCCCAACCACGTAGGCCTTAAATCGGAATGCCCTGTAAACTCAAAATCAATGTTTTGGTCGGTTTCCGATATGCTTTTGATCAAGAATTGAATAAAAACACCTTGTTTTCCATCGGGCACAAATTGCCAACGTTCTATGGTTAACCCTTTTTCAGGAAATTCAAAAATATGCTTGTTGGCCATGGGATAGTTGACAAAACCTGTTGCTTTGTTCAACGAAAGCTTGTCATCACCTACATAAATAGTCGCCTCGAACCCATCCATCAATTTGATGGGGTGGTTCCAAATACCGCCCATTTCACCTTTGATGTGCCAGCCAAGATCAGGGAAGCTTCCGTCTTGGTGCCCGACCATGTACACGCGGTTGCCCGCTGTGACATACGGAGATTCTAAATAGGTCTGTTTGCCCTTAATAGATGGGGCATCGTTCATCAATTCTGAAAAAGCCTTTGGCGTCTCGGGAGCGCATCCAAAAAAAAGTAATGTCAAAAACGAAAAATATAGTGGTCTCATGGCAATGAATCTTACATAAAAGTAAAACAATGAAAGAATATGGTATAAAACAAAAAAGCGGCCCCAATTTTGGAGCCGCTTTTTAGCGTATGGTTTTACCGTCTTTGTCCTTAAAACGGTACTCAAGGTATGTGTATGCATCTCTGGGCTGAACTTTGACCCATTTTTTATGCTCCAAGAACCATTTTGACCGTATGGAGGGAAACCCCTTGGTCAAATAGGCCGCAATAAAAGGGTGTAGGTTCAATGTGATTCCCCCTTTGTTTTTGTTTGGGCCTTTCATGATTCGTTCTAAGTCAGTGTTGATTTTTTCAATCAAGACGATGGGCGCTTCAATCTCTTGACCGCTTCCGTTCGGATTTTCTTCACTGGTCTTGATTTTCATTTCTGGCCGAACACGCTGCCTGGTAATCTGTACCAGCCCGAACTTGCTCGGAGGCAAGATTTTGTGCTTGGCACGATCATCTTTCATCTCATCCCTGAGATGATCGAAAAGCTTTCTTCTATGATCACCTCTGGTCATATCAATGAAATCGATCACAATGATGCCTCCCATATCTCGAAGGCGCAACTGCCTCGCAATCTCAGTGGCAGCCAAAAGATTTACCTCAAGGGCAGTATCTTCTTGGTTTTTGGCCTTGTTGGACCTATTGCCACTGTTCACATCGATAACGTGAAGTGCTTCAGTATGTTCGATAACCAAATATGCACCTTTGCTCATTGAGGCCGTACGCCCGAATGAGGTCTTTATCTGTCGTTCAATACCAAATTTTTCAAATATTGGTGCTGAACCGGTATAGTGCTTTACTATCGATACCTTATCAGGAGCAATTTCATGCAGATAATCCTTGATTTGATCATGAAGCGTTTCATCATCAACGTGAATACCCGTGAAGGTATCGTTGAAAACATCCCTTAGAATTGATGAGGCCCTATTGACCTCGACCAAGACTTTTGAGGGGTGTGGTGCTTTATAGATCTTTTTGCACATTGCAATCCACTTTGATTGCAAATTCTGAAGGTCTTTATCAAGTTCAGCGACTTTTTTGCCTTCGGCGACGGTTCTGATGATAACGCCAAACCCTTTTGGTTTGATACTTTTCACCAAACGGATCAACCTGTTTTTTTCTTCACGGGTTCCGATTTTTTGCGATACGGAAACGCGGTCAGAAAAGGGGACCATGACCAAATAGCGCCCGGCTATGGATAGCTCTGAGCTGATTCTGGGTCCTTTTGTCGAAATGGGCTCTTTTACAATTTGAACCAATAACGACTGGTTGGCCTTGATGACATCGTTGATGCCGCCATTTTTGTCAATGTCTTTTTCAAACGGAAAATTCTTTAGGGAAAAATCTCTGAGTTTTCCCGTACGTGCTTGCTTGATGAATTTTAAGAGTGATGACAGTTGCGGGCCCAGATCGTGATAATGCAAAAAAGCATCTTTTTCATAGCCCACATCAACAAACGCTGCATTCAGGCCCGAAACGGGTTTCCTGATTTTTGCGAGAAATATGTCTCCTACAGCAAAATTGTTGTCATCTTCATCTTTGTGAAGTTCTATAAGTTTTCCATCCTTAAGTAAGGCAAAATCGACTGAATCGTGACGAGATCTTACTACTAATTCTCTATTCACATGAATCGATTTGTATCCATTTTCAAGTTTTGAAAACGGATGATTAAACAATATTTTGAAATCGGTCATGACGACCGATTGAAATTCTTTTGAATCTCTAACTATGTCAAAGAACGTATGGCTCTAAAATGAAAAAGTAGTCGAAAACAACTACTTTTTCTTGTGTCGGTTAGCTCTCCTTCGCTTTTTTCGCTTGTGGGTCGCTACCTTATGTCTTTTTCTTTTCTTACCACTCGGCATAGAAGTTCTCCTTTTGGGTTATAATTTATTTGACCTGTACGTTGCTTTTAACGCCTTCGACAAACACTTTTGCAGGTTTAAACGCAGGAATGTTGTGTGCAGGAATCTTGATGGTCGTATTCTTTGATATGTTTCTTCCTGTCTTCTCTGCCCTGGTCTTGATGATAAAGCTTCCAAAACCTCTCAGATATACGTTATTTCCACTTTCAAGCGAGGCCTTCACCTCTTCCATGAATGATTCAACCGTTGCTTGAACATCTCCTTTCTCCATACCCAGCTTTTCTGAGATTCTGGATACAATATCCGCTTTCGTCATGTTGTAATTAAGTTTTTGTTTTTAAGGCTTGCAAATATATAAATTAAAATGGGATGATTTGGATAAGCCTCTAAATTTTAAGTATATAAACTGCTACTTTTGTCCATTATTATTTTTGCTATGGATTTTTCCCAAAAAATTTTACGCTGGTACACAGAAAATAAACGTGAATTACCATGGCGAACCACACAAAATCCTTACAATATCTGGCTTTCAGAAGTAATGTTGCAGCAGACCCGCGTCGCACAGGGATTGCCATACTATAAAAAGTTTATTAAAGCGTTTCCGACCGTTACCGATTTGGCGAATGCCAGTGAAGAAAAGGTGCTCAAACTTTGGCAGGGCCTTGGGTACTACTCAAGAGCAAGAAACATGCATGCCACGGCAAGATATGTGGTAGCCGAGAATGGTGCGGAGTTCCCCAAAACCTACGAAGGCTTGTTGAAATTGAAGGGTGTGGGCGACTACACCGCCAGTGCCATCGCCTCTATCTGCTATGGTGAGCCGCAACCCGTGGTCGATGGCAATGTGTACCGTGTACTGGCGAGATATTTTGGCGTTGACCTCCCCACAAACAGCACTGCTGGAATCAAATATTTCAAACAGTTGGCGAAAGAGGTAATGAGCGCTTCAACTGTTCGCGACTACAATCAGGGCATTATGGAATTCGGTGCGATACAATGTGCCCCTAAAAATCCGAATTGCACGGTTTGCCCATTGAACGATGGCTGTAAGGCCCTTCAAAAAGGTTTGGTGGGCCAGCTTCCCGTAAAGTTGAAAAAGAACAAGGTCAAGAAACGGTTTTTCAACTATCTGGTCTTGATTGATAGCGATGGCAATACGCAGTTGGAAAAACGTACCCAAAAAGGCATTTGGCAGAATTTATATCAATTTCCATTACTTGAGTCAGAGGGTGTCTTGGGAATGATGGATGTGCATCTGGTTGAAGAAAAGTGTAAAGGGTTTGGTACGGTTTCATCCATAGAAAGCTACAATCAAGAGCCGATAGTACATAAACTCTCACACCAACATCTCTACACCAAATTTTGGGTGGTCAAGTTGTCTTCGGTTTTGAAAAATGGGGTATCCGTAGAAAATGTTAAAGAATATCCCGTTCCGGTATTGATGGCTGACTTTATCAATACCTACAAATTTTAGTACTTTTGATTAGATAGACGGATTAGATAGAAATGATATGAGTGGAACATTGAACAAAGTGATGCTTATCGGGCATCTGGGCGACGAAGTGAAAATACATTATTTTGAGGGCGGGGGCTGCATTGCTAGATTTCCCCTGGCCACCAATGAAACCTATACCAACCGGCAGACGGGTGAAAAAGTGACCAACACCGACTGGCACAACATCGTGGTACGCAACAAAGCGGCCGAGGTATGTGAAAAATACTTGGGCAAAGGAGACAAGATCTATGTTGAGGGAAGGTTGAAAAATCGCCAATGGCAGGGTGAAGATGGCAACACCCGATATACCACTGAAGTGCACGTGCAGGACTTCACTTTTTTGTCAAACAAAAATGAAGGGCAATCAAATGCACAAGATGCTGCAACCTCAAAGCCTGTCGCAAAGACTTCAAATAGTGTGACATCAGAACCGGCACCTGTTGACGAACAGGATGATGATTTACCATTTTAACCCATTTGTCAGTAAACAAAACTATTGGACCCCGACCCGTACAGTCTTGTAATTTCTTCACTACTACTTTTTGAAGGTGTCTTTATTGCAAAAATTGTAGTGCTCGTTGTGCTTTTGATTTGTTCAGCACTTATATCAGGTGCTGAGGTGGCCCTGTTTGGCCTGTCACAGACCGAACTGAACGAGATGGCCGAGAATGGCCTGTCACGCGACAAATTGATTGTCAAGCTGCTTGAGAAGCCCAAAAAATTGCTAGCGACCATTTTGATAGCCAATAATGCCATCAACATCGGTATCGTATTGCTTTTCAGCTCTTTGGGCGACGCTTTTTTTACCAATATGAACCAAACCTTGTTTGGCGTCATTTCAGTGCGGTTTATCCTTGAGGTGATTTTGGCCACATTCTTGATTTTGATGTTCGGTGAAATCTTGCCAAAAATATACGCCAATCGAAACCGGGTTCAATTTTCCCAGTTCATGGCAATACCCATCAATGTGCTGGATAAACTTTTTTATCCGCTAAGTATGCCCATGCGTTCTGCCACCATCTTTTTGCACAACAAATTGGGAAGGCAGAAATACAACTTTGGTATTGACCACCTTTCACAGGCGTTGGAGCTCACTTCTGAGGGCGACACCACCAAGGAAGAACAGAAGATTCTGGAAGGCATCGTCTCGTTCGGCAATACGGATACCAAACAGGTGATGCGGCCCCGCATCGATATTTTTGCCCTGGATGAGAACATGAAATTTCCAGAGGTGTTGCAAGAGATCAAAAAGAACGGCTTTTCAAGAATCCCCGTGTTTTCTGAAAATATGGACAATGTTCTGGGCGTTCTCTACGTAAAGGATTTGCTCCCCTACATCGAGCGAAAATCGTTTAACTGGATGAAATTGATACGTGAGCCCTATTTCGTTCCCGAAAATAAAAAGTTGGATGACCTGTTGCTCGAATTTCAGGAAAAGAAGAAACACCTTGCCATTGTAGTCGATGAATATGGCGGTACTTCGGGTATCGTGACCTTAGAAGACATTATTGAGGAGATTGTTGGCGATATCAGCGACGAATTTGATGACGAGGATTTGATTTTCTCAAAATTGGATGACCATAACTTTGTTTTTGAAGGAAAGACCACGCTGAAGGATTTTTATCGCGTGGTGAAGATTGAGGATGAAGAGCGTTTTGAAGAAAAAAAGGGAGAATCAGAAACCATCGCCGGATTCGTTCTCGAAATAGCGGGAAGCTTTCCGAAACGAGGTGAAAAAGTGGTGTTCGACAACTATCAGTTTGTAGTTGAGAGTTTGGATAAAAAACGGTTGAAACAAATAAAAGTGACCTTGCCCCATGAAGTATAGCATGATTTTTTTCATTTTGGCCCTTGCAGTGTTGGGTTGTAAAGAAGACCCACTGCCCAAGCCCAAGGCCATGTTGCGATTAGAATTTCCCAAGGCAAAGTATAAGCAACTGAACAGTGAATGTGATTTTACCTTTGATTCAAACACCGCATCTGAGATAACGGCCAAGGAAGATTGCTCCATGGTGTTGGATTATCCGATGATGAAAGGCTCTATTTACATCACCTACAAAAGAGTAGATGACAATCTGAGAACCTTGCTTACCGATGCCCAAAAACTCTCCTATGAGCATACGGTAAAGGCCGATAATATTTTAGAACAGCCCTTTGTGAATGACGAAGACAAAGTCTACGGTATGTTCTATGAGGTCACAGGCAATGCCGCTTCGCAGTCCCAATTCTATGTGACCGACAGCACCGACCATTTTGTCACGGGCTCGCTCTATTTTTATGCCAAGCCCAATTATGACTCCATTTATCCGGCATCTGTCTATTTGCAAAGAGACATCCGCCGCATTATGGAAAGTTTGAAATGGGCTGAGTAATCCCCCTCTTGAGGGGGGAGTAAGGGGGGTGTTTTATAATATTTTTTGAGTTTTACCCCCTAACCCTTCGACTGCGCTCAGGGTAACAATCCTCAAGGGGTGGTTTCAATGATATCCCTAATTATTTGTCCAATAATTTCTCTGCCCTCTCAATACTTGAATTGATTTCTTTACGGAGTGCCTTTACCTTTTCTTCCTCTTCATCAAGCCATTTTTGCTTTTGTGGCGAAAGTTCGGCTCCGTTCAAGATTTCATCATGGTCAAAACGCTCACCAAATCCCTGCATCCAATCCATCATTGACTGATGGGCTTCTTGAAGGTCTTTCATGGCGACCTCGTACTGTTTGCCCTGTGCAGTGGCATCAACCTTTGGCTTTAGTTCACCCACCAGTTTTCCGAGCTTTCCCATTTTGGGCATGACCTCGTCATGAATGGCCATGACGGTTTCCATTTGGGTGGCATCAGTGGTAGATTGTTTCTTTTCGTGGCATGAAAGCAACAGAGCAGTAATCACTAAGATTTGAACGATTTTCTTCATGGTACCAAAATTAAAAAAGGTGCCCCAAAAGAGCACCTTGTTTTTTGAAATACTATGGGTTTTATTCAAAATCGGCTTCTGAAATATCTTTGTTGATGATAGCTTCCAAAAGTGTGACCTCGATTTCTTGCGGACCAAAGCTTTGTGTTTTTATGGCCGGAAACATGATGCCATCCACTTCTTTATAATCTTTTAGCATTGAAGTCTGGTTTTGGGTCTGCCCGTTCATTGTGATGACCGAGGTCTCTTTTACTTTCAATCCCGTTTCAACATCATAGAAAAAGGAAGCATTGATGACCTTGCCCGAAACATCGATTTTGTAGGCATCCTTGCCATCGACCCGTTCGATTCCCGCTAATTTTGCTGATCCGTTAGCCAAAAAGCCCTGCTCAGGAAAAATGCCCATGACGCTCATCATATCTTTCTTCATGTCTTCAGGAAGGGGCATTTTATTGCCACCTTGTTTCATGTATAGCTCATCGCCCTTGGCGACCACACCCATCATCGGAGATTCGTTCATGTAGGTGGTCTGGGCGAATTTATCGGCTGTTCGCTTTTCTTCGACCTTGATTTTACTGCCCATGGCCTCACCTTCATAGATCAGTTTCAACGATTCGATGGCGTTCACTTTGTCAGTGCCTCCGATGGCCTCCAAATAGTTGTTGAGCACATCTGAAGCAGTGATTCCCTCGGGTATGCCAGCGTTGAAATCCGGTTTTTCGGTTTTATTGGCGTATTTATCGTAGTAAAGTGCCGGAACTTTTTTGCCGTTGAAGGTCATCTTTTCAAGGTTCTCTGCCACGTCACTGCCCTTGCCGACAACAACCGCTCTGGTATTTGTCGTAGAAAAATGCTTTTGGGCCGCTTTTTGTACTTCATCCAATGTGACGGCATCCAAACGTTCCAAATAGGTTTTATAGAAATCCTTGGGCAAGTCTTCGGTCTCAATGTTCAAGGCATAGTTTGCGATGGTCTGTGGCTGTTCAAGTGCCATGACGAAATTGCCCATGTACTTTGCCTTGGCATTTGCCAATTCTTCTTCAGTGACGGGTGTTTTGATGATTTTGTCTACCTCTTTCAAGATTTCGACCACCGAACTATCGGTCACCATGTTGCGAACACTTGCTGTTGCCCTAAAGGTGGTGGGGCCGTATTTATCGTCACCAATCCCTGAGTATGATCCGTAGGTGTACCCTTTATCTTCCCTTAAATTCAAGAAAAGACGGGCCTGAGCACCGCCGCCCAAGATTCTATTGGCTAAAAGGGCATGCAGATAATCGTCGTCTTTCATCTTCAAGTTGACCAAATTCTGTACTGAAATCTCTGACTGCACCGCATTGGGCATGTCGACGAAATTAATCTGGGTATACTGTGCAGGCTGCGGCTCGGAATATGATAGTGAAGGAGGGGCAGCTTTTGTCCAAGGGGTGAAATGCTCGGTAACCAAATCTTTGACTTTCTCAAACTCAACATCACCGATGACCACCAAATATGCATTGGCGGGCACAAAATAGTTTCGGTAAAACTGTTCAACATCGAGCAATGCCACGTTGTTTACCGTTTCTTCAGTGGTAAACTCACCTTTTGGATGATTTTTTCCGTAGGCCAATGCACTTTGAACCCGGTCTGCTATGGCAGAAACGTCATTTTCTTGCGCTTTCAGGCCTGTTAACAATTTATCCTTCTCTTTGTCAAACTCTTCTCGGGTAAAATTCGGATTGATGGCAGCATCGGCCATCAATTCCAAAATCCGCGGAAAATATTTTGAAAGGCTGCTCGCAAAAGCGCTCTGGGAACCAAAGCTGATGTTGGCTCCAAGAAAATCGACTTCTTCGTTGAATTCGTCTTTTGGGATGGATTTTGAACCGTTGCCCAACAGGCTTGCCGTAAGTGCCGATACCCCGGCCTTTTCGCCTTCCAAAATCGGGGGGTTGTCGATGGTCAGTTGAATGGATACCCTTGGCAGTTTGTGGTTCTCGACCACCATGACTTTCAGACCATTGTCTAAATCAAAAGTTTTTGGTTCTTGTAGATTGATTTCTGGGGCAGGCCCCGGCTCTGGTTGCTTACTTCTGTCTATCTGTGCGAGTGATGCCGTGGTAAAACATAACAGCATCCCTATAAAAAATAACTTTTTCATCTTAGTTGGCTTCTTTTTGTTCTGGTAAATATTCCAACTCTACCCGTTGGTTCGGATTGAGGTATTTTTTGGCAACTTCACGTATATCTTCACGGGTAATCGAACGATAAATATCAATTTCGGTGTTAATGAGGTTGGTGTCATCGTACAGCATGTAGTAGCGCGCGAGTGAATTCGCAATGCCCTGAACACTTGAGTTGGAGTTCACAAAATTGTTCTCGAATTTGTTCTGAAGTTTTTGAAAGTCACGCTCTGAGATTAAATCGGTCTGCAGCTTTGCGATTTCTTCATCGATTTCCTTTTTGATGTCCTCAAGGGTGTTGTCTCCAACGGGAAGCCCCCCGACAATGTAAGAACTATAGTCTTCTTGCGAGCCATTAAAGGCAAATACCTGAAGGGCCATTTTCTTCTCATCAACCAGCTTTTTGTAAAGTTTTGAGCTTTTGCCACTGCTCAGATAGGTCGAAATCATATCTAGCACATAGGCATCATGTTCCGTTTGGGCCGGAGTACGGTACCCCATCAAAATCAATGGAATCTGAATATTGGGGTCACGGTATTCAGCCTTGATAGGTGCGTTGATGGGGTCTTCGACAAACGTTTTTCGTTCTATGGGAGCACCCTTTGGAATAGGCCCAAAATAGTCTTGAACCATTTTTTTGGTCTCTGCCATATCAATATCTCCTGCAACGACCAAAACTGCGTTGTTGGGCACATAATAGATTTGGTTGAATTTTTTGAAATCCTCTAATGTTGCACTGGCCAGATGTTCCAATGAACCAATGGTCTGCCATCGATACGGATGTTTTTCAAAAAGGTTGATGAACATCTGTTCGCGCCACCTTCCGTAGGGCGCATTGTCATAACGCAATCTGCGTTCTTCTTGCACGACTTCTTTTTGGGTATCCACCCCGATTTGGTTGATGATGGGGTGCATCAATCGTTCCGATTCGAGCCAAAGCCCCAATTCCAAGTTGTTGGATGGGAAAACCTCATAGTAATAGGTGCGGTCTTGGGTGGTGTTCGCATTGTTGTTTCCGCCATTGGAAGATACTATCTTGAACCATTCGCCCCGTTCAATGTTTTTGGTGCCCTCAAAGAGCAAATGTTCAAAAAAGTGGGCAAAACCTGTTTTTTCTGGGTCTTCATCCTTTGCACCCACATGGTACATCACAGCTGTGGTGACCACTGGGGCCGAGTTGTCTTGATGCAGTATTACATGCAAACCATTGTCTAGGTCATATTCTTCAAAGGCGACTTCTTGGGCTGAAAGAAAGGTCATTGAAAAAATGGCAACAAAGACGATGTGTAGTTGTTTTTTCATTTTCAAATTTGTTTTGGGTTATGTTCCAAATGTATAGGTCTCTCGATACATCTGCTTGTTACACGAATATATGTTTTTTGGGTATTTGGCAAGAAAAGTACCTCTCGTTTAACAGGATTTTATCGAATTATTTTTAATTTAAGGGGCAACCAATGATTCGTCTATGAAAAACTTGAGTCTGCCCATTCGATTCGGAATTGTAACCAGTGCTTGTTTGATTGCCTATTTCTTGATTCTTTCGCTTTTTGGAAAGCACACCAATATATTCTTCAGTCTTTTTAACGGAATCATCACCGGTTTCGGAATCTATGAGACCATCAAGATCATTAAATTGCGCCAAGGCTCAAAATTCAACTACAACGCTGGTTTCACTTCTGGTATGACCACAGGGGTTGTTGCCACCGTTTTATTCACCATATTTTTCGCTGTTTATTCCACAGAATTGAACCCTGATTTTTTAGGACAATTGTCTGAGGTCTGGGCCAAAGACTACAAAAATTTTGAGGGCATTGTCTTCTTTACCGTGGCCATCATGGGCATTGCAACAACCTTGGTTTTGACACTTTCTTTCATGCAGCTCTTCAAATCTTCAAACAACCCAAAAAAGAAAGCGGCATAATCGCTTGTCAATTTTAGATTTAGCAGTATATTTGCAGCCCGAAAAAGTCGAATTATTGACCTTTTCAGAGCGAAATTAAAATTAAATTCTAGCTATGTACGCAATTGTAGAAATGGCAGGGCAGCAATTTAAAGTTGCGAAAGACCAAAAAGTGTACGTGCACCGTTTACAGACCGAAGAAGGTAAAAAAGTCACTTTTGACAAAGTTCTTCTTTTAGATGACGGTGGCAACGTTACCATTGGCGCCCCCGTCATAGATGGTGCGGCTGTTGAGGCCAAAGTAGTAAAGCACCTGAAAGGCGATAAAGTGATTGTCTTCAAAAAGAAACGAAGAAAAGGCTACAAGAAGAAAAACGGTCACAGACAATATTTGACCGAAATTGTAGTTGAAAGCATTGTGGCTAAGGGAGCCAAAAAGGCGACTAAAACCAAAGAAGAAAAACCCGCGGTAAAGAAACAGGCAGCAAAGGCAAAAGCAGACGGTAAAGATGCCGCTATTGACGTTTCTACGGCCTCAAAGCCAAAAGCGGTCAAGAAAGAGCCTGCAAAAGGTGCTGCTCCAAAAAAAGAGACCAAGCCTAAAGCTGTTGAAGACTTGAGCAAAAAGACCGTAGCTGAATTGAAAGAAATGGCCAAGGCCAAAGACATCAGCGGCTATTCTTCCATGAAGAAGGCTGAATTGATTGAAGCATTGAATAAATAAAATACACGGACTAAAAATATATCATCATGGCACATAAGAAAGGTGTAGGTAGTTCAAAAAATGGTAGGGAATCAGAATCGAAACGCTTGGGCGTGAAGATTTTTGGTGGCCAAGCCGCTGTTGCTGGCAATATCATTGTTCGCCAACGTGGCACCAAGCATAATCCAGGTGAGAATGTATATGCAGGCAAAGATCATACATTGCATGCCAGAATAGACGGCATCGTTCGGTTTGACAAGAAAGCAGGCGGAAAGTCGTATGTTTCTGTAGACCCTTTTGAGGCCTAGAGAGTAAAACTGCTTTTAAAACATACTGACCCTGGCATTGATTTGTCGGGGTTTTTTATTCCCCAAGAATATCCTGAATGATTTTTAGGTGGTGATTGGTATGGATTTCCAAAAAACGCCGTGTTTGGTCCCTGTCAAGTTTATTGAATACCGGATGGTTAAAGTGTGAGTTTTTATCCAGATTGGAGATACCTTTTATATTTCTTTTGGCTTCCTGAAGTTGAACATAAATACTATCGGTTTCGATGACTTTGGGCGGTCTCACATTTTGTGGTGACTGCGCCACCCCTCTGGGAATCATTCCTGTGGTATGCACCACAACCTGCTGCATGCTAAATTTGTAGGCATAATCATGGGGGTCAGAAGCCTCCAAATTTTCTGAGATTCGATTGATGGTTTTGAGCATGTGGTCTAGGTGCCATGCGACATCGGCTGTTGAAACTTCTTCGTTCAAAACATCCCGTTTGGGAATGTGCTTTTCTATCGCCGTAAATTCATCCTCCAGAAAATCATCGCTTGATTCTCGGTTGTTGACAAGGTATAGCCCGACCATGGCAACCAAAAGGATGACAAGACCGATTCCGGCTTTTTTCATGGGTTATGCGGTTTTCCAACCCCACCAGAATGGTGAAGATGCTTTTTTGGTGAAAAATGATTTTCTTCTCAATGACCTTCCTGATAATGGAGGTTTTTGCTTTGGTTCTGGATTCGTTTTTTTCATGATGATTGATTTTTGATTGACATCTATAAGACGCTCAAAATTGAAATTTGTAACCAAAATCTGGAAAAAACCCGATTTGGTCGACCTGGTCAACTTGATTGGTCAATCGATTGTACCTGCGCGCAAAGACATTTTCATTGGCGGTCACATTCTGAAGGTCTACATAAAATTGATGGGAGCGTTTTTTATTCCGGCTGTTGATTTTTAATCCGAATTTGACATCCCACCGAAAATAATCGTCGTATTGTTGTGTAAATGCCAGCTCTTCTTGCAGTATTTCAAAACCCGCTTGCTGTGATGCCAGTAAGTCAACCGGAGTAAAATAGCGACCCCCTGAGGTGGTCACTCGTGTGTCTATGAACAATATATTTTTACCGGAGGCACCAGTTCTGAATTCTTTTCCGGCAAGAAAGTTGACCACGTAGCCATTGTTGAAGGGGGTGTTGCGTTCCACCCCGTCACTGCCTTCATATTTGCTCTCAAAGAACGATCCGGTCAACAGACCGTAATAGCCTTGATTGAAAAACTTTTCCAGCGTCAGTTCCACACCTTGATTGAATCCTGTTCCCTCATTGACCAATGAGACACGGTCATTGTCAAAGATAAAATCGGCACCTTCTGACAATGTGGAATAGCTGGACGGAAAAGGCTCAACGGCTGCCTTATCAATGTCTTGACGGTACACCTCTACCTTGCCACGCCATGCATTACCCAATTTTACATCGTAACCCAGCACGTAATGGGAACTTTCCACAAAATCCAGATCACGATTTGTCTGCACCAGTTCTCCGTTCACATTTTCATTGAGAAAAAGCAACGGCAATGGAATGTTTTGAAAATGGAGTCCGTAGCCAAAACTGAGCGTATGGTTGGGCAAAAGGGTATAGCTGATGGCAGCCCGGGGCCCCAGAGCAAACTGTTTGTTCAGGGTACTGTACTGCGTGTGCACACCCGCATTCAAGGTCAGGTCTTCTGTAAGTCGGTATTGCCCTTGTATGAACGGCTGAAAGACACTTAAGGTTTCATCAGTATCTCTGAAGGTGGTCAAATCGGGGTCGCCGTCACCGTCATTGTCGGGTTGTTCATTTCTATCCAACAACAAACTTTGAATGTTGAAATTTTCGACCAACAAACCCGTGCGGAAATTAAAACGGTTGCTGATTTTAGAATTGAAAAGGGTCGAAAGCGTCAAACGCATTTCTGTATTGTCAGCTTCGGTGTAGCGAATGACACGTTCTTGGGGCGTATCTTTATCGATAAACCGGTCGGCTTGAAAGTCATTGGCCGAATAGGAACCTGAGACAATGGTGCGCAAAAAAGAGTTGTCGCCGACACTCAGGTTGTACTTAAATCCCATCACCCCGAAACGGGAGTTTACGAACGTGTTTTCATCGGCTGCGGCAAACAGATCATTTTCATCAATATCGTCGCCGAGAAATTTGATATCTGAATTTCCGATGATTCCGAAAATGGAGAGATTGCCATTGTTCACCTTGCCAAAATCAATGTTGAAGGAAACATCGTTGTAATTGGGGGTTGCAGCCGTTCCGCCTGCGCCGACTCCCAACAGTCCGACAAGTGAATAACGGGCAGCAATTAAAAAAGAACCTCTTTTGGTGCCCAATGGTCCTTCGGCTATCGCCTCGACCCCCGTGAAAATACCGGTTTGCAAAGTGTATTCATAATCGTCGGCGTTCCCTTTTCTAAACCCCAAATCAAAAACACCGCCAATGGCATTGCCATACTCCGCTGGGAATGCCGAGGTAATAAAATCGGAATTCTTCAAGAGGTTCGGATTCAATGCCGAGACTGGGCCACCGGTCGTACCCAAAGTGGAGTAGTGGTTTGGACTCGGTATGGGGATACCCTCCAACCGCCACAGTAATCCCGTGGGTGAATTACCACGGATAACGATGTCATTTCTACTATCATCAGGCGCGGAGACCCCTGCAAAATTGGCTGCCAACCGGCCCACATCACTTCGCCCACCCGAGAAACGCGTGACCTCTTCAAGACCGAATTGCCGAGCGGAAACTTTTGCCAGTTTGTTCAGGGCTTGGTCTTTGTTGGCCTCATTGGTCAGCACGACTTCATCCAATTGGTTGAACGACTCCAACAATTGAACGGAGACAAAGGCATCCTTTCCGGTAGTGATTTCAATGTTGGGTATGGTCGTACTTTCATAACCGATATAGCTGATTCTGATAGATTGTCTTCCTATCGGTACATCTTCCATGGTAAATCGTCCATCAAAATCGGTGACGACGCCTGTGGCTTCCTCCATGTTCAATAATTCAATGGTAGCGCCCTCAAGAGGATTTTCTGATTGTTTGTCGATAACGATTCCTTTTAAGGTGCCGGTTTGTGAAAATCCGATTGAGGAAATAAACAGCAGCAAAAGGCCAATTTTTTTCATGATGGTGTTTTTAAGTTCCATCAAACTTCACCATGGTAGCTGATTTTAAAAGTGTCGAATGTTGCCAAACGTTGATTTTAAAATTGTGTCGGGTAATGGGCTCTTGAACTGAAAACCATGGCTTTACAGCAACTTTTTACAATTCAGTGCAGAAATCAACAGTTCAGGCTTTGATTTGACAGTATGAAATGGTCTTCACCATGAGAATAAGCGACTTATGTATCTTTAGAGTTGAAATGGGCAGTACAATCACAAAAAAAGGTATCCGTAAGTTTCTATTCCGTTGGATGGTTGTCAACGTGGTTTTTTTTACCGTGAAGTTGACTATGGAACAACACCCGGATGGTCTGGCAGACTTGTTCAGCCCTACAAGTCTTTTTTATTATTTCAGTGCATTTTTTCTATTTATGCTGACTTGGGAAATCAATGACTATCTCTTAAAACGCCATAAGAAGTATTGCAAGCTGAATCTAAAAAGAAGCTTAAAAATTGTTTGCATCAATATGGGAATTATGCTCCCCATCTGCGCATTGGTGTATTATTTGGCGTTATTTCCCTTAAAGGACCCTATGGGAATTATTTGCTTGGTACCCCCCAAACAGCAGTTTTTGATTGATTTTACCAGGGCCATTGCTTTGGGTATTGCCGTAATTTTCTTCAATATGTTTTATTACGCCATGAACCATCATGACGTATTGGAAAAACGGTTGGAGGATCTGCAGAAAGACATGATGGCCTCGCAGTATGCTTCGTTAAAAAAACAGATCAGTCCGCACTTTTTGTTCAACAGTCTCAATACCTTGACTTCGTTAATGTATGAAGACCGCGATCTGGCATCTGATTTTGTAACGCGCTTGGCCAGTAGCTACAGATATATTTTGGACAATCGCGAACAAGATTTGGTGAGCCTCGACAAAGAACTGGGTTTTTTGGATGCTTTTGTCTTTATGATGAACGTTCGCCATAAAGATGCTGTCATCATTAAGACGGATATCAATCCTTCAACAAAAAAGTACTTGGTCCCGACCCTTTCACTTCAAATGTTGGTCGAGAACGCACTGAAGCATAATCTGTACAGTAAAGAAAAATCGCTGCAAATAACCATTTCTTCCATTCAGAACGATGCGCTTGTTATAAAGAACAATTTGCAGAAAAGGCAATTGAAGGAAGAGACCACACAACTCGGGCTAAAGAACATTAAAAAGCGTTACGCCTTTTATACCAACAAACAAGTATTGATTAGGGAAGAAGTGGATTATTTTGAGGTCATTATTCCATTATTGCATGAAAATATCACCCAAATGAACGTAAGAGCAATTTCTTGATGAGAGCAGTGATTGTTGAGGATGAGGAATTTGCAGCCAAGCGATTGGCCCAACTGGTCAATGAACTGGCGCCCGAAATTGAGGTGATCGCCGAACTGAATTCTGTGGAGAGCGGTTCAAAATGGTTTTCGACCAATACCTCGCCCGACCTTATTTTTTTGGATATTCAGCTCAACGATGGCTACGGGTTTGACATTTTGGACAATGTGGCCGACCACCCCCCGGTCATTTTTACCACGGCCTACAACGAGTTTGCCATACGCGGTTTCAAATACAATGGGCTGGATTATCTTTTAAAGCCCATTGTCAAAGACGATTTGAAGAAAGCTTTGGAGAAATTTCATAAAAATGTGACCCGGAACGGGCAATCTTCAACCAAAAATCTTGAGCATTTAAAACAGCTTTTTCACAAAGAATACAAACACCGTTTTATGGTCAAGGTGGGCAATCAGTTCAAATCGTTCAATGTGGAGGAGATAGCCTATTTCAAGTCCCATGAAGGCATGATTTGTCTGTACACCCATAAAGGGCAATCGTATCCCATCGAATATACCATCGACCAACTGGAAAATATCCTAAATCCCATCCACTTTTTTCGAATCAACCGAAAGTTTATGGTCTCGGTAGAATCGGTGGTCGAGATACACAGCTATTTTAACAGCCGTTTGTTGTTGAAAATCCTTCCCAAAGAAGAAGAACAGGTTGTGGTTTCTCGAGAACGTACCACCAATTTTAAACGGTGGTTGGATATGTAAAAGAAAAACCCTCGCATCTCAGCAAGGGTTTTGTCCTTTATCTAGATTTCCGCCTTTACCGAAACAAGTCCGGCACAAGCGCGGGAATGACAATAAATCAATACCTGTAATACTCAGGCTTATACGGCCCTTCAACCTCGACACCAATATATGCTGCTTGGTCTTGACGAAGCTCGGTCAATTCAGCCCCCAAACGTGATAGGTGCAGTTTTGCCACTTTCTCATCCAAATGCTTGGGCAGCATGTAGACGTCGTTTTCATATTTGTCGCTGTGGTTCCACAGTTCGATCTGTGCCAAGGTCTGGTTGGTGAACGAGTTGCTCATCACAAAGCTTGGGTGGCCTGTGGCACAGCCCAGATTCACCAATCGGCCTTCGGCCAAAATGATGATGTCTTTACCATCGACCGTGTATTTATCAACTTGTGGTTTGATTTCATCTTTGGTATTTCCGTATTCCCCATTCAACCAAGCCATGTCGATTTCATTGTCAAAGTGGCCGATGTTACAAACGATGGCCTTATCTTTTAAAGCCCGGAAATGCTCTTCGCGAATAATATCTTTATTACCAGTTGTAGTGATGACTATGTCAGCTTTGCCCACAACAGTTTCCAGTTTTTTCACTTCGTAACCGTCCATACAGGCTTGCAATGCACAGATAGGATCAATCTCGGTGATGGTGACGACAGCACCTGCACCCCTAAAAGAAGCTGCAGTACCTTTACCTACGTCACCGTAACCGCATACCACAACTTGCTTTCCGGCCAACATGGTATCGGTGGCACGGCGAACGGCATCCACGGCACTTTCCTTACAGCCATATTTATTGTCGAACTTCGATTTTGTTACTGAATCGTTTACGTTGATGGCCGGCATTGGCAGCGTTCCTTTTTTGACCCTTTCGTACAAACGGTGAACACCTGTGGTGGTTTCTTCAGAGAGACCTTTGATGCCCGCTGCGAGCTCAGGATATTTATCCAAAACCATATTGGTCAAATCACCGCCATCATCCAAGATCATGTTCAATGGTTGTCTGTCTTCACCAAAGAACAAGGTCTGCTCAATGCACCAGTCAAATTCTTCTTCGGTCATGCCTTTCCATGCATATACGGGAATTCCGGCAGCGGCAATCGCAGCAGCGGCGTGGTCTTGGGTTGAAAAGATATTACATGAGCTCCAAGTGACATCCGCACCAAGCTCGACCAAAGTTTCAATCAAAACGGCGGTCTGAATGGTCATGTGAAGGCATCCTGCGATTCTAGCGCCTTTTAAAGGCTGCTCATTTTTGTATTCTTCACGAAGTGACATCAAACCTGGCATTTCAGCTTCAGCCAGTTCAATTTCTTTTCTTCCCCAGTCGGCCAAAGAAATATCCTTTACCTTGTAAGGCACGTAAGCGATGGTTTTAGTACTCATAGTTATTTTTTTGATTTATTTTAAATAATGAACTTGTTTAAATCTCTGTAATTAGCACAAAACCCTTAATTTTCGCTTCAGTCCAAAAATTTAAGTAAGTTCACTTTTAGAGCGCAAAGATACAAAGAATGCCCCTTTACAAAAACATATCGGCGACAGAAACGATGAAAGTATTGATTTGGAAGGTGACTGAACCTGAGCAGATTCTCTCCCAAAAAGTTTCGCTGACCGAACACTGCCAATCGCGGTATGACAACATGAAATCTGAGATGCACCGACGGGCGTTTTTGAGCATTCGACATTTGATGGCCGAGGCAGGCTACGAAGACAACGATTTGTATTATGACGATTTTGGGAAACCCCATTTAAAAGACGGCAACAAGATATCCATCACACATTCGCATGAATTCACGGGTATTATCGTGAGTACTTCGCATGAAGTGGGCATCGATATTGAAAAACAGCGTGAGAAAATCTTACGGATTGCTCATAAATTCACCCCCATAGAAGAGTATCGAACCTTGGCAAATACCGAGGCCCTCATCAGAAAGTTGACCATTGTCTGGGGGGCAAAAGAATCACTATATAAAATTTATGCTGAACCCGGTTTGGGTTTTCTCCGCCATATTGACGTGGCTGACTTTTCGTTTGATGATGGAAGAACCACCGCTGAAATTTTGTACGAAGGGCAAAAATCTGAATATCAGGTCACTTTTTTTGAGTTCGAAGGCTTTACCTGTGTTTATGCCTTGCGGCGAGTTTAAAAGTTTATAGGTTTAGTGATAAATTCTTGCTATTAGTGAAATTCGTGTTCTAAAACTTCCATAGGTTCCGCAAAAGGTTTAAAAGTTTAAGCGTTTACAAGTTTAGTGGTAGTTTTGGATCTTAAACATTTAAACTCTAAACGTATAAACTCCAAAAATGGACATTTCCGTAGAACTTACGCTGACACCACTACATGACGATTACGAACCGCCCATCATCAATTTTATAAAGAAACTCCGTGAATCGGGATTGAAAGTATTGGAAAACCCATTGAGCACCCAAGTCTATGGCGAGTATGACCAAGTGATGCAGTTGCTGCAAGCCGAAATCAAGGAAACTTTTACGAATACAGAACGGGTGCTGCTTCAAATGAAAATCGTCAAAACGGACCGAAGCGACTATGAACCCCATTTTTGAATGGCTTTTTTCACAATATGACGGTGTGCCAACACACATCGTCGTTTTAGAATGCATCAGCGTCTTTTTTGCACTGCTGAGCGTCTGGTTCTCAAAACGCGAAAATATCTTGGTATACCCGACCGGAATCATCGCCACGGCAATCGCGGTGTATATACTGCTGGTCTACGGGTTGTTGGGCGATATGCTCATCAATGCCTATTATTTTGTCATGAGTATCTATGGATGGTGGGTTTGGACGCGAAAAGTGGATGCCAATCATTTCATCCCCATTACCAGAACAAATCCCAAAGAAAAAAAATGGAACGTTTTACTTTTTGTTTCTACCATGATTTTCGTTTTTGGAGTATATCAAATTTTCGGCAAGTTTGACTCATGGACCGCCTATGTTGATATTTTGACCACCGCCATCTTTTTTGTGGGCATGTGGCTCATGGCAAAGAAAAAATTGGAAAACTGGATGTTCTGGATCATCGGTGACCTGATTTCAGTGCCGCTGTACCTCTACAAAGGATTGGTTTTCTCATCTTTTCAATATCTTTTATTCACCATTATTGCGATTTACGGCTATCGAGCATGGAAGAAAAACTTAAACAAGAGCCCACAGACCTTGTTAAAATAGTATTGTACGGGCCTGAATCTACGGGCAAGACCACGCTCGCCCAACAGTTGGCCAATCATTATGACACGGTTTGGGTGCCCGAATATGCCCGTGACTATTTACAGAAAAAATGGGATGAACAACAAAAAGTCTGCGAACTCAAAGATTTGCTGCCCATTGCTGAAGGACAGATTCGATTGGAAAATGACCTTAGCAAAAAAGCAAATAAAGTACTCATCTGCGATACTGATATTTTAGAGACCAAAGTATATTCAGAGGCCTACTTTGATGGGTACTGCGACCCATTGCTTGAAAAATATGCACTGCTGAACCATTATGATTTCTATTTCTTGACCGATATTGATGTGCCATGGGTAAAAGATGATTTAAGGGATAGGCCCGATCAGCGCAAAGAAATGTTTGACCTTTTCAAAACAACCCTAGAGAAATATCAGCGTAGTTTTGTTATCTTGAAAGGAAATGAAAATGAACGGTTTCAAAAGGCCGTGACACAAATAGATAAATTGCTTTACTATGATTGACTTTACCGATAAAGACCTGGCGCAACTTCAACAAAAAGGCATTTCAAAAGAAAAAGTAGCACAACAGATTGAGACCTTTAAAGAAGGCATCCCGTTTGTAGATTTGGAAAAAGCGGCTGTGGTGGGTGAAGGTATTACCAGAGTGGAGGATGAAGATGAATTGGTCTCCTTCTTTGAAAACAATGTGGATGGATTGACGCTTTTGAAATTTGTGCCCGCATCTGGGGCCGCCTCACGCATGTTCAAGGCGATGTTCAATTTTGTGGAAGTCTATGATCCATCCAAAGAAAGCCTTTCTGAATATATTGAACGAACAGGCGACAAGGCAGTGAAACAATTTGTTGACGGGATGGATAAGTTTCCATTCTATGATAGATTGATGGCCAGAATAGAAGATCAATATAGCAACGAGGGCGAAAAGGCACATGCTTTTGTAAAAGAAATGCTCGCTGAGGATGGACTGAACTACGGTTTTTATCCTAAAGGCTTGCTGCCCTTTCACCAATATGAAGATGGTTCGGCCACCCCGTTTGAAGAACATTTGAAAGAAGCGGCACTGTATGCCAAAACAGACGGCAAGGCCAACCTGCATTTTACCATATCACCGCAGCACGACGACATGTTTGCAGCAGAAGAGAAAAAGGCGGTACCGAAAATTTCAGATAAAACGGGTACCGAGTTTCATATTTCGTACTCCAACCAGAAACCCTCGACGGATACCCTTGCAGTAAATATGGACAATACACCGTTTCGCAATTCTGATGGCTCCATTTTGTTTCGCCCTGGTGGGCATGGCGCACTCATTGAAAATCTGAACGAACAGGATGCTGACGTTATTTTCATCAAGAACATTGACAATGTGGTCATTGATAAAAACCTGAAAGCCGTTGCCAATAGCAAGAAAATGTTGGGTGGATTGTTGTTAAAGGTTCAAGAGCAGGCTTTTGACTATGCGCGACGTCTTGAGAGCGATACCATTTCAGATGAATTGGTCAATGCGACCAAAAGGTTCTTAGAAGAAGATTTGAATGTCCGTTTTGGGGATGAGTTCGATGGTTTGCCCAAAGACGAAAAAATCTCACAATTAAAAAATAAAATAAACCGGCCCATTCGGGTTTGTGGTATGGTCAAAAACGAGGGCGAGCCTGGCGGAGGCCCATTCTACATCAAAGATTCCGAAGGAAATGTCTCCCTCCAGATCATTGAATCGGCGCAAATTGATATGGAGGATTCCGAACAGGTTTCCATTCTAAAAAATTCCACACACTTCAATCCAGTGGATATTGTCTGTGGTGTGAAAGACCACAAAGGTGAAAAATTCAATTTGATGGATTTTGTAGATACCAAACAGGGTTTCATTACGGGCAAGACCAAAGAGGGCAAGGAGTTGAAAGCCTTGGAACTTCCTGGCCTTTGGAACGGTGCCATGGCCTTCTGGAACACCATATTCGTTGAAGTGCCCTTGGTCACATTTAATCCCGTGAAAACGATGAACGATTTGCTCAAACCATCACATCAAGTGTAGGGCAAAAAACCATGTGACTTTTCTGACAAAGGTGTGTCTTATCATTTACAGAATCGTATTGATTAACCAAAGGCCATCAAAATGTATCCTATCATTTATATCGTATTACTAATCGTGAGTATAGGTTCTTTCACCATTGCGGTCCATTTTTTAATGCCCCATCTTTTTCGAAAACGCACTGGTTCGAGTAGCAAAAATCATTCTGACACCAATCCACAGAAATAAAATTTCAACACATTATGCACACTTAAGTGTATAAATTTTACACACTTCTTACCTATTGAGAACAGTTTTATACACCTGTTTTCTTTTTTATTTAGATTTAAATAATTGATAATCAATTATTTAAAAAGAACCTGAGTAATGGCATTGTTTTTACAAGTAGTTAGGTGAATAAAGTTTAACCTAAATTACATAGAACATGAGAAAATTAATTTTTACGGCTGCTTTAGCCATAGGAAGCCTTTCAGCACTTACAGCTTCAACAGTTTCAATTCATGATGGTATCATGGATGAGGTCATTACAGAGGAATTTAAGGAAATTCCGGTTGACCAAGTACCAGCGGCTGTCGTGCAGGCCTTGGCCGTTGCACATGAGGGGGCGACCATTACTAAGGCGTATGTAAATGAAGATGAAGTATACAAGCTCGAAGTTACCGGTGGAGATGGTTCTCAGGGAGTTTTGTATGCCGATGCCGAAGGCAACTGGTTAGAAATGGATGAATAATTCCGTACATTAATAGGTTAGTTAGTTTGGTTTTTTTGAGGAGGCCACCCGCTCAAGGCGGGTGGCTTTTTTTATCAAAACATTACAAGTTTTGATAGGTATAGTGGCGTATCTTTATGGTCATCCATAATATGGAGAGATGCCCAAAATTCTTATTATTGAAGATGACCTGCCATTTGGGGTCATGCTAAAAAAGTTTTTAGAACGGCACAATTTTAAGGTTGATGTCTGTTCAAACGCCACCGATGCACGAGCTAAATTCAAGGAAGAATCCTATGAGCTGATCATCTGCGACCAAAGGCTTCCTGATGCTGGCGGACTAGAATTATTGTCAGAGGTCAAATCACTTTCCTCAAAGGCCCAAGTCATTCTCATGACCGGCTATGCAGAAGTAGATTCTGCCGTGTCTGCCATGAAAAAAGGAGCCTATGACTATATTTCAAAACCTTTCACGCCCGATGAAATGCTCATGGTCATCAACGGGGCTCTCAAATCAGCAGTAGAAATCGAAAGCCATGATCAGGATAAAGCTGAAGAACAGGAACCCAAAGAGCATCAACCTGCAAAAACTTCATTTTTAGGGATAGAGGATTTGGGCCCGGCATCCAAAAAAATGCTGGAACATATTAAACTCGTTGCCCCCACCAACATGTCGGTACTCATCAACGGTGAGAGCGGTACAGGCAAAGAGGTCACGGCCAGAATCATCCATAACCATAGCAAAAGGGCCAATAAAAATTTTGTCGCTGTTGACTGTGGCGCGATACCCAAAGAACTGGCAACCAGTGAGTTTTTTGGTCATATCAAAGGAAGTTTCACAGGTGCAGTGAACGACAAAGTCGGCTATTTTGAGGCAGCAAACGGAGGCACCTTGTTTTTAGATGAAATCGGAAACCTTTCCTACGAAAATCAAGTGCAGCTGTTGCGTGCCATACAAGAACGAAAAATCAAAAGAGTCGGCAGCACCAAAGAAATTGACCTCGATGTCAGAATACTTACTGCTACCAATGAAGACCTTCAAACCAATGTGAACGAGGGTAGGTTTAGAGAAGACCTGTATCATCGCATCAACGAGTTTTCCATTGAAATACCCCCGTTGCGGGAGCGTTTTGACGATTTGATGCGGTTTGCCCATCATTTTCTTGAAGAAGCAAGTTCTGAATTGGGCAAAAACGTTTCCGGTTTTTCAGAAGAGGTTGTTCAGGCTTTTAGCACCTACACATGGCCTGGCAACCTTCGCGAGTTGAAAAACGTGATTAAACGAGCAGTACTATTGTCACCAAAAGACAGGCTCACAACCGATGTCTTACCAAAAGAGGTGTTGCACGGTCACCATGACATAGCGCACCCAAACGAATCGTTTTCAAAGTCAGAGTTCGAGAAAAACAATATTTTAAGGGCTTTAAAGCAGACCAATTTCAACAAGACCAAAGCGGCCAAATTGCTGCAAATAACGCGCAAGACACTTTACAACAAGATTGAGCATTATCAACTTGATGTTTGATGCAGTTGTTTTTGCAGCTCTTTTTTTAATGCTGTAATACTCTTCACTACATCATTATAGTTGTTCAGCAATTCCTTTTTTGGGCGTCCTTTTTCGATGTTTTCCAGAATTTGCAGCGGAGCAATAACACCCTTTGCCTCAAGCTGTTGCATCATCGGTAACATGCGATGGGCTATTTTGTTGACACCTGTAATATCGTCGTTATTGACCGCTTTCTCGAGGGCTTGAATGTTTATTTGGGTTTCGTTCAAAAAGGTAGTCAGCAGTTCATGGAGGGCAGTCTCATCATTACCCAAAAAAGAAATAATGTTGTTAAGGTTGAAATGTTCAGTCGTTTTTGACGATTCTATTCTTTCTGATGGGGGATGATGTCCTTTTTCCGTTCCCAAAGCGTCTATGGATAGTTTTTTGAGAAGTGTTGTTTTTGAAAATGGTTTCTGCAACACATTTGAAAACCCCTTCTTGAGATATTCATTTTTTGGTAGGCTTCTGTCACCCGTCATGGCAATTATAGGCTGGTTTTGGTAATGTGTATAGGCACCCGATTTCAGGGCGGAAAGCACTTGAAATCCGTTTATTTTAGGCATTTGAATGTCGGTCAGCACAAGGTCGTATGCAAGGTCTGTATCTTTGGGCACTGTTGAAAAGTCATTGAAGATAATAGTTTCATGACCATATTGTGAACACATTTCGCCAATCAATTGCGACAACGTGATGTCGTCATCAATTACTAGAATGGATAGTGGCTGTTCTTGATGAACAGGAACAGCATCGGATGCCGTTTTTTCAGAAAATTGCAGTGGAAGCGTCAATATAAAGGTACTGCCGCTTCCCTCCTCGCTGGTCAAAGCGACATCCCCCTGAAGTAAGATGGCCAGTTTTTTTGAGATGGTCAATCCAAGACCGTACCCCCCGTACTTTTTTTCAGTGTTCTCATCGCCTTGCGAAAACTCTTTGAATATGGTTTCCTGTTGGCTTTTTTTGATGCCGATGCCCGTATCCTCAACATAGGCCACCAATTCAGTATTTTTTGCTTCTGTAGTTACCTTTACGTATCCGCTATCGGTAAATTTGAAGGCATTACCAATAAGATTGCTCAATATTTGTTTGATGCGCAAGGGGTCACCAATGATATTTTTTTGAAATGCGGGATCTAGGTGCAATTGCAGTTCAACTTGAGGTTTAGAATGAAGTTTCTCATTTTCTTGGGCCGTTAACTCGACCAATCGATTGAGGTTATAATCCGTTTGGCGTAACCTAATTTTTCCAGCTTCAATTTTTGAGTATTCGAGCAGGTCATTTACCAAGTTCTCAACATAATTTGAAGCAGATTGAACCCCCTCAAGGTATTGTTGGTGCTTTTGGCTATTCAATGTGTCTTGTAGAAGGCTGGTATACCCAGAAATGGTGTTCAGTGGTGTTCGAAGGTCATGGCTGACGGTGGCAATGAGCTGTTCCCTACTTTTCAGCAATGAATCTGAATATTTTTTTTCTTTTTCGAGTCGCTTTTTCAGCAGTTGCACTTTTAAAAAATCTCGGGTGATCAAAAAAGTAAAAATACCTACGACAAGAAGCCCTATCAATGCCATGAGTCCAGCAAATCGAATGCTTCGGGTGAGCGCGCGCCGCCTTTGAATATCGTTGGCGTAATTGTTTCGGGCAATTTCACGGTCAATCTCAAAAATCATGCGCTGTAATTTTTGGGATAGCTCCAAATCGGTTCTAAATAGGGCCATTTCGCTTCGTGCCAGCCCCTGCTCGATATTTTGGCTTTCGGTTCTTGCTTTGGATAACAGTGCTTTTGAAGCAACCAGAACAGAATCTACCTTTTTTCCGTAATTCTCTGAGGTAGAGTCTTTGGGTACGTTTTCGTTTAAAAAAGCCACATATTCTCGCAAAAGCTGTTGTCGTTCAGGGGGAAGCTTTTCAAAATCAGGGGTCAAAGATTCGGGAGTGATACGACCCAGCGATTCCTCCATCTTTGTGAATCCTTGTAAAAGTGAATCCAGCGGATTTTCGTGCAGACGTTTGGTACGCAATTTGCCAAGTTGCGCAATGTTCGTGACCTTACTCTCAAGAAGCAAGCCCACACTATCCAACAACTGCTGTTGCTTTTCATTTTCAGTGATGCATTTGAGACTGTCAATCTTGATGATCAGTGAATCCACTTTTTGTAGATACTGTCTCGAGTTTTTTCTGTTGAAATGCTGTAAGGTCAATTTTGACAGGTTTTCTGCCTCGTAGATTTTGGTCAAAAGCGAGCTCGTCATTAGCAGCTTTTCATCGTTTTCTTCCAATAAGGCTGTGGCAGTATAGTTCGTGACCTCGACGTAAATAAAATAAGAGGCGATCAAACCCAAAAGGCCAAGCACTGCATAACTGATAATGATTTTTGTGGTGAACTTTTTTCTTGAGGTTTCTTTCATTTCATTTAAAACAACTATTGAATTTACAGTTAGCTGCCGTGAAGCTATACCAAATAAATGTTAAACCTTTAATTTTTGCAAATCATAAATAATTGATAAACAGTTAGTTAAAAAATAGACTGTTTAATATTTTATTTTTTGCGTGACCTGTATAAAAAAGATGTGTCTCAATTATTGAAAGACACAAAGAATGGATGTCGAGAATCCATTAAGTTCATTGAAAGCCCGCAAAACATGATTCTGAAAAGCGGGAATGTCTAAAGAAGAAATTCTCATTCCGTGATAGCCCATTGGGCACACGGATTTTGGTTGGTTGATTTGGTTGAGAGGGGTCGTGAAATCAGTAGCGGCCCCTTTTTAAAAGGTCAATCACAATAACAAACAAGATTATGATAGAATTCACATTAAAAATAGTGATCGGAACGTGTATACCGATATTCATTTCGTCTGTGTGCATTGTTGAACAATACTATATACAAAAGGCATTGCGGTCAACAAAAATGGACTCAAGAAAAGTTAAATGAACCAAACCTACGCATTGATTGATATGCTGTGCAAACACTAACCATGCATTGCCAGCAGTGTCTCAGAATCTAGATTTTATTGGTTCCATGTAGAAGACGGTGCCGTTATCTGAACCAAGAGCTCTGACTTTCTGGGCAACTTTAGGCCGCGAAAGCGGCCTTTTTTGCATTATGAAAATTCAAAAGTACGGCTTACATTTGCCCCATCTCAAAGGGGTGCTTTATCGAAGTGCGAAATTTGAAATACGAAAATAGAACGTTAAGATTCTAAATTCTACATTCAGAACTCTGCATTCAACAAGGCTGAGATCATACCCATTGAACCTGGGCGGGTAATGCTGCCAAGGAATAGAGCGTTAAAAGAGATTCAAACTTTCTAAATTGTCATGCCGAGCTTGTCGAAGCATCTCATTCTTACAGAAATTTGATTTCTAAGGGTCGCTCAAAAAAATCAAGTTTAACCAGAATAATAGCCCCTTTTATTCGTAAAATTTCTTTACGGATGAAAACTATATTCACTTTCTTGGCCATGTGCGGCCTGGCGTTATCGCTCAATGCACAAAATCAACAACAAGATTCAGTACAAGGTAAAAAAATCGATCTCGACGAGGTGGTCGTTTCGGCTTCGCGGGCCAATGACAAGATTCCAGTCACGTATTCAGAGTTGGAAAAGAATGAGATCCAACGTGTCAATTTAGGACAAGACATTCCCATTCTGCTGAATTATCTGCCTTCGGTGGTCTCGACCACTTTTGATGGCACGGGCATCGGCTATACCGATTTTCGCATCCGCGGGGCCGACAATTCCCGTATTAACGTGACCATCAATGGCATACCCTATAATGATGCCGATAGCCAGACCACTTTTTTTGTGAACCTTCAGGATTTTGCCTCTTCCATAGAAAATATACAGGTGCAACGTGGGGTGGGCACGTCTACCAATGGTGCGGGGGCGTTTGGTGCCAGTGTCAATATTTTGACCGATAACGTATCAGAAAATGCCTTCGCCCAATTGTCAAGCAGCTTCGGCAGTTTTGGTGCCAGAAAACATTCGTTCCGTTTCGGTACTGGGCTTTTGGAAGACCATTTTGCGTTCTCTGGCAGGTTGTCAAAAATAGATTCTGACGGATACATCGACAGGGCGTTTTCTGATTTGAAATCCTATTTTTTGGATGGGGTCTATCAAGATGATAACACGCTGATAAAAGCTGTTGTATTCGGCGGAGAAGAAATCACCGGACTTTCCTTTTTTGGCTTGACTGCGGATAGACTTCAAGATGACCGAACCTTCAATGATGACGGATTGTATCTGGATGCGGACGGAAACACCCAGTTTTACGATCGCCAGACCGACAACTACAAACAAGACCATTTTCAGCTGCACCTGACCCAAAAAATCAATGAAAATTGGACAGGCAACCTATCGTTGCACTATACCGATGGCCGTGGATTTTTTGAACAGTATATTGAAGGCGACCCCAGTTTTTTTAATGGCGACCTCACCTTTTACCGATTGCCCACTTTTGAATCTGATGGCGAAACCATAGAGCGGTCAGATTTGGTGACCCGACGACACTTGAACAGCGATTTTTACGGTACGGTCTTTAGTATACTGTATAAAAATGACAAAATCGATGCTGTCTTTGGCGGCGCATGGAATCGTTATGATGGGGATCAATTCGGTGAGGTCATTGCAGCAGAATTTTCCCAATTGCCAGAGATACCTTTTCGGTTTTATGAAAACGAAACGGATAAAAAAGATTTCAACGTGTACGCAAAAGCTACGCTTGAACTCAACGAATCACTTTCCCTATTTGGGGATATGCAATGGCGGCGTATAAACTATGAAGCTTCGGGCTCCCTTTTTGATCCTTCCAGTACTTTGGCGGTTGATGAAGGGTATTCTTTTTTCAATCCGAAAGCAGGCATCACCTATCGGCCCAACAACCAAAACCAAGTTTATTTCTCGTACGCCCGTGCCAATCGTGAACCGGCACGTGTCGATTTTGAAACTGGAAATCCAGAGCCCGAGAGCCTGAATGATTTTGAACTGGGGTGGCGGTATGTTTCTCCAAAATTTCAGCTTAATACGAATATCTACTATCTCGATTTTGAGAACCAATTGGTGCTGACCGGACAATTGGATGAGGTCGGCTTCCCCATTCGTACCAATAGCGGGCAAAGCTATCGTTTGGGACTCGAAATTGATGCCAACCTGAACCTTGGTAAATGGAACGTCAGCCCCAATCTGGCATTGAGTACTAATAAAAATCAAGATTTTTTGGTTGAGGATGGCAATGGCGGCTTTACCAATTTAGGGAATACCAACATTTCATTTTCTCCAGATATTATAGCTGGCAATGTACTCACATACAATTGTTCGGAAAATTTTAGTGCCAATCTGTTTTCTAAGTATGTAGGCGAGCAGTTCATGACCAATGAAAATTCGAATCCGTTGGACAGTTATTTTGTGAACGACCTGAACCTTCAGTATACGATTGATGGAGTTTCCATTTTGAAATCAATCGTTATGACGGGTCAAATCAACAATATCTTCGATGTGGAATATGAAAACAACGGCTATGTATTTTTTGGGGAATCCTTTTTCTATCCCCAAGCGGGAATCAATTTTTTAATGGGGGCTACGTTGAATTTTTAACCTTTTGTAAAAGTTATGAATATTGGATAAGCTGGAAAACCAAATTTTTCTTTTCCCCAACCCTATAAGGGAGGAAAAATTTCATCGAGTTATGTTTATCTAAGAAAATCTATCTCTTTAGGGCTAGGGAAAGAAGATTTTCGACCTGAACACTTATCTAATATTCATGTTAAATTTGAAAAATGGCATTGAAACCATTTTTTAACCATGGCCCGATTCGTTGGGGCATTATTGGCTGCGGTAATGTGACCGAGGTAAAAAGCGGGCCACCCTATCAGATGACAAAAGATTTTGAATTGACCATGGTCATGCGAAGGGATGCAAAAAAGGCCGAAGATTATGCACAACGGCATGGGGTGACACAATGGACGACCGATGCTGCTGAAATCATCGAAAATCCAAACATTGATGCGGTGTACATCGCCACTCCACCCAATACCCATAAATTTTATGGGTTACAGGTGGCCAAAGTGGGCAAACCTTGCTGCATTGAAAAGCCCATGGCGCCGAGTTATGCAGACAGTCTTGAGATTTATGACGCTTTTGAGCCAACAAATATTCCGCTGTTCATCGCCTATTACCGTAGGTCATTGCCCCGGTTCAACAAAATCAAAGAATGGCTTGATAATAAGTTGATTGGTGAGGTTCGCCATATCAACTGGTTAAAAACGCGAAATGCAAGTGCCGTAGATGTAAGCGGGGAATACAATTGGCGTACCGATGCGAAAATTGCGCCCGGAGGCTATTTTGACGATTTGGCAAGCCATGGCCTTGATTTGTTCACTTATCTGTTGGGTGAAATTGATAAGGCAAAAGGGGTTGCGTCGAACCAGCAAGGTTTATATTCCTCTTTTGACACCATTTCAGGCGCATGGCTTCATAAAAGTGGCGTGACTGGTTCCGGTAGCTGGAATTTTGGCAGCCAAAAACCTATGGATAAGGTTCAAATCTTGGGCTCGGAAGGTGAAATCCGGTTTTCTGTCTTGCATGAAGAACCCATTGAACTGATTATCGAAAACAATCACGAATCGTTGGTCATGGCGCATCCAAAACATCTGCATGAATACCATGTTGAGAATATGCGAAAACATCTATTTGGAGAGGCAGCACATCCATCCACAGGAAAAAACAGGATTGCACACCAGTTGGGTGATGGATAAAATTCTTGATACAATCTAATTTGAAATGACCACGGTATTTCCGCTCAAGACTGCACGATAAAACAATAAATCATAATACCGGGCTCCATCATCGGGCCGATTTAGGTGCTGGCCCGTAAAAAGACTGTACTCAAAATCTTCACATGAACAGATGGCATTCTGCCCTTCAATGGTCATGGTAGAGCATGAGTTGGGGGCATGGTTGGGGCAACTGGCCTCCCAAGCGACGAACTCATCACCGATACCCGATCTCATCACAAAGGCCCCTCGGGTGCCGACCCCATTATTGCCAACATAAACTGGATTTCCAATGGTGTTGAGTCCATTGTAAAGCGGAAGATTTAGATTGAGGTCAAACCTGAACGGCACTTCTTGCAGAAAAGGGTTGCGATTTGTGGGGTCGTTCTCACAGGCCAGTAAAAACAAGGTCAACAGGGCAAAATATAGAATTCTCATATAATGGCTAACTGCGTAATTGGGACAAAATTGCCCAAAAAAACCGTATATTTGCGTTAAATCCTCGAAAAACCGTACGAATCCGGTCACAGTCGAGGATTTTTCCATTAATAAAACGGAGACATTGAAGAGAATCAAATTCGGTTTTCTTCAATGTTTCTTTGTCTAAATTTTAAGGATATGGAAAAGGTTTCATATTACACTGCGGAAGGATTGAAAAAACTGCGTGAAGACCTGGATCATTTGAGGGACGTTGAACGCCCCAAGGCTTCACAAGCCATTGCAGAGGCACGTGATAAGGGTGACCTCTCTGAGAATGCCGAATACGATGCCGCCAAAGAAGCACAGGGGCTATTGGAAATGAAGATTTCAAAAATGGAAGAAACCTTGGCCAATGCACGCTTGATAGACGAATCCCAGCTGGATACCTCAAAGGTTTTGGTGCTTTCTACGGTCAAACTGAAGAACCAAGCCAACGGTATGGAGATGAAGTACACCTTGGTCGCAGAAAGTGAGGCAGACCTTAAATCGGGAAAAATCTCGGTCACTTCCCCTATCGGAAAAGGCCTTTTGGGAAAATCTGTTGGTGACGTAGCCGAGATCACCGTACCCAATGGAACTTTAAAGCTCGAAATTCTCGAAATTACCCGTGAATAGAAAATGCTAAATCTGTATATTTAATCCTGCCTTTGTGGCGGGATTTTTTTATATCAAACGACCACCATGCCCAGTATTTTCACAAAAATCATCAACGGAGAAATTCCCTGTTATAAAATTGCAGAAGACGAGCAGTATTTTGCTTTTTTGGATATCAACCCCAATGCAGAGGGGCATACACTTTGCGTACCCAAAAAGGAAGTTGATAAAATTCTTGATTTGGACGAGGCCACCTATATGGGGCTCATGGCATTTTCACGAAAAGTGGGGCAAGCCATTGAATCGGTAATCGATTGTGAGCGGGTCGGCATCACTGTCATAGGGCTTGAAGTGCCCCACGTGCACGTGCACCTGATACCTTTGAAAAGTATGAAAAACGCCACGTTTCAACACAAGGTCAAAATGACCCCTGAAGCCTTTGAAAAAACGGCAGAAAAAATCCGCTCGGCAATCAAATAAGGCCTTCTAAATAGATATAGATTCCGCCACCGACCAAAACAATCATCAAAAGAAGCAGCGCAAAGAAAAGCATGGTGAACCGTACCGAAGATTTATCTGGCTCAACCAATTTGTTGTAGTAATCAAAGACCCGCTCTATGTCAGGCGTCCATTTGACGGGGTAAATGAGTGAAAAACATTTTTTGCACTTGATTTCATGGGTGACCTCGCCCGTGGTTCTGTGATACAGGGGGTTGTAGGTGTGCTTCTGATAAAAAGTCAGCCTCAGCTCTTGGCTGAAGCACTCGGGGCAGTTGTTCGAGATTTCCACATCTTTTATGGCTATTTGTTTTTCTTTGGCCATTGCTACGCATTTATTTTGAGTGAAATCTGCATGATTGTTCCTTCTTTGTTTGACGAAAGTACTTTAATTTTTCCTTTGTGGTATTCTTCGATGATTCTTTTGACCAGAGAAAGTCCGAGGCCCCACCCCCTTTTTTTGGTCGTCACCCCTGGATTGAAGATGTTTTGAAAATCCCCCTTGGGGATACCATGGCCGGTATCGGTGACCATAATGTGCACGTTGCTTCCGTTCTTTTCAACTTGAATGGCAATACTGCCCTTGCCGCGCATGGCATCAATACCGTTTTTGACCAGATTTTCAATGCTCCAATTATATAGTGGTGGATTCAACAGAATGGGCAACTTGTCAATATTTGAGCTAAATGAGAAATGCACCAACTTTGAACTTCTTCTTTTTAAATACTCATAGGCCTTTTCGGTTTCATGAACAATATCGTGCTCTTTCAGCTCTGGGGTCGAACCAATTTTTGAAAAGCGTTCGGTTATGGTCTGTAATCTAGAAATATCTTTTTCGATTTCTTTGGTCACCTCAGGGTTGATGTTTTCTGTTTTTAACAACTCATTCCATCCTAAAAGCGAGGTCAGGGGCGTACCGATTTGGTGTGCGGTTTCTTTAGCCATACCCGCCCAAAGTTTGTTTTGATCCGAAATTTTATTGGTCTTCAACAGAAAATAAATGACCGCACCAAAAAGAAAAATAATCAACAGAAGGGCGATAGGGTAGTATTTCAATTTGTTCAGCACTTCAGAATTGCCATAATACAAAGTGGCCAGTTTTTCACCCCTGTCTTCAATGATGATGGGTTTATTCTCATTGCTGAACTGTCGCATTTTCTTTTTCACATACGTACTGTCGCCAATAAGCTCTTCGGGCATGTTATGTGTTTTTATCGAGCCATCTTCATTTTGCAGAATCATCGGCGTGGTGGTGTTGTTTCCCAAGACCTTCAATGTCAGGTTGCCGAGTTCTTGGTCGACCGTTGATTGTAGCAGTTCTGATTGGGCAGTGGCCCAGTTTTCCATTTTAAGCCGCTCCTCCTCCTTGAATTTTTTGAAAAAACTGTTGGTGTTCCAAAGAATCAGGCTGACGATGATAAAGGCGGAAACCAACATAAAGATGTTCGATGTCCTTTTTTTGGGATTGAAGTCCATGTACTCCCCAGATTCTATTTTTTTAAAGATAATGCAAATTGGGATAAAATGTTGAAAACCCAATGGGCCACCATGATGGGTTTAGGGCCTATTTCTTTATTTTTGGAGGATATAAAATTTTGAGAAACATGGAGGTACAGGGAAGAATAAAATTAATAGACGAAACCAAAGAATATGGTAGCAACGGCTTTAGAAAGCGTGAGTTGGTCATCACCACAGAAGAGCAATACCCACAGCACATATTGATTGAATTCGTTCAGGACAAGACGAATCTGTTGGATAGTTACCAAGTCGGCCAAATGGTCAAGGTGAGCATCAACCTTCGTGGCCGCGAATGGGTGAACCCACAGGGCGAGACCAAATATTTCAATTCCATTCAAGGATGGCGCATCGAAAATATGGAGCAGGCTCAACAAGACCCCAACATGCCACCGGTACCCCCTGTGGAAGCCTTTGAGCCCGTTGAAGATTTGAACGAAGAAGAACATGACGATTTGCCTTTTTAACAGTAGGCAATGAAAAAATTGAGCCCCAAATACTGTAAAAGTTTTTGGGGCTTTTCTTTGCAATGGCATTGCCAATAATTTTTCTAAATTCATTTCGTGAACCTTACCCGAACAATTGAAAACATATTTCGAAAGTACCTGCCGTCGCCTTTCACCATAGCGGTATTGCTCACTGTTTTGACCATCATTTTAGCGTTGGCTTTTACAAGTTCGCCTCAGAATGAAAATCATTTCTTCAATATTCTCTCGTACTGGGAAGAGGGTATCTGGAACAACGGTCTGTTGGTCTTTGCCTATCAAATGATGCTGATTTTGGTGTTGGGCCATGTACTGGTTCTGAGCAAACCAATGGAAAAACTGATCATGCGCCTCACCAAATATGTGAGCAATACGGCCAACGCCGCTGTTCTGGTGGCGCTGCCGACCATGTTGGTCGCCTTTTTCAATTGGGGGCTGGGACTCATTTTTGGTGCCATTCTCGCAAGAAAAGTTGGCGAGTATGCCCAAAAGAAGAATATCGCCATCAATTATCCTTTGATCGGTGCTTCGGGCTACTTGGGGTTAATGGTCTGGCATGGCGGCGTCAGCGGTTCGGCACCCATCAAGGTGGCAGAAAACGGTCATTTGAAAGATTTGATGCAGAACATTAGTGGTTCGGCGCTCACTGCCCAATGGCCCGAAGCCATTTCGACAAAGCTTACCATTTTCAGTGTTTCAAACCTCATGGTTTTTGCGACTGTTGTTCTTGTCATTTCAGCAGTGGTCTATTTTTTGGGAAGGAGAACAAGAACCAACCCTACCAACTTAAAGACGTATCATTTTGATAAGCAAGAGAAAAAGTATTTGGTGGGTGCAGAACGGTTGGACCACTCTACAGTACTGTCAACATTTTTTGGCATCTTGGTTTTGAGCGTTTTTCTTTTGCAGTACCTGCCCGCACTCAGAGCATTGAATATCACGCCAAACATGCTCAACTTTTTGATGCTGGGCTTGGCCATCTTGCTCCACGGAAGCTTTAAGCGTTTTTTGTTGGCGGTCGAGGCCGCTATTGGTGACGTGGCCGGAATTTTAATTCAATTCCCGTTGTATTTCGGCATTATGGGCATCATGGCCCAAAGCGGCATGATTAATCAGATCTCAGACTTTTTTGTCTCCATCAGCAATGAGACCACGCTGCCGATTTTTACTTTTTTCAGCGCAGGGCTGGTCAATATTTTTGTGCCCAGTGGCGGCGGGCAATGGGCCGTTCAGGGGCCATTGGTGCTCGAATCGGCTTCCCAACTTGGGGTGCCTTTGTACAAAGCGGTCATGGCACTGGCGTATGGCGACCAGGTGACCAATATGTTGCAACCGTTTTGGGCGCTCCCACTTTTGGGGATTACCAAATTGAAGGCCAATGAAATCTTGCCTTACACCTTGCTTTTTATGGGTGTGGGAACCATAATTTATATCACTGCCCTTCTTATTTTCTGAACAGATTGACTCGATAATCGAGATTTTATGCTCTGACGCTTGCGGTGAAACCTAAAATTTGTTTCTTTTAAATGTCTCGTGGGATTGCCCCGAGATAGTTTACTACCTTTAAAGAAAGCCCGCACTTTGCAGAAAAAAAGACACCATTTGCCCATAGCACTATTGGATGACTCGTTGTCTTTTCCTGATGTAGAAGAGGCCACGGAAGAGGGATTATTGGCCATTGGGGGCGATTTGTCCACAGAGCGGTTGTTGTTGGCCTACCGCAGCGGTATTTTTCCTTGGTTCAATGAAGATTCATTGATTTTATGGTGGTCACCCGACCCTCGAATGGTGCTTTATCCTGAAAAAGTGAAGGTTTCCAAAAGTATGAAAAAAGTCATAAGGGATGACCAGTTCAGACTTACCAAAAACGCCTACTTCGAAAGAGTGATTGACAGTTGTGCCAAAATGGATCGAAAAGGCCAAGAAGGCACCTGGATCACCCCAATGATGAAATCTGCCTACTTGAGACTACATGAGCTTGGCCATGCAAAATCGTATGAGGTGTGGCAAGATGATATTTTGGTCGGTGGACTGTACGGCATTGATTTGGGCCATGTTTTTTGTGGTGAAAGTATGTTCAGTACGGTTTCAAACGCTTCAAAATTCGCTTTTATCCACCTTGCCAATGATCTGAACAAAAAAGGATATTGTTTGATAGATTGCCAAGTGTATACCAGACACCTTGAAAGTCTGGGCGCTGAGAAAATGGCCCGAAATGAATTTATCGAAATTCTGCAGCTACGGCCCAATCAAGAAAATATAAAATAGGTGCTGATCACCAATACGGAAATAATTGCACCTACCAAAAAAGCATACTTCCACGGGGTCACGTCGATAGCGGTGGTTGTTTTTTCAACGGCTATTTCTTTCTTCGGCATTATTTTTCCGAAAATCAGCATGACAACGATATTGAATATGAACAAAATTCCCATGACATGTAAATAATGGGGGTATGCCTCTGCCTTTAAGATACTGAGTTCGCCAGCATCTGTTATGCCTTGGGATTGGGCCAGAGTAACAGCAGTATCCCTAAAATAGGGCTCTACAAAGAGCAGACTGATCAAATATAAAATTACACCACCGATCATGACCACTTTGGCCCCAATTGCAGGCACCCTTTTTGTCAATATGCCCGTCATGACAACGGCTAGAATAGGCACGCTCAAGCTGCCCAAAGATTGTTGTATGTAACTGAACAGACCGCTTGGGGCGTTGGCGATAAAAGGGGCTATGATCATTGCGATGACGCCAATGGCGAGGCCAAATCTTTTTCCTGCTTTTACAGTTTCCTGTTCTGTGGCGTTTTTCTTGAAGAAGAACTTGTATAGATCAAAACCATAGAGTGTGGCACTACTGTTCAAAAGACTGTTGAACGAGCTGAGCACGGCTCCAAACAGCACGGCAGCAAAAAAACCGGTCAAACCAGCGGGCAGTACTTTGGCGACCAAGGCCGGATATGCCTGGTCTGCATTTTCAAGTTGCCCGTTGAAAACATGCCAAGAAATGATGCCCGGCAAAACCACGACCAAGGGAATGATAAACTTTACAAATGCTGCCAATAGAATTCCTTTTTGCCCTTCTTTAAGGTTTTTGGCGCCAAAAGCACGCTGTAAAATGGATTGGTTGGTACCCCAATAGTAGATTTGTGCAATCATCATTCCTGTAAAGACGGTGCCAAAGGGAATGGAAGAATCAACCTCACCTTTCATCACAAACTTTTCCGGGTTGGTATTCCATAAAATATCAATACCATCACCAAGACTGCCATCACCGATCAAAAGCAATCCAAAAACTGGAATCAAAAGTCCACCGATCAACAATCCGATGGCATTGATCAAATCAGATACGGCAACCGCTTTCAATCCTCCAAAAATCGCATAGACCATACCGATGAGGCCAATTGTCCAAACACAGATCCAAATGACCGTCCAAGGCTCCATGTTCAAAACTTCGGGCAAATCGAACATGGTGCTGAAAGCGAGCGAACCTGAGTATAAGATTGTCGGAAGCAGCACCACACCGTAGGCAAACAAAAAAAGAATGGACAACAGTGCTTTAGTGTGTTTGTCGAAACGTTGTTCTATAAATTCGGGTATCGTGGTAATGCCCTTTTTCATATACTTGGGCAACAAAAAGATGGCCGTGAAAATCATTGCTATGGCGGCCAAAGTTTCCCATGCCATGACCATCAATCCCTCATCGAAGGCTTGACCGTTCAACCCCACAATCTGTTCCGCAGAAAGGTTGGTCAATAAAAGTGAGCCTGCAATGGTCACTGCACCGAGTGTGCGACCTCCCAAGAAGAAGCCATCGGCAGATTTTTCATCGGTTTTTCTGGTGGCATACCAAGCGACAACGGCGACAAATAAGGTAAAACCAACAAAGGATAGAATGGTTAGAATTGACATGGTGATATTTTAAGTTAGCTGTACTGGCGGGTGTAATATAGAGAATTTTGAAGAACAGTGTAGCAATGTTTCATGCAATCAACCCATCACAATGAGATGTTGAACGTTGTCAACAGAAAAAGTACATGCTGTGTTTGGTGGGTAAAATCTTCAAAACGATACTCGGCACCAACCTGAAATTTGGTCTTTTTGGTCAACAGCCACCCCAGATTTAAGGTAAACCGCTGGTCGTATTCGGGTAATTTAGTTTTAGCGACACTTAAAAGGCTTTCCCAATTGCCCACCAAGTAGGGCTCACCGACATCCAACCGTTCGCCCCGTAATGGAAAATCCATGGAAAAGCGATACCGAAACCTGTGGGTGGTCAAATTCTTGGTGATTCGCTGCTCTGTTCTCAAACGGTGGCCAAAACGGGTGACCAAGGCTTGCTTGGTCAGATTGTACTGTTGGGTCAGGCGAAGCTCGTTCGAACCGTCATCAAATGCTTGCCGAAACCGGTATTGAATGCCCAAAGCGATACTTTGGTTATCCTTTATTTTCAGATTTGAAAAGTGGGCCAAGTGCAAATGCCTCACCCGAAATCGTGATTCGCCACTTTCGATGGTATAATTTCTGTTCTCGAGACTGAAATTGTGGGTATAAAATGAACTCACTTTGTAGTTGATTGCCACCTGGGGCTGCAAATACGACGTAAAGTTTTCTTGTGCATGTAATGACAATGCAACAAGAAATAAGATAAGAAGATAGACCCGCTTAATATAAGACATGGTCGTATTTCTGTGGGAAGGATTGGCGTGCACTCAAAAAATTTCCCTCAGCGTCAAACAACAGCTCGTATTCTTCGAAGCCTTTTTTGCCGCGGTGGGCAATGATCAATTCGTACCTGATATCGGGCAGCAACAAATTCTGGAAGGCTTCCCGCAACGTGGTCTGTTCCTCTTTTTCATTTCGTGGGTGTTGCTGTTGTATTTTCTTGATGCGCTCCCTTTCATAGTTTTTCTGCAGGTACGATTCGATTTTTTCGAAGCTTTCTTCGGGAATATCGTCTTCGTCAATGTTGAACTCCACATCCTCTAAAACTCCAAGGGAATCAAATTCCACGCTATAAAAAAGACGGTCTTTCTTGAATTTGGCCTCATAGGAGGTCTTTTCGCCATCAAATTCTTTATAGAACCGTTTTCTGCGCGCTTCTTTTAGATAAGGTGCTATTTTGACGAGTGCAACTTTCGGAAAGTCATTGGGCCTGAGGCGAAACTCGCGCTCCCTTTTCTGGCACAGCAGGTGCTGTGATGAAAAAATAAGGATGGCCAAAAGCAAAAAACTATACTTCATGATAGCGAAAACATGAGGTTTCGTGGTCGTTTACCATGCCAGTGGCCTGCATGTGCGCATAGACGACGGTACTGCCCACAAATTTAAAGCCCCTTTTTTTGAGGTCTTTGCTCAAAGCATCTGAGATTTCGGTTTTGGCCGGGGCATCTTTATAATTTTCAAAGCTGTTCTTGATGGGCTTTCCGTCAACAAAGCCCCAAATGTATTCGCTGAAAGTGCCGAATTCTTCTTGCACTTTCATAAAAGCCTGTGCATTTGAGACTGTTGCATGCACTTTCAGTTTGTTTCTGATGATGCCCGCATCTTGAAGTAACGCATCAATCTTGTCTTGATCGTAGTCTGCAATTTTTTTGTAATCAAAATTATCGAATGCCTTTCTAAAGTTCTCTCGCTTCTTGAGCACCGTGATCCAACTCAGGCCCGCCTGAAAGGTCTCCAAAATCAAAAATTCAAAAATGGTGGGGTCATCATAAACGGGCATGCCCCATTCATCATCATGATAGGCTTCATAGAGGGCATTGCCCTCACACCAACCACATCTGTTTTTGCTCATATTGTACAGTTAAAAGTGCTGTACAAGATACAGATAAAGGGGCATACCCAATGTGATGTTGAACGGAAAGGTAATGGCAAGCGCCATCGGAATATATAGGCTCGGATTCGCTTTTGGGGCGGCCAACCGCATTGCCGCCGGCACGGCAATGTATGAGGCACTGGCGGCCAAAATGGCAAATAGAAAACGGTTGCCCTCGCTATCAGTCACGTATTGGCTGAACCACGCAACAAAGCTTCCGTTGATGACGGGCACAATCAATGAAAACAACAATGCAAACCAGCCTTTCTTGAGAAAGTCGGTCAATTTGCGACCACTGGTAATGCCCATATCCAACAAAAAAACAGCCAAAAACCCCTTGAAAATATCAGTGGTGAAGGGTTTGATGCCCTCTGCCTGCTGGTCGTTGGCCAAAAAACCGATGACCAAACTGCCCAAAATGAGTAATACACTACCGTTGGTGACGGAATGGTGCAACACCTTTTTGAAACTGGTTCTTTTTTTGCGGCCTTGGCAGATTGACATCAAAATCACACCGACTATGATTGACGGGGCTTCCATAAGTGCCATGACGGCAACCATGTGGCCCCCAAAATCAATGGCTTCAATCTCTAGAAATGAAATCGCGGTCACAAAAGTGACCGCGCTCACTGAACCGTAAGCTGCTGCAATGGCACCGGAATTTTCTACGCTGAACTTTCTTCTGAGTATCAAAAACGCATAGATGGGTACCGAGACTGCCAAAAAAATGCCAAATAGCAACGACCATAAAATTTCAAGGTTAAGCTCGCTGTGCGAAAGCTCTAGACCTCCTTTGAAGCCTATCGAAAAAAGTAGATAAAGCGATATAAATTTTGAGGAATTCGATGGAATCTCCAAGTCGCTTTTCAGCTGAACGGCCAAAATGCCCAAAAAGAAGAAAAGCAGTGCAGGGTTGGTCAGGTTGTCGACCAGAAGATGTAAATCCATTAAAAGCCTATTCCTCTACAGAAATATTGAGCGCACCGTCGATTCTGAGGCGCTTACCCTCATTGCGCAAGCCGTTGATAAAATCACGGGCAATGCCTTTTTCATCGATAAGCTCAACGATTCGACCATCAGGATATCCAGTATTTGCATCGCGGTCACCCTCGCACCAAGAGATACGCTGTAGTTTATGAAAATTGATTTTGACATCAAGCAGTGAATTGATGACATCAAGTGCTTCTGATGGGGTAAAAGTACCATCGACCAAATTTATTTTTTGCGTTGTTTTTGTCTTTGTCCGCATGAGAATGAAGTTTTAATTATTGTTTTTTGATTTGTTGCTCTCCGATAATGTGAATTGCAAAAAGACATAGAATGATAGCGATTGAAACGCTCAACCATTCGAAGAACAGATAGTCATTTGCAATTGATAGGGCCAAAAGCGAAGCAAACGCCACTACCGCTAGGCTAAATTTTAGAGTCTGCTTTCTTTTTGATTGTACCGCACTTTGTTCTTGCACGGTCGATTTTTGTAATGTTTGAGATTTTGATGACATAGGATTTAATGTATTTTCAGTGCAAATGTCAAATTAATAGTTCATATATTTTTATTTATATTTATTATGAAAAACATAATCATAATTTATGAATTACACATTGCACCAACTGGAGGTTTTCTATAAAGTATCTGAAAAACAGAGTATTACAAAAGCTTCAGAAGAGCTTCACCTGACCCAACCAGCAGTATCGATACAGTTAAAAAATTTTCAAGAACAGTTTCCGATTGCACTTACCGAAGTGGTGGGCAGAAAGCTGTATATCACAGATTTCGGACGTGAAATCGCTGAAGTGGCTGAACGCATTCTCAATGAAGCCGAGGCCATTAATTTCAAGATGCGATCGTATGGTGGAGCTTTGACCGGACGATTGAAAATTTCGGTGGTTTCTACCGGAAAATATGTAATGCCCTATTTTTTATCCGGATTTATGCATACGCACACTGAAGTTGACCTTCTCATGGATGTAACCAACAAACTACAGGTGGTTGAAAGTCTTGAAAAGAATGAGGTGGATTTTGCTTTGGTCTCAGTACTGCCCAACCACCTCAAACTGAACAATGTGGCCTTGATGCCCAATATTCTTCACATGGTGGCCAATCCGAAGTACTATGAAAAAATAAGGTTGAGCAAAAAGACAGGCGTTGGTGACACACCTTTGATTTTTAGGGAGTTTGGTTCAGCAACACGAGGGGCGATGGAAGGGTATCTGAAGGAACGAGAAATCATTTTGGGAAAAAAGATAGAATTGACCTCAAATGAGGCCGTAAAACAAGCTGTTTTGGCAGGTCTGGGCTGTTCGGTCATGCCCTTGATCGGTATCAAGAACGGATTACAAAGTGGGAAGCTGAAAATCTTCCCGATGAAAAAACTGCCAATCATCACTACATGGAACCTTGTATGGCTTCAAAAGAAAAAACTTTCTCCAGTGGCCACTGCATTTTTAGAGTATATCGAAAACGAGAAAAATCAGATTATCAACGCTGATTTTAAATGGTTGGAAGCTTATGGTAATAATTAATTGCTGTTGGTCGCAAGTGAAATTTCGATGGTGCTTTTTATGTCCAACAAGTGCCCGTTTTTCTGTGCTGAGACCACCAAATCGGTCACCCGCTCTTTAGCTTGCCTCAAATCATTGATTCTTTGTTCAGAAACTTCAAATGCGGTATCGCTATCTGGCTGTAAATTGAGTTTACGCACCGTATGAAATTTGATTTTGTCGTTCAAAAAGGATAACAAAATATCAGCGGCCTCTGAAGGGGTGAATGTACCGCTTATCAATGATATGTTCTCATCTGCTGTGGTAGTATCCGTTTTTTTCCTCTGGAAGAAGGGCAATTTCGATATTTTTTTGCTCATACTTTGATGGTCTCTTGCTGTAGTTCTTCGGTTTGTTCCGCATCCATATACACTATGGGCATCGCATATATAAGTGGCGGTGAGTCGGTGTATTTTCCGCTTATGATTTTGTTGATGGTATTAAAGAGCAATGCCTTGGTGGTGCCCATGACCAACACCCTCTCATGGCTTTTCATCTCGCCGCTTTTTAGTTGTTTGAAAAGCAGTTTGTCAGAAATCATGGCGTCGAGCACCAATTTTTCGTTGATGAGCACATCGACAATGTCAAGTGCCTGGGTCTTGGTTTTGCAGATGATGTGGACTAAAATCATTTTGGTATTATTAGGACGCCGACCCCATCTGTGATAATTTCATGTACGTGAATAGGGTCTACATCCTATGGGCAACTTTATTTTGCTAACGAATCAAGCTTACCTTTCTTCGGAATTACCAACTCGCCATTTTCAATGGCGTCGTTGAGATCAGCGTTCATTTTTTTGTACACATTGAAGAATTTTCCTCCGTCTGCTGGTGTAAACGTGACTTCAACATCACCGCCCTTATTTTCAATGTTTTCGACGATGACCTTTCTATTTTTCAGACTTTTGATATTGGCAATACCACCGCGCTTGATAATGAAATTCTTTCTGGGCACGTCAATATATTTGTAGTCGCTTGAAACAGGTGTAGCGATAATAAGTTCATCGCCTACCTTCACCAAATCTTGATAATCTTGTGCCCTGAGTGGTAGAGTAAAGATTAACGATAAAATGGCAGTCAAAATAAGAGTTTGTCTCATACTGTTTGGGTTTTAATTATTTATGATTGTTGTCGAGGTATTTTCTTCCAACGGACTATCATCGGTGCCAGCGGCTCGCAATACGGCCCGTAAGGTTGGGGTATACCCAAAAAAGTCACGGCCATCTTCACGGCGTATGACGATATGTGTGGTTCCATCTGGCAAAACGTTCATTTGGTCTATGACCACCATATTGCCGTGAAAATTGAGTGTGGCGCCCAATCCTGAACTGCTGTTCAATGAGTTGTGCAACAACACTACTTCTGAATAGGGCAATCTTGCGATAAGCCCAGTGTCTGCGTTTCCTCTACTTTCCTGAAAGTGCTCAAAGCGCATTTCGTAGACTTGAGCCTGTGCACTCAATCCTAAAGTGATGAACATGAAAAAAATGGATAAGAGTAAAAATCTTTTCATAGGCTGTGAATTTGTATGCTAAATATAATAGCTATCCCCAAAATAATCAGTATTACTTTCGTTAAAAAGAAGTTAAACTATTAAATTATGATAGTAACACTATTATATTTGTTGGTGAATTTAAAATTGTAACATGGAAAGATTACTGCAATCTGTCAAAATAGCCATTAACGAAAAAGTTTATGTAAAAGACCCTGAATCTTCAGATTTGGGCAAGCGCATCATTGAAAAGAGTATTTTGATGATTGATGAAATGGGCTTTGAGGCTTTTACGTTCAAGAAACTTGGTCATGAAATTGGCTCGAATGAAAGCTCTATCTATCGCTATTTTGAGAACAAGCACAAGCTTTTGGTGTACCTGACATCATGGTATTGGGGTTGGGTAGAATATCAATTGGTGTTTTCTACCAACAGTATCTCAGATGTTGATGAAAAACTGAAACGGGCCATCGAGATTATTTCAAAACCTGTTGAAGAAGATTCACATTTTTTACACATCAATGAGGTGGTGTTGAAACGAATCGTGGTCAATGAATCATCAAAGTCGTTTTTGACAAAAGAAGTCGATATTGAAAACAAGGATGGCTATTTTGTCATATACAAGCGAATGGTGACCCGTTTAAGTGAAATGATCAATGCGGTGAACCCCGATTATCTTTACCCGACCAGCTTGGCCAGTACAATTTTAGAAGGGGTGCAGCACCAAAACTTTCTCAAAGACCATTTTCACAGTCTGACCGACTGTGTCGCCAATGAAGATCCCGGGCAATTCTTTGTCGATTTGGCGTTCAAAACCCTAAAATCACACTAACATGGCGCAGAACATTATGACCGCATGGCAACGGCTCATGGGTCTTTTAAAACTTGATAAGAAAGACATTCTTCAAGTTTTTTACTATGCGATTTTCGCCGGCGTGGTGAATTTGTCGCTCCCCCTTGGTATTCAGGCAATTATAAACCTGATTCAGGGAGCACAGGTCAGTACTTCATGGATTGTGCTGGTTGTTTTGGTAACATTGGGAGTAGCCTTTGTAGGGCTCTTGCAACTGATGCAGATCCGCATTATTGAGAATGTGCAGCAAAAAATCTTTACACGCTCCTCTTTTGAGTTCGCCTATCGCTTTCCGAAAATAAAGATGAGCCAGTTGAGCAATTATTATCCGCCTGAGTTGGCCAATCGCTTTTTTGATACGCTGACCATTCAAAAGAGCCTGTCAAAGATTTTGATTGATTTTCCGGCGGCATTGTTGCAAATTATCTTTGGGTTGCTGTTGCTTTCTTTTTACCATCCCTTCTTTATCATTTACGGTATTCTGTTGCTGCTCTTGATCTATGTGGTGTTCAAATTCACTGCGCAACGCGGGTTGGAAACTAGCTTGGCCGAATCAAAGCACAAATACCGGGTCGCCCACTGGATTCAAGAGATAGCCCGATCGATTATCAGTTTTAAACTGTCGGGCAAAACATCTCATGCCATTGATAAGAACGATGCCCTTGTGGTCGAATACCTAGATGCCCGTGAAAGTCACTTCAAAATCTTGATTTTGCAATTCATACAAATGGTTGGTTTCAAGGTCTTGGTCACGGCAGGCCTTCTTTTGATAGGCGGTCTTTTGGTGTTGAACCAAGAAATGAACATTGGTCAGTTTGTAGCGGCAGAAATCATCATCTTATTGGTGATCAGTTCCGTTGAAAAACTGATTCTTGGGCTTGAAACCTTTTATGATTTGCTCACTTCCCTTGAAAAAATGGGGCAGGTGGTTGATAAGAAGTTGGAATCGTCTGATGGTGAGACCCCCTTTAAAGAAAACGAGGGATTTTATATAGAATTGGCCAACGTGACCTATCACGTGCCCGATAGAGACAAGAAGATCATCGACAATGTCTCCATGAAAATTTCGCCTTCGTGCACCATTTTACTCAACGGCCCCAGCGGATCGGGCAAATCTACCTTACTTCGATTGATTGCGGGGATTTTGGAACCCGATTCCGGGGATATTTTCGTGAACGATGTTTCATTGAAGGGCGTGAACCTAAACTATTACCGATCGCACATCGGGCAGTCGCTTGCCGAAGAATCCCCCTTTGAAGGAAGCATTCTCAACAACATCACTTTCGGTGATAAGAGCATTCCCCAAGAAGAGGTGTACTGGGCATTGGAAAAAACCAAGCTTACCCAATTTGTCAAAGAACAGCCAAAAGGAATACACACCATCTTATATCCCGAAGGGAGACAGATACCCTACACCATTGCGAAGAAGATCGTACTGGCCCGGAGTATCGTGAGAAAACCGAAGATTTTGATCTTGAAAGATCCACTAGATCAGTTTACTGAAAGTGAGGCCATAGAAATCATGGATTTCTTAAGTGATCCTGCCAATGGGTGGGCACTTGTGATAGTCAGTGAGAACGAAAAGTGGATCAAGCGATGTGGCAGGATCATCACGATGGACAATGGAAGATTAATCAAAGAAATACCAGGAGGCAATGCTTAATATAACCCATAACAAGTTGAACCAGAAAGTAGACTTGATGCAGTTTAAGGCGGCACAAAAAGTCTTTCCCAGAAGGTACTACAAACACTTCAACAAATTTCTGTTGGCTTTTGCCATCATCTGTTTTATTGTGCTGTTCCTGCCGTGGACGCAGAATGTGACCGGTAAGGGGTATCTGACCACTTTGACCCCCGACCAGCGTCCCCAGACCATACAATCGCCCATACCTGGCAGAATAGAAGAATGGTACGTGCGAGAAGGTGATTTTGTTGAGAAAGGGGATACCATCTTGCATATTTCGGAAATCAAGAACGAATACTTTGATCCAAATCTGGTTGAACGTACCGGGCAGCAAATCAAGGCGAAAGAGATGTCCGTTACTTCCTATCAAGAAAAAGTAAAGGCTTTAAATACCCAGATCAATGCCTTGGCCAATGAGCGGACCCTGAAATTGGAGCAGGCAAGAAATAAACTGATCCAGTCGAAACTGAAGGTACAGAGTGACAGTATTGATCTTGAAGCGGCAAAGACCAATATCAGTATTGCCCAGCGCCAATATGACCGAGTGGTTCAACTAGAATCAGAAGGATTGAAAGCAGTGACCGATGTTGAAGAAAAACGTCTGAAACTACAGGAAACACAGGCCAAATTGATTTCTCAAGAAAATAAGTTATTGGCCAGTAAGAACGAAGTCATCAACGCCCAAGTCGAAATCAATCGTGTACAGGCCGAATACACCGACAAAATCTCAAAGGCCAGAAGCGATATGTTCACCGCGCAATCAAACCAGTTTGATTCAGAGGCCCAGGTCACAAAACTGGAAAATGAGTTCACGAATTACTCCATCCGTAATGATATGTACTACATACGTGCCCCTCGCAGTGGTTACATCAACAGAGCGGTTCAAGGCGGTGTCGGTGAGGCTTTCAAAGAAGGTGATGCGTTGGTGGGCATTATGCCGGCCAAATATGACATGGCGGTCGAAACCTATGTAGAACCGTTGGATCTGCCCCTCATGCACGTAGGAGAAAAGGTGCGTATACAATTTGATGGCTGGCCCGCCATTGTGTTCAGCGGCTGGCCCAACCTATCGTATGGCACCTATGGTGGTGTTGTGGTGGCGGTCGAGACATTCATCAGTGAAAATGGTAAGTATCGAATTTTATTGGCGCCCGACCCAGATGACCAACAATGGCCTGAACAACTTAGGGTGGGTTCAGGTGCCGACACCATAGCACTTCTTGATGATGTGCCCATTTGGTTTGAGCTATGGCGACAGTTGAACGGTTTTCCACCAAACTATTACCAACCTGAAAATGGCATGGCCAAGACTGAAAAAAAGTAATGATGAGAACCTACCTTACCACGCTTTTGCTTTTGGCCTGTATCGCAGTTTCGGCCCAACAAGATTCGCTGGTGCTCAATTTCAATGAGTATTTGGGATATGTAAAAAAATACCACCCCGTTGCAAAACAGGCACAGTTGACCATTGATATAGGTCAGGCCAATTTGATGCGCGCAAGAGGCGGTTTTGATCCCAAAATTGAGGTTGATTATGATAGAAAGGAATTTAAGGATACTCTATATTGGGGTCGACTCAACGCCACGTTCAAAATACCCACCTATTTTGGTGTTGAACTGAAGGGAAACTTTGAACAGAACCAAGGGGGCTTCACCAATCCAGATGAATTTGTGCCCGCTGATGGACTTTACAGCGCAGGCATTTCAATGTCGCTGGGCGAAGGTTTCTGGATCAATGAACGCATGGCCACGCTTCGAAAAGCCAAGTTTTTCAGGGAGCAGTCAAAGGCAGACCAAGATTTATTGGTAAACGAAGTGTTGTTCAACGCATCATTGGCCTATTTTGATTGGTTGCAGGCATTTAAGGATGCCCAAGTGTTTCAAGACTTTTTAGAAAATGCCTCGATACGTTTCAGGGGTATCAGGCAAAGCGCACTTGCAGGCGATATCGCAGCCATTGATACCGTTGAAGCAAAGATTGCAGTGCAGAACAGGGCACTCAGTTTAGAGCAGGCCAAGGTGAGATTGATGCAGAAATCGTTGGAGTTGTCCAATTTTCTATGGATTGAGGATGTTCCCGTTGAGTTGCAATCCAATGTGATACCCGATGTTGGGGTCGATGCAGAAATTGATACCACGTTGGAAATCATGGGAAAACCATTGGATAGTTTTACCCTTGAAAACCATCCAAAATTACGCTCGTTAGAGTTTAAGATTGATGGTTTAACAGTAGATAAGCGTTTAAAGGCGAACAAACTCTTGCCCAAAATAGATGTGGAGTATAATTTTTTGACCGAAACCCCTGACCAGATCAACTCATTCGTTACCGAAGAATACAAAGGGGGCATCAGTTTTCGCTTTCCCCTGTTTTTACGAAAAGAGAGAGGCGACCTTAAACTGGCCAAGTTTAAACTTCAAGATGCCCAATTTGAACGGGATAATGCAGAGATTGAAATCCAAAATAAAGTCGTCGCACTGTATCGCGAACTTGACTCATACAATGAGCAAAATCGATTGATAGACGATATTGTTTTCAATTATTCAAGATTATTGACCGCTGAAGAACGAAAGTTCAGTTTTGGCGAAAGTTCGTTGTTTCTCATCAATTCAAGGGAAAGAAGTTTGATTGATGCAGAGTTAAAACAAAATGAGGTGCAGAACAAGTATTTTTCAACCAAAGCGAAATTGTTCAAAAGCCTAGCCATCAATCCTGAAAATCTTTAATGTAGATATGAAAGTGGGCAAACAACATACAACAAAACCATTTCAGAACATCAACTACAAGTTGGTGCTGAAAGACTGGTTTTTTATCACTTCTGGTATTTTTACAGCCGCCTTTGGGCTGGAGGGATTTCTATTGCCCAATCAGTTTATTGATGGTGGCGCTACCGGAATTTCATTGCTCATAGCAGAAACTTCTTCGCTTCCATTGTATTTATTGGTCATTTTGGTCAACATGCCCTTCGTTTTGCTCGGTTTTAGAGTAATTGGCAGAAATTTTGCCATAAAAACCACAATAGCTATCATGGGTTTGGCATTGGTACTTGCCACCATAGATTTCCCTGAAATTACAGAAGATAAGTTATTGGTTGCGGTATTTGGAGGCTTTTTTCTTGGAGCAGGAATCGGACTTTCTGTGAGAGGGGGCAGCGTCATAGACGGAACCGAAGTACTGGCAATTTTCTTGAGCCGCAAACTCGGAACGACCATTGGCGATATCATCGTATTGGTCAATATTCTGGTGTTTTCTGCCGCTGCCGTACTGCTGTCAGTAGAAACGGCACTATACTCGATGCTTACCTATTTGGCGGCTTCCAAAACATTGGATTTTGTAATTGAAGGTATCGAAGAATATACAGGTGTAACCATCATTTCGCACCATAGTGAGGAGATACGTGCAATGATTATCGAAAGATTAGGTCGTGGATTGACGATATATAAAGCCAAAGGAGGATATGGCAAACAAGGCTCCCACAATGAATATGATGTCATATTCACGGTCATCACACGTTTAGAAATAAGGAAATTGAACATTGAAATTTCCAAAATTGACCCCAAAGCCTTCGTGGTCATGAACAAAATCAACGATACCCGAGGGGGCATGATTAAAAAGCGTTCACTCTAAGTCTATAAAATTCCCCTTTTAAATAGAACTCTTCTTTTATAGGTCGAGACTTAAACATTTATAATTCAAAGAAGGATATGGGGAAAAATGCTAAGAAAAGAAAAAGCAGTGCTTCTCAGTTTCTTGATTTAGACGTAAATGTTGGTCAAAGAATTGATAATGAGAATACTGAATTGGTAATAGGAACTAAAGTCAAAATTTCTGAACCTTCAAATCGATATTATCAATACATCTTCAGCACACTTGATTTTCAAAAAATAAAGCTCACTGATTTGTCGCATTTAGTCGATTTAGAAGGAGCAGATACCAAGGTGAGTGGAATCATCATAATGGCCAGTGGAGAAAGCATAGCCATTGTTCGGCGAATCGATGGATTGCCCTTTTACGAAAATTGCTTAAAAATATACGTTGATCGAAACAAAGTGATTGATTCTGGAGAGTTAAAAATAGTATCAAATAAATTTTAGAAGATAAAAATTTCAATTAGTAGATAAATAAGTAAATCATGAAGAAACTAAATTTTTTACCAGCCGCGCTTTTTGCGATTGTATTGATGGTCCCTTTTTTTGGCTCAGCCAAAAAGACCGAATCATGTTGTGAAGAAGATTTATCAGTAAAGAGCACTGTTTTAAATATTGAAAATGAAAAAGTACTGAAAGAAGAGATTGTTTTTGTAGAAGATGAAGAGGAAATTGATTTAGGTTTTGATACGGCCTATTATCTGCCATACGATTTTGACGCCTATTCAGGTATGCAACTTGAGGTATATGAAATAGAGTATGTGGAAGAGTGTGAGACAAAAGACGACTTCAGAGTCGATTTTCAAAAATACCTTCCCAAAAATTTCAACCCCTATGTGGGACAGTAGCATCGATGATTCACTTTTTATCATAAAATACCGTCCGAAAGGATAAAAGTCAGGTTTTATGTGAAACAACGACTTTAGTTTTGTCAAAAAATAGAAGTGTTAGGTATGTCTCTAGAAAATAAGGAAAAAACAGATGCTCTAATTATAAACGACCGCGTGCAGTCGGCATTGACCTATTCTGAATATCGCGATTTGGTTTCAGAACTGGCAGGGAACGGTGCCACTACCGGCCTAGAACAAAAAGAATCGCTGATAGAGTATACTTTGTTGAACAACAGGCGTATGGCCCGTTGGGACAAAACCTTGAAGATTCCTGTTGAGGTAACCAAAAAAATCAAAGCATTGAACCGCAAAGTGCTCTGGTTGGTATTGACCGAGAGCTGGTGCGGTGATGCTTCCCCAGCATTACCGGTGATGAATAAACTGTCGGAGATAAACCCCAATATCGACCTTAAAATTTTGCTTCGCGATGAAAATCTTGAACTCATGGACCGATTTTTGACCAATGGCTCAAGGTCAATCCCAAAACTTATCGTTGTTGACAAACAAACGGAAGAGGTAATCGGCGAATGGGGGCCTCGGCCATCCGTAGCCACCAAAATGGCAGAAAACTATAAAAAAGAGCACGGTGTGCTGACCCCTGAGTTCAAACAAGACCTACAGGTATGGTACAATAAAAACAAGGGGCAAAATATTCTCAAAGATTTGGTGCAACTACTTGCTCTGAAATAGGTACGTGATGGTGCCCAACTGCTTTGACTTGCTATCACTGCTAAAGCGTGCTTTGAGGGCATAGGCGATGGCATTTTCAATGAGGCAATAGTCATTGGTGCTCGAGCTTTTTTCGTTGAAACTGGCGTCAACCACATTGCCAAGGGCATTTACTTCAATATTGATGACCACTTTGCCCCCACGGATACAGGTGTAGATGGGCGGCGGCAATTCATAAGCATTTCGATTCACCAAAGAAAACGAAATCGTGGTTCTACGCTCAGAAAGGTTTTGGGTGTACTCTTTTTTCTTGGCATCTCGCTCGCCCAATTTTTGTTTTTTCTCCTCACGTTTTTTTGCCAATTCCTTTAAGCTCGCTGCATAGCCGGCATCATTGCTCAAAAAATCTTTTTGCGATTCGTTGGCTTGACGCTCCTCCATCAATTCTTCCAGCGTTTTCAAAGGTTCAGGATTGCCGACATTGGGCTTGGCGGTTTCATTAAAGGCTCGATGGGTCTTTATGGGGTCGTTTTGGGCAATTTCTTCCAGTTTACGCTCCTCTTCTTTTAAGATTTCTTCAAGGTCTTCTTCCGTTAGCGCCATTTCAATGACATACTCATCTTCTTGCTTAGCGCCTAACTGTATGCTATAGGCCAAAAGCACGATGATTGACATCGAAAAGATAGTAATGATCAGTGATAACTGCTTCCGGTTTAAGCTCATAGTGCTATAATAACCCCAAATTTGGAAAAATATTTTGTGTTCCCATACTGGAAATCCCACAAAAACTTAGCCAGTTTCCATCAATTTTTCGTTAAACACGTGGGGAGTTACAGCATTATCTACGTTGTAACTACCTATTTTGGTTCTTCTGAGGGCCGATAAATAAGCACCTGAATTCAGTGATTTTCCAAAATCATGTGCCAATGAACGTATGTAGGTGCCCTTACTGCAGACGACCCTAAAATCCACTTCAGGCAGTTCGAATCGGGTGATTTCAAATGCTGAGATTTCGATGGTTCTCGATTTCACCTCTACTGTTTTACCTTCACGTGCAAGTTCATACAAGCGTTTACCATCCTTTTTAAGAGCGGAAAAAACAGGGGGTATTTGTTCTACCTTACCCAAGAATTTTTGTGCTGTTTCTTCAACCAATTTTTTGTTGATGTGGTCTGTCGGAAAAGTGGCATCGATTTCAGTTTCCAGATCATAGGAAGGGGTGGTGGCCCCCAAGTGAAACGTGCCCGTATATTCTTTGGGCTGCCCCTGCAATTCAGGAATCCTTTTGGTGAATTTGCCGGTACAGATGATCAAAAGCCCCGTGGCCAGTGGATCCAACGTGCCCGCATGACCAATTTTGAACTTTTTGTTCAAATCAAATTTCTTTCGAATGGCCCACTTGATTTTGTTGAGCGCTTGAAAAGAGCTCCATTCATGGGGTTTGTCAATAAGCAGTACTTGGCCTTCGAGAAACGCTTCTTTTGTTTGGGTAATCATCTCGGTAAGCTACTAATTTATCCCCAAATGCTCCAGGCAATGGCAATCAGCCCGATGATAAAACAATAGATAGCAAAATAGGTCAGCTTGCTCTGGCGCACCAATTTGATCATCCAGGTACAGGCAGCAAGTCCAGCGATAAAGGCGGCGATAAAACCCGCCCCCATGGCCATGGTATCATCGCCCTGAAAATTGATTTCTCCGCTTAAAATATCCTTGGCCACTTTCCCTAGAATCAAAGGAACGACCATCAAAAATGAAAACCGTGCAGATTTTGACTTGTCAACGCCCAACAATACGGCAGCTGAAATTGTGGCCCCACTTCTAGAGATACCCGGCAGCATGGCGACCATTTGGGCCATGCCAATGATAAAGGCACCGCGGTACGAAACCCCTTTTTGAGTGGTTCTGGCCATATCGGCCAAATAAAGCAAAATGGCAGTAATGATGAGCATAATGCCAACAATGATGATGGCACCGTCAAAAAAGACTTCCATATAATCTTGAAGAAAAAAGCCGACCAAAGCCGCTGGAATCATCGAGATAATAATCTTTAGTGAGAATTGCGTTTCTTCATTCCATTTGAACTGGAACAGTCCTTTCAGAATTTGGAGGACATCCTTCCGAAACACCACCAAGGTACTCAAAGCCGTGGCAAAATGGAGCACAACGGTAAAAAGCAGGCTCTCTTCAGGCAGGGCTTCAGAACCGAGAATGGCCTTGCCCAATTCTAAATGACCACTGGAGGAAACCGGCAAAAATTCGGTGAGGCCCTGAATGATGCCCAAAATGATGGCGTCAATAATATCCAACCTAATCTTTCTTTTTGTTCGGATTCAACAAAATGGCGTAAATCTGAATGCCCAAACCAATCAACACCAAGGTGGGCGCCAAGCGAATTCTTCTAAAGTTGTAGATGTCGGGATTGAACACATTGGGGTCGTCACTGCCCCCACCGCTCATCAAAATGAACCCCAAAATGATAAAGGCCAAACCGATAAAAAGAAACGTATAATTTTTCTTTTGAAAGATAAACTCTCGTTTTTGCTTTGGCTTTTGGGACTGCTTGTTCTTTTTGCTCATGGCGCAAATTTAGCAAAGTTTCCTTCGACTCCGCTCAGGATGACAGCTTATTGTGTTCTTGATATGGCCGTACAACAAATTCCAACACTTTACTTTTAGTAGTACAAATCATCCGTTCGAAGATTGAGAAACCGTTGCGTGGCAAAATGGGTGCTGACCCATGAGATGACAATGCCCAAAATGAACACCCCCAAAAAAAGACTGACCAACAGCACCACATCTTGAAAGAGGTTGAGCTCAGGAAAATTCTTGTCCACATAAAACAGCAGCACTGTCAGTGCAATCAATGCGAGCAATGCCCCGAGCATGCCCAGCTTGATATTGGTGGCGATAAATGGTTTTCGTATAAAGGTTTTGGTTGCCCCGACCATCTGCATAGTCTTGATAATGAATCGTTTGGAATAGATGGACAATCGTATGGAACTGTTGATGAGCAACACGGCGATCAGGGTGAATGCAGCACTGGCAATCAAAATCCACAGGCTTATTCGTTTCACATTGTCGTTGAGCAAGGCAATCAACGGTCGGTCATAGCTCACCTCTTCTACATAACTTTTTGCCGAGATTTCTGTGGCGATACTGTCCAATTGTTGGGGCGAGACGAAATCGGCCCTTAAATTGATATCCACGGAGTTTTTCAGGGGATTGTACCCCAAAAATTCCTCAAAATTTTCACCGATATCCTCGCTGTACTGTTCAGCGGCATCCTCTTTTGACACATAGGTGGCCGATTTGGTGTATTCGGCCATCACCAAACTTTTTTGTAACTGGTCGATTTCCACCGGTTTGGCAGAATCCTTTAAAAATACCGAAATGGTGATCTGTTCCTTAAAATGGTCGGCAAGCTTTTTGGTGTTCAGTACCAACATCCCCAAAATGCCCAATAAAAATAACACCAAAGCGATGCTCAAAACCACTGAAAAATAGGAGGAAATCAACCGTCGTCGCTGGTATCGTTCGATGTACTGGCTCATACTCGGTAAAAATAGAAAAGTAATACCAATTCTAAATTCGAAATCGGCCAAAGAAAATGAAATTTTTTATCGGTCTATTTTGAATTGGGAATCGGTATAGCTGATTTTATGGGGATTACCCCTATTTTTGCCCCTTATAAAGATTTGCACTGGGCATGGAATACAATTTCAGGGATATAGAAGAAAAATGGCAAAAGAAGTGGGCAGAAAAGGAACCCTTCAAAGCTGAAAATGATTCGGACAAGCCGAAGTACTATGTGTTGGATATGTTCCCCTATCCCTCTGGCGCGGGCTTACACGTTGGGCATCCACTGGGGTACATCGCCAGTGACATCTATGCCCGTTACAAAAGGCACAAGGGTTTTAATGTACTGCATCCCCAAGGGTATGATTCCTTTGGACTTCCTGCGGAACAGTACGCCATTCAAACTGGGCAACACCCTGCCATTACGACGGAAGAAAATATCAAGACGTATCGTCGCCAATTGGACCAACTCGGATTTTCTTTCGATTGGAGTCGAGAGGTGCGCACCTCTGACCCAAACTATTATAAATGGACACAGTGGATTTTCATCCAACTCTTCAATTCGTGGTACAACAACGATTCGGACAAGGCGGAAGCCATTGAAGATTTGGTGGCCCGTTTTGAAAAAGAGGGAAACAGCAAAATAAATGCTGCTTGTGACGATGACACCCCAACTTTCTCCGCCGAAGAGTGGAAGCAATTTTCAGAGGCGGACAAGCAACGCATACTCTTGAAATACCGCCTCACCTATTTGGCCGATGCCGAGGTCAATTGGGTGCCCGCTTTGGGTACGGTGCTCGCCAATGACGAAATTGTGAACGGGGTTTCTGAACGTGGTGGCCACCCCGTCATTCGTAAAAAAATGACACAGTGGATGATGCGCATCACGGCCTATGCCCAACGCCTGTTGGATGGTTTGGACACCATCGATTGGCCCCAACCGCTCAAGGACATTCAAGAAAATTGGATTGGCCGTTCTGAGGGAGCCGAAGTTCAATTCAGAATTCAGAATTCAGAATTCAGAATTTCCGTATTTACCACCCGCCCCGATACCATTTTTGGGGCCTCATTTATGACCTTGGCGCCTGAACATGAATTGGTCGAAAAAATCACGACCCCAGAGCAAAAAGCTGAGGTTGAAGCCTATGTTGAAGCGACCGCCAAACGCTCCGAGCGCGACCGCATGGCTGATGTCAAGACCATTTCAGGAGTGTTTACGGGAGCGTACGCAAAGCATCCATTCACCAAGGAACCCATTCCGATATGGATTGGCGACTACGTTTTGGCGGGCTATGGCACGGGTGCGGTGATGTCCGTTCCCTGTGGTGATCAGCGTGATTACGATTTTGCCAAGCATTTTGGCATCGACATCCCCAATATTTTTGAGGGGGTCGATATTTCTGAGGAAGCCTTTGCCGATAAGGCGAACACGGTGATTGCCAATTCCGATTTTTTAAATGGATTGAATTATCAAGAAGCTATTCGAAAGGTCATCGATGAACTCGAAAAAATCGGTCAGGGCAAGGGCAAAATCAATTACCGATTGCGTGATGCGGTCTTTAGCCGGCAACGGTATTGGGGTGAACCCTTCCCCGTGTATTATGACGCAGATGGACTCCCACAAATGCTAGACGAGGAGCATTTGCCTTTAAAACTTCCTGAAGTAGAAAAGTATCTGCCCACCGAAACCGGTGAACCACCCTTGGGCAATGCCACACATTGGGCTTGGGATACAAAAAACAACAAAGTAGTTTCTAATGACCTTGTCACCCTGAGCGCAGTCGAAGGGTCAGACAAGGACAACGGAATTTACCCCCTCGAACTCAACACCATGCCTGGCTGGGCGGGCAGTTCGCAGTACTTCAATCGCTATATGGACCCGCACAATGACGAGGAGATTTTCTCCCAAGAAGCCATTGCCTATTGGCAAGACGTGGACCTGTACATTGGCGGAAGCGAACACGCTACAGGGCATTTGCTCTACAGCCGTTTTTGGCAAAAATTTATGTTTGATAAGGGCTATGTGCCTAAACCAGAGTTTGCCAAAAAATTGATCAACCAAGGTATGATTACGGGAACGAGTGCTTTTGTGTACAGAACAAAACCATCTCTAATTATTAGTAATAAATACGAACATGATAACAGGAAGTCTTTTCATGATTTATTAGAAAAAATACCTGACATATTTATAACTAAAAATTATATTGAAAAGAATTTTAAAATTGAACGAAAAGTAAATTTTGCAAAAGGAAAATTTCCAGAAATAAAAGAAATTTGGAATTCCTTCAATGAGTATAGTCTTAATCTAGATTCTGAGGGATTATTATTTGAAATACACAAACTTCACGCCGATGTTTCCTTGGTCAACTCTTCTGATGAATTGGACATTGAAGCCTTTAAAAAATGGCAACCCGAATACAAGGATGCAGTCTTTATTTTGGAAGATGGCTCCATTTATGATAGAAATTCCCCGCTTGAGGGGGGAGAAAGGGGGGTGTACAAAGTGGGTCGCGAGGTCGAAAAAATGTCCAAATCCAAATACAATGTGGTGAATCCCGATGACATCGTAGAAGATTATGGGGCCGATTCGCTACGGTTGTACGAAATGTTTTTGGGTCCCTTGGAACAAAGTAAACCATGGAACACCGCAGGCATTACGGGCGTACATTCCTTCCTCAAAAAACTCTGGAAGTTGTATTCCTCCCTTGAGGGGGGTGTTGACTCCGAGCCAACTAAAGAGAGTCTTAAGACCCTTCACAAAACCATCAAAAAGGTGGAGGAAGACATCGAGAACTTTAGTTTTAACACCTCGGTCTCAACTTTTATGATCTGTGTGAACGAACTGACGGCCCAAAAGTGCACAAGTCGAGAAATTTTGGAGCCTTTGGCCATTTTGGTATCCCCTTATGCCCCACACATTGCCGAAGAGTTGTGGGAGAAACTGGGCCACTCAGAATCCATTGCCTATGCACCCTTCCCGAAATTTGAAGAAAAGTATTTGGTGGAAAGCACAAAAGAATACCCGATTTCCTTTAATGGCAAGATGCGCTTTAAGATGGAGCTTCCGACCGATATGGACAGAGAGGCCATTGAGGAAGCCGTCATGGCTCACGAGCAGACCGCGAAATATCTAGAGGGTAGAACCCCAAAGAAAGTCATTGTGGTACCTGGTAAGATTGTGAATATTGTTGGCTAAATTGCGAACAACGTGAAGCAATCTGGTGAAGATTGCTTCGTTTCACTCGCAATCTATGCCAACCATCGAAATTTTAGGCCTTATAGCGGCCGCTTTGACGACCTCTGCATTTGTTCCTCAGGTGTACAAAGCGTGGAAATACAAATCCACAAAAGATATTTCATTGGTCATGTACCTCGTTTTCTTGATAGGTATCATTCTTTGGTTCATCTATGGCATTGCCATCAACAGTCTCAGTATGGCTATCGCCAATGGAGTGACCATTATTTTAGCCCTAGCAATACTGATAGCCAAAATTAAATTCAAATAATTTTTAAGAACACCCCCTAAAATTGGAGGGGTTTATTAAGAATAACTCATTATTTTGAAGAGTAGCCCCTACATTTCATCGATTTTAAGTTTCAAAATTGATTATTTTGGTCCATTTTTGAAGTATCAACATAAAAATGAGTATTATGACCATCGGGGTGCCCAAAGAAATCAAAAACAATGAAAGCCGTGTGGGTATGACCCCTACGGGAGTTTACGAAATCACAAAAAACAATCATACCGTTTACATACAATCAACCGCTGGCGAAGGCAGCGGTTTTTTTGATAAGGATTATCAAGCTGTGGGAGCTGAAATACTTCCCACCATTGAAGAAATTTATGCGAAAAGTGAGATGATCGTAAAGGTCAAAGAGCCCATCGCCCAAGAATATCCGTTGGTTCGTGAAGGACAGATTGTTTTCACGTACTTTCATTTTGCTTCGAGCGAACCGTTGACAAAGGCGATGATTGAGAGCAAATCCATTTGTATTGCGTATGAAACGGTTGAGGATGAGGAAGGTACGCTTCCACTGTTGACCCCAATGTCAGAGGTGGCGGGACGGATGGCCATTCAGCAAGGGGCCAAATATTTAGAAAAGCCTGCCAAAGGAAGAGGGGTTTTGTTGGGTGGTGTTCCCGGGGTTGCTCCTGGAAAAGTGTTGATATTGGGTGCAGGAACCGTAGGCATTCAGGCTGCAAAAATGGCAGCTGGTTTGGGTGCCCATGTAACCATTATGGATGTAAACATGAAACGCTTGCGTTATGTAAACGATGTGATGCCGAATCATGTGGTAACTGACTTTTCCACGGAGTTGAGCATCCGAAAGCATATCAAGACGCACGATTTGATTGTGGGTGGAGTCTTATTAAAAGGGGCCAAGGCACCCAATTTGATTACCCGTGATATGTTGAAAGAAATGCGCCCCGGCACGGTTATCGTTGATGTTGCTGTAGATCAAGGTGGATGCGTGGAAACCACGAAACCAACAACCCATGAAGACCCTGTGTATATTATTGACGATGTCGTGCATTATTGCGTAGCGAACATGCCCGGGGCCGTACCCTACACATCCACCATTGCGTTGACCAATGTGACGCTTCCGTATGTGTTGAACTTGGCAAACAAGGGTTGGCGAAAAGCATGTGAAACGGATAAATCACTCGCAGAAGGACTAAATATCATCGAAGGCGATGTAGTCTATAAGGAAATCATGGAATCCTTCGATTGGGAACCGATATTGAACTAAACTTATCACCTAAAAGAGATATGTTTGATTCCGACTGAAAGTCGGCTGAAGATTTAATCATAGGTGTAACCTATTAACCCAATAACGAATAACCCTCAATCGGAAAATACTAAAGTATTCGCCTAAAGGCGAGGGATTTTCTCCGATAGAGACATTAAAGTACATTTTGTCAGTATAACAAGACCCTACACACTGTGGCGGGGTTTTTGCTTTCAAAAGCATAGTGCCCTTCCTGCGAAGGCGGGAATCTTTGTATTTTTATTGATGAATTTAAATTAGAAAACTTATGATGACCTATTATATATTGATTGGAGCTATTGCCTTGGTGAGCTGGTTGGTCAGCAACCGATTGAAAAGTAAGTTCAGAAAATACTCCAAAGTACAACTGCAAAATGGCATGAGCGGTGCCGAAATCGCCCAAAAAATGCTGGACGATCATGGCATCCGTGATGTTAAGGTTATTTCGACGGCGGGAATGTTGACAGACCACTACAACCCAAAAAACAAGACCGTGAATCTTAGTGAGGGTGTATACAACCAACGCAATGCCGCAGCAGCTGCAGTTGCCGCCCACGAAGTTGGCCATGCCGTGCAACACGCACAAGCTTATGAATGGTTGACCATGCGCTCTAAATTGGTTCCCGTGGTAAGCGTGACCTCAAGCATGAGTACTTGGATAGTATTTGGTGGTATTGCGCTAATGGCGACCAATGCACTGGGTGGAATTGGTTTTTATGTGGCTGTCGCCGGATTGGTGATGATGGGTTTTGCGACCCTGTTCAGCTTTGTTACGCTACCTGTGGAATATGATGCCAGTAATCGGGCATTGGCGTGGCTAAAACAAAAAAATATCGTGACCCAGCAAGAATATGCGGGTTCTGAAGATGCCCTAAAATGGGCCGCACGAACCTATCTCGTAGCTGCCTTGGGTGCCTTGGCTTCACTGCTCTACTGGGCATGGGCCGTTTTCGGCGGAAGGGATTAATTATCGTATTCTGCCTGTCACCCTGAGCGCAGTCTATGGGAAAGCACTAATTTAAAGGGATAGACCTGCTCTTTTGGGCAGGTTTTTTTAATTTTAGCGGGATGGAAGATTTTCAAAACCTCTTCGCCAATATCGAGCGCTACGTCACCTTGACCGAGAACGAGAAAGAATGGATTTCGTCCATTACTACCGTAACCAGAATCAAACGGCGACAGTTTATTGACCAACCACGTTTTGTGAGCCAATACCGCAACTATGTGGTAAAGGGGTCTTTTCGTTCCTTTTATTTGGATGCGGAGGGAAAAGAGCACACGGTACAGATTGCCATGGATGATTGGTTTGTCAGTGATTTTTACAGTTATATCACCCAAACTCCCGCCACTTTGTTCGTCGAGGCGTTGGAAGATTCCCTTATCCTTCAAATGGCTTATGATGACATCGAGCCGTTGTGCCGTGAGATGCATGCTTTGAGTGAATATTTTCGGGTCACCACCGAGCGTGCTTTTGCTTTCTCAAGAAAAAGAGCACTCTCAAACTTGAGCAAGACCGCCGAGGAACGGTTCTTGGAACTACAGGAGCGCTATCCAGAAATGGTACAGCGGGTTCCGCAAAAAGTCATTGCTTCCTATTTGGGGATGACCCCCGAGTTTTTGAGTAAAATCCGAAAGAAACTTGCAATCGAATCTTGAACTGGTTCAAGTACTTTTCATAATCTAGGTTATTTTCTTAGGAGCAATACCTATCGAACTTTGCTTCATTACTAATTAAATCTAAGATTATGAATACAGTTATAAATGTAGTTTTTTGGATTTTGGGCGTGTTGATGCTCATTTTTGGTCTAAACAAGTTCTTGGGTTTTATTCCCGTTGAACCTCCCGCAGACCCGATTGCACAACAATTCTTGGGCACCATGTTCAGCAGCTACCTTTTTGTGGTGGTGGCTTTGGCTGAGATTTTGGGCGGAGCACTTTTGTTTATTAAAAAAACACGTTTTTTGGGCTGGCTCGTTTTGGCACCTGTAATTTTCAACATTGTAGCCTTTCACGTGGCACATGACTTTATCGGTAACGGAATCTGGCTGTTGCCCTCCTTGTTGTTTTTGGTAACGGGTTATTTTCTTAAAGAGAAACTTGAATTTTTAAAGCTTTAAGGATGGATAAAAAAGTTTGGTTGATTACTGGAATTTCCAGCGGATTGGGAAAAGCATTGGCAGAAGCCGTTATGAATGCTGGGGATTATGTCATTGGAACGTTTAGGAAAGATGCACAAATCGAAGCCTTTAATCTTGTGAACAGAGGAAGGGGTCATGCCATTTTTCTGGATGTTACTGACCACGAAAAGATTGAAAAAGTCGTGTCGGATATAAAACGCATCGATGTGCTGGTCAACAATGCTGGTATCGGATTTATCGGTGCGGTAGAGGAAACCAGTACCGAAGAAACCCGAACCGTTTTTGAGGCCAATTTCTTCGGTGTGCTAAAGATGACCCAAGCGGTATTGCCAAAGATGCGTGCCCAAAACAGCGGTCATATCGTGCAGATTTCCTCACATGGCGGTATCAAGGCTTTCGCCGGATTCGGTATTTACAATGCCAGTAAGTTTGCTTTGGAAGGATTTTCAGAAGCGTTGGCACAAGAAGTGGCACCATTGGGCATTAAGGTTTCGTTGATAGAACCGGGCCCTTTCCGTACGGAATTTGCTAGCAGTGGTCTTCCCGAAGCAAAGAAGGTTATCTACGATTATGCAGATACCGCAGGGGCATTTCGTTCAAAACTAAAGGGAGTGCACGGAAAACAAGAGGGCGACCCGAAGAAAGCTGCTTTGGCCATCATTGATTTGGTGAATGCTGATAATCCCTCATTACGGTTGCCTTTGGGAAAAGTGCCCTTAATGACCATTCAGATGAAACTGGACAGTGTCAAAGCTGATTTGGAATATAACCGTGAGGTGGCGGAAAATGTAGTTTTTAAATCGTAATCTGCCGGTCAATCTGCTGGTTGAGCGAAATAAAGGTTTCCGTTCGTGAGACCCCTTCTATGTGTTGGATTTTTTTGTTGAGCAACTGCATCAGGTGCTCATTGTCTTTGCACAAAACTTTGATGAGGATGGACCAATTGCCCGTGGTATAATGGCATTCCAGCACTTCGGGAATTTTTTCCAGTTCCTTGACCGCCCGTGGGTTGCTCATGGCCTTATCCAAAAAAATACCGATATAGGCCATAGTGGTATAGCCCAACACCTTGGGGTTGATGACAAATTTGGAACCCGAGATGAGTCCGGAAGCTTCGAGCTTTCGCAATCGTTGATGGATTGCCGCTCCCGAAATTCCTATCTGACGGGCAATCTCCAATATCGGTTTTCGGGCATCCTCCATCAAAAACCTTAAGATTTTTTTGTCGATTCCGTCTATTTTGACCAAAGTGTTCGAGTTCTTCATGAGGTTGATTTCAATTCGAAACTAAATTACGTTTTATCCTTTAAAAAGGCAGGTAGCGGTAATGACCAATGATTTTATAGTCAAAAAGACAATCCTGCAAAACTTGGCCTGCACCTATGTTGTGAACGATGAGGTTTCTTTTGCTGTCAAATGATTTTTTATCGACTACAATTCCGATATGGGTCATGCCATTGGGTAACCGCCAGCTCACAATATCTCCTGGCAAATAATCCTTTGCGTCGTCGCTAATAAGTTTTTCTGCACCTTTTCTCTTGAAAAATAGCATGAGGTTGGGTACTCTTCTATGGTCAATATTTTTATCAGTGGATTGCAATCCCCAGATTTTTGGATATTCATCAAAATGGGCCTTCATGTCCTCATGCACTTCTTTCTGCAAATCGACCCCCATTTTTCGGTAGGCCCGAATGATGACATCGGTACAAACTCCCTTATCGCTGGGCACATCACCATTAGGGTAGTCAATGGAAATATAACTCGGGTCATAGGTAACGTCTTGCTTTGTCAACGCTAAGGCACTATCAGATAGGCTTTTCTCAAGGATGGCACTTTGTGCAAAGCCAAGATTGGCAATAAAAAGAATCGCTATACAAATGAAACACCGCACACCTCAAAGGTAAGCGATATCAGCTGGCCACCGAATCTGGGTTGTAGCCCAAGTACGGAGTCTCAAATTCATTGAAAATTATGCGATGCTCTTTCAGCTCAGATAGAATGGGCGAGTAGACCTCTTTTGAAATGGGAATCTGTACGCCCGGCGTCTTGATTTTACCGTTCAGAATGTTCAAAGCGGCCATGGCCACGGGCAGCCCGACCGTCTTCGCCATGGCGGTGTGGGTACGGTCTTCACCGATGACCACCATGTTGGCATCGATTTGTTTGCGTTTTCCGTTCAGTTCGTAGCCAAACTTATGGTACATGACAATCATGTCTTTTTCGCCTTCCTTTAACGTCCAACTGTCCTCTAAAATATATTGCAGCATCTGGGCGGGTGTTGCATTTTTCAACGGAATGGTTTTCTTGGGATTGAACAAATCCAGTTCCATCAGCTTTCCCCAGAAAATATCATCTTGATCGATTTTGAGATAATGGCGCAGTTTCAGTTCCACAGAATCGGTCGGGGAGTAGGGCAGAAAGAGATTCACAAATTCGCGGTACGACATTCCCTCAGAATTTTCAACTGTATAGCTGTCATCGGTCATGCCCAATTGCACAAAAATGTTCCACGCCTTTGAAAAACCCACCCTGCGCATGGTGCCCCGATACAGGGTCAGAGCATTTTCGAGGCCATAGGCCTTACGATAGTTCAACGAATCACGATTGGCGTAGGCCTCAAAGGTGCCATAGCCCTCCACATCCAAAAACTCCGTACGACGGAACAATTTATGGTAGGGAATGTACTTGTACGTGCCCTCTTGAATAAATTTGGCGGCACCGCCCTGGCCCGCCAAGACCACATTTCGAGGATTCCATGTGAATTTGTAGTTCCAGAGGTTATTGTCACTTTCAGGGGCAACAAGGCCACCGGTAAATGACTCAAACAACAACATTTTACCGCCTTTGGCGCGAATACGGTCAATGACCTCCATGGCGCTCATGTGGTCGATACCGGGATCGAGACCGATTTCGTTCATGAATACGAGCCCCCTATTTTTGGCTTCTGCATCTAATTTTTTGATGTCTTCGCTTACGTAAGAAGCCGTCACCAAGTGTTTTTTGAATTCAATACAATCTTCAGCGACTTTGATATGCAGTTTTGGCGGCAGCATTGATACTACGATATTTGCATTTTCTACTGCTTTTTTACGCGCGGTATCCTCAAAAATATCCAAAGCAATAGCTGTGGCATTTTGATGGTTTTTGATGTTATCGGGAATAAGTTCTGGGCGGAGGTCACCCAAGGTCAAATGTAGTTTTTCCGATGTTGATTTTTCCAAAAGATAGTCCAGAAGATATGAAGTGGATTTACCCGTTCCCAATACCAAAATGTTGCGCACCATGTGTTTTGCTTACTTTTACTTTGACGAAAAACGAAGGTATCAAATTGTTATATTTTTATAGGATAGACACACTTTAGTTATGAACAAAACAATTTTACTCACAGGACTTGTATTTGGTGTTTTGGCCATTGTTTTGGGTGCCTTTGGTGCGCATGGGCTCAAAAAGGTGTTGACCGTAGATGAACTCAGTTCCTTTGAGACCGGGGTAAAATATCAAATGTACCATGCGTTGTTTTTGATGTTATTGAGTATACTTTCTTTAAATGCAGCAACCAAGAAACCAGTCTTTTACTTGATTACTTTTGGAGTGATTTTATTCTCTTTTTCAATTTATTTGCTTGCCACAAGGACTGTAACGGGAATTGACTTTAGAAAGATTGGCTGGATAACACCCATCGGTGGACTTATGTTGATTTTAGGATGGGGCTACCTGTTTTTTGCCGTTTTGACCAAAAAATGAAACATTCCGCCTTTTTGACAAGGCTATGGAAGCACATTTTTTTAGCTTTGTACCAACCTTAAAATCAATTTTATGGGAACGACTGCCCAAGCAGCGAAAACGATTTCGTTAAAAGTATACGGAATCACACACGACAATGTTAAATACCAACTTTCCTCCGATGAATTGCATCGCATCACGTTAGAAAAAGGCATGGGCCAAGAATCATCTTTAGGAGCCCTCGCTGTGAATACCGGTGAGTTCACTGGCCGATCACCACAAGACCGTTTTATTGTAAAAGATGAGATTACCGAAGACAAGGTTTGGTGGGGCAACATCAACATCCCGTTTGAACCATCAAAATTCGATGCGCTCTATGATAAGGTAATCGCTTATCTGAATGAAAAGGAGTTGTTCGTTCGTGATGCTTATGTCTGTGCTGACCCTGAGTACCGAACCAATATTCGGGTCATCAATGAATATCCGTGGTCAAATATGTTTGCCCACAATATGTTTTTGAGGCCAACCGAATCAGAATTGGCCGGTTTTGACCCGGAATGGACGGTGGTCAATGCTCCGGGATTCAAGGCCGACCCAGAAAAAGATGGTACCCGCCAGCACAACTTTGCCATTTTGAACTTTACAAGAAAAATCGCACTTATCGGTGGAACAGGTTATACGGGCGAAATCAAAAAAGGTATTTTTTCGGCATTGAATTTTATACTTCCTGTGGATAAAAGTGTGCTGCCCATGCACTGTTCGGCAAATTTGGGAGAAGATGGCGACACGGCCATTTTCTTTGGATTGTCAGGAACGGGAAAAACCACACTTTCAACAGACCCTGACCGAAAATTGATCGGGGATGATGAACATGGGTGGACGCCCAAAAATTCCGTTTTTAATTTTGAGGGAGGATGTTACGCCAAGGTCATCAACCTTTCCAAAGAAAATGAACCCGAGATTTATGGGGCCATCAAAAAAGGGGCAATTTTAGAAAACGTAATTTTGGATGACGACGGCAATGTTGATTTCGAGGATACCTCAATTACCCAAAACACACGTGTCAGCTATCCAATCTATCATATCGACAATATTCAAGAGCCTTCCATCGGAGAGAACGTCAAGAATATTTTCTTTTTGACTGCGGATGCCTTTGGGGTACTGCCCCCGATTTCAAAACTGACCCCGGCACAGGCGGCGTATCACTTTATTTCGGGCTATACGGCCAAAGTTGCCGGTACCGAAGCTGGTGTGGTCGAACCACAGCCATCGTTTTCAGCCTGTTTTGGCGCTCCTTTTATGCCGCTGCACCCAGCAAAATATGCTGAGATGTTGAGCAAAAAGATGAAAGAAGCGGGTGTTGATGTTTGGCTCATCAATACTGGGTGGACAGGTGGGCCCTACGGCGTGGGCACCCGTATGAAGTTAAAATATACCAGGGCGATGATTACGGCAGCATTAAGTGGCGAATTAGGACTGTACAGCTACGACACCTATCATATTCATTCTGTATTTGGGGTGGCACAACCTCGTGAATGTCCTGGTGTTCCGACCAGTGTTTTGAGTCCGCGTGCCACTTGGAACGATGATCAGGCCTACTACACAACGGCCTTCAAGTTATCCAACGCTTTTCGAGAGAACTTCAAAAAATTTGAGTCGTACGCCAGTGAAGAGATTCGGCGGGGCGGCCCGCAGCGGTATGCCTTTTAAAACAAGAAGCCCCGTCGATCGACGGGGCTTCTTGTTCATTCTTGTGCTAGTTACTTGTTCACATCAGAGATGTATTTCTGAAGTGCCATCGTCATTGACGGGGTTTCGGGTGTCGGTGCCTTGATATCGATTCGAAGTCCGGCATCGGTCGCGGCATTCACCGTGCTATTGCCAAAAACAGCGATACGGGTATCGTTTTGCTTGAAATCGGGGAAGTTTTTGAACAGCGATTCGATTCCTGATGGACTGAAAAAGACCAATACATCATAGTACACATTGCGTAGGTCTGAAAGGTCACTGACCACGGTTTTGTAGAAAATACCGCGTTTCCAATCCAGATTTAGTTCATCCAAGACTTTAGGAATCTCAGGTTTCAGAACATCAGATGAAGGTAAGAGAAACTTCTCATCCTTATACTTTTTGAACATGGGAATCAGGTCGCCAAACAATCTTTTGCCCACGTATATTTTTCGTTTTCTGTAGACCACGTATTTCTGCAGATAGTAAGCGACCGCTTCTGACTGGCAGAAATATTTCATGGTGTCGGGCACCTTAAAGCGCATTTCATCGGCCAACCTAAAGAAATGGTCCACTGAATTTCTGCTGGTCAAAATAATCGCCGTGTAATTGTTGAGGTCTATCTTTTGCTGTCTGACGCTTTTGGCATCAACGCCTTCGACATGAATGAAAGGCCTGAAGTCTACTTTTACCTTTTCTTTTTCAATAAGTCGCGAGTAGGGAGAGTTTTCCATTTTCGGTTCTGGCTGCGACACCAAAATCGTCTTTACCTTCATAAGCTTCAGTCTTTTAGATAGCTTCCTAAAATCACCAAGGGTGCGATTTCGAGAGCGCAAAGGTACAAAATAAAATAGAAAAGATGACCTAAAATCAACTTTTGATGATTCTTCAAGAGATTTGTAAATCCTATGAGATTAATGGCCAAAACCATCAAAATAGTGATATAGACCACTGATTTTGAGCCGTAGAATACGTATACCAATAAAATGTTCGAGATAAAGACAAAGATGCTGCTGTGGTTAAAATACGACAGCTTGTTGAACATGATGTTGAACACAAGTTTCTTGGTATTGAAGATATAGGCTTTTGCCAATTGCATGGTGATTTTTAGTATATGAAATGTGACCAAAACGCCCAGAATGACCAAGAATAGCATGGGGCCGTTATTCCGCACATTATCGAAAAAAAGTTGTTGTGCCAAAAAAAGAAACAGGGCATAGTTCAGCAACTGAAAAACCGACATAAAGATATTGAACGAACTGGCCCACTTTCCCTTTTTGCCATAGAGAAAGATATACTTGTTGTTGAATGGCAGCACTATAAAATTGATGAACCGCGTTTGGTAGAAATATTTGCCCAGCACAAACACCAAAAGCCCCAAAAGAATCACAATGGTGATCCAATCTTGGGTTTCGATAGTTCTCAATTCTGGGTTCATGATTTTATTTTGATGGATGGACTGTTGATGCCAGGCTGCAACCCATTTTCTGATATCCCAAATTTAACATACGCCGCGTCTTCAACGTTTTGTTGGGGCAATTTGTACAGAACCTCTAGGGTATCTTTTGACTTCAACGTTTCGGGGATGCTATGTTCTGAAATCGGAAGCTGGGATTTCTTCAACAATTGTTTGTACTCGTTCAGGTAGGCCATAAACAGTCTCAGTTTGTCAAAATCGATGTCTTCGTCATACGGATTGTAGATTTTGACCGAAATCTCTGTTTTGTTTAAATCAATAGGCTTTTCCTGTAGAATACATTCCAGTTTTCTGAACGACTCAAAATCCCTCCTGAAAAAACCATAATCTACCGTGCCGTCGGGATGGCTGTAGTTGATATCGCCTTTTTTTGCATATTGGGTCACATAGACAATGTTTTTGTGCTGAACCTTGGTCTCTGAGCTGTCGATGGAATATTGGTTGAGCCTAAAATGGATGTTGTTCAAAGAAAAAGTGGGAACATCTGTGTAAAAGGCATACATCGATGCCCGTCGGTACGAATTCTCGAAAACCACTGGCACACCATTTGATTTTTCTCTCAGTTCGTTGGTCCATTCTTTGTTGCCATGCGTTTCGTAATGAACAGGAAACAAGGGTTCATAGACCAACCCTACTCTTGCAAAAAGCAAGATGGCACAGCTCACAATTGCCAGGCGAAAAACCCATCTTACATTGATTTTTTGCGCTGTGATGAAGCGATGGGTGAGAATGGCCATGGGCACGCAGATAACCACAACCCATTGGGTCTGAACACGTCTGTCAAAACTCGACACAAAGAAGAATACTATAATGCCGAGACTCAAATAGACCAAGGCTTTCACAAAAAGGTCCTTGCTTTTCAGGTTCTTGAAAAGTGCCCAATAGAACCAAACGAACAACAACCCAAAAATGATGATAAGGTTCAAGAAATACCCCAAGGTGAACTCAGCAAAATCATAGGCGTGATTGGGGCGTTCAAAAAGGTGGTATTTGATGGTCACAAAATCATAGTGGTAGAGCCATAAAATATGGGGCAGGTAACATACGAGCGATACGAATACGGCCAACCAGGCGTGTTTGTTCAATACAAGTTTCCAATTTGAAACGATGACAAAGACAATGACCAAGACCGCATGGTATTTGCTGTACATGAGCCCCGCCATTGATAATCCCAAAAAAATGGAATAAACTACAGTGGGCTCGCCCAAAAACTTTCGGTAACAATACAGAAAAAGAGCAGTGAAAAAGAGCAGTGGTGTATCGGGCAGGGTTAAAAATCCATAAGCGTTGAACAAGGGCATTGAAAACAACAAAGCGGCCAACAACCAAATCTCGGTATTTTTCTTCGGCTTGCCGACCATAGACCATATCAAGACATAAGTGCCAACACTAAGCAAACAGCTTATGAAGCGCACCCCGAGTTCGCCGTCAAAAAGTTTGCTCGAAATCTTTATCATCAGGGCCACCATTGGGGGGTGGTCAAAATAGCCCCAAGCCAAATTTTGGGCATAATACCAATAGTAAGATTCGTCGTAAATGAGCTGGGTGAAATGGCTCTGCAAAAGATTCAATATGAACAATGCCCCCAACAATAGCAGAAAAAGTTTCGGAAACCTTTGGGCCATGAATTGCTTTTGGTGGTCAAAGTTACGAATTTGAAGGTATGATTTTTCTTTGCGGAAATGCATCCCTACTTTCAAACCCGTTTAAAGCTGTATTTTTGCTGCTGCAATTGTTTACCATGGCCGTAGGTTTAGTCATCATACCCACTTACAACGAAATTGAGAATATCGAAGCGATAATCAATACGGTTTTTGACCTAAAAAAAGACTTTCACATCTTGGTCGTCGATGACAATTCACCAGATGGCACGGCTGCCAATGTGCGAGAGCTTCAAAATCAATACCCTGACAAACTGTTTTTAGAAGTGCGCATGGAGAAATCCGGACTTGGCACTGCCTACATCCATGGATTCAAATGGGCGCTTAAACGAGATTACGAGTATATTTTTGAAATGGATGCCGATTTTTCGCATCGCCCCGCCGACCTGCTCCGCCTGCACCGTGCCTGTTTGAACGGGGCCGATATGTCAATAGGTTCACGGTATAAAAGGGGGGTGAACGTGGTCAATTGGCCATTGTCGCGCATTCTGCTCTCTTACGGAGCTTCATTTTACGTCAAGATCATTACGGGCATGCGCATTCATGACCCGACCGCTGGTTTTGTCTGCTACCACAGAAAAGTTTTAGAGGCCATTGATTTGGATGCTGTTCGCTTTGTCGGATATGCCTTTCAGATTGAGATGAAGTACCGGGCCTATCTCAAGAAGTTCAAGATTGAGGAAGTGTCCATCATTTTTACCGATCGGATCAACGGAAAATCAAAAATGAGCTCCAGTATCATTTGGGAAGCTATTTACGGGGTCATCGGCATGCGCTTGAGAAGCTTATTTTCTAGAAACAGTTTTAGATGAAGAAAACACTGCTAAAAAATGCGAAATTGGTCAATGAGGGCCACATTGTTGAGAGCGATGTGCTCATCAAGGGCGATACCATAGAAAAGATTGTAGCTGACATTTCAGATGAACATGCCGAGACCATTGATTTAAAAGGCGATTTTTTGCTGCCGGGCATCATTGATGATCAAGTACATTTTCGTCAGCCCGGCCTTACCCACAAAGGCGATATCGCCAGTGAAAGCAGGGCAGCTGTTGCAGGTGGCATCACATCGTATATGGAACAGCCCAACACCAACCCCCAAACGGTGACCATCGAGCGGTTGGAAGAGAAATTTGCCACTGCCGCCAAGACTTCTTATGCCAATTACTCTTTTTTGTTCGGGGGCACCAATGATAATTTGGAAGAAATCAAACGATTGGACAAGAATGCCTGTTCGGGAATAAAACTGTTCTTGGGGTCGTCAACGGGCAATATGTTGGTCGATGATGATGCGGTCATTGAAAAGATTTTTTCAAATACTGAAATGGTCATCTCAGCCCATTGTGAAGATGAAGATACCATCAGAAAGAACTTGGCAACTTACAAAGAGCGGTATGGCGATGACATTCCCGTAAAATATCATGCAATAATACGCAGTGAAGAAGCGTGCTATCTATCTTCTTCAAAAGCAATCCGATTGGCAAAAAAAACAGGGGCCCGATTGCATGTTTTTCATTTGTCGACGGGAAAGGAAACCGATTTGTTCCGTAATGATATTCCTTTGAAAGAAAAGAAAATCACCGCTGAGGTCTGTATACACCATCTTTGGTTTTCTGAAGTGGATTATGAGGAAAAAGGGACATTGATCAAGTGGAATCCCGCGGTAAAAACAGCAAGTGACCGAGCACAACTTTGGGAAGCATTGTTGGATGACCGAATCGATATCGTCGCCACGGATCATGCGCCGCATACGCTGGAGGAAAAACAAAACCCCTACACCAAAGCCCCTTCTGGCGGCCCATTGGTACAACATGCATTGCCTGCCATGCTTGAAAAACACCATCAGGGCAAGATAAGCCTTGAAAGAATTGTTGAAAAAATGTGCCACAACCCTGCCCTGCTTTTTGATGTCGAGAAAAGAGGATTTATCCGTGAAGGTTATTTTGCCGATCTAGTTCAAGTAACTACGGATGCTGCCTGGACGGTCAAAAAAGAAAACATTCTATACAAATGTGGCTGGTCACCGTTCGAGGGCGCTTCTTTCAACTCGAAGGTGATGCGTACCTTTGTCAACGGCCATTTGGCCTATGACAATGGTATACTTTCACAAGAACGAAACGCCAAACGCCTTACCTTTGAACGTTAGCGAATGAGAAGGCTGTTATACTCCATATTGGTGTTCATTGTTTTGGGTTGTGCCGAAGAGGTCATCGAAAAGCCAAAAGATTTGTTGCCCAAAGAAAAGATGGTCGATGTCATCTACGATGTTGCCGTACTTCAGGCGATAAAATCAACCAATAGATCGGTTGCCCAAGAATTTGACAACCAAGTGATGCAGTTGGTCTACAAAATCCACAATATTGATAGTGCCCAGTTTGCAAACAGTGACGTGTATTATGCCTCAATTCCGCAGCAGTACGAGAATATTTACGAGACTGTGCAGGCACGATTGGAAAAGAACAAAGAATTTTTGGAAGAACAAAGAAAGAAAAAGAGCGATAGTGCCAGAGAAGGAGTCAAATCACGCACGGATTCCATCAAAAAAGCCAATCAGCTCAAAAAAGCTGTGGATAGTCTTCCCGAAAAAGACGTGCAGAAAGACGAATAGTTTCCTCCAGTCCCTCAAAATCAACCCCAATGGCATCCTTTACCTTTTTGGCACTATAGCTATCCATCTGATACAGTGACTTGGCCATGTTTTTAGATAAAATCCTCCGCTTTTCAAAGAGATGGGCCCTCGCCCAATCCATCCTCCAAAAAGCTTCAATTTGAAAAAAACTGTATATTTTTTTGGGCGGCTTAACCCCAAGGTTTTTTGCGATTCGTTGCATCATATCAAGAAAAGTCGTGTTCTCTTCGACCAAAACAAAACGCTCGTTTGTAATTTCAGCAGCCATGAGCTTCATCATGACGGCTATAACATCAGAAACTGAAATGAATCCGGTACCCCCAGGCACCGTTTTGTCTCGCTCTTTTGCGGCATGATAAAAGAAGGTTCCACTGCCACTTTTCCAAAAGCCAGGGCCTAGAACCACTCCGGGGTTCACGATAACGGCATCAAGACCCTCTTGCATGCCCCGCCAAACCTCCAATTCTGCATTTCTTTTGGTGGTGGCATACACAGAGGCATTTTTATCGCTCCATTCATTTTGTTCGTCAATAACCTTGCCTTTTAAAGCGGTGCCCAATGCCGCGATTGAACTGACATAGCACAGTTTTTTTATCCCTTTGGCACAGCTCACATTGACCACATTTTTGGTACCCTCGACATTGGTTTTGACCAGTTTTTTGTAGTCTTTTGGGTCAAATGAGATCAAAGCTGCACAATGGTACACCAATTCGATACCGTCCATGGCTTTTTCGAGCCTTGGCACATCGACGATATTGGCTTTGACCCATTGAATGTTTTCATAAACTTTTTTTGGGGAAACCCCATAGTAGGCGAAGATGCGCTCTACCTTTTTGATGGAGTCTTGATTGCGGTACACAGCGCGAACATTGGCTCCGTTCTTTACAAGCTCCAATAAGAGATGTGAACCAATCAAACCAGTGCCGCCGGTTACCAAGACCATAGCTCAAAAGTACTTATTTGGCATTGATTTTTACACCTCACAAAAGGGACATGTGTATATTTGCAGGGTTTATTATAAAGTATCGGATTGGATTTTGTAGAAGAATTGAAATGGCGGGGCATGCTGCACGATGCCATGCCCGGAACACGCGAACATTTACTTGAAGAAATGAGGTCGGCCTATGTGGGCATTGACCCCACAGCTGATTCATTGCACATCGGTCATTTGGTGGGTGTCATGATGCTACGGCATTTTCAATTGGCGGGCCATAAGCCCTTTGCATTGGTTGGTGGGGCCACAGGAATGATTGGGGATCCTTCGGGAAAATCCACCGAAAGAAATTTGCTCGATGAGGCTACGCTTCGCCACAATCAGGAAGCCCTTAAAAAGCAGTTGTCAAAATTTCTTGATTTTGAAAGTAATACCGAGAATGCTGCTGTACTGGTGAACAATTACGATTGGATGAAGGATTTTTCGTTTCTGGATTTCATCCGTGATATCGGCAAGCACATCACCGTCAACTACATGATGGCGAAAGATTCGGTCAAAAAACGGCTTTCTGCCGATGCCAAGGAAGGAATGTCTTTCACCGAATTTACCTATCAATTGGTGCAGGGATATGACTTTTTGTACCTGTACCAAAAATATGGCTGTACCCTACAAATGGGGGGTAGCGATCAATGGGGAAACATCACCACGGGCACTGAGCTGATTCGACGTATCGGTAGCGGAAAGGGCTTTGCCATGACCTGTCCGTTGATCACAAAGGCCGATGGCACCAAGTTTGGCAAGACTGAAAGTGGCAATGTTTGGCTCGACCCCAAGCGCACCTCGCCCTACCGGTTTTACCAATATTGGCTCAATACCTCTGATGAAGATGCTGAAAAGTACATCAAGATATTTACGTTTTTGGGCAAAGATGACATAGCGGCTTTGGTCGAAACACATCAATCGGCCCCACATCTTCGGGAACTGCAAAAGCGATTGGCTGAAGAAATCACTGTGATGGTGCATTCGAGAGAAGATTATGAAAATGCGCTTAAGGCCAGTGAGATTTTGTTTGGAAAATCCACTTCAGAGGATTTAAAAAAATTGGATGAGACCACTTTTTTGGATGTTTTTGAGGGTGTGCCCCAAGCTGCTGTTTCCCGTTCGGACATAGAAACGGGCTTGGACATGATTGGAGCACTTTCTGCCAAAACGGGATTCTTAAGCTCCAATGGGGAAGCCCGAAGAGAGTTAAAACAAAACTCCATTTCGGTGAACAAAGAAAAGGTCGCCGAAAATTATGAAATCACCACGACCGACCTCATCAATGATACATTTGTGCTGCTTCAACGGGGTAAGAAAAAATATTTTGTACTTGTTATTGAATGAAAGTGATTCCGTAGCGTCCGCAGATTTCGGCTACCTTGGCAAAATCTGGTTTTCCGGCGGGTAGTTCGCCCAATTCTTCAAACATGATTTCAATACCGGCAGGGAAGGCGCTCAAAATGGTCTTGCAATCCGTGTCGCTGACCACCTTCCAAGAATGGGGCACATTTTTAGGAGCAAATGCCAGGTCGCCTGCTTTCAAAACAGTAGTTTTATCGCCGACGGTTACTTCCAACTCTCCTTCGAGCACTTTAAAAATTTCATCTTCTTGGGTATGTACATGAAGTGGAATCATGGTGCCAGGCGGATTAACCTCTTCGATCAAGGTAAACTGTCCATCGGTATCTTTTCCGGTGAGTTTGAACGTTTGTTGGTCGCCAATGACATTTACCCTTTTTCCTTCCGCTGCGCGTACGATTTTGGGATCCAATGATTTTGATGAAGATTCACTTTCTTTTTTTACAGTCGCAAATACTGGTACTGTGGCCAGTGCAGAAACGCTAAAAGCACTGGCTTTCAAAAAGGTTTTACGATTCATTTTTCTAAATTTTCAATTGGTTGTTCTTAAAAATAAAAAATGAGGATAAAGGATTATTGAAGTTTTTATAGATGGTGCTGATTTGATTATGGATGGCGAAATTTACAATACCATCAAATTACAGCCCCTGACATCAGAATGGTCAAAACGCCCTAAAACCTCAAAGCTCTCGTCAGCATGCTTTTTGCCAAGGTCTTGGGTGGCTATGAATGAACAAGAATAGCGATTGGCCAAATCAATAACATTGATTCCGCCCGTCTTTTCATTTTCAAGTAGCTGTAGTGGGTCTTCGGTATCGCGAATAAAAACTTTCATCCATGGGGGGGTATAGAACTTTCCTTCACCTTTTGAGTAGGCCTGTGACAGCAGCTCGGTCATTCCGTATTCTGAATGGATTCTGCCGGCACCAAAACCGTCTTTTAATCTTCTGTGCAGTTCTTCCCGGGTCATTTCCTTCTTGCGGCCTTTCATTCCGCCTGTTTCCATCACGGTACAGTGCGAAAGAGAGATAGGGTATTTTTCCACAAAGTCCAATAAAGCGAACGAGACCCCGATCAAAAATATCTTCGTTTTTTTATCCCTTAAGTGCGATAGCTTCTGATGCAACTTTTCAAAATCATATAAATAGAATCCACTTTCTACATGACCGGATTGCTTTATCAATTCATTTGCCATATAGACCAATGAAGAGCCGTTACGCTCCAAATAAGAGGGCAATAGGGCCAGAATACAGTAGTCGCTTGGCTTTCCATAAAAAAAATCGAATCCTGAGAGAAAACTTTTCTCGTAATATTCAATGTCTGCCACAAAATGTTGACTTGGCCTGCTACCAGTAGTTCCGCTACTTAGAAAAGTAGTTTGCGGCTGGATGTTTTTTGAAATGACAGCATGGGTTCTAAAAAAGGAAATGGGCAGAAATGGAATGTCGTCAACACTATGAACCGACGAAGGATGCCTACCAAGATAATTGCAAAATTCGTGATATACCGCAACGTTTTCATATTGATATTGAAAGGTTTCAAGTGCTAATGATTCAAATTCTTTGCCGTTTTTAATCGAAAAAATACGATGTAATTCATCTCCTCTCATAGACAGGACAAAAGTAGCTAAAACAAAAAACCCCGATGGGTTTCATCAGGGTTTTGCATAAGTTGGGTTCAAGCCCTATTTGACCACTAGTTTTCTGGTCATTGTTTTTTTACCTTCATTTACTTGCAACACATATACACCGGGTACAAGTCTTGATATATTGAGCGTATTGGTAGAAATGGTCTCTCTAAGAACAATTTCTCCAAAAACATCAAACACTGTAATTTTTTTGGTGCCATTAAAAGCTGTGGTGATGTAAATTTCATTACCATAGGCGGGATTGGGGTACATCTTGAATCCCTTTACCTCTTGGGTCTTGCCATCATTAATGGTCAACATTTCTTGGCTGAATGTCATCAATGGGAGTGCCATTAAAAAGATTAAGTAGATTTTTTTCATACATGCACGATTTGGGATATGCATTGTAAAAATAGGCAAAGTGCTGTTTTTCAGGCATTAAATGTTGTGAATTGCCCGTTTTTGTAGGTCAAGCGATAAAAAGCAGTGATTTTCTAGATAAAATGGGGCTAAAGAAGTGTTTTTGAGCTACTTGACAATCAACTTTCGCGTGGCCACCTTGTCTTTTTCGAATACCCTGAGAATGTACACGCCCTTATCCAAATCTGATACATTGAGCTCTTTGCCCAAAATGGTGGTCTGTAAGACTTTGGTGCCCAAAACATCAAAAATCAACACTTTTTTTGGGGCATCTTCAGCAGTGTCGATAAAGACCTTGCCATTGGTCACGGGATTGGGATATAACTTAAAACCATCGATATCACCGTTGGCCTGCGATTCTTGGGCAAACACAAGTGTAGAGAACAATAAGAAAGCAAAGAAGTAGAATTGCTTCATAAAGTATTGGTAACAAAGGGTATGCCACAAATATAGCCAAATTGCCCAGCGGCCTTATTTGAAAAGAGCGAAAAATGCCACACTTTTCGATGAAATGCACAAAAAAGCCCCTGACTAGGTAATGTCAGGGGCTTTTGCAATAAACTATATAACTAAACTAACTCAATTCGATTAAAAGCTGATATTGTAAGACAGTGAAAACGTTCTACCAGGTTCCCAAAATGAAAAGATTTTATTCGCGGATCCAAAAGATTCAAACTCACTGAGCCTTTCATCATCTAAAATATTGGATGCCCTAAAGGTTATTTTGTGCTCAGTTTTATCGCCAAAAGTCTTACTTAAATTAAATTTAAGATCATTGAAAGGTTGGGTAAAAACATCGCCCACATTACCGTCGCTTACTATTTCTAAAGTTGGGCCCTGAACATTATAGAATAGACTGCCTTCCCAACCACTTTCAGCATTGTTGTAACCAAAACCAGCATTTACAATCCAAGGAGATTGCCCTTGCAATTGCCTTTCTGTGATAGGTTCTTCACCGTCACGGAGGTTAGCCGGATCTGCACGTCTTTGCTGTTCAAAAATACCAAGATCTTGCTGCGATTCAATCAAAGAATAGTTCCCATTAAAAAAGAAATTATTAAGTCCGATAAAACCCAAATCTTTTCTCACCTCAATTTCTGCACCATAGACGGTAGCTTCACCAAGGTTCAATGGAATGAACTGATTGGAAGCCCCTTGAATGAAGCTTATTTCGATAGGGTCTTCAAATGTTTTGTAAAAACCGCTAATGGCGAAAAAGTTGGTTCCTTCACCATAAGACTCAAACCGAAGATCAAAATTGTTGATGTAGGTTGGGCGTATGTCAGGATTACCATTGAAAATGGTATTGGAAACTGGATCAATAATAGCAGCGGTCGAAGCTTCTTTAAATGAAGGTCTGGCGGTGGTTCTTCCGTAGGAAGTCCTTATTTTTTTGTTCCCCTCTTCATTCAAATCAAATATCAGATTGGCAGTTGGAAAAAAGTCCAATTCATCTAAAAATTGCTGATCCGTTATCGGATTGTTATTCACGTCTGCACCTGTATAGGTCAGCTGAAATTGCTCTAAACGAACCCCTACAATAGCATTGAACCATTTCGCAATCTTAAATTCTTCTGACACATAAGCAGCAGCAATGGTAATTTCAGACTCAAAGGAGTCGGATGGATTTGAATCCTGTCTGATAAATGTTCCCTGACGTGGGTTATCATCTAAAATATTTTCTGGTGCCAAAATCTCATCGGGATCCCCATTAAATCGACTACTGAATTCCCCATCGAAATCTTGATTTGGCAATGCAAATTGATCAACACCGAAATCACGACTTTTAAAGACGTAATTACCCCCAAATTTTACTTTTGCATCATAGCCAAATAGTTTATGCTTTCTAGAAATATCCAATTTTCCCACGAGGTTTATTTCGTCTAGATTTCTCCATATCCTTAAAGGATCCCCTGCCTCACTGGGATTAATGGTTCTGTTTCCATTTGACTCATTTACGAAAAATGGGGTCAGCCTAAAATCTTGGTCGTAAACATTGGCCCAGGTTACGGCACCTTTCCAATCCACATTCCAAAGACCTTCGGATCCAGAGTGGGTGCCATTTAGCAAGATGTTCGATATGGACCTTTCAGTGAAAAGCAATGCTGTTCTTTCACTGAGGTTTGAGTTCAAGATGATGTTCTGTTGATCAAAAAATGAAGTCTGTGTGTCCCCATTTTGTATGTGAAGCAATGTCAACTTGAATTTATTACGCTCACCTTTAACGGTCAAGCCTCCAAGACCGGTCAGTAAAACGTTGTTTGTTGAGAGTGTACCTTGGTTGGTACGATCAGCTTGTAATTCTAAAACAGAGTTGTCTTGACTTCTTCTGAAAACCTGACCATCAATATAATTATCATAGTACTCTGTTTCGTTTCGGTATGAGATTGCGGCAGAATAGCCCAACCGCCATGATGATTCTTCACTTAGATTGTATTGGTTGCCCCAACTGATTCCAAAATTGGAATCAATAAGGCTCGTTGACGATTGCGCTGCCATTTGACGCGGAAATTGTTGTGTCAATTCGCGTAGTTCTTGCGTATTTGTAATTGGGTTTAAATCTGAAATATCTTGATTGATCGGTAAATCATGGGCACCATCTGCGAAACCGAAAGCACGGCCACCACTATCAAATGTTTGGTATTGATCATTGAAATGAAAGTCACTGTTATAGCCAATACCGAAAGAAACACTGTATTCTTCACGTGTGGGTAAATCTTTTGTGACAATATCGACAACACCGCCCGTAAAATCCGCAGGTTGGTCGGCAGTGAAAGATTTGATTACGATCAAGTTATCCAACAGGTTGGTAGGAAAAATATCCAATTGCAATGTATTTCGGTCTGGATCCAGACCAGGAACATCAACACCGTTCAAAATAGACTTTGTGTAGCGATCACCAAGTCCTCGTACATAAACAAACTTGCCTCCTTGCACCGAAACCCCGGGAACATTTTTTACCGCACTTGCGATATTGCTGGCACCGGCTCTTTTTATGCTTTGTAACGAAAGCCCATCAACCAAAGCTACGGAGCGCTTTTGTAGATTTAGCACCGACTGCTCTGTATTTTTTGAGACTGTGGTGGTCACGACCACTTCGTCCAATTGATTGGCCGAAGGACCAAGGGTTACATCTACCACTACTTCTTCACCCTCTTTGACAACCACTTCGGTAATTTCTTTGGTTTCGTAACCTAAATAAGAATATACTATTGTGTAGGTGCCAGGGTCAAGTTCTAAAACATATTTTCCATCAAAATCTGACGTGGTACCTGTTGTGGTGCCTTTTACCATAATATTGGCAAAGGGCAGCACATCATTAAATTCTGCATCGTTCACCGTGCCGATCAATGCTCCTTTTTGGGCAGATAAGGTAAAAATAGCAGTTATCGCAAAAAGGAATGCCAATTGTATTGATTTCTTCATGGCTGTTTGTTTGAGCATTTAAAATTGAATTCAAAAAATCATGAACAAAGTGAAGCCCGCTATCAACTAGCGGGCTTACTTGTTTCATGCTAGACTTGTGTCTTTTTTGGTACAAGCCATTATTAAAATGATGCGCCAGATTCTGAGCTGGTTACTGTCCAACCGAAAACTGAAGTATCAGCACCAACAGTTCCTGTAGTTACAGCAGATGCAAATGGAGCTGTTTCAAAATCTGTAGTAGTTGGATCTAGCTTTTCATCAAAGATATCAGCTACAGCGGCAACACCTGCAGGCAATACTACCTCCCAATTCATGAAAGACAAAGTACCGGCAGTGTAATTGTTAGATATTGTCGCATTGTCATCAGCATCGCCAGCATCCAACTCAACATCAGATAATTGAAGGTCAGTGCCAACACCAGTGAAACCTGTTACAAAGATGTTATTGTTTGCGCCAGTGGCCCCTGAACGGAAATCGGCAATTTCACCGTCTTCTGCATTGTCACTAAGACCAAATAGGGTTGCATTTTGTAGTGTGTACTCGCCAGTAGCGGTACCCTCTGGGCCATCAATTTCCAGTGCATGGTCAGAAATGCTACCTTGTACAACTACTGCATTGTCAATAGTACCAGAATACGCTTGATCAATATCGATGGCATCATCGCCTTGCGCCCAAACAACGACATTGGTTACATTAACTGTGCCTCCGAAAAACTCAACACCATCATCTACGTTGGCAAGTACTTCAATGTGGTTGACTGTGGTACCAGAACCAACACCGCCAAAAGTGATACCGTTGATTTCGTTACCATCACCAATGTTAGTACCACCATGGCGTACAGAAACATAAGTGATTGTACCTGAGCTATCATCTGCGGTTGTGCCACCATAATTACCATTGGCATCTGTAGCTGGAATACCCTCAATCTGAGCAGTGCCTGAGTTGTCAGCAACAGATATAGGAGCGGCACCAAGAACAATCAAACCACCCCAAAGGCCACGATCATTGGCAGTTAGGTTAGGACTCACTGTTTCACCAATATCGATGTTATCGGCAGTAGATGTAAAAATGATTGGGTCATCAGCAGTACCATTGGCATTCAAAGTAGCTCCTCTTGCAACAATAAGTGCAGAAGCGTTTGTGCCTTGACCTGCAGAACCTTTAATCAATGTACCCGCTTCAATGGTCAATGTAGCACCGCTTTCGACAGCAATTCGTCCGTTCAATTGGTAAATGAAATCAGAATCCCAAGTCGTGTCGGAAGTAATATTGTTATCTACTTCGATTGTGTCACCAGGTTGAGCACCATCACCGTCTGGCGTAGCGTCACAAACATTACCTACACCATCGTTATCATTGTCAGCTTGATCAGCGTTTGCTTGGTTTGGGCAGTTGTCTACACTGTCTTCAACACCATCACCATCGGCATCGGCAATTTGCGGGTCATCATTACCACCATCGCCATTGTCATCGCTACTACAGGCAATAAATGTCATCGTTGACAACGCCAACATCATTAAAAATAATTTTTTCATAATACCTTGTTTTTTTGTTTTCATAGTTAAAGTGTGGAGATAATTCTCCTTTTCATTTCACTTTGCAAATAAAGAGGGGTGCTGTAAAAGTCATGTTAGCCGTATGTTAAGAGTTTATTTCAATAGCGTTACAATAAGGTTACGAGATTAAATGAACGTTAAGCGCAAAAGCTGTAATAGTATTATCTTTACATTTGGGCGTTCAACCAAAATTCCACAGCAATGAAAACCAAAGACATTAAGATACTTTTGGTCGATGACGAACCAGATATTCTTGAGATTGTCAGCTACAACCTTTCAAGTGAGGGATACGAAGTTTTCACAGCAAAAAATGGTGCTGAAGGCGTGGCCAAAGCCAAGAAAAAAAAGCCCCACCTTATCATACTCGATGTGATGATGCCCGAGATGGATGGTATCGAGGCCTGTGAAATTTTAAGGACGACCCCTGGTCTTGAAAATACCATCATCACTTTTTTGACCGCACGTGGCGAAGATTATTCGCAGGTTGCCGGGTTTGATGCTGGGGCGGATGACTATATTACCAAACCCATCAAGCCCAAAGTGTTGGTCAGTAAGGTAAAGGCATTATTGCGCAGGTTACGGGAAGAAAAGAAAGAGAACGAAGATATCGTCAAAGTAGGTAAAATTGTCATCAACCATGAAGAATACAAAATTGTCAATGATGGTAAAGAAATGGTCTTGCCCAGAAAAGAATTTGAATTACTGTCATTGTTGACCTCTAAGCCCAACAAGGTATTCAAGCGCGAAGTGATATTGGATAAAGTTTGGGGCAATGAAGTGGTCGTTGGCGGGCGCACCATTGATGTGCATATTCGAAAACTACGCGAAAAAATCGGCGAAAACCATTTCAAGACTGTCAAGGGCGTGGGGTATAAGTTTGTTCAGTAAAAGCCATTCAAAAAATTTTAACGGGCTAAAAAATTATCTTCATACATTCACTTTTTGGCTTTTTTTCTTTACGTTGCATCGTTATGCAGTTCAGTTAACTTATCAGTAGTTTAGAAAGCGACTAACTTGCATTTCATTCAAACAGACAACAGCGAATTCTAATGGCGATACAGCTCAAGAAATCATACAAGTTTGCCCTTCGATCGTCTTTCTTTATTGCCCTTGCACTTACCGCACTTTTAACGGGAATCCTTTTTTTTCTAAAAAAATTTGATTTAGGCATTGTACTGCTTTTTTTTCCACTGAGTTTTTTGGGTTCTTTTCTCATTGTACAGGCACGAATAGAACGGTTCATCTATAGGCGTGTGAAAAAAATATATGATGATGTGTCATTGTTGGAGTCTTCCTCATTTTCAAATCGGCCGATAACGACGGATATGAAAACGCTCACTGAGGAAATTGAAAAATTCGCCCAGGACAAGAAGGTTGAGATTGACACCCTCAAAATTCGTGAGGAGTACCGTCGTGATTTTTTAGGAAATGTTTCCCATGAATTGAAGACCCCACTTTTCACGGTACAGGGCTACATATTGACACTTTTAGATGGGGCCATCAACGATAAAAAAGTGCGTGAAAAATATTTGGAACGTGCCAATAAGGGGGTAGAACGATTGATTTACATTGTCAAAGACCTCGATTTTATCACCAAACTTGAAGTGGGAGATTTTAACCTAAAGAAAGAGGTTTTTGATATTGTTGAGCTTATTGAAAATGTGTTCGATTTGTTAGAAATGCGAGCCGCTAAAAAGAACATTTCCATGGGATTTGACACTACCTACGACACCCCAATTTATGTACTGGGCGATCGCGAGAAAATTCAACAAGTGGTCACCAACCTATTGGTCAACTCCATCAAATATGGATACCAAGACGGAACCACAGAGGTCAGTGTAGAAAATCTGATAAAAAACAAGGTCATTGTTCGGGTGACCGATAATGGCGAGGGCATCTCAAAAGAACACATACCAAGGTTGTTCGAGCGTTTTTATCGGGTTGACCAAAGCGGCAGCCGTAAAGAGGGTGGCTCAGGACTTGGATTGGCCATAGTCAAGCATATCATGGAAGCCCATGGAGAAAAAATTTATGTGGAAAGTGAAGAAGGTGTGGGCTCTGAATTTTCTTTTACATTGGAGAAAGCGGAAAACAAAGAGGCATAGTCAATTTGCACGTTAAAATGTTGCAAGCCCTGGTATTTTTTGACCCTTTTTAGTTCTGAAATGGTAAAGTCTTCTTGGTTGGCGTAGGGCACCAAGCCCTTTTTTTGAAGACGTTTTGCCAAATACTCTTGTTCGTACTGCCCCGGGGTGGGAATAAAAAACGATTTTTTCTGCAACTTGGCCAAGTCCATCACTGTGGTATAGCCTGAGCGGGATAGCACCAATGCACTTTCGTTGATTGCTTTTTCGAGGGTCTGAGATTGCATGAAATTGACCAATTTTAAGGAACCGTTTTTTAATGGTTGGGTCTCAGTGGTCTGCTCTTTTTCAATTTTTCCCTTCACAAACAGTATGTTGCCCTCAAATTCTTGTAATTCTTTCAAAAGCTTTTCTTCCAAAAATGTGCGTTGGGGTTCAGGGCCTGATAACAATACCATCAAATCATACACTTTTTCTACATCTTCCCTTACAAACCTGCTCAACGGACCCAAATATTTGATTTTCTTTTTAGACTTTTTAAGATGCCCCAGTTTACCTGTCAAATTTGGCTTTCCGGCAACATCGGGCACCCAGCATTCATCAAACTTTTTGATGATTTTCTGGTGCACTTTTGAGCTGAACCAGGTCGTATTGCCTGAAAGCACATTCAGCTGATGGGTAATAAAGATACAGGGCACCTTTTTGTAGTACACCCCCAGACGGTTATCAGAAATAATTCCATCTATGTCATGTTCTTTGACCAATTTCTTGACTGCTTTTTTTTCTTTGGCCATGGCCTTGAGCACTTTTGGCGAATCCCATATCATTTTGATTTTAAAATGCTTCCCCTTTTTGGCATATTTGATTTTATAGGATGGAAGGTGGAAAGAGGGCAGATCGGGAAACTCTTTTTGCAATAAATTCAAAGCAACTCCATCGGAAGCGATGTAAGGTTGGTGCCCTTCTTGTAGCAACGCCCTGATAACCGGTATACAGCGGGTCGCATGCCCCAATCCCCAATTCAATGGGGCGACTAAGATTCGTTTTGAGTCTGGCATAAATGAGTTCAATCTACAAATGAACAAAACCTTGGAAACTTACAGTTTTCCTTAGTTTTGCCAAAACATTAAATTTTTGTTTTGGGAAGCAAAAACAAGCTCAAACGATTCGCTGAGAACGAAGCCTTTACTAACGTAATCCAACCTTCTAGGGATGAAGTTTTAAACGGATTTGCATGGAAGGGCAAATGGGCGTCTTTTTTTGAAAACGAGCATCCTATAGTGTTGGAGCTGGGTTGTGGTAAAGGCGAATATACCGTTGGTCTTGCCGAACGAAATACCGATAAAAATTATGTGGGTGTTGATATCAAGGGAGCACGTTTTTGGCGGGGAGCAAAAACCGCTCTCGAAGCCAGTCTGAACAACGTAGCATTTTTAAGGACACAAATTGAATTGATTGATTTGTTGTTTGGCGAAAACGAGGTTTCAGAAATCTGGATCACCTTCCCAGACCCGCAGATCAAATATAAGCGTACCAAGCATCGGTTGACCAATCCATTGTTTCTAGAGAAATACCGTAAGATTTTGATTCCCGAAGGGAAAATCCACCTAAAAACGGATAGTGAGTATATGCATGGATATACTTTGGGCTTGTTGCAGGGTATTGGAGTTGAGATACTATACGCCAACCATGATGTCTACCATAATGAGGGAAGCCCTGCCGAAGTGCTTGAAATCCAGACTTTTTATGAAAAACAGTATCTTGAGAAAGGAAAACCAATCACCTACATTCAATTTAGGCTCGACTGACCCATGACCCATTTGTTGATTCTTTTTTTTGCGACTTTTTCAGCGGCATTTATGGCCACGGTCCCTCCTGGTTTGCTCAACATGAATGCGGCGAAAACCAGTGTTGAGAAGGGAAAATTGAACGGGATTGTTTTCAGCATGGGCGTATCGACCATGATTATGATTCAGGCCTATATTGCGGTTTACATTTCAAAGTTTCTGTACAACAATCCTGAAGTCATCGATATCTTGTTGAAAGCGGCAATCGCAGTATTTGCCTTTTTTGCCATTTATTTTTTTGTTTCGGCGAAGAAGAAAAAGAAAAAAGAATTTGGCTCGGTCAACTTCAGCAAAAAGAACAGCTTTTTCAGGGGGTCGTTGCTTGCAGCCGTCAACCTGCTCACCATACCCTATTACAGCGGGCTCAATGCGATGTGGAACGAAGCCGGATGGATCAAGTTCGAGGCCCAAGACATCGCGACGTTTGTCTTTGCTGCAGCATGCGGCACTTTTTCTGTGCTGTATCTCTATGTCTTTTATTTCAACAGGCTGGAAGCAAAGACGAATACCTTTTCTAAAAACTCGAACTATATTTTGAGTGCTTTAATGGTGGTATTATTGATAATAACTTTGATTCGTATTTTTTACAATTGATAGTTCCCTCCTAAAAAGGGGGGATTAAGGTAGGTGTACAGATGGAAGAACAAAACTTCTTCGACAAGGTTTACGAAGTGGCCAAACAGATTCCCTATGGTCGGGTCACCTCGTATGGGGCCATTGCGAAGTATTTAGGTGCAGCCCGTAGCGCCAGAATGGTGGGTTGGGCCATGAATAACTCATTGGCCAAAGATGTACCTGCGCATCGTGTGGTCAACCGTGTAGGGATTTTGACAGGGAAGCACCATTTTGACGGCACCAATCTCATGCAACAATTACTCGAAAATGAAGGCATCAAAGTGGTCGACAATCAAATCGTGAACTTTCAAGACCATTTTTGGGATCCCGCCAAAGAACTTCAATAGACCTGATAGGTCTCAAAGCCAAGAATAGACTGCTGTAACTTCCTAGATTTTCAAAATTTAGGATAAATCATCAAATAACGACTCCCTATCATACTATCTTCATTTTCAATCCATCTGCTTTATAATCCAAGCCCCAAGCTGTATCTTTGTAATTTAGAATCAGTTTAAACGACTGTGCAGAAAATCCGATAGATGAAGCTAGAGAAGAAAGCAATTTTAAAAGCGTTGGAAACGATTTCCGTACCCGGTGAGGGGCAAAATATGGTTGAGAGCGGGGCAGTGACCAACGTGCAGGTTTTTGGTGATGAGGTTGAAGTTGATGTGACCATCAAAAACCCAAGCTTACAGGCCCGAAAGAAGACCGAGGTCGAGATTTTAAAAGTGATTCATGCTGAAGTATATGAAAAGGCCAAGATAAAAATCAACCTAAAGGTCGATGCACCTGCCAAACCCAAGGTGAACCAAATCAAGGGGAAACCGATTGCCGGTATTCAAAACATCATTGCAGTGGCTTCAGGCAAGGGTGGTGTGGGCAAATCTACCGTCACGGCCAATTTGGCAGTGACCTTGGCCAAAATGGGGTTCAAGGTTGGCCTGTTGGATACCGATATCTACGGCCCTTCAATGCCCATCATGTTCGATGTGGCCCAAGAGCGCCCCTTATCGGTCAATATTGACGGAAAGAACAAAATGAAACCCGTAGAGAATTATGGGGTCAAATTGCTTTCCATCGGCTTTTTTACCCAGCCCAATCAGGCGGTCATTTGGCGAGGCCCCATGGCCAGTAAGGCATTGAACCAAATGATTTTTGATGCCCACTGGGGCGAGCTTGATTTTTTGCTGTTGGATCTGCCCCCAGGTACGGGCGACATTCACCTGAGCATTATGCAATCGCTTCCGGTGACTGGGGCTGTGGTGGTCAGTACACCACAAGAAATTGCATTGGCCGATGCCCGAAAAGGGGTGGCCATGTTTCAACAAGAGGCCATCAATGTGCCCGTGCTGGGCATAGTAGAGAATATGGCCTATTTTACTCCTGCTGAGCTACCAAAGAACAAATACCATATCTTTGGTATGGATGGAGCCAAAAATCTGGCACATGACTTGAATGTACCCTTTTTGGGCGAAATCCCTTTGGTACAGAGCATTCGCGAGGCAGGTGATGTGGGTAGGCCGGCAGCACTGCAGACGGCGACCCCAACAGAAGAAGCTTTTGAGGAATTGACTAGGAATGTTGTCCAAGAGTTGGTGCATAGAAACAGGGCCCTTCCTCCCACGGAAGCAATAAAAATTACCACTATGGCAGGTTGTGCTGCTGTTAAAAAGAAATAAGATGACATCTGAAGAAGTACGAATCAATGTAGAGAAGGCCCTCGATGAAATCCGCCCGTTTTTGCAAAGCGATGGGGGGGATATTTCCCTGGTCTCCATTGATGATGACAAATTCGTAAAAGTGAGGCTTGAGGGCAACTGCATAGGGTGCACCGTCAATCAGATGACCCTTAAAAGTGGGGTCGAGATGACCATTAAAAAATATGTGCCACAGATTGAAGAGGTCGTCAACTTGAGCTAATCTGACCAAAGTCATAAATTCCATCTTTTCAAAAACCTAGTTTTGCCCAATTATTTGTTGATTCATGATTAAAACAGACATTCTGATCATAGGTGCGGGTCCTACGGGACTTTTTGCTGTTTTTGAGGCAGGTCTTTTAAAGTTACGTTGCCATTTAATCGATGCACTACCACAGCCAGGGGGCCAATGTTCTGAAATCTATCCGAAGAAACCGATTTATGATATTCCTGGATTTCCCGAGGTTTTGGCGGGCGAGCTGGTCGACAATTTGATGGAGCAGATCAAACCCTTTCAGCCAGGTTTTACCTTGGGCGAACGCGCGGATACTTTAGAAAGACTGGAGGACGGCACTTTTGTCGTTACCACGAACAAAGGCACAAAACACCATGCCCCTGTGGTTGCCATTGCTGGTGGATTGGGCAGTTTTGAACCTCGAAAGCCACAGTTGGAAAACCTAAAGCAATTTGAGGACAATGGGGTAGCCTACATCATTCGCGATCCTGAAATCTATCGTAACAAAAAGGTCTTGATTGCGGGTGGCGGTGATTCTGCTTTGGATTGGAGCATTTTTTTGGCCAATGTGGCCGATAAGGTTACCTTGGTGCACCGCCGCAACGAGTTTCGCGGGGCGCTGGATTCCGTGGAAAAAGTACAGGAACTGAAGAACCTTGGTAAAATCAACCTAATCACTCCCGCAGAAGTGGTGGCTTTGGAAGGCGAAAAGACCTTGAAAGCTGTTTTGGTGCGTAAGAACAACAATCCGAAAGAAGACATTCGTGTGGAGGTGGACAATTTTATTCCACTATTCGGGCTTTCACCAAAATTGGGCCCGTTGGCTGATTGGGGGCTGGAAATCGAAAAGAACGCCATCAAGGTCGACAATACGTTGGATTACCAGACCAACATTACCGGGGTCTATGCGATTGGCGATGTGAATACCTATCCCGGTAAGTTGAAATTGATCCTTTGTGGTTTCCACGAAGCGACTCTGATGTGCCAGAGCGCTTATCAACGCATCCATCCCGATAAAAAATACGTGATGAAGTATACCACAGTAGGTGGGGTGACTGGTTTTGACGGCAGTAAAAAGGAAGCCCCCAAAGCGGTGGTGAAGGCAATCGATTAGTTAATTAGTAAGGATTGTCCCCTTGAGGGGACTTTAGGGGTGTAAAATGACCGATATCAAAATAAAAATAACCGACCGTGAAGGTGTGACCCACGAAGTGGATGCTCCGACCGATATGAACATGAACTTGATGGAGGTCGTGCGTTCGTATGAACTGGCTCCAGAGGGTACCATCGGTATTTGCGGCGGTATGGCCATGTGTGCCTCTTGTCAATGCTATGTGGAATCCGATCATGAGCTGCCTGAAAAGTCTGATGATGAAGAAGCCATGCTCTCTGAAGCTTTTAATGTAAAAGACAATAGTCGTTTGGGCTGTCAAATTCACATGACCCCAGAACTTGACGGATTAAAAGTAGAGTTGGCCCCGGAGGAAATGTAAATTGCACTTTTACTATCATCATTGCGGGTTTCCCCAATGGGCCATCATCAATATGGCCCCCGCAGTACCATCCATGGTGGGTTCGTTGGTAGAATAGTCACCGATATCATCGTGGTAGGTAACGAAATCGTTCTGGAAGATGGCAAATTCATCAGGTTCGTTGAGTTTCAATCCCTTCAACGAATTATAAATGGTGTTGTAAACAGGGCCATCAACAAGACCTCCGGGCACTTCTTTTTTGGTCATCGCCCACGTACTGGTGTGCACATCCAAAGGATATTCGCCATCTTCGGGCATCTTGGTGAACATTGAGGTGCCCCAAGGATTTCGACCAAAAAGCCAATCGCGCTGCAAGACCATGAACGCTGAATAGGTATCGTCACCGGTCATTTTTTCATATAGGATTCCTTGGGTGATAAGACTGGTCAAGAGGTTGTTAGAGCACCAAATGAACGGAATTCCTATCTGATAGGCATTGGTCTTACTTCTTTTTACGGTTTCTTCGATGCCGCTTTTGTAATAATCGGCGAGCGTTTTTTTGAATTCATCATCAACATGCTCATAGAGTGCAAAATGCCCCAAATTCACAAAGGGATAATATTGATAGTGCGGTACGGAATCATGCTGCATCCAAGAAACGGTATTGGCTTTACGTGCATACGTTTTGGCATCCTCCAAATAATGCTTTTCACCTGTTGTTTTATAGAGTTCAGCTGCTCCCCACTCCATATCGTCGGCCCATGTCTTTTCAGAATAGCGGTAGGGGGCACCATACGAATTGCCCTGCTGAAACCCCTCTTTTTCTTTTCCCAGTTTATAGAGTGATTTGGCTGCTTTTAGGCAGATTTCCGCAAAAAGGCTATCCTTTAATTTGTTTTTCCAGATACGATGTGCAATCGCCATTGCGGCAGCCGAACGCCCTGCCAAATTCGATACGCCCTGGGCCTCACTTTGGTACTTGTTCAGCCCTTGGGGCTTACCCGTGGCAAAGTAGGCCACTCGGTAGCTGTTCGGCCCCCAACCATAGTCAGAGTTGTCTTCATCGGGCATTTTCCAACCGCGATGGTCTCGGTCATCGGCGATTTGATGGATCAATTGGTCAGGTGCAGAATGTAGTTTTAAAATCCAATCCAACCCCCATTTGGCCTCATCGAGCACATCGGGAATGTCATTGGGGAACGGCTGGCCCAGTGCATTTGTTTGGTCTAAAAAACTGTCAGGGTACTGTTCATAGGCCTTGAGCATGTGCGCCGTGGCATAGCTTCCCGTGATGAGGTATTTCAATTGATCCCCCGCATCGTGCCAACCGCCCGTGGCATCGACAAAGGTTGAGTCAGGCATGGGGCCGTAAAAAGAACGGCCGTCCCGCTGGTGGCATACCATATCAAAGAATGGATTGTAACCACAGCGCTGCTGCCGCATGAACTCCAACAATTTTTCGCTTTTGTGCAAGTAGGCATCCATAGAAATCGCAAAGGGCCGTGACTTGGTCTTTGTCCTCTTCCCCTGTAAAAAATAGTATCCCTCTCGGGAAATTCCCGTAAAATCAAGTGTATAATAGTACTGAAAGGTTCCCCAACTTTTTTGTTTTGAACGTTTGGGAGTGATGGTCATGACAGGTTGTTGCCCATCCGCAGAAATCAGAAGAAAATCTTCATTGACCCTTTGACTCGAAAAGACCAAGGCGATTTTTGATTCTTCAGGAAGATACCCCAATTGGTTTATGCGTATGTGTATATTTTCAGAAATCGCACTGCCAAAAACAGATTGCCCAAACAACACTATCAATACAAGAAAACGGTACATTGAAACGGCAATTTTAAGATGTGATCTATTAGGAAATATACTGCTAAAACTAACGGTTTGCAAGAAGCTCTGTCAAAGTGACGAATTCATATCCCCTAGCGGAAATTTCAGTGATGAGTTCAGGCAAACGGTGATAAAATTTGTCTGTTCTATTGGGATCGGTGCCGAAATGGATGAGCAATAGAAACCCATTGAGACCAGTGGGATTTTTCTCCTCAAAATCAATAATACTATCATAAATTTCTTCACTGTTTCGATAGTTTGGCATATCAGGAGTGGTGTAATCAGCGTGTGAAAGTGTACCGTGGGTCATATTGATGAGTTGAAGCCCTTTTTTTTGCGTCCATTCACTAATGGTTTGGTTGTACCATTCGTAAGGTGGCAGAAAGAAAGGAGCCTGCTCTTTTGTGATGCCAAAACGTGCCATCTCGTTGTAGTTGTTCTCCAAATCGTTTACGAACTGGGTTTTGCTGACCAAAAGACTGTCCCTGTTGTTCCAGTCGCAATACAATAAATGCCTATCAGAGTGTGCTCCGAGGTAGTGACCGTCTTTGACCAAGCTTTTGATGATTTCTTCAAAATTCGGATTCCGATAAAAGTTTCCTGTAAAAAAGAAGGCGCCCTTAATGCCGTGCTCTTTCAATGTTTTTGCAATATGGCCACCCCCATCTGCAAATTGGTCGCCCGTAAACACCAACGAAAGTTTTTTGACTGTGCTGTCGCCACGAACCAATGCGCCCAAGTGATAGGTGAAATTGTCAATTTTCTGTGCATTGGCAAAAAAGGAAGCAAGCATAAGGGACAGACAAAATATCGGTCGAACGCGCATTTTGATTACTTTTATTATTGATGGAAAGGTAACGATTTGCCATTAAGACAAGGGGCGGTACGTGATATTGTCAGTGCTATGCACATTTGATCATGCTCTCTGAAGCTTTTAATGTAAAAGACAATAGCCGTTTGGGCTTCCAAATTCAATAGAATGGTTTAGAAGTAGAATTGGCTTAAATCCTCGCCTGATACGTAAATAGATTATAATACCTTCCCTCAGAAGCAATGAGTTCCTCATGGGTGCCTTGCTCGGTAATATGCCCATTTTCAATGACCAAAATTTGATTGGCCTTTCTAATGGTACTCAAACGGTGGGCAATGACAAAGGTGGTCCTTCCCTTGGTGAGTTCTGCTAAACTTTTCTGGATGAGGGCCTCACTTTCCGTGTCCAAATTTGATGTGGCTTCATCCAAAATCAAAATTCTGGGGTCTGCCAAAATAGCACGGGCAATGGCAATGCGTTGTCGCTGACCCCCTGATAGCTTTACGCCACGCTCACCAATCAACGTATTTAGTCCATCCCCAAATCGGTCGGTAAATTCGTCGACGTACGCTGCTTTTACAGCGGCATCCAATTCCTTTTCAGAGGCATTGGGCCGTGGAAAAAGAATGTTCTCTCGTATGGTGCCTTCAAATAAAAAATCATCTTGAAGCACGACGCCAAGAAATTGTCTAAAACTGGTCAAATCCACTTGCGATAAATCGTTTCCATCAATTGTGATTGTTCCTGAGTCCGGATTCAAAAAACTGGCGGCCAAACCCGCTATGGTACTCTTGCCCGAACCAGAGCTTCCCACAAGGGCAATAACATCCCCAGCCTTTGCTTCAAAGCTAATGTTGTGCAATACCTCTTTATCCTCCTCATACGCGAAGGAAACGTTGTCAAAAACCACGTGACCTTGAATGCTGGACAGTGAAATCGTTCGGTTTTTTTCACTCGCCTCTGCCGTTTCTTTCATCAGCTCTTCGGTGCGGTCAAGCCCGGCCAGGGCTTCCGTAAGTTGACTCCCGATATTGCTCATTTGAACAATGGGGGCGACCATAAGCGCCAACAAAAAGGTAAACTCAAAATATTCTCCAGTGGTCAATTCTCCCTGAATCATTTGATAACCACCGTAACCCATCATGATTCCTGTGGTGGCCAGACCCAAAAGAAAAGTGGAAGAGCTGGTCATTACCGCTGTTGCCGTCAAGCTCTTCTTGACGTTTTGGTAGAGGCGGTCAACCCCACCTTCAAAGACTTCAGCTTCCTGCGACTCCGCATTAAAACCTTTGATGACCCGAATTCCTGATAGCGTTTCGGTCAATCTTCCCTTGACCTCGGCATTGATTTTTCCACGCTCCCGAAATACGGGTCGTATAATCTTAAAAGCCTTTAGGGCAATCACTGCAAAGATGATTAAGGGAATAAAGGTCAATAGGGTCATGGTGGGGCTTATCCTCAAAAGCAAGACCAATGAAACGATGGCGGTGATGCTTCCCCCTACCAATTGTACCAAACCAGTGCCAATCAAGTTACGGACCCCTTCCACATCACTCATGATTCTTGAGACCAAGGCTCCAGATTTGGTATTGTCAAAAAAACGGATGGGCAGTGATAGCACTTGCTTCTGCACCTGAGCCCGCAGCTCAGATATCATGTACTGGGCCTGAATGCTCAGTACTTTGGTCAATAAAAAGGACATGACCGCTTGTACCAAAAAAGAAAGGATGACAACGATGACCAGTGATTTAAGAAAATCAAAGTCTTTATTGGGCACCACATCATCTAAAAAATAGCGCAAAGAAACAGGAGCCACAAAGCTGGCGGCCTTATTGACGACAATGAGCAACAAACCCAAAAAAACGAGATTTCTTCTGGGCCAGATAATGGTTTTGAACGCCTTGAGAACACTTACTTTTTTATCTGCCATTGATTTTTGAAAAGGGAGTTGCAAGGTAGTTTAAAAAATTGCTGGAACAGGAATCAATTGTACCGGCTGTAGATTTTTCAGATGGGGCAGGAGTATTTATCTTTAGACAGTTGTAAAGAATGTTCCACTTATGAAGAAATTGCTCTTTTTTGCTATCATCTTATGTATCGCCTGTAAAACTTCTGAAGCAAATCCTGAAGTTGAAAAATGGAAGGCCCAGGCCGAGAATGTGACCATTATCCGTGATGATTTTGGGGTGCCGCACATCTATGGAAAGACAGATGCCGATGCCGTTTTTGGATTGTTGTACGCCCAATGCGAAGACGATTTTAATCGGGTGGAACAGAACTACATCTGGGCCACGGGCCGATTGGCAGAGGTAGAAGGGGAGGAGGCTCTGTACAGCGACCTTCGTGCCAAACTGTTTATGACTGAAGAGGAAGCCAAGACAAACTATGAAAAAAGCCCTAAGTGGCTCAAAAAGTTATGTGACGCTTTTGCGGATGGCATCAATTATTACCTGCATACCCATCCTGAAGTAAAACCCAAATTATTGACCCGATTTGAACCGTGGATGCCCATGTACTTTAGTGAGGGCAGCATCGGTGGCGATATCGAACGTATTTCAACCCGAAAAATCAAAACGTTCTATGAATCGGGAATGGAAATCCCCGAAATGGAACTGCAAAAAATGGAAAAAGAAAAAGAAATGGCCGAGCCTCGGGGTTCCAACGGTATTGCCATTGCTGGGGAGTTGACCCAATCGGGCAATGCAATGCTGTTGATCAATCCACATACCTCGTTTTATTTTCGGGGTGAGGTGCATGTGGTTTCCGAGGAAGATTTAAATGCCTACGGTGCGGTTACCTGGGGACAGTTTTTTGTGTATCAGGGATTCAACGAAAAAACAGGATGGATGCACACCAGCACCTACACCGATGTCATGGATGAGTTTAAGGAAACAATTGTAAGGAACGGCGATAGTCTATTCTACGTGTATGGTGAGGAATTGCGACCTGTCAAACAATCGCAGGTCACTTTAAAATACAAGACTGATGAGGGCTTGAAAGAGAAGACCTTCCCCATGTACCATACTCATCATGGTCCCATCACCCATGCTATTGATGGCCAGTGGACGGCCTCGGCCATGATGTGGGAGCCTGTGAAGGCGTTAGAGCAATCGTACATCCGCACCAAGCAAGATGAGTATAAAGGCTTTCGAGAGATGATGGACATTCGAACCAATTCCTCCAACAACACCGTCTATGCCGATGCTGAGGGTAACATCGCTTATTTTCATGGGAATTTCATTCCGAAACGGGACACCATCTTTGATTATACTCAACCCGTCGATGGCAGTAATCCGAAGACCGATTGGAAAGGGTTGCATACAGTTGATGAAAACATCCTCGTGAAAAACCCACCCAATGGATGGATACAGAACTGCAACTCCACCCCCTACACCGCAGCCGCGGATTATAGTCCGAAACGAGAAGATTATCCCAAATATATGTCGCGAGACCAAGAGAATTTTCGAGGGGTACATGCTATTGAGTTGCTAAAAGGTAAGGATGGTTTCACATTGGATAGCCTTATTAGTTTGGCCCATGACCCTCATCTGCCCGCATTTGAAGCCCTGATTCCAGGGTTGATAAAAGCCTATAACCGCTATGATGATAAAAACCCGAAACTTGCAAAACCCATTGCAATTCTCGAAAACTGGGATTTTAAGACTTCAAAAGAATCGGTGGCGATGACCTTGGCCCATTTTTATGGAACCCGCTATTATCAAGAAGGTAAGTATCCCGAAGGACTGAACCCCATGGAGCGTATTGAATATTGGGGAAGCGAGCCCGGAGAACAATTGAAAATATTTGAAAAGACCATTGACCAATTGGTCGCTGATTTCGGCACTTGGGAAGTTCCGTGGGGCGAAGTGAACCGCTACCAACGCTTGAACGGGGATATTCGCCAACCGTTCGATGATGACAAACCGAGTATTCCCATTGGGTTTGCCAGTGGCAGGTGGGGAGCATTGGCGGCTTATGGGGCACGTTACGATAACGACACTAAAAAGATTTACGGCACCCGTGGCAACAGTTTTGTAGCAGCCGTAGAGTTTGGCGATAAAGTCAAAGCAAAGACGATTCTAGCTGGTGGACAAAGTGGTGACCCCAATTCATCCCATTTTGATGACCAAATTCAAATGTACGCCGATGTCAATTGGAAAGATGCGGCATATTACAAAGAGGATGTAGAGCAAAGGGCAGAGGAAGAGTACCATCCAGGGCAACGAAAAAAGATGGTATCAAGAAACTAAAACCTAAAGTCTAGAATTTTATTTGGAATTTGGAATTTGTTTTGACTATTCCTCTTCTTTGACCACGATGAGACTGGCCGTAGAACCTGTAGAAAGGTTCCAACGGTTGTTGTGAATGACCTCACCCTTATCATCGGTGACGACCACTTGAGCGGTGTTGGGGCCTGAAGAACCTTGGTTGAGTGCCACAAAGTCCAATCGGTTAAAACCTTTGACCAAATCAATATTGATGCCTTTAAAACTTCCAGAAAGCAATACGTTGAATTCAACGACTTCGCCGTTCAATAAAATCTTGACTCGATCCCCATCCACATATTCATGATCACGACAGACGACTCCGATGAATTTTGCATTTGTTTTAAAATCACCCAAGTATTGGTCGCCAAAATGTTTATTCGAACCTTTTTTTTCTTTTTCGATGACTTTGGGGTCTATCACCAAATCATGTCCAGCTTGAAGCAACTCCCTGTCAGGCAACATTTTGATGTCAGGTGATTTATCCTTAGAAGTGAGATTGTCATCAATGACCGAGGGCATTCGCAATGAGGTACCCTGATTGCTGGTCTTGATATCGAGATTGTTCTTCTCACCGATTTTCAATGGTTTTGTGGTAGGAATATCGCCCTGGGCCACCATCACCACGGTTGCCAACAAAAAAATTGTTATTGTGAAAAAACCTTTCATTGTTCAATTGAGTCGTACCAATCAAATAAAGTTAACAAATACCCTGCCATAGAAACGGTAAAGGGCTGTTAAATATGCCATTAATTCGTTGAAACGCCATTGTCTCAGCAATTTAATGCCGATGGGTTTTAATTTTTGTAAATTGAAACTATTGGTGATATAGCTATTTCTGTAAAGAAAAATTCTATGGAAAAACGGCAATTTTTAAAATATTTTGGCCAGGCTGCGATGGCCATCCCTTTCATGCCACAACAGCTGGCGGCTCAGCCAGAAGTATGTCCACTGCCGTATCCAAAGGATAATGACAAGGAGTTTTGGGCCAGAATTAGAAAAGATTATGTGCTTAAACCAGATTATATCAATCTAGAGAACGGGTATTATAATTTTGTGCCCACGCCCATTTTGAACAAGTACATGGAACATGTGCGGAAGGTTAATTACGAGGCTTCGTATTACATGCGCACCGAACAATGGGACAATAAGAATGCGGTTGCCGCACGCTTGGCGAAATTAGTGAACTGTTCTGAAAAAGAACTCATCGTAACACGAAATACTACAGAATCTTTGGATATGGTTATCGGTGGATTCCCTTGGAAAAAAGGGGATGAGGCCATTTTTGCCCTGCAGGACTACGGCGCCATGCGCATCCATTTTCACCAACAGCAAAAACGATACGGAATGGTCTGTAAGGAAGTTTCCCTGCCCAATCATCCAAAATCTGATGAGGAAATCGTGGAATTGTACGAATCCCAAATTACACCCAAGACCAAATTGCTCATGATCTGCCACATGGTCAATATTACCGGGCAGATTCTTCCCATTCGAAAAATCTGTGATATGGCGCATGCCCATGGGGTAGAGGTCATGGTCGATGGGGCCCATGCCGTGGGGCATATCAAAGTGGACATTGCCGAGTTGGATTGTGACTATTACGGGTCAAGTTTGCACAAATGGCTCAGTGTTCCCTTGGGGGCGGGAATTCTTTATGTACGGGAAAAGCATATTCCGAAAATTTGGCCTTTGTTCGCTGAGCACGAAGACGATAAGACCAAAATTCGACGATTGAACCACACGGGTACCCATCCTGTGCATACCGACTTGACCATCAACGATGCCATTGACTATTTAGAAATGATTGGGTCGGAACGAAAGGAAAAACGATTGCGATTTATCCAGCGGTATTGGAGCGAACAATTACGGGATGTGAAAAATGTGGTTATCAACACCCCAGCAGAACCCCATCGAAGTTGTGGTATCGCCAATGTGGGCATTCGAGGGATGAAATCGAAAGATATGGCCATAACCCTCATGGATGAATTCAAGGTATGGACCGTGGCCATAGACTATGCCAACGTTCAAGGATGCCGAATTACACCAAACGTTTATACCACAACCGAAGAATTGAACCATTTTGTAAATGCAATAAAAATGTTGGCAAGCAGGGTTTAGGTTTTCATGTAGTCAGCCAGTCTTTCAGGCCCTTCCAGCAGTACCCGTACCACTTGCAGCGTACCATCAATTTTGGTTTCGATATGCCATTTGATGAGTGAAATCTGGCCATTTTCGATCTCAATACCGGTAATGCTCCGCGGGTGTACACAGCTACCATCATTGAAAAAGGGAATCTGCCCCGGTTCGGGAAACCGCGGCCGATGTGTGTGCCCCGCAATGGTGATTTTGAGATTGTTCTTTAAAATCCACCGTTTGATTCGCTTTTCAATCCTGATGAGTTCTTTGTAGTTTTTTGCAGGGCTGGTCGGGTCGGCAATGCCCCATACTTGAAGGGGTTTCCATAATATCCTCACCAAAAAACGCCCTATCCGCCAGCAGACATAGTTCCACCAATCGGCTTGATGGCCATGGGTACAGAAAATTTCTTGTCCTGTTTCAGTGTGCTTAAGCGCCAACCCTTCATGATAGACCAGCCCTTCAAAGAGTTCTTTATCCTGTCCATCAATAGGTTCAAAGTAGTGCGAGAGGTGCTTGTCCACATATTTTTGGTCTTGATAGACCATATCATGGTTGCCCCAGACCATGTGCAGCCTTCCTTCCAAATGAAACTGCCGTAGCAATTTGAAAACATTCTTGTGGGCCTCAAAAATGGATTCAAAATAAAGGTTCTCCCACAGTTCGTCACCATCGCCCAGCTCACAATACTGAAAACCGTTCAAATAATAGTGGTTCAGGGCATGAAAATAGATGTTGCGGTTGTTGGCGAAATCATCGGCAAAGCTGTTGTCGCCCCGATGGCAGTCACTGAAAAAAATAAACTTTGAGGTGTCATCAAAACCTATATTTTTTGCCTTTTCGTAGGCCCTTTGCAATCTACTGCTTGATGACATCACTTAAATTTCCTTAAATATCCAAAAAAAGTCCAAAAAGGCATAAACAATACGTTAACAATGGTGTATGGCCGCTTTTTGTAACTTTACAGGCTAAACCTCGACCAATACTGGTATGAAAAAGAACTACGCAGACGAAGGTCCCTTGATTCAATTGGTCAGTTTCAACAAACTGCTCAACCAATACGATGCATGGCTTGAGAGTGATGATGAACAGTACCGCCAACGGGCCAAATATGTTCTGGATGCCCAAGCACCTTACCCTGAACTGCGTGAGGGATTTGACGACCTGAGTATTCTTGAGAAACGAAAGGATGTCATCCAGACCATTCTTGCCGATACTTTTTCTTCAGTATTGACCCATAATGAGATCAAGGCAGCATCAATACCCTTTGCCAATGTAGTTTTTAATTCATCGGCGCGCTTTCAAAAGATTTTAAAGGAGGCAGGTAAAGATTTTGAGCTCCAAATTCGGAACTTGCCCGAAGACCTGCACTATATCATGCAGTGCACTGTTGTTTTGTCTTTCTATTATGGATTCAAAATGGACTTCAAGAGACCTTTGTTCTATGACATCCCCGATGCGAATGGGGTGATGCGGCACTACCGTATTTTGTACAATGCCGACTTTATGGAAATCCTTCCGACAGAGAAATCAAAAGAGCTGACACAAGAGAATTTGAACGAGCTTTTGGAGAATTTTGACAATCTGGAATTATGGAAAGAAAAAATTCCGCCAAATAGCTTTATTACCAAAGGATTTGTGATTTCCAACATGTTCGATGTTACCGCTGAACACTCCATTTCAGAAATAAAATCCACGCTGATTGGGGGCAACAAACGCAACAGTGATAGTTTCATGGAAAGCTTTCAAGAAACCTTCAGGTCGCTGTTCAGTTTGAACAACATCAATGTGGGCTTCACAGGCTATGATACCCGCACCAATACCTTTCTCAAAATTTATGGAAAAGGCATTGACAGTTACATTTTGAACGGAGAGGAAACCGAGTCATGTGACAGCATGCTGTGTGACTATTCGTATGGCAAACTGATAACTACAAGCGATTATGTTGCCATAAGCAACGTAGAAAAGTACTTTGAGAAGTCAAAGGGCGGGCAACCCTATAAAAATCTGCACGAACAGGGCATCAAAAGTGCCATTCTTGCGCCCATTGCAGATGATGGCAATTTGTTGGGGGTTCTTGAGCTTGTCTCAGACAAGGTCAACGAACTGAACAGTATCAATGCCAACAAATTGGTTGATGTGATGCCATTCATCGTATCGGCGGTACTGCGTTCGATAGAAGAAGAGCAGAATCTTATTGATGCCATCATACAACATGAATGTACAACGGTACACCCTTCGGTGTATTGGAAATTTCAAGAAGAGGCAAAACGCTTTATGACCGAAGAGATTGATGGCAACCAACCTGTTTTCAGGGAAATTGTCTTTAAAGACATTCATCCGTTGTACGGGCAAATAGACATCAAAGATTCTTCACGTGAACGCAATATGGCCATTCAACGTGACCTGATGATACAGCTTTCTGAGGTCAAGAGCATTATCAAAAGGGCCTTTGAAAAAACCAAACTACCGGTGTATGAAGAATTGATGTTCAGAATTGACAACCATCTTGATGAGGTCAAAGAAACATTGTATACCAACACTGAACAGGCCGTCTTCAATTTTGTGATGGATGAGGTAAATCCCGTGTTGAAACATCTCAAGAAAGAAGATGAGGAACTCGAGAAGTTGATTGTGGCCTACGAGAGCCAGATTGACATGGGCACCGAATCATACTATGACCACAGGCGCAATTATGATGAGAGTGTCATGGAGACCAATATGAAAATGGCTGCATTGATAGACAAAAAGCAACAGCAGGCCCAAGAGATGTTTCCACATTATTTTGAGCGCTACAAAACCGATGGGGTAGAGCACAACCTCTACATTGGCCAGTCTATCGTTAATGATAGGGAATACAATTCATTGTACCTCAATAACTTGAGATTGTGGCAATTACAGGTGATGTGCGAGATGGAGAACGAGTACTATTCCCTAAAATCAAAATTGCCTGTACAGTTGGATGTCACTTCGCTGATTTTGGTCTACAGCACTTCGCTTTCCATCCGATTCAGGATGGATGAGAAACGATTTGATGTTGATGGTACTTATAATGCCCGCTATGAAGTAATCAAAAAGCGCATTGACAAATCGTACATCAAGGGTACCAATGAACGCTTGACCCAAAAAGGGAAGCTTTCTATTGTCTATTCACAAAAAAGTGACGAACGTGAATACCTGCGGTATGTCAAATTCTTGAAATCAAAGGGCTATTTCACGAACAACATCGAAATCGTAGATTTAGAAGGTCTTCAAGGCGTAACTGGACTCAAAGCGATCAGGGCCGAGATTTTGTACAAAAAAGATGCAAAATCTGAAAAGACCTACACTTATGATGATCTGATGCAGGAACTTCAATCATAGCATCAAGTCAAAATACGATCGGGCCCGAAGTACTTAAAGGCAATTCCAAAAGCGATCACTGAAATGATCATTCCAATCATAAAGATGGTATAGGTCCATCTTAGAATAGAGTACTTACGGTTCAAGACGAGGCCCAAAAAATAGAGGTCTTTGGCGAGGGAAGAATAGATATAGTCCTTATCTTTTAGCATTTCCTCAATGGCCCATTCGTAATCACTGAGTCCCATTTTGTGAAAATTCCCAAAAAAGAGGATGTTCACCTTTTTATTTTTTACATCTTCTTTGTTGAAGGTGCCACTGGTCACATTGGGTCGGGTTGCAATCACGGCCAAAATCATAGAAATGATGCTGAAAACGATAAAAATTAGGGTGGGGTAAATTAAATAGGTGTTTGAAGGATTGTCCAACTTCGGAATCAGATTGGCCAGTGCCAAAGAAATGATGATAGCGTTTACCGACAGTAGAATGTTGGCCTTTGTGTCTGCTATATCACTCAATGTCAAATGATTGCGAAGTTGAACCCTGAACAGGGTCTGAATGCCACGGTCGGGGCTTTCACTTTTGAACTTGGCTTTTAAGGCTTCCTTTTTGGCAATTTTTTTCTCGTCTTTTTTGGCCTTGATGATTTTTTGCAGGTTCTTGTCTTTTCTGGGCTGCCAGTTTTCTTTGGCATAATCGGTATAGAATTGGTGCTCAGACCTGAACATTTTTATGTTTTCTTCCCGCCATTCCGAAATTGTATATTCGGCAATTCCCAAGCGGGCCAATTCCTCTCTCAACAACTCAGAAGTATCAGGATAACTTTTTTGGCCCAAATGAGAGGCATCGGCGTCGCGAATGATTTCCTCATTAAGCGATTGTGGCTCGTGGTAACGCTCGGTGGCCATAATAAGCCTAGAAACTTCTTCAACCCTTTTTTTGTCAAAACCATTATCGCTCAAGAAAGCTTCGCTGATACCACAACTGTTTTTTTCATGATTTGAAACGCCATTGGTGTACCCAGTATCGTGAAACCACGCCGCCAGTTCAAGCGTTTCGGCTTTTGTGGCCTCCAACTTGTAATGTTCGGCTAATTCTTTTGTACTTTTTACGACTCTTTGGGTATGTCTGAGATTGTGGTACAAAAAATTGGCATCCAATTTATTGGTAAGTAACTCTGTGACATAATTTTCTGCCTGTTGAACGATTTCTGACATAGTCGTATATTGAATAACCCAAAATACAAAATTTGGACTGAACATACCGAAATGAAAAAATGCTACCCAACCTTATTATGTCTTTTGTTTTTGGTGGGATGTGCCACGTACAAACCCAAATATCAAGAGCCCTTTTCAGGTGCTGCCCCAATGCCGAATAAAGAGGTGTCCCATACCTTTTACCTGATTGGTGATGCCGGAAAATCCCCCATGGGTGACATGAACCCAACACTAAAAGCGTTTAAGGCCAGATTGGATGATGCCGAAAAGAGCAGTACCGCCATTTTTCTGGGAGATAACATTTATCCTGCGGGGCTTCCTGATAAAAAAGACTCCACAAAGGCATACATAGAAGCTAAAAACCATTTGGATGCCCAATTGGCTACCCTTGAAGATTATAAAGGCAAAAAAGTGTTTATTCCCGGAAACCATGACTGGTACAATGCCGGTCCGGCAGGATTGAAAAGACAAGAAAAGTACATTGAAAAGGTGTTGGAGAGCAAAGAGGTGTTCTTTCCTGAAAACGGGTGTCCCATCGAAGAGATTGAAATAGGTGATGATATTATCGTGCTTACCATTGATACTGAGTGGTATTTGACCAATTGGAACAAATTTCCGACCATCAATGACGAATGTGAAATAAAAGACAGGACTCGATTTTTTGCTGAAATTGAGGATGCCATCAAAGACAATCGAGATAAAACCACCATATTGGCCCTACACCACCCCATGTTTACCTATGGCTCACATGGCGGCCACTTTTCTGTTAAACAACACTTGGCCCAAAAGAGTATTCCGCTTCCAATTTTGGGCACACTGGCAAATATTCTTCGTAGAACGGCTGGCCCTTCAATTGAAGATTTGCAAAACCAACGGTATAACAGACTTCGAAAACGCATCATTACGCTCGCACAGTACTCAGAGAAGGTCATTTTTGTGTCGGGGCATGAGCACACCCTTCAGTACATCGTTGAAGAGAACATACCCCAGATTGTCAGCGGGTCGGGGGCAAAGAAAGGTGCTACCCGATTGTTGGGCGGAAGTCAATTCTCCACGGGTCAAAATGGCTATGCTATACTTGAGGTATATGCGGATGGTTCATCCAAAGTAGATTTTTATATTATTGAAGCTGGAGTGGAATCCTTGGCATACAGTTCAGAGATTTTCCCACCGACAGATAAACCTGAAACTTTTTCAGGTAATAACGAATTTCCAGCCTATATGGAAGCATCGGTCTACGAACCCGAAGAGGTGGATCGGTCAAGCTTCTATAAAAGTATTTGGGGCGAGCGGTACAGCAATTACTACGCCACTAAAATCAAGGCAAAAACTGTCGATTTGGATACATTGTATGGTGGGTTGACCCCGGTTCGCAAGGGGGGTGGAAACCAATCGAGGTCTTTGCGTTTAGAACACAAAGACGGAAGGCAGTTCGTTATGCGCGCCCTAAAAAAAAGCGCTGAGCGATACTTACAGGCCATGGCTTTTCAAGAGCAGTTTATCATCGGTAAGTTTGAAAATACTCCGGTAGAAGACATTTTAGAATACTTCTACACAGGATCGCATCCCTATGCACCTTTTACTATTGCTGAGCTTGCTGATGCGGTAAATATTTACCATACCAATCCAAAATTATTTTATATACCCAAGCAAAAAGCGCTCAAGGGTTTTGTTGATGAGTTTGGCGATGAACTCTACATGATTGAAGAACACACTTCTGAGGGCCATGATATTGCGAGTTTTGGTTACGCGAAGAAAATTGAGAGCACCAACGATTTGATGAAAAAGTTGCGCAAGGATGAAGAATACGCCCTTAATGCCCCTGCCTATGTTCGAGCTCGACTTTTTGATATTATGATTGGCGATTGGGATAGGCACGTAGACCAATGGCGTTGGGCACAATTTAATGATGGAAATGACAAAAAGATATTCAAGCCCATTCCACGAGATCGGGATCAGCCGTTTTCCATTTTAGGAGATGGGGCATTGATGAAATTTGCGAGTAGAACGATACCCTCTTTACAGCTTTTTGAAGGATTTCATGAGGAGATCAGGAGTGTGAAAGGCTTCACGTCTTCACCCAGAACCTTCGCATTGGATATGGCCCTACTTTCAGAGACCACTTTGGAAGAATGGCAGAAACAGGCAAAGTTTATTCAAGAGAACATCGATGGGTCAGTTATTGATCGGGCATTTCAAGAATTTCCGGAAGAGGTTCGCGATGAAACCGTTGCGCACATCAAAAAGGTACTTTTGGCCCGAAAGGCGAATCTTCTGCAGACAGCGGAAGAATATTATAAAATCCTCAATAAGTACAGCGTTATTACTGGCACCGATAAAGATGACCATTTTATTATCACTGACCTTCAGAACGGAAAAGTTGGTGTCAAGGCCTATAGAATCAAAGATGGAGAATTGACGGATTTATTTTTTGATAAAGTATACGACCCAGAAATTACCAAAGAAGTTTGGGTATACGGCTTAGACGATGACGATGTTTTTGAGGTGCGTGGCAATTCTGGAAAGATAAAAATCAGATTGGTCGGGGGGCAAAATAACGATGTCTACAAAATAGCTGAAGGTAGCAAAGGAATAAACACCTATGATTTTAAGGCCAAAAAGAACACCTATGATGAAGCTTATGGCGGTAGGATACACAGGCTTAACGATTATGACACCAATACGTACCAGTTCATAAAAATCAAGGCAAGCAACAATCAGATTTTGCCATCAATTGGTTTTAATCCTGATGACGGGTTCCGAATCGGATTTACCGACACCTATACCCATAATGGCTTTAGGCAAAACCCCTTTACAGCTAGGCATACGTTCAATGGTGCTTTTTACTTTGCCACAAATGGCTTTGATTTGGGTTACAATGGCGAATTTGCCAATGTTTTTGGCAATGCCAATTTAGAAATGGCCGCTAAGTTCACCAGTCCGAATTTTGCCCGAAACTTCTTCGGTTTTGGTAATGACACTCCCAACTTCGATGATGACTTGGATTTTGATTTTAACCGTGTCAAGATCAGAACCCTGCGTTTTGCGCCTTCGCTGGTTTGGAGAGGTTTTTTAGAGTCAAAATTTAAATTGGGCGTTTCGTACGAAAATTATGAAGTGGAAGAAACAGAGGGTCGTTTTATCGAAGATTTTTTTACTGATCAAGGCCGCGACAATCAACATGACTTCTTAGGGGTCAATACCGAATATTCCTATTCGAACACAGATAGCGATGCATTCCCGACCATGGGGATGGCATTTTTGCTGCAAGCGGGGTACACCATGAATCTCAGTGATACCGATAGGGCATTTGGTTACATCATTCCTTCTTTGTCTTTAGACCATAGGATAAGCTCAGATGGTAGATTGGTTTTGGCCACCAAAATCAAGGCCCATTTTAACCTGAGCGACGATTTTGAGTTTTATCAAGCCGCAAACATAGGTGCCAACAATGGTTTGCGCGGTTTTCGTTTTCAACGTTTCAATGGCAGAACATCCTTTTTTCAAAATACAGATTTACGCTATAGTTTGAGAAAACAACAGGCTGGTTTCATACCAGTGACACCGGGTATCTATGCCGGATTTGACTATGGGCGGGTCTGGCTGCCCGATGAAGATTCAGATACGTGGCACAATTCCTTCGGGGGTGGGTTTTTCGTGAACGGAGCTGGAATCGTTTCAGCGAATTTTGGTTTGTTCAGTAGCGACGATGGCCTTCGCTTCGCTTTCGGATTGGGTTTTGGGTTTTAAAGTTTGGATAAATTTAGCTCGTAGAGATTGCCGCCCAGACCATGAGATCTTTCATCTGACAAAAGCAAAGCGCTGTTATTCTTAAAACAGACGGCTTCGAGCTGTGTTCTAAGGCCAAGGTCAACCCTTTCGATGTTTCCTTTTGAGAAATCATCCCACTTGAAGTTTGTGATGACCCATAAAAAACCATTGCCCAAGAGCACAATTTTGCTTCCATCCTTAGAAATATCAGCCGCTGTGATTGAACAAATAGGATATTCTCCACAAGTAATTATTTCATCAATAAATTGGGCTTTGTGAGCACCTTTTTCATCAGGTACTTTGTACACGTATGCGGTACCGAAACTTTCTTTTTCAAGATTCTTGGTGATGATGTAAAGTGAATTGTTCCAATGAAAAAAGGCTTCGGCGTTGTGTGAAACTGGGTTTTTATCTGAATCTTGATACGAAAATTCAATCTTTTCGGCATCGATTTTATCGCCTTTTTCGCGCTCAGGATTTGGCAGTTTGTAGATAATCAACTTTTTTCTCTTTAAAGCATTGTCACCAAAATCGCCGATGTAGAGATTCCCCTTTTTGTCGGTGGCCAAGTCTTCCCAGTCGTTGTTCTTGGCATTTTTCACCTCAAACTCCTGTATGATATCCCCTTTAAAATCTACAGCATAGATTTCGTCCTTATTGCCCGAATCTTCAATGGCCCAAATATGGTTTCCTGAAAAATAGGCCAAGCCAGAATTCTCTTTTAGGCTTGAGGGCATGTCAGCAAGCACCTTGAGCCTGCCCGAATTTTGGCAACTAACAGTTGACAACACAAGGAAAAGAAATGGTATGGACAAAAATTTATTTTTCACCTTCTTTGATGGGCATAAAGATTTCGGCTTTCCAATTCAATTCACCACCTTCGGTTTTAGGATTGTTATGAAAAACTTCGATGGGAGTAGGTTCAATAGCTATGTCATTCTTTTTGGCATAATCCAATAATGCATACCAAGCGCGGTCTGAGGTGATGTAATTGCCATAATATTCTGCTTTCAATGCCTTTTTCTTAAAAATCCTTTTGTATTTGATACCTATTCCTATAGGTAGCTTTTCTGAACGAATAATGGGTCTGGCAAAATTAAAGTGGATGCTATCGTTGTCTTGCCCCCATTTAGTAACTTCCAATAAAGGGAAACCATCGAATTTAATGTCTCGGTCTAAAAGCTCACCCATGAGAAAACTAAAGTTTCTCATCATGCCATCAGCTTTATGCAATTGAGTGGTCTTGATTGGTATGTACGCTACATACTTGGTCGGAATTTCTTCTTCGCCTACAATCGCTACCTTGAATTTTTCTCGATGTTCTTTCAGGTTTTCCATTAAATCGAGCACTGTTTTTCGAGACCTTTTTTCAAAATCGGTATCTGAAAACGGCACATTGATTTTGTTAATTAAGCTGTGGTTTTCATCTTTTATACCAACAATGACCTTTGAAGTAGAATCATTGATTGGTTTGATTTTCCAGTTATAAATATGAACAGAGTCACCAAAACGAACCTTTTGTGTCAATTCATTGATGTTTTCACCATCTTGTCTCACTGGGCCAATGGTATCCAATTTTCTATGCCAGAGCTTAATGGTCTGGTTAATGGCGCCAGAAAAGGTTTTTGCTTCAAAACGGATTATATAGTCTGAAGGCTTGATGAACAGGTACCAAACCAAAAAAGCTACCACTATGACGAGCAGCCCTAAACCTATTTTTCTCATGAATATCGAGTTAGTTTGATGCTACTTTTTTCTCGTTGAGCATATCAAGATGGTGCACTACAAATTGGCCGAGATCACGACCTTGCTTGACACCTACTTCAACTGCCTTACGGTAATGAATACCGCCATACATGCGGCTTATGGCAGCCTCATCGGCAGCCTGCCCGAAAGATTCAAAGGAACGAACAGGTAGACCATAGGCGACCTCAGTATCGTCATCAAATGAAAAACCATCGCCGTAAATACTGGTCAAAACTTTTGCTGCAGCTCCAGAAACCACGCTGTGGCCACTGGTATACTCAGGAAACGGAGGAGTTTGCAAAACGGGCTCCCAACTATCGTCAATATGCTGGTTGATAAGGGTTTCTGGGCGAATCAGGTTGCTTCGATATTTTTCGTCCCAGCAACTGATAAATGCATCGGCGATAGCGATTGAGGTTTTGGTATAGGCATAGACCGTTTTTGCTACGTCTGCTCCAGATTTTCTACTCGCAATCTTGGCAATGCCGATCCAATGTGCCCCTGGAGTGATTTTTTTGGTTGCAAACATCAAATGGCCCCTTGTTACAGAAACATACGGATTACAATCCCAAAACTGGGCAATGGCCACCTCTTCAGATGCGTCACCTTTGGCGGTAATTTCGTTACTGATATCATAGACTTCCTTTACCTCTTTGAAAAAATCTGAATCTTCTTTCATTGAAAAGGGTGGTGGCGGAGCCGGACTGAACTGATTGGCAGAATCAATTACAAATGGCCGTATTTTGTTCCAATGGGGTTCAATACCAGACATGTACGCTGGCGGCGTAGGCTGCCAACGAGCAGGGTCTTCAGAGTCAACCGTGAACTTGGGCATGGTTCGGGTCTGTTTGTAATTATCCTTGTCCATCCAAGCTGCAATATGTTCTGCAACTTTCAGCCCATATTTTTTTGATGCCTCAAACTCTTTTTTGTTCTTTCTTTTCCAGTCTTCATATAAACTATCTCTATAACTTTCAATACGGTCTTCTGAGAAAATCAACCTTTTGTTCAAGTCGATATGGGCAATGAGTGCTGCCAAGTCAGGATTTATATTTTCTTGGGATGCCGGTCTTGGTATGGAATCCAATCCATGCACTTGCCCAGCCAATGGGTTGTAATCGTCACTGGTCAGGGCTAAAATCTCGTAGGCCGCAATGCTGGGATAGACATAGATTCTGCTGGCCACAGGCGGAGAAAAAATGTCATGTATCATCACCTCGGTGACCTTATCGACCGAGGCATGAAAATCATCAGGGGTAATCACTATAGATTCCTGTTTTTTGGTACAAGAAGCGAACAGAATCAAGACCATAAGGGTCATGCATAACAATCTTCTCATCATTTTCTGTCTTTACTTTTATTAATCGTATATATATCTACTTGGTCATTGTTGTTCACCACCATAAGATAAGGTGTTTCGTCAACAGTCAGTATTTCTAGATGGCGAATTGATTTTTGGGTGAAATCCAGCCCAAGATGACCACCCAAAATTATATCATTTTCATTATTTATCAAGGCTCCAGAAAAAGAGTCAAAGCGCCCGTGATAGGGTTTGACCCCAAAATAATTGCCCCCAGCCAGAACCTCAGACTTTTTATCACCATCAAAATCATAGGTGGCAAAATCCATTAAGGGCGATACTTGAAGCACGGGTTTGAAGGCAACGAATTCGAAAGCACCCTTATTGTTTTTTAGATAACCTGACTCCAAAGTATTGACTTCCAAAATTTTGGAGGTGTTTAAGATTTCTTTGTCAAAGATATCCTCAATGGTTTTTCCAGCGAATGATTTGTATGTGGTGAACTTTTTGCGCAGTGAAACCATTTGAGATGATAATCCATCCAAAGTTTCAAGCGGATAATAGTTGTCCTCTTTGAAAATTGCAATAACGGTCTCGGTTTGCCCATTGCCATCAAAGTCATTGAAATAGAGTTTCAACGGATGCGCTTCAGATGCCTTGAATTTGGAATTCAAGCCCCAATTGCCCAAGAGATAATCGGTATCGCCATCTGCATCAATATCAAAAGGATGGATGCTTTGCCACAAACCTGTACTATTTTGGATGTTGGTTTCTATAAACCGACCCCTTTCGTTTTTGAGGAATTTTGGGGCCATCCATTCGCCAACGACAATCAGATCATCGGCGCCATCACCGTTGAAATCACTCCAAACGGCATCGGTCACCATGCCCAAATCTCGATTGAACCCTTTAACGATTTCAAAATAGCCATTCACATTTTCAAGAAGGAAAGATTGAGCAGGCTGCCCAAATTTACCTGTAATGGTATGGTTTCCCACAAATACATCTAGGTCGCCGTCTTGATCAAAATCATTCGGCGAAAGTACTGAGGCATTTTCAAATGAATTGGGCAGCGGATGTTTTACATAGGCCGTATCTTTCTGAATAAAATAGCTATCCATCAACTGCTCAGACTTTCCAAAGAAATCTCCACCTGCAGAACCAACAAGTAAATCATCTCTTTCATCACCATCAAAATCAGCCAAAACAGCTGCAACATCTTCTTTGATGGAATCATTTTTTACATTTTGAATCGTTTGCGGCACAAATAGCGAGTCTTGAAAGAGAAATGTTTTTGATGGAAAATACTTTGAACCACCGAAGAAGATATCATCGTTGCCATCACTGTTCAAATCACCTATTGCCAATGCCGGCCCCCGATCCGAAACCTTGTATGGTATCAACTTCTCTCGATTGAAGTCCACATAATTATCCTCATGGTGAACAAAATCAATACCCAAATTGTCTTTCAGTTTTTTAAATAAAGGGGTTATAGTTTTTCCATCCTTTGAATAATTATAGGGTTTATTGTTTTTGGGCGAAATTGTCAATGTTTGATTCGTTTCAACATGCTTTATGACCTGATAAGTTTTGTCGGGCCAAATAATTTTCAAAGAATCTATGGTAGAGATTTCTCCTAGCCCAAAATGAGCAATAGGTTCAGATGAAGCTTGAAACCCTCTGCTCGGAAAGAGTTCTTTGAACTGCTGTTTGCCTTTTGAAAAAGCAAACACTTTTGTGCCGGTGCCAAACTTGTTTCTGTTCTTGTAATTGAATTTTAGCTTAATGTGGTTTGCCCTGCTGTTGATTTTATTGATATAAAGCGTGGCTTCTTGGTTCAGGTTGTTGGTCACAATGTCTAAATCGCCATCGTTATCAAAATCTCCGTAAGCCATAGCACCTGACATCACAGTATCATTTGAAATCCATTTGCCAGACATGTCTTCAAACTGTAATTCTTCTTGCCCTTTAAACACATAATTGTGCACATTGCCCGATGGCATCATATCCAATGCTTGTTTATCAACTAATTTGGTGTTGTTTATTTTATTGGCAATTTGATCACTGGAGACAAACTTTATAAAATCTAGATCATTAGGCCTTCGGGGGATACCGTTAGCCACAAAAAGATCTTGATATCCGTCATGATTATAATCACCAAAAATCGTACTCCAGCTCCAATCTGTCGCTGCTATACCACTCATCAAAGCTGTCTCCATAAAATTTCCATCAGGTTGGTTGACGTACATCATATTTCTAGTAAATTGATAATGGTAGCCAAACCTTTCAACACGAAGACGTTGTATTTCAACATTATCATCACCCTCAGAAGATTTTAGCGGAACCTCTTTATCTGGAAGCATATCCAAAGAAATCAAATCGGGCAAACCATCATGGTTAATATCGGCAACATCATTGCCCATTGAAAATCGACTGGTATGCCCAAAATATTCTTTCAGGCTCTCTGTGAAGGTGCCATCGGCATTGTTCAGATAATAATAATCGTCTTCATGAAAGTCGTTACCTACATAGATGTCAGGATATCCATCCATATTGAAATCAGATACGGCAATGCCCAGGCCATACCCATTGATGCCCCCATAAATACCTGCTTCTTTGCTTACATCAACAAATTTACCGTCATCGTTTCTCAACAATTTGTCACCGGTTTCATAGTTGCGCTGACGTCTCAAATCTACTGGCCCGTACGATTCTGAAGTATGCACAGCATGGTTTAGCAAGTAGCAGTCAAGATCACCGTCTAAATCATAATCGAAAAAAGTGGCCGATGAGCTATAGGAGTCAAAATCAAGACCATATTTAGCGGACTCTTCTTTAAAGGTATTATCTCCTTGGTTGATAAAAAGCTCGTTATGGCCATTGAACCCATTGATACCGACCACGGCGCAGACATAAATGTCCAACAAGCCATCACCATTGATATCGGCCATCGAGACACCCGTGTTCCACGAACTTTTGCCTTCGATACCTGCATATTGGCTAATATCTTCAAACTTGAGCCCCCCCTTGTTGAGATAGAGCTTATTTTTTACTTGGTTGCCAGAAAAGAAGACATCAACCAAACTGTCATTGTTGATGTCGCCTACAGCAACCCCACCGCCGTTGTAGAAGTACAGATAGTCGAGTATGTTCAGTTCATCGGTTTCTGAGATTGTATTTGAAAATGTGATGCCCGTTCTTTTTGAAGGCGGATTTTCAAAAAGGTCACCCCCCTTTTTACACCCCAAAAGAAATAAGATACCAAGACAAGTAATGACAGCCTTATTCATTAATCGCAAAAATCTTTGGTTTTTCGTCGTTGATGGCCGCAATGAGGTATAATTTGCCATTGCTACTCTTGAGCTTTTTTAAGTGTTTGACCTCGCCGCGAATAAAGAACCCACTTTCATCATAGTTTTTCCAGTCAAAAGCACCCATGCCATCACCTAGCAATACGTTACCATAGTTGGCATCTAATCTCGAAAACTGGGGTTTGAATTCAAAATTGTTGCCCGCCATGATGAGGTCAAGGTGCCCATCATTGTTTACGTCTTCACAGGCAATGTCACAGATGCATGAGAATTGGGCGCGTGCGGGCAGTTTTTTGATGGTAAATTGGCCATTGCCTTCATTCATCGCAACAATCGATTCTGAATACTCACTTTCTTTTACGATGGAATTACCAAGTACCTCTTTAGAAAAAAGCTCATTGATGGTGCGCTTTGCATAATCAGAAGCCTTTAAATTTTGCTTTTTGAGTGAAACCAATTGTTCGGTAAGTTCCTTTTTTTGATGAATTGGATAATCGCCACCATCATAATTTGTGGTCACGATTTGTTCGATGGTGCCATTATTGTCAAAATCATTGATCCACAGTTTCATTGGATGACCTTTTTTAGGCTTGTAGTGAAGGTTTTCACCTTGATTTCCCAAAATAAGGTCAAGGTCACCATCATTATCCAAATCTGCAGCTTCCACGGTGTTCCACCATCCTGAAAGGCTATCTAGGGAGGTCTCTATTTTTGAGACCCGTCGGCCAGAGTTTTTGTAGATGATGGGGACGCCCCATTCTGATACTGTGATGAGGTCTTTTTTAGTATCCCCATCAATATCGGCCCAAATGGCATCGGTCACCATACCGGTATCTTTAAGGTCATAACCACTGCGTTCAGTGACATCGACAAATTCACCGTCTCGGTTTTCAAGCAACAGATGGTCGGGATCTAGGCCATACACCCCAACAACGCTTCGTGAGCCGATGAAAACATCAATATCCCCATCACCATCGAAATCCTCTGGGGCAATCACAGACATGTTCTTGAAGTTTGACGGAAGGTTTTGCCCAGATTTTGAGAAACTTCCTTTGCCATCGTTCAAATACAGCCTTGGGCGGTATGCATTCTGTTTGCCAACCTCGTTGCCCCCGCTTGCAACCATGATATCTAAATCACCATCGCCATCAGCATCAAAAAAAACAGCTGCGGTATCTTCAAAGCCACTGTCCAACTCAAAAGTTTGCTGTCTTTTGGTTGAAAAAGAGCCATTGCCGTTGTGAAGGTATAGAAAACCAGAATCCCCCTTAGCGCCACCTACGTATACATCTTCGTTGCCGTCACCATTGATGTCACCCACAGCCAAGGCCGGACCTTCTTGGGAAACTTTTTTATAAATCAATCCCTCGTAATCAAAATCATTATAATTATTTTCTTGATGGGCATTGAAGAAGTCATTCTTCAATTCTTTTAGATAGGTTTTTTTGGATGTTTGTTTTGGAGGGATATAGGTTTTGCTGGCATCCACTTGCTTTAGAACAAGGGTTTGGTTTGCTTCTACATCGGTCAATAAATTTGTTTTGTCATTGGGCCAGACGATACGAATGGAATCCAATTTTTTGGCTTTACCAAGACCCAAGTGCATTTCATAGTCCATTGAAGATTGAAATCCGCGTGATGGAATGAGTTCTTGGTTCACAATATTGCCATCAAAGTAAAATTTGGTCAAAGTGCCCACAGCAAACGGATTTTTACCCTCGCCTATGAACTTTAATTTGATATAATTGTGGTCTTTTTCTTCGTTGGTCCGATTTTCATAGACAAAGGTTTCGGTATTGACATTGTTGATGACCAAGTCTAAATCGCCATCATTGTCCAAATCGCCGTAGGCGGCACCGTTTGAACGTGTGGGCAGGTCAAACCCCCACTCTTTGTTGGCATTTTTGAAAGTGATATCACCGTTGTTTTTATAGGCGTAGTTGGGCTGTGGTTTGATGGGCATTTTTTGAATTATGGAATCAATGGACTCTTTTCTACCCGTTAATGCCATTTTTTGAATGATTTCGTTGGCGAAAAAATCCACAAAATCCAAATCGGTCAAATCGTGGTTGATGCCGTTGGTGACGAAAATATCCTTTAGGCCGTCATTGTCCATATCAAACATGAGTCCAGCCCAGCTCCAATCAGTGGCATCAATGCCGCTGTAATATGCAACCTCTGAAAACGAACCATTGCCATTGTTTAACTGTAGGGTATTCTGTATATACTGCTGGTAAAAATCTTTGCTGCGTTTTAGGTCAAAAACATTATAGCCTTCAAACTCCATAACGGATTTTACCCGCTCTTCTGGCTCTGGCAGCATGTCGGTGATAAAAATATCGTTGTGGCCATCATTGTTGATATCGGCAATATCAATGCCCATGGCAGATAGGCTTAAATGCGAGGTCCAGTCTTTGATTTCTTCAGTAAAGGTGCCATCCTTTTGATTGATGTAGAGATAGTCGCGCTCATAAAAGTCATTGGAGACGTAGATATCGGGCCATAGATCATTGTTCATATCGGTGACCAGAACTCCAAGGCCAAAGCCAATAAGGCTTCCATAGATGCCAGCTTTTTCACTGACATCGACAAATTTTCCGTTGTCATTGCGCAAAAGCATGTCACCAACCCCTCGGAAAATGTGTGGCACACCTTCCCAATCCTGCGCACGCACCTCACGCTGTTCTGCATAGCCCAAACTGCTTACAGGTATGTTACTGTTGTTCAGTATATAGGCATCGAGATCACCATCTTTGTCATAATCAAAAAATGAGGCATGGGTTGAAAAACCTGTTTTGGCGAGGTTATATTCTTGTGCCCTTTCGGTAAATGTTAAATCGCCATTGTTGATATATAGGTCATTGTCGTGATTGTTTCCTTCAAGATTTCCGGCATTGCTTACGTAAATATCCAATAATCCATCGGCATTAATATCAATCATGGTCACGCCAGTAGACCATGGCTTATTGCCGGCTACATTCGCTTTTTTGGTAATGTCTTCAAATTGTAGATTACCCTTATTGAGGTAAAGTTTATTGGTTACCATATTACCAGTAAGGTATATATCTGGTAGTCCATCATTGTTGATATCACCAATGGCAACACCACCGCCATTATAAAAATTACGGTATTTAAAAATATTGAAGTCTTTTTGGTTTTCGACTTTATTGACAAAACCTATTCCTGTCTTGTTCGACGAGAGTAATGAAAATAGAGTTTCTTTTGAAGCACTTTTTGGTAAATCTCTTTTCTTATCTGAACACGAAGTAAAAAGTATTGATAGTATCAAAAAATAGTATGTTATCCCTTTCATGAGTAATATTTATTCCAAAGAACAAATGATTATATTAATTAAGCATTTGAAGACTAGCCTGACAGCTTTTCTGTTTTATGTGATTGTGCCCTTTCAGTGTTTATAATGTACATCGGCTGTAATCTATATTTCTAAGACTACATTGCATATTGTCAATTTGTAAAGATACTACCTAAAAATGTTTCATAATATTAAACACTTACCAATTTCAACACTTATGTATACTAATTAACATAAGCAAAATGTTAGACTAGATTTTCTATGGTTTTGAGTGTCTGCGAGTGATTCTTTTAGAAAAAAGGTATAAAACAAAAAGGCTGCCATTCGGCAGCCTTTTTTATGTATTTGAATTTAAATTCTAGTTGTAACCAGGATTTTGCTGCAAGTTCGGATTTGCAAGAACATCCGCTATAGGTATTGGGAATATCAACCTAGTTTCATCACCAGCCTCTTTAAGGTTCCACGCTCTCAAGTATTGCCCAAACCGTATCAAATCTTGTCTTCTTACTTGTTCTTGATACAATTCTCTACCTCTTTCTGCCAATAAATCAGCTTCGGTGACTGTTCCTAAGGCTGTAGCGCCTCTGGTAGTTCTTAGCTCATTGATCATAGCTGTAGGGTCCATGCCCATTCTGAACATAGCTTCAGCCTTCATCAAAAAGGCATCAGCATATCGGTATCTCACAATGTGCCTTCTGCGATCTCCGCCTTCTTCATTGGGATGATATTTGAACATTCTAATACCTGAGGTTTCCAAAACGGCATTGTCGGCAGGCGCGGTATATTCCGCTTGTTCTGTTTCTCTAGTGAATACTAGTGGAACTCCGCCAACATTCTCTCTTGCATCCAATGGGGTACCATCTTGCTCATATTGCTGGTTGATCAAGAAGCCCAGACCGATGCCCAGATTATCTTCATCTGCAGTACTTGGATCATGTACTACGCCTCTGCGCTCTTCTTGCCCATCACCAGGATAGTTTGTGTCAGCTGGCCCTTCGAACAAATCGTAAAATTCTGCAAGTGTCGTAAAGCCATTCCAGCCACCGCCATCATTGAAACCAGGGAAGTTTTGGTTGTAATGCAGTGTATGCCATGTTCTTGGCCCTGTGTCGGAGGGTGTCCACCAAATGGTTTCCACATCGTTACTGGGCCTGAATATGTCAAAGAAATCACCAGAGGCCGCTAACTGATATCCATCGGCTGCTATCTCATCAACAGAATTAATCACAACCTGCATATCGGCTGGATCGGGAGATGTTCCAAGATAAACATGTTTGTTAAGGTGCAATCGTGCCATCAAAAGATGGGCCGCTGCCTTTGTAGGTACGTTCTTTTGATTGATGGCATCGCCAGCTGTAACTTCAGGTAGATTGGCAATAGCAACATTTAAATCGGCAACGATACTGTCAATGGCCACTTGACCCGTCAACACTTCGGGTATTGCACTGTTGGGAAGGTCAACGTCTCTATAAGGGACTTGTCGCCACATATCCAATATCCACTGCATGGCCCATGCCCTATAAAAACGTGCTTGCGCTTTTTGTGCATTGATATCACCACTTGCGGTACTGACACTTTTAGGACTAATCACCCTGGTAGCATTGATAGTGACACTATTTAGTTGTTGCCAAGGCTGTATGACATCGAAAAGTTCAGCATTCCATGTGTGTCTATGAATGGATAACCAGCGACCATTATCGCCCCAGTCACTACCTCTCGTAGGCACCACGTATTCATCAGTGGTCACCTCGTTCAATGCAAACAAACTCTCTTGATTGGCGAGTGCCCCACCAGAAATTATGTTTCTAAGGTTTACAACCTCACTTTCTACATCAGCGACTCCTGCAAATCCATCGGTAATTAACGAGTCAGTAGGTTCAATCTCCAAATCCGTACAGGAGAATGCCAATGGGATAAGGAGCGCTAAACTAAAATAATTTGTGATTCTTTTTTTCATAATTTTTTTTTTAAAATGTAACATTTACGCCTAAGCTAAAAGTTCGGGGTCTAGGATAAGCCAAATAATCTATGGAGGCTGAAGGAATTCCCCCTGTGGACCCAGGAATATCAGAGGTACTTACTTCAGGATCGGGACCACTATAATCCGTAATCAAAAATAGATTTTGACCGGTAAGACTCAATCGCATGCTCTGCAATGCTCCTTCGCCACTGAGGGGCACATTATAGCCGATTGATGCCGTTTGCAATCGAACAAAATCACCTTTTTCCAAGAAGAAAGTACTTGGGTTTTGACTGGATGGACCAACACCGCTTGCAATAACACTCTGCAAATTGTTTCTACTACCGACTTGTGGTAGTGCAAAAAGCGCATTGGCGGTGTTGTTATAGACATGGAAGCCGAATTGACCAGAAAAGAACATGGAAGCATCCCAGTTTTTGTAGGTCACGCTGGTTGAGAAACCAGCAGTAACTGTAGGCAAACCATTTTCATCTTGTATACTGGGGTCGGTATCCACATTGAGATTTTCATCAACGTTCCGTAAATTATAGGTAAATAATGATCTTCCGTTGGTCAAAATCTGAACAAACGCATTACTCAAGCCTTGACCGTATACTTGGCCCGCTTGTAAATCGGGACCTTCGTAATCGGTCAGCTCGTTGTCGTTATAAGCGATATTGAAATTGGCGTTCCAAAAGAAATCTTCTGAACTCGCAATATCATAATCTAAACCGAATTCTACCCCTTGGTTGACAATGACTCCATCAACGTTTTGAAAAGCAAAAGGAGCTGTCGCAGGCTGAACAGCAGGAAGGTTCAACAAGATGTCACTGGTTTCTTTGCGATAGAAATCAATATTACCTGTCAAACGATTGTTCATAAACCCGAAATCAAGACCCACTGCATATTGTGCTGTTTCCTCCCATTTTAAATCAGGATTAGCGAATGCGACTTCCAAGGTAGCTGGTGCAGTAATCTGTGAATTTGCCGAAATGTTGAGTGTTGGTGCATTCAGCCTTCCCCATCTGGTACGATTGACAAAATTACCATAGCCAATCCCATCTTGGTTACCCGTGATACCCCAGCTCAAACGTAACTTAAGTGTAGAAAACGTATCTTCATTGATAAAGTCCTCTTGGTTAAGTTTCCAAGCAAATGCCGCTGATGGAAAGTATCCATATTGATTATTGCCACCAAAACGTGATGATCCGTCAGCCCTAATAGTTGCAGTAAATAGATACTTGTCCATTAGAGTATAGTTAACCCTTCCAAAAAAGGATTGTAATTCATCTGTATTATCAAAAGTATCGACGGTGAATGCATCAACGGGAATTCCCGGCAAAGCTGCAGTTGTGATGTTGGGAGCCGGAAATAAATTTAATATTCTGAATTGGTCGCCAGCATCGGGCTGATCTTCAAATGTGCCAATACCATAAGCCTGATATCCACTTGCCAGATTTTGTGTGGCATCAAATGCGCCCCTAGCGATTCGAGCAATTTCTCTTAAATCAGATGAGCCAAACCCTTGCCCCAAAATATTCTGGCCACTCCTGTTAAAATCTTGAAAAGAATAGCCTATCAAGGCATCTAAATTTGAATTTTCAAATTCTTTTTTATAGTTCAATGTCAATTCTACCAAACGGTTTTCTGTATCCAGATCGTTAATTGCTGCACGACCATTATTTTCAGAACCATTGTTTAACGCTAGAATTTGTGGGCCAACTACTTGTCCTCTAGAAGAATCTGAGGTATCGTACCCCAAGTTCAACTTTGCAGAAAGTTCATCGGTAAAATCATATTCCAATGAAAGATTACCAAGAAATCTATTGGTATTGGTTAAATCACTGTAATATGCCAGAAGGTTAGCTGGATTTCTGTCAGGTGCAGCAGTCAGATCAGGATTAGCGGCTAAAGTCGGGTTCGAGTAATAGGCAGCAGCCAATAGGTCTCCAGTACTTCCTGATGTCCTACTTATAAATGGTGCTTGATCATTAATTCTAGAAATAGTTGCCTGCAAGCCCACTTTCAGTTTGTCGTCGAAAAAACGGTGATTTACATTCAAACGGCCCGTAATACGTTCCAAATCGGTATCCTCGATGATACCAAATTGTTTGGCATAACCGAAAGTTGCTCGTACATTACCTTTCCCATAGTTCATGGCATAAGCAAGGTTGTTATCTGTAGAAGCTGTTGTTCTAAAGATAAAATCTTGCCAATCGGTAGCTCCACCCAAGTTGGCCCCACCCGCTTCTATAAATTCTTCCGTATTCAATAGGTCATAGGTCTCACGAACTTCAGAGATATTCAGAGCCGTATTGAAGCTCCATTGCCCTTGGGCCCCAGCTCCCTTACCTGATTTTGTGGTTATGATAACTACCCCATTCGCGCCTCTAGAACCATAAATAGCCGTTGCTGAAGCGTCCTTTAAGATACTCATGCTTTCGATGTCATTGGGATTCAAGAAATTCAGAGGGTTTCGAGAGCCGCTTCCACCTGCACCCACATCAGAACCACTGGCTGAAACTTCTTCATTGGTTACTGGAACTCCATCGATAACAAATAATGGGCTGTTATTGGCTCTCACAGATCCTGTCCCCCTAATCCTAAGAGCAATTCCCGCTCCTGGTTCACCACTGTTTTGTGTAATCTGGACACCAGCAGTTTTACCTTGAATAAGCTGTTCAGGTGAGGAAATAACACCACCGTTGAAGTCTTCAGAGGTCACTGACGCGACGGCACCTGTCGCATCATCTACCGTTGTTTGGCCATAACCGATGATGACGACTTCATCCAATGCTTGGGCATCTTCTTGCAGCGTCACATTAATGGTCGACTGACCGTTAACGGCAATCTCTTGGCTCGCAAATCCGATATAGCTGAATACAAGTGTTGCATCTGCACCCACATCATTCAAGGTGTAGTTGCCATCAAAATCAGTTTGCGTACCGTTAGTTGTTCCTTTCACCAAAACGCTTGCTCCCGGCAAAGGACCGTTGGCATCAGATACAGTACCCGATACCGTCTGGGCTTTGACCAGTCCGAAGCAAAATATTGCCCCGGCCAGTAAAAAACCTTTAAGTAGCGTAATCTTCATAAGTAATTAATTTTAAGTTTAGTTAATTTTAAATCAAGAGTTAAACATAAAGCAAAAAAATGTTAATAAGCGTGAATTGTCCAAACAGGAAGAAAGCGAAAACGGTTTCGTGTTAATAACTTTGTTAATTTGGTAATTCGACAACATATAAAGACTGAATTTATACATTCCTTAAAAATGAACAGTACAATTCAGTGTTTTTAACAAATTTTCCTTCAAATATATCATTTTTATTGTTTTAGTCTTTTTAGGAATAACACACGAATCCAAATTATGTTAAAATTTGGAGTGTTAAATCTTTCTGTATAATGAATTGGCTAAATTCATATTTAGATTTTTCAAAAAAGCAAGTCAACTTGAAACAAAAAATCACTTTAAAAGATATTGCCCGAGAATTGGATGTTTCAATATCCACTGTTTCAAAAGCGCTGAAGAACAGCGAAGAGATCAGTAGGGATACCAAAGAGAAAATACAGGCCTTTGCCAAGCTCTACAACTACAAACCCAACAATATTGCAATCAGTTTAAAGAACAAGCGCACCAAAAATATAGGTGTTATAGTACCCGATATTGTCCACTACTTCTTCACAACGGTGGTCCGGGGTATTGAAAAGTATGCCAACGCAAAAGGCTATAATGTCATTGTCTGCCTTTCAGATGAGTCTTTTGACAAAGAGGTCATCAATATGGAGATGTTGGCCAATGGCAGTATCGACGGGTTTATCATGTCACTCTCTGCAGGAACCGAAAAGAAAAAAGATTTCAACCATTTGAAGGAAGTCACCGAACAAGGTATTCCCTTGGTATTGTTTGATAGGGTCACTGATGAGATAAATTGTGATAAAGTGGTCATAGACGATATTTTGGGGGCATACAATGCCACCAAGAAATTGTTGGATGAAGGTAGAAGAAAGATTGCACTGTTGACCACAGAAGATTTTTTCAGTGTAAGCAGAAGCAGAAATTTGGGCTATGAAAAAGCCTTACGAGATTATGGATTAAGCGTCGATGAAACACATATCTTAAAATTACCATTCATGGATATTGAGGAAGAGCTTATGGGCTCATTTTTGAACACAATCAAACCAGATGCGGTGCTTAGTGTCAACGAAATCTTCGGTATATATGGCATGAGGGTATTGCAGCGAAGGGGTCTTCGTGTTCCAGAAGACGTATCGGTCATTGGTTTTACCGACGGCCTTTTGGCCAAACATGCCAACCCAAGCGTTACTTCTGTTGCGCAGCACGGTGAAAAAATGGGTGAGATAGCTGCAGAGATGTTGATTGAAAGGGTTGAAAATGACGATGAGAATGCCGAATACCGCACCCAAATTATTGAACCCACTTTGATTGAACGTGACTCTACAAATAACTAAGTTTGCCCAAACTTCTTTTACCAACAAATGAATCAAGATTACATACAGGCAAATACATGGTCAATAATCGAGGAGGGATTCGATAAAGACCGTGTAGAATCGTCAGAAAGTCTTTTCAGTTTAGGCAACGGTGCCATGGGGCAACGTGCCAATTTTGAAGAAGATTATTCGGGCAGCACTTTTCAAGGAAGCTATATCGCAGGGGTCTATTATCCTGATAAGACCCGAGTGGGCTGGTGGAAGAATGGCTATCCCGAATATTTCGCAAAAGTGTTGAACGCTCCAAACTGGATTGGAATCCAAGTATTCGTCAATAGTGAGGCACTAGACCTAAACACTTGCAAAAAAGTGATAAGCTTCCGCCGTGAACTCAACATGAAAGAGGGATGGTATAAGCGTAGTTTTCAGGCCATACTTTCAAATGAAGTTGAAGTAGCCGTCACTGTCACTCGTTTTTTAAGCCTTGATTTGGATGAGGTTGGTGCCATTAAGTACGAGGTTGTGGTTTTGAACGATGATGCTGAGGTGAAGATGATTCCCTATTTGGATAGCGGTATCAAGAACCGTGATAGCAATTGGGATGATAAATTTTGGAACACTACGGATGTTTCCTATGAAAACAATCGTGCCTTTATCGAGGCCCATACGATGAAAACGAACTTTGCAACCTGCACGTTTATGCAGGCAGAGGCAGCTTCTGAAGGAGCATCCATAACCATATCAAAATCCGAGAAATCGGAAACCAAGGCTTCCCTTGAATTCGTACACGATTTAAAAAAGGGCGAAAAAATGGCCTTGGTCAAGTTTGGCGGGTATACCACCTCGCGATACCATAAGGCCACTGATTTGGTCAAGGCAGCCAATAACGCTCTGGATGAAGCAACCAAAATTGGCTTCGAAGGGTTGCTTGAAAAGCAAAAACAAGCCTGGGCAGACATCTGGTGGATGAGCGATATCAGCATAAATGGTGATATAAAGGCACAACAGGGCATCAGATTTAATATATTTCAATTGAACCAAACCTATCTGGGCAAGGATTCAAGGCTGAATATTGGCCCAAAAGGTTTCACGGGCGAAAAATACGGTGGAAGCACCTACTGGGATACCGAGGCCTACTGCCTGCCCTTTTACATGGCCACCAAAGACCAGACCGTGGCGTGGAATCTCTTGAAGTACCGCTACAACCATCTGGAAAAGGCCATTGAAAATGCCCAAAAACTTGGGTTTAAAAACGGGGCGGCACTCTACCCTATGGTGACCATGAACGGTGAGGAATGCCACAACGAGTGGGAAATCACTTTTGAGGAAATACACCGAAATGGCGCCATAGCCTTTGCCATTTTCAATTATTACCGCTTTACGGGCGACTATAGTTACATACCAGAAATGGGCTTGGAAGTGCTTATCGGTATTGCACGGTTTTGGCACCAAAGGGCCAATTATTCAGAAAACAAGGAGAAGTATGTCATTTTAGGGGTTACAGGGCCCAATGAATATGAAAACAACGTGAACAACAATTGGTACACTAACTACTTGGCAAAATGGTGTATTGATTACACGTTGGAGGAGCTTGAAAAGGTCAAAGAAGGCTACCCAGAAGACTATGACCGCATTATCGGGCTCACCAAACTCAGCGCTTCAGAAACCGAACAATGGCAAGAAGTGGCCGATAACCTCTATTTTCCATATTCGGAAAAACACACTGTTTATTTACAGCAGGATGGATTTTTGGATAAGGAATTGATTACTGTGGATAAACTTCCAAAGACCGAACGCCCCATCAACCAAAAATGGAGTTGGGACCGAATCTTGCGTTCCCCTTATATCAAACAGGCCGATGTGTTGCAGGGATTCTACTTTTTTGAAGACCATTTTTCAACCGAGGAATTGAAAAGGCATTTTGATTTTTACGAACCCTTCACGGTTCATGAGTCGTCATTATCCCCTTGCGTGCACAGCATTCAGGCTGCCAAATTGGGCCGTATGCAACAAGCCTACGAATTTTACCTGAGAACTTCTCGATTGGATTTGGACGATTACAACAAAGAGGTTGAAGAAGGGCTTCACATCACATCCATGGCGGGCACTTGGATGAGCATTGTGGAGGGTTTTGGCGGCATGCGCGTCATTGATGATAAATTGAACTTTACGCCACAGATTCCAGAGGAATGGGATTCCTATTCCTTCAAAATCAATTTTAGAAACCGAATCATCAAGGTCACGGTGACAAAAAAGGGTTCTAACTACGAACTTGCAGGCAATGAAGAAATGTCAATTCGGGTGAACGGAGAGCGGGTGGTTTTGCTTCCAGGAAAAACGGTTGAAGCATGAAAAGGTGGGCGCTTGGTTTTTTGGCATTGACTTTAGCAATTATTGCATGTCAAGAAGGGAAAACCAATTTGCCAGAGCAAAAAATTGAAATGAAAAAAAGAAAAGCAGTTGTTTATCAGGTTTTTACCCGTCTTTTTGGCAATACGAACACCACCAACAAACCATGGGGCACCCTAGAAGAAAATGGGGTGGGGAAGTTTGCCGATTTTGATGATAAAGCACTTTCTGAAATCAAGAATTTGGGGGTCACCCACATTTGGTACACTGGGGTGCCGCACCATGCCGTTATCAATGATTACACAAAATATGGCATCTCGAACGATGACCCTGATGTGGTCAAGGGCCGGGCAGGTTCGCCCTATGCCGTGAAGGATTATTATAATGTGAATCCTGATTTGGCGGTCAATGTTGAAAACCGATTGGAAGAGTTCAAGGCGTTGATAGACCGAACCCATGAGCATGGCATGAAAGTGCTCATCGATATTGTTCCCAACCATGTGGCGCGCAACTATGAGGGTGAGACCAATCCAGATGGGGTGGTCGATTTTGGGGCTGAGGATACTACCACGGTCGAATATGCCCGCGACAACAATTTTTACTACATACCGAAAATGGAGTTCAGAACGCCTGAATGGCCCGATTGGTATTTGCCCCTTGGCGGGGATGCCCACCGATTGGCCGATTCAAAATTCACGGAAATTCCAGCAAAATGGACGGGTAACGGTTCACGGTTGGCCCAACCCAATTTCAACGACTGGTACGAAACCGTAAAAGTCAACTACGGCATTCGACCCGATGGGAGCAAAGATTTTGAGGAATTACCGGAAGGATACGGCCAAAAAGAATATCAGGCCCATTTTGAGTTTTGGAAAGAAAAAGACCTGCCCGATTCGTGGTACAAGTTTCGTGATATTGCTTTGTATTGGTTGGATATGGGGGTAGATGGCTTCCGGTTTGATATGGCCGAAATGGTGCCCGTAGCGTTTTGGAGCTTTATGAACTCCTCCATCAAAATGAAAAATCCCGACGCATTTTTGTTGGCAGAAGTGTACAATCCGCAGTTGTATCGAGACTACATCCATAAAGGAAAAATGGATTATCTCTACGACAAAGTCGAATTGTACGACAGCCTAAAGCACATCATGAAAGGCTATGGGTGGACAGACCACATTCACACCGTACAAAACGGGTTGCAGGATATTGAGCACCACATGCTGCATTTTTTGGAGAATCACGACGAACAGCGCATTGCGAGCCCAGAATTTGTGGGTAAAGCCGAACTGGGCAAACCTGCCATGGTGGTTTCTGCCACCTTGAGCACCTCGCCAACGATGATTTATTTTGGCCAAGAAGTGGGCGAAGACGGCTCTGAGGATGCCGGTTTTGGTAAGCCTTCCCGTACCTCCATTTTTGATTATATCGGGGTGCCTGCCCACCAACGCTGGGTGAACAACAAAAAATTCGATGGAGGACAATTGACCGATGATGAAAAATCACTCAGGGATTTCTACAAGCGGCTGTTGAATTTTGCCATCAACAGTGAAGCGCTTATGGGAGAGTACCAAGAAATCCATTACTACAACAAGGCACATACCGAAGGTTACGATCATCGGGTATTCTCGTTTGTGCGATGGTCAAAAAAGGAACGACTGATCATCATTTCAAATTTTGATGCTGAAAAACGGTATGAAATCGATTTAAAGCTTCCTGATGAAGTGGTTTCAAAATGGAAACTATCCGATGGCGACATACAATTAAAAGAGATGCTGTACGGAAAGAAAGAGGCTTTGTTACAGGTCAAGGACGGAAAGGGCAATATTGAATTGAATCTTGCACCTCTTGAGTCTTTCATCCTAAAATTGGAAGAATAAAAAAGCGGGCTTTGGCCCGCTTCTCTCCAATGCAATTAAATTGTTTAAGTAGTGGCTTTTTTACTGGTGGCTTTGTAGACTAAGGCTATGACGGCGCCTACGATACCGTAATAAACGATTTCGACAATGGCCTCAGCTATAAATCCGGTGAAGTCCATCATTGTTGATGTGGCATACCACATCAACCCCATTGCAATACCAGTGAATGCACCCACAGCAATTCCGAACTCAAAACCTTCGCTAGCACTATGATGTCCTCTAGCCCATTTGCGATAGATTGAACACAAAATAAATGCCCCTACTAGTTGAGAAACCGCGATTAAAGGAAACTCCATGGGTTCTTTAGAAACATCGGTAATCATGTGGGATTTAAAAAAACTTTCTAAGGCAACACCCCAGATAACAAAGCCGAGAAAAAACATGACCACTGCGGTCACTAGTGTAGCAATTAAGTTTGATTTTGAAAACATTTTAAGTTTATTTAATTGGTTAATACAGTGCTAAATATATCAAATATTAATTATCAAATTGATAATTAATAGGCATCTAAAATGATTTTTTGATAAAACCACAAGTGCTCATAAGAGAATAATCCATTAGAAAAACTTTGTAATCATATCGTATTTTAGCAACTCTAAAATGTATTTGATGAGAAGCTTGATTTCACTTAGTTTTATTGTTCTCTTGTTTATGGGTTGCAATATGATGAGCAAAAAACCTTTGGTCATAGGGCACAGGGGAGCTATGGGCCATGAGACTGAAAATACATTAGCTTCTGTACAAAAAGCGATGGACTTGGGCGTTGATATGATTGAAATAGATGTGTTCAAAATTGATAGTGGTGAGATTGTGGTTTTTCATGATGAACGGCTTGAGCGGCTTTCCAACGCTGGTGGTCGTATTGAAGAGTACAACATTTTCGACCTCAAACAGGTCATTTTAGACGGCAATCATAAAATACCCATGTTGCAAGATGTGTTGAATCTCATTGACAATCAAGTACCCCTCAACATTGAGTTGAAAGGCGCGAACACCGCTGAACGTGTCAACTTCATTATGGGTTACTACGTTCGTGAACGAGGTTGGGATTGGAAGAATTTTGTGATATCAAGTTTTAATTGGGATGAGCTTCGAGAAATACGAAAAATCAATCCCGATGTCGCCATTGCGGTTTTAACAGAAGACGAAGACCCAACTACGGCAGTGCCTGTGGCAAATGAACTGAAGGCCGTCGCCATAAACCCTTGGTACAAAACCCTGACAAAAGAAAATGTCGAAAAAATAAAAACCGAAGGCTTCAAAGTATATACCTATACCGTGAACGAACCAGATGATATTCAAAAAATGAAAGAATTTGGGGTTGACGGTATGTTCATCAACTACCCTGAAAGGGCCCTTTAATGTTTGATGTCATCATCATAGGGGGCGGGGCAGCGGGTTTTTATGCCGCTATCAGTATCGCCGAAAGAAATCCAAAATTGTCCATTGCGATTTTTGAACGGGGCAAGACCGTATTGGGCAAGGTCAAGGTTTCTGGTGGTGGGCGTTGCAATGTGACCCATGCCGAGTTTTCTCCCCATGATTTGTCGCAGAATTATCCCCGAGGGGCTAAAGAACTCATTGGCCCCTTTCATTCACATGCTGTTACTGACACCGTTGCCTTTTTTGAGGATAGAGGGGTTTCGTTAAAGGTGGAACAAGATGGACGCATTTTTCCAAAAACAGATTCCTCGCAAACCATCATTGACTGTTTTTTAGAGGAAGTAAAACGATTGAAAATCAAAGTATTAAAAAACAGTTCCGTCAAGAATTTTGAATGGAAGGAAAAAGAAAAATCGTGGCGGGTGACCACCATGAACAAACATTATCACTCAAAAAAATTGTTGGTGGCAACTGGAAGCAATCCTAAAATCTGGAAGCTTTTGAAAGAGTTGGGCCATAAAATTGTTGATCCCGTGCCATCACTCTTTACATTCAACATTGCCGATAAGCGGTTGGAAGGCTTGCAGGGCATCAGTGCAGAGGCTTATGTTGAAATCCCGAAACGAACACACTACGATTCTGATATCAGCGATCAAATCAAGACCAAGGTCGAGAAGAAACCGCTGTTGACCTCCGAAGGGCCAGTACTCATTACCCATTGGGGGCTCAGTGGGCCAGCCATATTGAGGCTCTCTGCCTGGGGGGCGCGGCTGCTAAATGAGTATCGATACCATTTCAAGATAGAGCTGAACTGGTTGCCCGAGTTCAGCACAGGCTCCTTTTTACAATATTTGCTGCAGGTAAAAGAAGTGGAGTCGAAAAAGGCAATTTATGGTACCACTCCTGTCGATATCCCATCCAGATTATGGAAAAAATTTGTCAAAGCATCCGGGATTGATACAAAGTTGCGCTGGGCGGATATTACAAAAGAAAAACTGGGCATTCTTGCAGAACAATTGACCAAATGCTCTTTTAAGGTTACTGGCAAAAGTACTTTTAAGGAAGAGTTTGTGACAGCCGGGGGTGTAGATTTAAAGGAAATTGATTTCAAAACGTTCCAAAGCAAATTGCTGCCCAACCTCTATTTTGCAGGAGAGGTCATGAATGTGGATGCCATCACCGGCGGATTCAACTTTCAAAACGCATGGACGAGCGCTTACCTTGCTGCACGGGCGATAGCAGATTAGCTCAAGATCAGCATCAATGCCGCCGCCAAACACCCTCCGATGATTGGTCCGATTACCGGAATCCATGAATACCCCCATCCGTTGGAGCCTTTATCTTTTATGGGCACCAAGGCATGAACGATTCTCGGGCCAAGGTCACGCGCCGGATTGATGGCATAGCCCGTAGTGCCGCCAAGGCTTAACCCAATGCCCCAAACCAATAGGGCTACAGGCAGCGCTCCCAAAGAACCCAGGCCAATAATCACGGGATTGGTTTCATTCAAGGTCGCATCAGTAAAATAAAGTACGGTGAACACCAAGACAAACGTGCCCAACATCTCACTGAACAGATTCAACCCTGTATTTGCGATGGCTGGTCCGGTACAGAAAACCCCACGTTTGGTATCACCATCATCAGTGGCATCAAAATGTTTTTTATTGACCAACCACACGGTAAATGCCGCAAGCATGGCCCCTATAAATTGTGCAATGATATACGTGGGAACATCGGCCCATGGAAATTTACCTGCCGCAGCAAGACCAATACTCACTGCGGGATTGATATGTGCCCCGCTATGTGGACCAGCAACGACCACGCCTACATACACTGCCAAAGCCCATCCTGTGGTGATGACAATCCAACCGCTGCCCTGACCGTATGTTTTATTTAAAGAGACATTGGCGTTCACACCGCATCCTAAAAGCATCAATAAAAAGGTTCCGATGATTTCTGCTACGAATGGCGTCATTTTTATTTTGGTTAAAGGTTAAAGGTTAAAGGTTAAAGGTTAAAGGTTAAAGGTTAAAGGTTAAAGGTTAATTGTGGATAATTTTGAACTCTGAACTCATCCCTTTGACCAGTGTTCCAATGCATCAATGGCCCTGTACCAGCCTTTGATTCCATTTTCGATGGGTTCTCTTTCAGAAGTGGGGGAGAATTTCACATCAACCTCCCAAATCTTTTGTATTTCTTCCAGGCTTTCCCAATAACCGACCGCCAAACCGGCCAGATAGGCTGCGCCCATGACCGTTGTCTCCACAACTTCGGGGCGGATGGTCGTGGTGTTCAAAACATCGGCTTGAAATTGCATCAACATATTGTTCACGGTTGCCCCACCATCAACACGAAGCTCTTGAATATCGATTCCAGAATCTGCTTCCATCGCTTTCACAATGTCCATGGTTTGGTAGGCAATCGATTCGAGTGCCGCTCTTGCAATGTGCGCATCGGTACTGCCACGGGTCAATCCGAAAATGGTGCCCATCGCTTTTTGGTTCCAATGTGGTGCCCCCAATCCCGCGAATGCGGGAACAAAATAGACACCCTCTGAAGCATCGACTGAGCTTGCCAAAGACTCCACATCCGAAGATTTTTTGATGATTTTGAGGCTGTCACGAAGCCACTGCACCACGGCCCCTGCTATAAAAATACTGCCCTCAAAGGCATAGGTGGTCTTGCCGTTGATTTTCCAGGCGACGGTGGTCAACAGATTGTTTTTTGACTGAATCGGCTTGTCGCCAATGTTCATCAGCATAAAACAGCCAGTGCCATAGGTGTTCTTGACCATACCCTTTTTGGTGCACATTTGGCCGAAAAGTGCAGCTTGTTGGTCACCTGCAATGCCCGCAATCGGAATTTTACTGGCAAAGAAATTTGGACTTGTATTACCGTACACTTCGCTCGATTGTTTTACTTCGGGCATCATGCTCTTGGGAATGTCGAACAACTGCAAAAGTTCGTCATCCCATTGTAATGTATTGATGTTAAAAATCAGGGAGCGTGAGGCATTGGTCACATCGGTAATGTGCAGTTTGCCCTGGGTCATCTTCCAGATCAGCCATGAATCGATGGTGCCCCATGCGAGATTTCCTGCTTCAGCTTTTTCTCTAGCACCTTCAACATTGTCCAGAATCCATTTGACCTTGGTGGCCGAAAAGTACGAATCGATGACCAAGCCGGTCTTTTCTCGAATCATATCGGCTTTGCCCGCTTTTTTGAGTTCATCACAATAGTCAGAAGTTCTTTTGTCTTGCCAGACTATGGCGTTGTAAATGGGTTCGCTGGTGGTCTTGTCCCACACCACAGCGGTTTCCCGTTGGTTGGTAATGCCAATGGCGGCAATTTGGGAGGCATCCAAACCTTTTTTTGAAACTGCTTCAGCAGCCATGCCTGCCTGTGTAGACCAAATCTCGGTAGCGTCATGCTCGACCCATCCCGGTTTTGGGAAAATCTGCGTAAATTCTTTTTGGGCCACCGAAACAATAGCTCCTTTTTTGTCAACAATAACAGCTCGAGAACTTGTAGTGCCTTGGTCTAAGGCCAGAATGTATTTTTCCATAAGTGAAAATCAAAATCGTCTGAAATTACTAAAATAAATTAAGTAGTTTCAAGCGATTCAAATGAATTAAAATCATGAATACCTATATCGGTTTTTTACGTGGAATCAATGTCGGGGGACAGAAGAAAATAAAAATGGCCGATTTGAGAGAAAGTTTGGAAAAAGCAGGTTTTAAATCCGTACAGACCTATATTCAGAGCGGAAACTTGGTTTTTATGGATAAATCATCTGAACGACAGGTTGTTGCTAAAAATATAGAGCAGATCCTTCTTAAGGATTTCGGATTTGAAGTACCTGTTTTGGTGACCACAGCACAACAACTGAAGAAAATTTTGGAAGAGAATCCGTTTAGTAATGATGCAGAACAAAAGAACCTGTATTTCGCTTTGCTGCATGAGGCCCCTGACGAAAATGAAAAGGCAAATTTGAAGCCAGCAGATTACCCGAACGAGACATTTCACATGGCAGAAGATTGCGTATATCTGAACTGTAAAAAGGGAGCTGGAAAAGCAAAATTGACAAATAATATCATCGAAAGAAAGCTCAAAGTAACTGCAACGACCCGTAATCTCAGAACGATGCAAAAGATGGTGGAAATGGCTTCCTGAAAGCACAAGCTCAAATGACAAAAACAAATTCAAAACAAAAAGAATTGAATTTGGTATTGAGATTTGTGTTTGAATTTTAATTCATCTCCCAAATCTTATAATTGAGCACAGCCGCAAAACAGACCCAGAGCAAATAAGGCACCATCAACCATGCCGCCAAGTCACTGACGATTTTGAACCAGCGTATGGTGAGCACAATTAAAATGAGTAGCATAAAAATGACCATCAATGCCCAAAACGGATTCTGGAATCCGAAGAAAACAATGCTCCACAAGGCATTGAATAACAGTTGAAAGCCAAAATGGTACAATGCCGTTTTGACCCAAAGATGGTAGAACCCTTTTGACCAAACGATACCCGCAGCCGCACCCATGAGAATGTACAGTATGGTCCATACGGGGGCGAACAACCAATTGGGCGGATTGAAACTGGGCTTGTTCAATGACGCATACCAATCATTGACCGAACTTTGCGTGGCAAAACTTGCTATCAGGCCCACCAACAGACAGATGGTGGCTGCTATGGTCATGTAAACCAATTTTTTACGGATAGCGGTCGGCATATTCCCTAAAATAGCAATTTATTTTGTTTCCTGTTTTTGATGAATACACCTTAGGTTATCTTTGTGCCAATGACCGAGAAGGATTTTATTGTTCCATCAGGATTGGAGTATCCAAAAAATGGAAAATCAATATGGAAAGCACCCAGCAACATTGCTTTGGTCAAATATTGGGGCAAAAAACCCGACCAGATACCTGCAAACCCGTCGATAAGTTTTACGTTGGATGCCTGTGCGACCAAAACTTCACTGGCTTTTGAAAAGCAGGAGCAAATTTCAAGCGGTTTTTCTTTTGACCTGATTTTTGAAGGCAAACCAAAAGAAGACTTCAAACCAAAAATCACCACTTTTTTTGAACGGATACTGCCGTATCTTCCTTTCTTGAAGGAGTATCATTTTACGATTGAGACGTCGAACTCGTTTCCGCATAGTTCAGGCATCGCATCCTCTGCAAGTGGCATGGCCGCTTTGGCACTATGCCTGATGTCGATTGAAAGAGCAGTAAATCATAAAATGGATGAAGAATTTTTTAGGAAAAAGGCTTCCTTTTTGGCCCGATTGGGGTCTGGAAGTGCCTGTCGGAGCATTGAAGGCGATTTGGTCCAATGGGGAAAGCACATAGACATTCCCCACAGTTCTGATTTATTCGGAATCAACTATCCTTTTGAGATACATCCAACGATCAAAAAGTACCATGACACCATTTTGTTGGTGCACAAAGGCGAGAAGACCGTGAGCAGCACTGTCGGCCACGGATTGATGAAAAATCATCCTTTTGCCGAAAAACGGTTTGAACAGGCCCACCAAAACCTCGATAGGTTGAAAGGCATCTTTTTCGAAGGAAATCTCGATGATTTCATCCAAATTGTTGAGAGTGAGGCCCTGACCCTGCATGCCATGATGATGACCAGTCAGCCGTACTTTATTTTGATGCATCCCCACACACTGCAGATCATCAACAAAATCTGGGAGTTTCGAAAAGCAACGAATACCCCGATTTGCTTTACATTGGATGCCGGGGCCAATGTGCACGTACTCTATCCTGAATATGTAAAAGAAAGAGCCATCCAATTTATTCAAGATGAACTCGTTGTGTATTGTGAAAACGGACATTATCTTTGTGATCGAATTGGAGAAGGTGCCAGAGAATTGAAATCATGACCTAGAAATCGGTACGTTGAACAGGCGTCTTTTGATTTCATCGTCCAGTTTGTTTATATTTAAGCAACGTTGTTGCAACAAAAGCTATGAAGGGACCACTGTTTTATTCCAAGATTCTGCTCTTCGGAGAGTACGGAATCATCAAAGATTCGAAAGGACTTTCCATTCCCTACAACTTTTTCAAGGGAGCCTTGAAAACTGATGAGAATCCTTCTGAACAAGCCAAGAAATCAAATGAAGGCCTAAAAGCCTTCGCAGAATATCTGGAAGCATTGCAAAATGACGGCTTGGTTTCTTTCGACTTGAATTCGCTAAACGAAGACATCGACAACGGAATGTATTTTGACAGTTCCATACCCCAAGGGTATGGTATTGGCAGCAGTGGCGCCTTGGTCGCGGCGATTTATGACAAATATGCCCACGATAAAATCACGGTACTCGAGAATCTGACCCGTGAAAAACTGTTGAAGCTCAAGGCCATTTTTGGCAAGATGGAATCTTTCTTTCACGGCAAATCTTCAGGCTTGGATCCCTTGAACAGTTATTTGAGCTTGCCCATCCTTATCAATTCCAAAGACAATATTGAATCGACGATACTTCCTTCCCAAAATAAAGGGGGCAAGGGCGCCGTCTTTTTGTTGGATAGCGGCATGACAGGGGAGACCGCTCCCATGGTGCAACTGTTCATGGAAAAAATGAAGCACGAGGGCTTTAGAAACATCATCAAGGATAAGTTTATCAAACATACCGATGCCTGTGTCGAGCATTTCTTGAACGGTGATATCAAATCGCTTTTCGGTCATGTGAAACAGCTCTCCAACGTGGTGTTGCACCATTTCAAACCCATGATTCCCAAACAGTTTCACTCCCTCTGGAAAAAAGGCATTGAGACAGGAGATTATTATCTAAAGCTTTGTGGCTCAGGTGGTGGGGGTTATATTTTGGGCTTCACCGAAGACATTGACAAAGCACGCACTGCCCTCAGCGGCCACAAATTGGAAGTGGTCTACAACTTCTAAAAACCACCAATGCTTAGCAGAAAAAATCGGCTCTTGCTTTTTAAGCTATTGAGCTTGTTTTCTGTCGTCAGGGGATACAACATTTTAATTATCACCCTAGCACAATATTTGGCATCCATTTATATTCTGGCACCCGATTGGCCGCTTCACAAAGTAGTTTTTGATTTGAATCTTTTTTTGATTGTTACGGCTTCAGCTTTGACCATCGCCGCAGGGTATATCATCAACAATTTTTACGATGCCGAAAAAGATTTGATCAACAAACCGACGAAGAGTATGTTGGATCGTTTGGTCAGCCAGCGTTTTAAGTTGACCACCTATTTTGTGCTGAACTTTTTGGCTGTCTTTGCGGCCAGTTATATTTCGTTTCGGGCGGTACTGTTTTTTTCGGCCTACATCTTTGGTATATGGTTGTACTCGCATAAGTTAAAGCGAATTCCACTGGTGGGTAATTTGGTCTCGGCCACTTTGGCCATTGCCCCATTTTTTGTGGTCTTTGTATACTATCGAAATTTTGAGACGGTCATTTTTGTACATGCCGTATATCTTTTCCTATTGATTTTGTCTAGAGAAGTCATCAAAGATTTAGAGAACATGGCGGGTGATATGGCACAAGGGTATCGCACAATTCCCATTCTGTATGGTGCGAAAATGGCCAAAGCATTGATTGCCTTATTGATTTTGCTCACCATGATACCGACCTATCTTCTGATAGCCGTTTTTGATGTGGGCTACATGTACCTCTACTTTATGACAGCAGGAATTTTATTGGTCTTTTTTTTGGTACTGCTGTGGAAATCAGGAACGAAAACACATTATGTTTGGCTACACAACATCCTCAAGTTTATCATCATTCTTGGAGTTTTCAGTATTTTGTTGCTAGATGTGGATTTGGTCTTGAATAGGATTTTATAATCGAGGAGATAGGAGGTAGTGGGCAGTAGACAGTAAATGAAGTATAAAGAAATAATGATGCAAACTGCCAATAGCGTACAGCATAAAGCTTACAGCGTATAGCTTAGAGCAAAGCACAGCGTGCAAAACCTAAAACAAAGAAATTGAAAATGGAAAACGAACTCAAAGTAACATTGGCACAGATTGCCCCAGTTTGGTTGGATAAAAAAGCGACCCTCAAAAAAGTTGAAGCAATGCTTCGGGAAGCTGCAAAAGAAAAAGCAGAGCTTGTCGTTTTTGGGGAAGCCCTGCTGCCGGGCTATCCATTTTGGTTGGCCTATACCGATGGTGCCGCTTGGGACCTAAAAGTCAATAAAGAGTTGCATGCCCACTATGTTCAAAATGCCGTTCAGATAGAAAAGGGAGACTTGGACTCCATTTGCCGATTGGCCAAAGAAAACAGTATGGCCATTTATTTGGGAATCATGGAGCGTGCCCAAGACCGTGGCGGCCACAGTATTTATGCTTCTTTGGTCTACATCAATAAGAAAGGAGAAATCAAATCCGTGCACCGAAAACTACAACCCACATATGACGAACGGCTGACCTGGGCGCCGGGGGATGGTAATGGACTGCAAGTCCATCCGTTGAAACAATTCACTGTCGGCGGACTCAACTGTTGGGAGAATTGGATGCCCCTACCACGTGCTGCGCTCTATGGTCAGGGCGAAAACTTGCATATTGCAGTCTGGCCCGGCAACTTGAACAACACCCAGGATATTACCCGGTTTATCGCCCGTGAATCCCGTAGTTATTGCATTTCGGTCTCTTCAATGATGGCCACTTCAGATTTTCCGAAGAACACACCACATTTAGATAAAATCTTGGAGAAAGCTCCCGACGTATTAGCGAATGGCGGCTCGTGCATTGCCGGCCCAGACGGGGAATGGCTGGTCGAACCCGTGATCGACAAAGAAGGATTGATTCACCACACTTTAGATTTTAACCGTGTGCTCGAAGAACGTCAAAACTTTGATCCAGTGGGGCATTATTCGAGACCTGATGTGACGAAGTTGATGGTCAACCGAGAACGACAGAACACAGTTTCTTTTAAAGATTAAAAACAAGGTTCTCCCCTCTCCCGATAGCTATCGGGATGAGGGGAGGGGGCTCCACCTTTGGTGAAGACGAAGGGGTTGTCTACCTTTGCCAAAATTTATGACTGATGGCGAAATCAGACTACGAACGCAATCGTAAACCCTCGAACCGCAGAGATGGCGGATATAAAAAAAAGCACTCTTCTAAAGGCAAACCTTTCGCTAAGCGAAGTCCACAGCCGCAGAAGGCAGGTGACCCCAACCTAATTCGTTTAAACCGCTATGTAGCCAATGCCGGCGTATGCTCGAGGCGTGAGGCCGACACCTATATCGCAGCGGGTAATGTTTCCGTAAATGGGAAGGTGATCACCGAGATGGGCTATAAGGTCAAAAGAACGGACGATGTCCGTTTTGACGGTCGAAAACTGAATCCCGAGAAAAAAGAGTACGTATTGCTCAACAAACCCAAAAACTTTATCACCACCACCCGTGACGAAAAAGGTCGCCGCACGGTGATGGAACTGGTCAGCAGTGCATCCAAAAACCGCTTGTACCCTGTGGGTAGGTTGGATAGGGACACAACAGGGCTTTTACTCTTCACCAACGACGGTGATATGGCCAAAAAACTGACCCATCCCAAACATGGAGTACGCAAAATCTATCATGTGCATTTGAACAAAAATGTTTCCATAGCCGATTTACGTAAAATCCGTGAAGGTCTCGAACTTGAAGACGGCAAAATTAAGGTCGATGAGGTTGATTATGTAAAAGGAACCACTAAAAAAGAAGTGGGCATTGAAATTCATTCGGGCCGTAACCGAATCGTACGCCGCATTTTTGAGCACTTGGGCTATGAAGTTTCCAAATTGGACCGTGTCGTTTTTGCCGGACTCACCAAAAAAGACCTGCCGCGTGGCCATTGGCGCTACCTCACAGAACAGGAGGTTATTAATTTGGGGATGATTCGGTAATCTTTACGACAATCTTTTAATCTAAAATATACCCACTACCACCACGATAGCTCAATACAATGCCGTGGGTGTTACCCAATGGTGAATCACCACTGCCTTGGGTATAACTGTATAAGGCCCTAAAATTCTTAAAGAGGTAAAATCCTGCCAAAGCGTTGAACGAGTTGCTGGTTCGAAATCCTGCTCCGATTTCAATGGAATTCTTGATGCTCAACGAGAGGTTGACATCCACTTGAAAAGGGGCACCCGATTCATATTTGAAGAGCATACTCGGCTTTAAGATGAAATCAGGTTTGTATTTATTGAGTACAAAATGATATCCTGTATACCCATAAACAGGCTGGGATAATTTCAGGTTGTCTTGGTTCGAGACCGCATCACCCAAAAGATTGGGAGCTGAAATGCCTGCAAAGAAATTGGAATGGCCAAACAATATGCCTGCCCCAACAGTGGGCAAAGTGGCGTTGACGTTCTCTGCAAAATTAGGGTCGTTCTGAATGCCCAAGCTCAATAAATCTTGGTTGTAGAGTAAGGCTCCTGCGTTCAATCCAAATGAGATGAACGATCGGTCGTACACTTTCCAGTAAGGATACGCATTATCGTTTAAGAAAATTTTATAGGAATAGGCCGCAAAGATTTGGGTCGCTGAAGTGACGCCAATCTCATCATTGATGACACCACCACCCAGCCCCATTTTTTCGTTACGCAAAGGAGAGTTGAACGTAAAGGCAAAGCTTCTTGGTGCCCCTTCGAAGGTTTGGCTGCCAAAACCAATATTGCTCAAAGTTGCTTCGGCAGCATCCAACACTCCGGCATAAGCCGAATTGATGATAAACGGATTGAAATTGTATTCCGTGAATGTGGGTGTCTGCTGCCCAAAGATGGGTGACAGCATCCAGCCCATAAGAAATATCAATAAGTAGGTTTGTTTGGTCATGGTTTTATCTTTTTAATACGAGGTACCCCTGTGTCGTTCTTAGATTATGGTCTCCGGGGATATTGATTTGGAAAAAGTAAGTGCCCTCAGGAAGCTGTCCGGCACCCATGCCCGTCAACTGATTGGCTTCACCATAGAAAGCATTGCTGGCATTATCATAGCCCTCTATCTTAAAGACCAAATCACCCCATCGGTTAAAGATCATGACCGTATTGTTTGGATAGTCTTCTATACCATTGATTTCCCAATAGTCATTAATACCGTCATTGTCAGGGGAGAATCCGAAAAGGGATTCAATTTCAGGTTCTTCGATGGTCGTGAATGATTCCTCAGCGCATCCAAAAGCATCGCCATCAGTGTTATAGGGAATGATGGTCACAAAAATCTGTTGGCTGTATGAAAAGTCATCCATAAAATCATAAGACGTTATTAATCCGACATCTTCATTATCCAAAATATCGTTTCTACCAGAAGAAGTGCCCACTGTAATTCTGTAGCCTGTGGCCTCAGCGACTTCATTCCAAGTAATATTGGTGTCGATGGCCACATCGTCGGCCCCATTTTCCGGTGTGGCCAATGTTGTGCAGCTTGGTAACATCTGAGGGGCTGTGCCGGTAATAAAACTTTCCTCTTCACAGAACTCCGCATCACCTACTGAGTTGTAGGGCTGCACGAAGACAAAAATTTCGGTATTCTCTAGCAAATCATTGGGCAAATCGTAAGAGGTTACGTTGCCCACATCTTCATCATTCAGAATGTCACCTAGACCAGCAGACGTACCCACAGTAAGGCGATATCCATCAGCGTCTGAAACAGCATCCCAAACAATATCAGTATCCACGGGAACATCAATCGACAAGTTGAGGGGTATCGATAGGTTGGTGCATTCGGGTACTGTGACCACCACATCGCCAGTAACAAAATGTTCTTCTGTGCAGCCCATGGCATCCCCAACGCTATTGTAGGGAACAATCAATACGTAAATATCACTGTTTGGCGGTAAATCGTTGGTGAAGTCATGGGTGTTGATATTGCCCACGTCGAAATTGTCAAGAATATTATACGACGCAGAAGCACCATCTCGAACGCTTACACGATATCCATCGGCATTGGAAACGGTATTCCAAGTCAAATCTGTTGAAATGGCAACATCCGTTGAACCGTCAAGAGGAATACTGAGCGTAGTGCACGTGGGTTCAGTCGGTCCTGCTGCGGTTGTAAATTGGTCATCACCACAAACGTTACCTTCATCAGCAGAGTTGTAGGCCGTAATCGTGACAAAGATTCTTGTGTCGCTCGGCAAATCAGATGGCGGGTCAAAAGAGGTCACATTGCCTACGTCGGTTATGGTCAAGATATCATCCATACCGGTGGCCGTACCGATACCAACAGTATAGCGAACCGCATTCGCTGAGACATTCCATGTAAAATTCGTGTTGACGGGAACATTTGTGGCATCGAAGGCAGGGGTTATCAGGTTGGGGCACCCTGCCTGGGGTACATCAGTCGTAAAACTTTCCTCAGCACAGGGTGTTGCATCCCCGAAACTGTTGTAGGGTACTATGGTCACAAAAATGGTCGTTCCTTCCGGTAAATCACTCGGCAGGTCATAGGTGGTGACATTACCGACATCCACATTATTTAGAATGTCATTACCGCCCGAAGAGGTGCCGACCGTCAATCGGTAGCCATCGGTATTTGCCGAACTGTTCCACATTAAATCGGTATCGATTGCAACATCTGTGGCCCCATTCAATGGGCTTGACAATGTTGTACATGCTGGTGGATCATTTAAGGTCGTTGACCCCGTTCTGAAACTTTCTTCTGCGCAGCCCATGGCATCACCGACATCGTTGTAAGGAATAATGGTCACGTAATGCGTTCGATTCTCTTGAAGGTCAGCTGGGAAATCATAGGTCGTCACATTGCCCACATCAATGTTATTCGCGACTTCAATGCCGTCTTGGGTGATGCCCACAATGACCAGATATCCAGTTGCTTCTGCAACGGCATCCCAACTGATATTGGTATCAACGGGTATATTGGTCGCTCCATCAAAAGGATTGTTCAGGCTTGTACACGCAGGTGGCACGGGAATTATTTCCGTAGTAAAACTTTCTTCGGCACAGGGCGTGGCATCCCCTTCATCATTATAGGGAATGATAGACACAAAAATCTCGGTGTCTTCCGGTAAATCTGTGGGAAGGTCACGGATCGTGACATTGCCCACATCCACATCATTGAGAATATCCGTTGCTCCAGTAGATGTTCCTACCGTAATTCGATAGCCATTGGCATTGGCAATGGGCTGCCATTCCAAATCCGTATCCACCACGACATCAACGGCACCACTTAGAGGAGAAACAAGTTGGGTACAATCCGGTGGGGTGGGCGTAGTCGTGCTGGAAATGGTAAAGCTCTCCTCAGTACATACGGTAGGATTGCCTGTTCCGTTATAGGGAATAATCGTCACATATACGGTTTCACCCCCTGTAAAATCAGTCGGAAAATCATAGGTCGTATCCGTGACATCCTCATTATTGGCGATATCGTTTCCGCCCGGTGTTGTACCGACCGTCAAATAATAACCTGTGGCATAGAGCACAGGATCCCAAGTTAGATTGGTGTTCACAGGAACATCTGTATCACCGCTCAAGGGAGAGACCAGTTGGGTACATGCGGGTACCGGACAATCCAATACATCACCGGAGAACGACCAACCGTACGTGTCGATCATCGATTGTCTTTCTTCCAATGCATCACAGTACAAAAGCGTATTTGCACCCAAATTGATGCCTGGGGTCAAGGTCTGTTCTGACCAGGCAATCAACGTATTGTCATAGTTTTCGCGTGTCAGTGCGGTATCATCAAGCATATTCTGCATATTCGAGACCGAGCTGACATCCCAATCCCCCAAATATTGATCAAAAGCCGTTGCATCTTCAAACATGGAGCGCATGGTCACGGCACCTAAATCCCACTGTTCCATAGGTTGGTTGTAAGCACTGGCATTTCTGAACATATAGTTCATGTTGGTCACGTTGAATACCCGCCAGTTGTTGATGTCTTGGTTAAAGGTAGATGCCCCGTTGAACATATTTTCCATGGTGAGTACGCCACGAACGTTCCAGCTACTGATGGTACCGTTAAAAGCGGCTGCACCCTGAAACATGCTTCTCATGGTGGTCACTGAGGCCACATTCCACGAGTTCATACTTTGATTGTAGGTCACAGCATCCCTGAACATTGATTCCATGGTGGTGACGAAAGAGGTGTTCCAACCGTCAATATTTTGATCAAAGGCAGCCGCTCCGTAGAACATTTCTGCCATGGTTAGGGCTTCACCAGTGTCCCAATTGCCCAAAGCTTGATCAAAGAGATTTGCATCTTTGAACATGGCAGCAAACTGGGTGACCGAAGCCACATCCCAATTGTTCAAAGGTTGATTGAACAATTCAGCGGTTTCGAACATTGATTCCATAAGGGTGACCGAACTGACATCCCAAGTATTGATGGGCTGGTTGAACAAGATGGCATCTTCAAACATCGATGACATGTTTGCCACGGCACTTACGTTCCAATTGTCTAAAGGTTGATCAAACGCTTCAGCGTTAAAAAACATATATGACATATCTACAACGGAGTTCACATCCCAGCTGTTCAAAGGCTGATTAAATACGATTGCCGAAGCGAACATGGAGCGCATCATGGTCACGTTGGTAACACTCCAGCTGTCAATATTTTGATTGAATGTCGATGCCCCGCTGAACATTGAAAACATATCGGTGACTGAAGAGACATCCCAATTATTTAGAGGTTGATTGAATGATGAAGCACTATTGAACATCGATGCCATATTGGTCACATTGGAAACATTCCAACTGTTCAGGGGCTGGTCAAAGGCAACACAACGTCGAAACATTTCTGCCATATTGGTCACATTGCCAACATTCCAACTATCTAGATTTTGATTGAAGGCCATATCGGTAACAAAACCATCAAACATACCGATCATGTTGGTCACATTGCTGACATCCCAATTGTTCAAGGGTTGGTTGAAAGCTTCCGCCCTTTCGAACATACCTTCCATATTGGTGACATTGCTCACATCCCAACTATTCAAAGGTTGGTTGAAGATTTCAGCTTGCTCGAACATTCTTGACATATCGACTGCGCTTCTGACATCCCAACCATCCAATGGCTGGTCAAAACTTCTGGCCGCCAAGAACATCAAGCCCATATTGGTGACGTTACTAACATTCCAATTATCCAGTGGTTGGTTGTAATCAGTAGCTGCGATGAACGTGCCACTCATCTCGGTGACGTTACTGACATCCCAATTATTGATATTTCCATTGAACATACTGGCACCCCCGAACATACTGCTCATATTGGTAACCTGTGACAAATCTGGAACATCGGTTGCTGCGTATGTCATGTTGGTACAGTAATAAAAAGACTGTCTCATCGACTGCCATTGTTGCGTACCCCATTGGTCGATGGACAGCAGTTTTTGATTGTCACGGTTCGATGTCAAATAGTAGTGCGCGGGGTAATCGCCTATAATGGCTATGGTATAAACCCCCGGATTCAAATAGGTATGCGTAATCTCGCCAGTGACGTTGTTGTCAAATTGATTGTCGCCCCAATCAATCGAATAATTATAATCACCTGAAAATTCATAATTGGTCTCTAAACGCAGTTGATTTGCAGGAGTGGAGCTTGTATCGGTATTTCTTGTATCGATGGTCAAAAGAAATGCATCAGGACTGGTATTCCAGTTGGCGACGACGGTAAAACTGATTTCTGCACAACCCGTGGCCGGCCCTTCAGCATTGTAGGGCACTACTGTCGCATAAACGATATCCCCCGGTAAAAAATCACTGGTAAAATCAATGCCCACAACATTGCCTTCATCCGAATTATTTAAGATATCGGTAATACTTCCACCCCTATCAACCCGTACACTCACATAATATCCTGTAGCATTGGGAGCTGGATTCCACCTTAAATCAAAATTGGCCGGTACATTGGTTTCACCATCTTGAGGCGAAATAAATGACGTACAGGTAACAAAAGAACAGTTGATGCTATCGCCAGTGATATTCCAATTATGGTCATCAATCAGCTCTTGTCTTGCATCACGGCCATCACAATAGGTGAGGCTTGTGGCCCCTAAATTGACATTGTCTTGAACGGCCTGTGCTGCCCAGCCTATCAATGCATTGTCATAATTTTCTTGTGATAGACCACTGTTCGACAGCATGTTTGCCATATTGGTTACCCCTGAAACATCCCAACTTGCCAGATTTTGGTCAAAAGTTGATGCGCCAGAGAACATGGTACTCATGTTTGTCGCCGAAGAAGTATCCCACCCGCTGATATCTTGGTTAAAAACCGATTGGGCAAACATATTTCCAAAGAGTGCTACCGAGCTGACATCCCACGTGTCTAAAGGCAAGTCGAACTGTGAGGCCCTAAAGAACATATTTGACATATTGGTCACGGCAGACACATCCCAAATGTTCAAATCTTGGTTGAACGCATCTGTTTCTTGAAACATGTTCCTCATATCCATGACACCACTGACATCCCACCCGCTGATATCTTGGTCAAAGACCTCGGCATCTTCAAACATTTGGCTCATATCGGTTACCAAAGAAACATTCCAGTTGTCCAGTGGTTGGTTAAAGTCCCTACAGTCCCTAAACATTTTGGCCATATTGGTTACGTTGCTGACATCCCAACTGTTCAAGGGTTGGTTGAAAATCATTGCGACGATGAACCCGTCGAACATTCCTGACATATCGGTTACGGAAGAAACATCCCAACCGTCAAGTGGCTGGTTAAATTGTGTGGCCCTCATGAACATGTCTGACATATCTGTGACAGATGAAACAACCCAATTGTTGATGTTTTGGTTAAAGTGGCTGTATTGTGAGAACATACCTGACATGTCGATAACATTGCTGACATCCCAACTGTTGAGCGGTAGGTTGAAAGCTGAGCCCTCAAACATTTGTGACATATCGGTGACGTTGGTGACGTTCCAGTTGTTCAGTGGAAAATTAAAACTGTTCGTGTAACGAAACATGCCACTCATGTTTGTTACCAGACTGACATCCCAATTGTTGATGTTTTGGTTGAATGCCGATGCACCACTGAGCATAAAGCTCATATTGGTCACAGATGCCGTGTTCCAATTATCAAGAGGTTCATTAAACGCTCTTGCATTAAGAAATGTTTCTGACATGTCAGTGACTGCAATGGTATTCCAATTGTCCACAGGCCTATTGAATATTATGGCATCGGCGAACATGCCCGAGATATCGGTAATGGTGCTGACATTCCAATTGTTGATGATGCCGTTGAACGCACTAGCCCTACGGAACATGTTCTTTAAACTGGTAACCTGTGATAGATCAGGGCTGTCAATCGCATCAAAATTCAGGTTTGTACAGCCATGAAAAGCATCTTCCATCGTTTGCCATTGATTGGTGCCCCAAGCCAGTATCTCGATGATTTTTTCGCGGTCACCACCATTATTGAAATAGATGGCGGGGAAAGTGCCTGTGATACTGACGGTGTAAGTGCCCGGTGCGGTATAGGTATGGGTAATGTCACCTGTGACATTTGTGTCTGAAGCCCCGTCACCCCAATCAATATCGTAATTGTAAGTATAAGCGGGATTTGTTGGAATGGTTATTTCGTTGTTTGCCGAGGTGCCTGGGTTGGTAGTGTTCCAAATTGTGTTGAAACCTTGGGAAAACGAAAAGCATGAAATGGTCAGGGCGAAAAGAAAGAGTAATCGTTTGAACATTAATCAGTGTTTGGGGTTCTTTTTCAACGGTTTACGATTGAAAATATTTTTTGAAATTACGGGTAGGTGAAGCACCTCAACAAGTTTTTGTTGTCAAAGTACTTTAATCGTGTTGTGAAATAACTCCCTGAAAACCGTGAAATGTTCTGAAGTGCGGTTCAAACTTTCTTTAATCGGAGTCGAATTGGGCCATTTGCCCGTGAAGGATTTTCGGTAAGAACGGTACCATTTTGCGGTACTTCAATTATATCTTCGTTCACCAAAGCATCGGCAATCTTTCTTACATTTTGCATTTGGTCTTTCCAATTGGGAGTCCCTAGTTGACCTGCCACTTCTGAAGGGCAGTAGGTTTTTTCGTGTCCGCGTTCGATTGCAAACTTCAGGTGTAACTTTCGAATCTGCTCGGCGAATGCCCTTGTCACTGCAAAGCTTTTTGCATTTTCTGTCGGATTTCTTCCAAACAAAGATTGCCCAGACTGCCCTCGTGGGTATGCTGAATGTCTTTTTTCGGTGTAAAACTGCCTGATTCAATTTCTTGACCCATTTTCTTGTAGGCATCCCGAAAGGGCATGCCATTCTTGACCATTTCGTTCAGCGTATCGACACTAAAAAGGTAATCGTATTTAGGGTCATCGAGAATATTTTGATTGACCCTGATTTCCTTTAAACTGAAGGTCATTATTTCGAGACAAGCTTTCGTGTCTTGCAAAGCGGGAACAATGATTTCCTTGACCAGCTGCAGGTCACGGTGATAACCGCTCGGCAGGTTGTTGGTAATCAATGTCAATTGATTTGGAATGGATTGAATTTTGTTGCACTTCGCCCGGATGAGCTCAAACACATCGGGATTCTTTTTGTGTGGCATGATACTGCTGCCCGTGGTCAGTTCGTTGGGGAAGGAGATAAAATCAAAGTTCTGGCTCATGTAAAGCGTAATGTCCATCGCCAATTTGGAAAGTGTACTGGCGATGCAGGAAACTCCAAAAGCAGTGGCCTTCTCAACTTTCCCCCTGCCCATTTGGGCGGCGACCACATTATATTTCAGGGTTTCAAAACCCATTGCTGATGTGGTGAAACTTCGGTCGATTGGGAAGCTGCTTCCGTACCCCGCTGCACTGCCCAACGGATTTTGGTCAGCAACTTTATAGGCCGCTTGTACGAAGTACAAATCATCGATCAAGCTTTCAGCATAAGCTGAGAACCAAAGTCCGAATGAAGAGGGCATGGCAATCTGTAAATGTGTGTAACCGGGGAGCAGTATTTTCTGATGTTTTTCTGCTAATTGCAATAGCATGCCAAACAAGTCTTTGACCTGCGTTTTGATTTCAGTCAGTTCATCTTTCAAGTACAATTGCATGGCGACCAAAACTTGATCGTTTCGTGACCGAGCCGTGTGGATTTTTTTACCGGTATCCCCCAATTTTTCAGTGAGCAAGAACTCAATCTTCGAGTGCATGTCCTCAAAATCATCCTCAATGGTAAACTCTCCTTTTTCGATGGATTTTGCAATGACATCCAACTCCTCGACCAGGGCCTTGCCTTCCTCCTTGGTAATCAAACCGACCTTCGCCAACATCTTGGCATGCGCGGTTGAGGCGATGACATCGTATTTTGCTAGAATTAAATCCAGTTCCCTGTCATTGCCCACGGTAAAGAGGTCTATTTTTTTATCGGTGCTAAAGCCTTTGTCCCAGAGTTTCATCAATTTTTCTTTTTGTCATTCCCGCGAAGGTGGGAACCTATGACACCCCTGCTTCGCTGTCCCCTCAAGGGGACAATTCCTTAATTCAACTTTTAAAAAATCCCTCCAAAATATTAATATACAATCCCACACCCTCAATCACCTCATCCACATAAATAAATTCATCGGCCGAATGTGAACGTGGACTATACCCTGGCCCCAATTTCAACGACTGGCAACTGAGTTTTGCTTGGTCCGACAATGTGGGCGACCCATAGGTTTTTCGGCCCAAGGCAATGCCCGATTGCACCAAAGGATGCTCAATGGCAATTGAAGAACTGTCTTTGTTCAATGATCTCGGGATCAACTGGCAAGGAGTTTCCTTTTGCAGGATTTCATCAATTTCTTTGTTGGTATAGCAATCGTTCACACGGGTGTCAATAACCAAATCGACATGAGCGGGCACTACATTGTGCTGGCTTCCGGCACTTATCTGTGTCACGGTAATCTTGACCGGCCCCAAAACTTCAGAAACCTTTTCAAATTCATAATTTTCGAACCACTGCAACACTTCAGCGGTTTTGTATATGGCACTGTCATCATTTGGATGCGCAGCATGTGAGGGTGTCCCCAAAACCTTACCATCATAGACAATCAGTCCCTTTTCAGCAATGGCCAATTGCATTTCCGTGGGTTCCCCGACGATGGCGACGTCAATCTTGGGCAAAATAGGGAGCAGGGCCGAAAGACTTTTTTCGCCTGCATCCTCTTCCTCGGCAGTGGCGGCCATGATGATGTTGTGGCTGAGGTCTTCCCGTTCATAAAAATGGACAAACGTAGCCAGCAATGAGCATAGTGCCCCTCCCGCATCATTGCTTCCCAAACCGTAGAGTTTTCCATTTTCAATATGGGGATTGAACGGGTCTTTGGTATAAGCGGAATTGGGCTTAACCGTATCGTGGTGCGAGTTCAGCAACAGATTGGGTTTGCTTTTATTGTAATGCTTGTTGAACGCATAAATATTGTTGTATTGGCGCTGTACAACAACACCGAATCCTGACAGCCATTTGGCAATGGCATCGGCGGTTTTATCCTCTTCCTCAGAAAGTGAGGGAATGGAAATCAACTCCTTCAACAGTTCAAGTGCCTCTTTTGCCAGGGTGTCTATATCAATCGTCATAAGGTGAGCGTTGTATAATTTGAATTCTCTTTTTCAAACAGGGTTAAATTACCGATTCTAACTTCGTTGACGTCATGTTGCAGGGCATGAAAACAATTGTGCAGTTTTGGGAGCATGCCATCAGCGATAACACCATCGGATTTTAATTTTTCGTACTCGTCGAAGTCTATTTTTTTGATAAGAGTGGATGGATTATTGACATCGGCCAACACTCCACTCAGTTCAAAACAATAATACAGCGTGACTTCGAAATCGACGCTCAACCCTATCGCCAATTCGGAAGCAATCGTGTCTGCATTGGTGTTGAGCAGCTGCCCTTTTTGGTCGTGGGTAAGTGCACAGAAAACGGGGGTAAGGCCAAGTTCAAGCATGCTCTTTAAAACAGGTGCGTTGATTTGGTCGATATCTCCAGCAAAACCATAATTGATGGTCCCTACCGGTCTTTTATGGGCTTGAATGGCATTGCCGTCGGCACCGCTCATCCCAATGGCATTGCATCCATGGGACTGTAATTGGGCAACCATTTTTTTGTTGGTGAGCCCACCATAGACCATAATGGCCACATCAAGGGCCGCCTCATCAGTGATTCTGCGACCGTCATGCATTTTCGGGGCAATGCCCAGTTTTTTTGAGATTTCGGAAGCTTTTTTGCCTCCGCCATGAACCAAAATCTTGGGGCCTTCCATGGTAGAAAACAATTTCGAAAACCTATCAAGCTCGAGCTTGTTTTCGATAATATTGCCGCCTATTTTTACTATATTAAGTTTTTTCATTCTTAAAGTTTAGCTCCCCTCCTCATACTTCGACTGCGCTCAGCACAGGGCTGAGGAAGGGAAAAGGGAGTTTGATTGTCAAACCCTCCGTCTCCCGCATATGCGAGATCCATCTCCCTTTGACTAAAGGGAGGAGCTGTTATTATTTTTCATTTTTTCAACTCCCCTTCCTGGGAGGGGTGTCCCGACGCTTTGGTCGGGACGGGGAGGGTCTCCAATCCTTTCTGTTCTGGCACCCAGAACACACCCCTGCTTGCAATGTTTCACATTGCTCGCTGTCCCCTCAAGGGGACAATCCATTTAAAATTCTCTTCAAAACCACTTGAGCAGCAAAAGTCCTGTTATTGGCCTGTTCGATGACCAGGCTCTGATGGCCATCCAACACTGCATCTTCAACCACCACATTTCTTCGCACAGGAAGGCAGTGCATAAATTTGGCGGCACCAAGTTTATCCTTTGTCATTATCCAAGCTGGATTTTGATGTAAAACCCTTCCATAATCGGAATAGCTGCTCCAGTTTTTGACATGGACAAAGTTCGCATTTTCAAGGGCTTTTTCCTGTTCATGCACAATTTGGCAGCCTTTTGTGATTTCAGGATTCAAATCATATCCAACGGGATTGGTAATAACGAACTCCGCCTTTTGTATTTTCATCATTTTGACAAAAGAATTTGCTACTGCATGGGGCAATGCCTTGGGATGTGGTGCCCATGAAAGCACTACTTTTGGCCGTTCAATAGTTCGATGCTCTTCGATGGTGATGGCATCGGCCAAAGCCTGTAACGGATGGGCCACTGAACTTTCCATATTGATGATGGGGATTGAGGCGTGTTTTTTGAATCCGTTCAGCACCACTTCTGCCTCGTCTTTTTCTTTATCGATTAGGCCAGCGAAAGCACGTATGGCAACGATATCGGCATATTGTGATACCACTCGTGCTGCTTCTTTGATGTGTTCTGAATTTCTTCCGTCCATAACGGTCCCGTCCTCAAATTCCAATTGCCATCCCTCACTGCCAAAGTTCATGACCATGGTGTTCAACCCCAAATGTTGCGCCGCTTTCTGCGTACTCAAGCGGGTACGCAGGCTGTTGTTGAAAAATAGTAGGCAAATGGTCTTTCGTTTGCCGAGATGTTCAAATCCATACGGATTCTTTTTCAATTCAATGGCTTCCTGTACCGCTGTTTGCAGGTCGCCGATGTCGTGTATGGATAGGTAGTTTTTCATCAATTATTTATTCTTGTCATTCCCGCAAAGGCGGGAATCTCGTTTTTTAACTCCCCTCTATGGAGGGATGATTCCGCTTGTGCGGAATCGGGGTGGGTGTTCAACCCTTTACATTTTTGCAACACCCAATACACCCCTGCTTGCAATGTTTCACATTGCTTCGCCGTCCCCTTAAGGGGACAATTCTTTTTTCAATCCCTCAAAAAACAAATCGATCTGCGCTTTTGTAATGTTCAACGCAGGCAAAAACCGCAATAAGTTTTTATTCGCCGAACCACCCGTGAACATGTGTTGGTTGTAAATCAATTTTTTACGGAGTTCCGATACTTCAGTACCAAATTCCAATCCCAGCATCAGTCCCCTGCCTTTTACTTTTTTTATGGACGGGATTTCTTTCGCTTTTTCCCTAAAATAAGATTCTAGTTGTGCCGCGTTTTCAATAAGATTTTCATTTTCCAAAACCTCTAGAACCGCAAGCGTTGCAACACACGCCAAATGGTTGCCACCGAAAGTGGTACCCAATTGTCCATGCCAAGGCTCAAATTTATTGTGAATCAACACTCCGCCCACTGGAAAGCCATTGCCCATACCTTTTGCCATGGTGATAATATCGGGTAGAATCCCATGGTGCTGAAAAGCAAAGAATTTACCACTCCGCCCGAACCCTGACTGTACCTCGTCTGCAATTAGAACTACACTGCATTTTTTGCATTGTTCTGCAATGAACTGGTAGAATTCTGTAGTGGGTTCGTCCAATCCGCCCACCCCTTGAATGGCTTCCAAAATCACCGCGCAATGGTCGCCTTTGGCGATGGTTTTTTCAAAAGCTTCGAAATCATTTAATGGCAAGAAATCCACTTTTTGCTGCTGGTTTAAAGGGGCGTTTATTCTAGCATTGTCAGTAGCCGCGACCGCAGCGGATGTCCGTCCGTGAAAACTGTTTTTGAACGCAATGACTTTGGCCTTTCCTGTGTGGAAAGACGCCATTTTTAGGGCATTTTCATTGGCTTCGGCCCCTGAACTGCACATAAAGAATTGATAATCCTCACACCCTGAAGCTTTACCTAATTTTTCACTGAGTTCCACCTGTAACGGATTCTTGATGGAATTGCTGTAAAAAGCCATTTTTTGTAGCTGCTCTGTCATGCGTTTCACATAATGTGGATGCGAATGCCCAATGGAGATGACCGCATGCCCGCCATAAAAATCCAGATAGGTTTTGCCTTTATTATCAATGACCTCGATTCCCTTGGCGGAAACCGGGGTTACATCATAGAGTGGATATACGTTGAATAGTTTCATTATTTCTAGCTATACGCTATAGGCTAAACGCCATACGCAATCAGCGTTAGGCGTAAAGCGTATAGCCTTAAATATTCTTTATCTCACTAATCTTTTTATAGGATGCCACGATACCCTGTATGAGCGACGAACTTAGCCCTTTGTGCTCCATTTCGTTCAGGCCCTCAATAGTACAGCCTCTTGGTGTGGTTACCTTATCAATTTCTTCTTCGGGGTGACTGCCCGATTCCACTAAAAGACTGGCCGCTCCGTTACAGGTATGCATGGCGAGCTCTTGGGCCTCTTTGGCATCAAACCCCAATTGTATGGCACCTTGGGTCGTCGCCCGAATCAAGCGCATCCAGAAGGCGATGCCGCTGGCACAGATGACGGTGGCCGCCTGCATCTGCACTTCCGGAATTTCCATGGAATGCCCCATACGGTTGAAAATGGCCTTGGCCAAATCAATCCGTTTTTTACCCAATTCATTGCTGCACAGACAGGTCATGGATTTCCCCACTGAAATGGCCGTGTTGGGCATACTGCGGATGATGTATTTGTCACTCCCGATAATGGCCTCCATTCGGTCAATGCTAAAACCGGTAATCGTGCTGATGACCACATGCTTTTCGGTCAACAAGTCTTTTACATCATGTAGAATGGCTTCGAAGTGGCCGGGCTGTACCGCAAAAATCAAGATATCCGAATTTTTTACGGCCTCAGCATTATCGTTGGTCACCGTTACATTGCCGTATTTCTCAAAATCCTTGATTTCGGAGATGTTCCGTTTGGTCAGGTACATGGTGGTGGCCCCATTGCTGTGCAAAATGCCCTTTGCTATGGACAACCCCAAGTTTCCTGCTCCTATGATCGCTATTTTCATAAATCGTTTAATTTGTCATTCCCGCGAAGGCGGGAATCTCATTATATTTTCAGACCCCTTCGGTCTTCCGCTTTTGCATTGGCTGTGCTTCGACTGCGCTCAGCATGACAGCGGAATCCACCTCCCCTCGCCCTTCGACTACGCTCAGGCTGACAGGGAGGTGCCTTTATTTGTTTCAATTTGTCAAATTCCCCCTTTGAAGGGGGGAATCCTGAATTTATTCAGGATGGGGGATGTTAACACCCCTGCTTGCAATGTTTCACATTGCTTCGCTGTCCCCTCAAGGGGACAATTAATTCATTTCAATATTCCTTTATTGCTCTTACTTGGCTCCAATAAATCCCAAAGGTTTCCATATAAATCTTCAAAAACGGCTACTGTTCCATACGGTTCTTTTTTGGGTTCTCTAACAAACGTAATTTCTTGTTCAAGCATGGTATTGTAATCCCTCCAAAAATCATCGGTAAAGAGAAATAGAAACACCCTGCCCCCAGATTGGTTGCCCACACTTTGCAACTGCTTTTCGTTTGCCGCCTTGGCCAACAAAAGTGAACACTCTGTCGCATGGGGCGGAGAGACGATCACCCATCTTTTATCTGCGTCAAGTTTGGTATCCTCTACCAAATTGAAGTTTAACTTTTTGGTATAAAAATCAATGGCCTCATCATAATCTCGAACAACAAGGGCGATATGTGCTATACTTTGTTTCATATATTTTTTACTTTTTTGTCATTCCCAGGAAGGCGGGAATCCATGACACCCCTGCTTCGCTGTCCCCTCAAGGGGACAATCTGTTAATTCAAATTCTTTAGAAATAAGAGGCTTTCAACTTCAATCCTAAACTTTCTTCTAATCCTAACATAAAATTCATGTTCTGAACAGCCTGTCCTGATGCTCCCTTCAATAAATTATCGATGGCTGAGGTCACCAGTAAGACATCTTCATGTTTGTGCAGATGTATATGGCAATTGTTAGTGTTCACTACTTGTTTTAGATAGATGGGCGCTTCTGAAACATGGGTAAATACGGCGTTGTCATAAAAGTCTTTGTAGAGTTGCATTGCGTCATCCTCGCTTCCCTCAAATTTGGTGTAGGCCGTCGCCAAAATACCGCGGGTAAAGTTTCCTCGGTTTGGGAGAAAATACAATTGGCCGATATCCTTCCCAAAAGAATTCAGGCTCTCTCCAATTTCTCCCAAATGTTGATGGGTAAAGGGCTTGTACCAACTGGCATTGTTGCTACGCCAACTAAAATGCAGGGTCTCAGAGGGCTTTACTCCGGCCCCGGTACTCCCCGTGACCGCATTAATGTGTACCTCATTTTGCAACAAACCTGCTTTTGCCAAGGGCAACAAGGCCAGTTGAATGGCCGTGGCAAAACAACCGGGATTGGCAACGGCCGTGGCATTTTCAATGGCATTCTTGTTGAGTTCTGGAAGTCCATACACAAATTCCCTTCCCCCAAAAACCGCATCGTTTTTTAGCCTGAAATCATTGCTTAAATCGATAAGCAGTGTTTTTTCTGAAAAGGGATGTTCCTTTAAAAATTGGATGGAATTGCCATGTCCCAAACACAAAAAAACGACTTCAACTTCTAAATTGACTTCCCCTGAAAACCGCATATCGGTCTGGCCCAACAGGTCAGGATGGGCCGAACTAACGAGCTTGCCCCCTTTTGTAGTGCTATACACAAAATCGATTTCTACCGCTGGATGATGTAGTAGTAAGCGAATGAGTTCGCCACCCGTGTAGCCAGAGCCCCCTATGATACCTGCTTTAATCATAAATCATTCTTTTTGTCATTCCCACGAAGGTGGGGATCTACCTGACACCCCTGCTTCGCTGTCCCCTCAAGGGTACAATTTCTATTTGTTTTCACTATTAACATAATGCGCAATCTTCCCAGGATTACTCAAAATCTTAATAAATCCTTTGGCATCGTCGGCTGTCCACCCCTTGTTCATTTCGCCATAGCTTCCGAAGGAAGCATTCATCAAATCATGGGGTGATGAAATGCCGTTCAGTTCAAACCTGTAGGGGTAGAGCGTCACAAAGACATCCCCGGACACGTTTTTTTGGGTATCAGTCAAAAAGGCCTCGATGTTTCGCATCACGGCATCCAGATAATTGCCTTCGTGCAGCAACATTCCGTAAAAATTGCCCAACTGTTCTTTTTGGTATTGCTGCCATTTGCTCAATGTGTGCTTTTCCAACAAATGGTGCGCTTTGATGATGATGAGTGGAGCCGCCGCTTCAAAACCGACCCTGCCCTTGATGCCGATAATGGTATCGCCCACATGGATGTCGCGACCGACGGCATATTTTGAGGCGATGGCTTCCAATTTTTCAATGTTTTCAACTGAACTGGCATTTTCTCCATCCAAAGCGACCAGTTCCCCTTTTTCAAAGGTGAGCCTGACCTCTTTGGGCAGTTTGGCTTCCAATTGACTCGGATAGGCACTTTCAGGAAGTGGCAAATGTGACGTCAAGGTCTCTTCACCACCTACCGAAGTGCCCCAAAGTCCGCGGTTGATGGAATATTTAGCCTTTTCCCAAGAATAATTCACACCATTTTCTTTTAGGTAATTGATTTCTGTTTCCCTGGACAATTTGTTATCTCGGATTGGAGTGATGATTTCGATGTCAGGAGCCAGCGTCTGAAAAATCATATCAAAACGCACTTGGTCATTGCCCGCCCCTGTACTGCCGTGGGCAATGTATTTTGCTCCCATCTTTTTGGCGTGGGTTACGATTTCTACAGCCTGAACAATCCGTTCGGCACTGACCGAGAGTGGGTAGGTATTGTTTCGAAGCACGTTGCCAAAGATGAGGTACTTCACCACCTTGTCGTAAAAGTTCTGTACGGCATCGATGGAGGTGTAGCTGGAAGCTCCCAAAGCCAAGGCTTTCTCTTCAATTGTTTTGATTTCTTCTTTTGAAAATCCGCCTGTATTGACACTGACGGCATGCACCTCAAACCCTTTTTCTTTTGAAAGGTATTTGGCACAATATGAGGTGTCGAGGCCGCCGCTGTAGGCGAGTATTAGTTTTTTCATCATTGTTAAGAGTTAAGAGTTAAGAGTGATGAGTTCAGAGATGGAATACTCATAACTCTGAATTCATAATTCATAACTTCTATTTTGTTTTCTTCTTCAAAAACAGTTGTTCCTTAATGCTTTTCAATCGCTGAAAGGTTTTCTTATTGATTTTTTCGGCTTTGGGATGTTTGTTTTTTTCATTGGGGTCGTACAACATACCTGTACAAAGGCACATTTTCTGTTCTGTTCTGGTCAGGATGTCAAAGTTTTTGCACGTTTGGCAGCCTTTCCAAAAATCAGGGTCATCGGTAAGCTCAGAAAAGGTCACCGGTCTGTACCCCAGTTCATAGTTCATCTTCATGACGGCAAGCCCTGTGGTAATCCCAAAGATTTTGGCTTCGGGGAATTTTTCCCGCGACAGCTCAAAAATCCGTTTCTTGATTTTCTTTGCCAGTCCCTGACCCCGATAATCAGGGTGCACGATTAATCCCGAATTGGCGACAAAATCCTTGTTGCCCCACACCTCGATGTAGCAAAATCCGGCAAACTTATCCCCATCCAAAGCGATAACGGCATTACCGTTCTGCAACCGTTTGATGATGTACTCGGGGGTACGCTGGGCAATGCCCGTACCGCGAACCTTGGCAGATTCCGTTATGGTATCGCTGATCATCTGGGCGTACTTATAATGTGATTCGTTGGCAACAGTAATTTCCATTGCTGACTTTTGGATTAAAATAAAAACTGAAAACTTTGGTTTGAAAGGGGATTGGACTCACCTAATCCCAAAAACAGAAATGCACCCTTACGGGCGACGGCGGGGTGCGAACGGACGTACTGGAGCGATTGTGCCCAAAGAAGTGAATATGTGATTGTGTTCGTTCATTATGGGATAAATGTACAAATTATCTGAAACCTCCAACATTTTGTTACTCCTTTTTGCGAATCGATGCAAGAATGTTATGATTTTTCAGGATTTCGTAGCCAAAATAGCCAAACACCAAAAGATATTCAATGGCGAGCAACCTAAGGCTTTCTTTAAAATCCGGTTGGGAGTAGGCAAAATAGCTCAAAACCACCGTAGCGGACCAAAGGATGGTGAACCGATAATGGGTAAAAAGGCTCAAACCCAGCAGAAAGACAATGTACCATGGATGTACCGTTGAGGACAAAAAATAATACCCTGTCAACAATAGCAACATTGAGGTAAACAATGACTGCATCGTTTTGTTGCTCCGAAACACCATCAGTAGCAATGCCAAGAAAAGGGTAAACAAGGGCACAAGGTCGCCGTAGTCTTTAACGACCTCCCAGGGTTTTTCATCGTAATGCCCGACCGCAATGGTCTTGACCAGATTGTAAAACCCCGCATTGAATTCAAAATTGGAGAACCATAGGCCCACGGTCTGCGAATAGTTATCTAGGAATGCTGTGGAATAAAATGGAGCTAAAAAAACCAAACATGACATGACCAACAAAAAGTAAAAAACAACACTTTTTTTAAACCCCAAAAAAGGAAGCAACAGCGGCAAAAACAATACGGGCACCAGTTTCATTAGGATGGAAGCTGCGTACACCGGGGCCGCCCATAGGTGTTTGCCTCTTGAAATGAGGTACATTGACCAAATGAAGAAAAAAAGCATTACCCCTTCAAAGTGGAGGTTTCCGGTCAACTCGATGATGACCAAGGGATTCAAAAAGTACCAGAAAATCAAATGTGGACTTTGATTGAGATGCCGCAACAACTTTCTTCCAAAATATACAATACCAATATCGGCCGCGATGATGATGAGGCGCATCCAAACAATGGAACCCAGCACGCTGCCAAAACCCAAAAAACTGCTGATGGTAAAAATAAATTGGTTGATGGGAGGGTAGTTGCTGTAGTGTCGAGCGCTGAGTTCGCCCATTCCCTCATGGAGAATTTTAGAATTACGAATGTAGAATAACGAGTTTTCTACAACTTCATTAGGAGTATATAAATACGGATTGATGCCTTGATTGATAAATTCACCATCCCAGATAAAGCGGTAAAAATCTTGGGAAAGGTTGGGCTCGGCGATAAGAAAAACCAGTCGGAAAAGAATTCCGGCAACCAGTAAGAATTTAAAATTCCATTTTTCAAACTGTATCAATTTGATCAGGAAGAAGAACAGGGCGACAAAAAGGGCCAGTAGTTTAGGGAAATCTTCCCGTTCTAAATCATAGGCAAAAACCGCATAAAAGAGGATGCTACCCAAAACCAAAAGGATTGGGATTTTGTGGAGCTTCCAATAATTTAAAATGGAGATAGGCATCGATTCTGATTCTTATCAGTCAATGTGAAAAATAGGAAATTAAACTTGAAACCGTCAACGCTTGCAGTAGTCTTATTCCGTCCAGCTTAGTGGTCCAAAAGGGACGTTGCCCAACTCTCCGTCCAAGAGATGGGTAAAATCGATGTATTGGTGTTTTCCTGAATCCACTTCAACAACATACACTCCCCTATACCAGCCTGTAAATGAATAACCTTCATGGGCCAAGAATGCTACATACTTGCCATTGGGCGACCATGCAGGAAATCGGTAGAGCGCGTTGCCCGAGGCAATTTCCTTAAGATTTGACCCGTCGATGTCCATTACCCAGATGCGTTGGTTCCATTCAAAGGCGATGCGCTTGCCTGAAGGGTCCAAATCAGGATTGTTGGGGCCGCTAGAAAGTGTGCCGTCATCAATTTTCTTGAGAGTGCCATTGATTTCTGTGATGTACATACCATCAGACACCAGAAGCAACCGCCCATCTGGCAACCATTCGGGAGCGCCAAAATTATCGAACACCTTGATGATTTCTTTGTTTTTGATAATGACTGTACTGTAGCGATACCCATTGTTCAAATAGTATTTGGCTTCGGCCGCAATCAATTTTTTATCGGGAGACAGCCGTGCGAATTCAAAAGCGGTGGAAAGATACCCTGGATTCGGAATTTCACTACTGCACATACTGACAATGGTCTCTTTACCATTCTCTTCATGAATGACCAAGCGATTTACGTCATCACCACAGCCCTTTGCCAGTATAATATCACCTTTGGCATGACGCCACGGATGTGACCCATAGCCCAGTCTTTTTTTTCGGATATCTGATAAATTCACTTCTACAATGCCCACCGGAACGCCCCTGTAAGGCTGATATTCCAAGAATGTAAGTTTGCCGTTAAGCCTAAAATTTCCCTGGGATGTATTTTTCTGACTGCCGGCCCTATTGCAAGATAAAAAGGTGAAAATAGCAATCAAGCAAATACCGATGGAAGCAGATTTTGGCATAGCGAGGCGTTTTGATAAATATACGGTATTTACCAGTCCTCGAATATGTAAAAAGAAAATACTTGCTGCCTATGCCTTGGCCACCAACGACTTAAAGAACACAAAGCCAAAGCCGAGAAACAACATCAAATGGAAAGGAAACAATCCGTAATCGTTTAAGGGTACAGCACTGTACATTCCGAAGAGGAAGTAAATCATTAATGCAAACTCCAAAATCATGTTCGGAGATAACTTTTTGGCGAGATACTTATTACCCTTCCAACTATCGGTCAGACTGTTGATGTTGAACTTTGGCGTACGCACAAATTCGCTTCGCTTGCCCAAATGGCCTTCCAAAACGGCGATGGAGTTGTGCAATGACAGGCCTAAAGCCACGGAGAAGAAAGTGAAGAACAATTTGATATAATCGACAAACTTGTCAAAACCGCCTCCCTGCATGCTTTTATAGGTAAACCAATAGCAGAAGAACAAGATGATGGTACTTACAATAAAGAAACTGGTCACTTCGAACACCCAGTCCAAATGTCCGTAGGTGTTTTTGATGTACAGCATCGGAATACTCAAGATAGATACCAAGAACACGCACAAAAACATGGAGCTGTTCAACAGGTGCATCACCCCGTGAAACTTGGTTTTAAAGTCAATGTTTTTTGCCGATATGACGCTCCATACCGACTTTCTAAAGTTTTCGGCCCCGCCCTTGTTCCAACGGAACTGTTGTGAACGGGCAGCGCTCATCACCACGGGAAGCTCTGCGGGAGTTTCCACATCCTCCAGATATTTGAATTTCCAGTTTTTTAACTGGGCGCGGTAGCTTAGATCCAAGTCTTCGGTGAGGGTGTCGCCCTCCCAGTTGCCTGCATCCAAAATACATTGCTTTCTCCAGATACCAGCGGTGCCGTTGAAATTGATAAAATGCCCTTTGGAGTTTCGCCCAACTTGTTCCAAGGTAAAGTGAGCATCTAGAGCAAAGGCCTGTATTCGGGTCAAGGTGGAATAGTCACGGTTGATATGTCCCCAACGGGTCTGCACCACCCCGATTTCAGGGTCTTTAAAGTAAGGCACGGTTTTCTTCAACCAATCACTTTCGGGCATAAAGTCGGCATCGAAAATCGCCACAAAGTCTCCTTTTGCGATGGCCAAGCCTTCTTTTAGGGCACCTGCTTTAAAACCAATGCGGTTTACCCTGGTGATGTGTTGAATATCCAAACCAGTGTCCTGCAATTCCTTTACGCGTTTTGCCGTATCATGAACGGTGTCGTCAGTGGAGTCATCCAATACCTGTATTTCGAGTTTGCTCTTTGGGTATTCGATTTTTGCGATATTGTCCAACAACCGTTGCATCACATACTCTTCGTTGTACACGGGAAGTTGTATGGTCACATGGGGAATTTCCCTTGGGTCGAGCAGATTGAATTTTGGCGCTTCCTCATTTCGCTTTTTGTACGTCAAATAATTGATGAGCAAATTCAGTTGCGCGAGGCTGTAAAAAAATATCAGCATGAGCGCAATGCTGTAGATTGCGATGATGATGTAAGCGATGGTCAACCCTATTATCATTTGATACTGTATTTAAAAATCCAACCCAAAATTTTTACGCCTGCAAATATAGCACCTTTTACGGTTCCTGAAACTTTTGAGACACCTATTCGACGTTTGTAACGTACAGGTACCTCTTTGTACGCCAGTTTTTTACGAATTGCCTTCAGTTGCATCTCCACCGTCCACCCGTAGGTTTTGTCCTCCATCTGCAATTCTTTGAGTTTTTCGTACTTAATGGCACGAAATGGCCCCAAATCCGTAAATTTTGCCCCAAAAAATATGCGCATCAAAAATGTGGCCAACCAATTGCCAAAAACTTGCGGAAAGGTCATTGAACCCGTTTCTCTCAACTCTTTTTTTCGTGCACCGATGACCAAATCCATGTTTTGGTTTATAATTGGGGCGACTATGTTGTCCAATTCCTCTGGATAATCGGAATAGTCTCCATCAAGAAATACGATAATGTCGGGTCGTTTGGATTGTTTATCGATGTAATCCATTCCCGCCAAACATGCATATCCGTAGCCTGGACGCGGTTCATCCACCACGGTAGCCCCTGCTGCCATTGCATTTTCAGCGGTATTGTCTGTGGAATTGTTGTTGACCACGATAACTTCGGAAACCGATTTCGGAATGTCGTTGATGACCTTTGGTATGGATTCTTCCTCGTTGAAGGCAGGAATGATGACTTTGATACTAGGCTCGGATTGCATTACTTAAGGTCAGAGAGTTTGTTTTCCCTTCTGAAGGCACCAAAGCTAAACCATTCCTTAACCTTTTTGCCGTTCTTGAATTTTTCCGCTGATTTCAGTTCCTCGTCCACATATTTCAAGCAATACCCGTTTTTCACACCGTCTTGCAATTGGCATTTGTGGTTGATTTTCTCGTTCTCATCGTAAAACAACCACCATTTTACTTTTTTTCCTTGGGATACATGGCCTTCCATTTCCAGCTTTCCCTCCTTGGTATAAAAATACCAGTAACCATTTCGCAGGTCCATTCTATAATGTCCTTGGGATTCAAGATTTTCGTTGGGATGGTACATTTTCCAAAAATCCTCTTTCAATCCGTTTTGCTTCCAGCCCTCGGCGGCAAGGTTTCCGTTGTCATGGTAGGTGCGGTCGTACATCCGCTTTGCGGGAAGCAATCCGACCACGAAAAGAACAATGAAAATCCGCAACATCTATTTTTGGTTCACCAGTTTCATCAAATCCACATCATTGCCCAACAACACCTGATTGCTGTCAATACGCCCTTTTCGTGGTCCGTTTTCCAATTTTAACACACCCCTTGGACAAACCGCGGAACAAATACCGCAGCCCACACAACTGGAGCGAACAATGTTTTCGCCTTTTTGGGCATAGGCACGCACATCGATGCCCATCTCACAATAGGTGGAGCAGTTGCCGCATGAGATACACTGACCACCGTTGGTCGTAATCCTGAACTTAGAGAATAACCGTTGCTGAAAGCCCAGAATGGCCGCCATGGGGCATCCGAAGCGGCACCACACACGGTTACCAAGCAGGGGGTACAATCCCACTCCGATGACCCCACTGAATACGGCACCAATCAAAAACGCATACCATTTTTTTAAGGAACTGGCTTTAAAAAGAAAAACGTTGCCATCACCACTAAAAAAATGCATACCAATCAATACCATAATGATGACGAAGTAGCCGATGGCACCGTATTTGGCATCTTTTTGCAATTGTTCCCTTCTGAACAGCATCACCCATGTAAATACCGCCGTGAGAAGAATGGCGACGCCAGCGAGAAAAATATCCTTGGTCAACCAATATTTACTGGAATCGTTCCCGAGATAGGAATACACCACTGCCGTGGTCATCAAGGTCACGAACACCACAACGCTGTGCACCACCCAACGTTCCACCTTCCAAGCAAACATACTTTTGTCGCTGAGATGTCGAAACGGGTCGCCTGCGGTCTCAGCCAAGCCGCCACAACCACAGACCCAAGAGCAGTACCATCGCTTTCCATATTTATAGGTAAGGATGGGAGTAATCACAAAAATGGAAGCAATACCAAAAATGAGCATGGCAAAGCCAATGTTCCCTGCACTCAAGAAATCGTTGATGCGGTATTGGTCAAAATTGTAATAGTTGAGGGGCCAAACATTCTTTAAATCATAATAGGGCAGGCTGCCCCCGTTCAAGACCGAACTTCCGTTGAGCCGTGCCATGAGTTCGGGTATGATAAAGGCAAAACCTGTCTGAAAGAACATGACACTGATGGTACGGATGATTTCATAACGGTTATGGCGATATTTCCAGATAAACTTTATGCCGAAAATCAATATGGCCACGGTATACAACGTGCCATAAACGAACCATTGGCTGGCCGGGTTGCCGCTTAATGCCCTGCTCAATGGGTCGAAAAGCGCAATGATGCCTTTATTGTTGCCATCTTTTACCAAGCCCATATATTCGGGGAAGAAATAGAGAATGACATAGAATCCCGTGAGAGCGATTCCTGTGATCCATCCCAAAATTCCGATTCCTGAAATGGATTTAAACCAAACCCCGTCATTTTTGATGCCCGCATGTTTGTCCAAATACAAATCCCAAGCAAACCAAATGGTGCCCACGCTCATCGACACCAGCGAAATGGTCAACCAAAGTGCCTTGTTCGGAAAGTTCACATTGAAGAGTGCCAACACCAAAATACCAAGGCCCACCATGCCCAGGGCAGTGGCCAGTTTTTGGTTCAGGCTCAATTTTTTCGGGGGTTGGCCGGTAAGGGCCATACTTCTATCGTAAGTGCTCATGTTGTTGTTATTGGTTAAAGGTTAATGGTTAAAAGGAGATAAAAACTTCCGATTAACCAATAACAATTCACTATTAACTAATCTGAAAGATTCTTTTAATGCTTTTCTTTTTCGGTTTGATGGATTTCCCAAATGCTGAATTGTATTTCGATAGGATTTCCTTTTCGTGGTTTTTATAAAACTCAGGGTCAAAATTGGCGTCGATGAGGTGTTCCATCACAAAATCGACATCGCGTTCTTCGGTCAGCCAGCGGTCGAAAACAGGATGCCGCATCCGGATGCCAAAGGTGTTGATGCCCAAAAATTGATGGGTCTCTTTGTGAAAGGCCACTGTGATGCACAGTTTTTCCTCATCATGTCGCCAATGGAAATGTTGTTCGTAATCGGGCCTTCCCTTTCTTCCAAAAACCCAACCATAGGTTTGGTACTCAATATCCAAGAACTTGGCTGAGTTGAACCAATGCCCTGGGCTGTATTGTATTCTATTGCCACAAATAGTCTGTGCCACCGTTTCGCCCATCATTCTACCCGTATACCAAACCGCTTCAATAGGCCTTCGGTTGCCAATCGCCTCATGCTGTTCGGCACAATCGCCGATGGCATACACATCTTTGATGTTGGTTTCAAGAAAACGGTTCACCTTGATGCCACGCCCAAGCTCAATACCGGAATCTTTTAGAAAATCGATGTTCGGGGTCACCCCAGCGGTCAGTCCGACCATATCGCACTCGATGGTGTCGCCCTTGTCTGTCGTCACGGCTTTCACCTTACCATTTTCATTAGGCACTATTTCAACCAAATTGGTATCCAATCGCAAATCAATGTGATGTTCACGAATGTGTTCGTTTAGCATTTGCGATTCCCCTTCGGGAAGCACACCATTCCAAAAACTATTTTCCCGTACCAAAAAGGTGACAGGAATGTCACGGCTTCGTAACATTTCACAGAGTTCGATTCCGATAAGGCCGCCACCAACGACCACGGCTCGTTTACAAACATCTTTGTTCGGAGCGTTGACTTCGAGTAAATCCAAATCCTGCTTTGAGACCAATCCCTGAACGCCATGTAGGTCTTGACCAGGCCATCCAAACTTATTCGGTTTTGAGCCCGTGGCCAGAATCAACTTGTCATAATGAAAGGTTCTAGAACCATCAAGTATCAATTTTTTGTTTTCCACATCGACCTGGTTCACGTAGCCGCGCACCAATTCAATATTGTTTTTTTGCCAAAACCAATCTTCATACGGCTTGATATGGTCAAATTTCATGTGGCCCATGTACACGTACATCAGGGCGGTTCTTGAAAAGAAATGGTCGGTCTCGGCCGAAATGATTATGATTCGCTTGTCGGAAAGCTTTCTGATGTGCCTTGCGGCAGTCACGCCTGCAATACCGTTTCCGATGATGACGATGTTCTCCATGATGTGGAATTGGTTGGAAATTGGGTCGCCATTAAAGATAAAAACTTAATGCGACGCTGTAATTTAGAAAGAATTTAAATTTTAAGGGTTGCTGTAAGGTTATGATGGTTTTGACGTACGTGCAGTATGTTGATACTGAGAATATTAAATATTTCTTAAAACCCAACTTTTTTGTATGCCGTAGGTATTTGGCACGACTGAAGCCCAGAATTTAAACAACTAGCGAATTCATTATGAAAACAAATATGACAATATTGACCTTGTTTCTAACACTGTTTGTGCAGTTGGGAATGACCCAAGATACCGAGAGTTTCTTTACCAAGGCGGATGCTTTTTTTGGCAAGCACGTGAAGAATGGGTTGGTGGATTACAAAGCCATTAAAGAGAATCCATCGGAGTTACATTCGATTTTAGAACTGGCCAAAGATATTTCTGTATCAAAAAGCGATTCAAAAACCTATCAGGCTTTTTGGATCAACGGGTATAATCTTTATGTTATTAAAGGGATTGTGGATAACTATCCCGTGAAATCCCCTTTAGACATTAACGGTTTTTTTGACAAGACCAAGCGGGAAATCGGTGGAAAGCAGATTACCCTGAACGATATTGAAAACAAGCTGTTGCGAGCGAATTTTCCTAGGGAGGCCCGCTTTCATTTTGTACTGGTCTGTGCCGGTTTGGGCTGTCCGCCCATTATTAATGAGGCATATACCCTCGATTCATTGGAATCGCAATTGCAAAGGCAAACAGAGCTAGCACTGAACAATCCCGATTTTATCAAGGTCAAGGGAAACAAAGTGCAGCTCTCACAAATTTTTGAGTGGTACAAAAGTGATTTTACCCAAGGTGGGAAATCCGAAGTGGAATTTATCAACCAATACCGCACCGAAAAGATAGATTCAGATGTCAAAGTGGGTTATTATGCTTATGACTGGACGCTGAACGCAACCAAGTAAAAACAAAAACTTTCTAAAATTAAATCATGAAAATTTCAAAATTCCATATCCTTATGGCCGGAATGTTATTGTTCACATTGAACCTACTGGCCCAAGATGATGACCAAGACCCCACAGCGCAGGGTAGTGTCATCCAAAATCTAACTCCTTCTAAACTTATTGCCAAAGGGCAATGGGATATTAAGCTCTTTAATAACCTTTACACGCAAACTGAAAGTACCTTCGCTTCTGAAGATGGCATTCGACAGAACTTTTTTACCTCGACTTTGGAGGCCTTTACCGGGGTTTCAGATACAAGAAGGGTGAACTTGGGTGCCATTTTGGAATACCGTGCCAATGGTCGGGATTTTGTCTCCCCAACTGGGGGAACGGAGCGGAGGACAACATCAGGTCTTACCTCTATTGCACCGGCCATAAAAGTGGTTCCCTTTAAGAATGTAGGTAATTTTTCTATTTTGAGTGCTTTTTCAATTCCGTTGATTGATAGCGAGGTTGACGATAATGGGGTGTTTCTGGACCAAAAGGGATTCACTTGGCAAAATCGATTTTTTTACGATTACACATTCCCTGGCAAAAAATGGCAGATTTTTTCCGAAATCAATTCAGAATTCAATTTTGGGGATAAGGAAGAGAGTTTTGCCAATAACAGCCTTAGGTTGACTCCTGGGGTGTTTTTAAGTTATTTTCCAAGTTCAAAATTCACGGTTCTGGTTTTGGGTCAACATACTGAGTTGGTCGATTTGGGCAACGACTTCAGCCAAAACTTTACCGCATTGGGTGGCGGAGCCAAATATCAACTGACCGATGAATTGAATGTTGAAGTGTTGTATACCAACTTTGTTAGGGGTAGGGACACGGGTCTAGGTGAAACATTTAACATAGGTTTACGGGCGGTATTCTAGCCCATATCTGCAAAAAAACTATTTTAGTCCCATTCGAACCACTATGAAACGATTGGGACTTCTTTTGTTATGCCTTCTCCAATTTTCGTGCAGTAGTCAAATTGATGAAAAAATCAACGGGGTCAGTTTTGTGGCTTCACGAGATGAGGTGACCCAAAAAAATATTGACCCCGTAATCAAGGTAAATGCCAATTATGTGGCGGTGATGCCTTTCGGCTTCATTCGCAATCTCAGCAGTCCGAATGTAATCTTTGATACTGAAAGACAGTGGTTTGGTGAAACCAAGGCAGGTGCAAAACAGTACATAGCACTGTTGCAAAAGAACGACATCAAAATAATGCTCAAGCCCCAGCTTTGGGTATGGCGAGGGGAATTTACTGGGGATATTAAAATGGAATCGGAATCAGATTGGAAGGAGTTTGAATCCACCTATCGCGATTTTATCATGACCTATGCCAAATTGGCCAACGAGATGAACGTTGAACTGTATTGTATTGGCACCGAACTGGAAGAATTTGTCAATAATCGACCTGATTTCTGGGCAAGCCTGATTGAGGATGTCCGTTCAATCTACAAGGGCAAATTGACCTATGCCGCCAATTGGGATGAATACACCCGGACCCCATTTTGGCCAAAACTGGATTTTATCGGGGTGGATGCCTACTTTCCCTTGTCTGAGGCACAATATCCCACTAAGGAAGAAATGCAAGCAGGTTGGCAAAAATGGAAGTCTGCCTTGGCCGATACCGCTTTGAACCATGAAAAGCCCATTCTTTTTACTGAATATGGGTATCGCAGTATGGATTATACTGCGAAGAAACCTTGGTTGGTCGACCGAAACGAGATGGATGTCAATCTAGAGGCCCAAGCTGATGCCACACAGGTCATTTTTGATGAGTTCTGGAAGGAGGATTGGTTTGCCGGTGGATTCGTATGGAAATGGTTTATTGACCATGATAGAGTAGGCGGAACTGAAAACAATCGCTTTACCCCCCAGAATAAACCTGCCGAGGCTGTAATTCGGGCGCATTATGGTAGACTAAGGTAAAAACAGTTACCAACCATGGGCAAACACATTGCCTTACTTCTTTTTTTTATAGGGGCCTTTGCAAATGGGCAGGCCATTGTAGCAGATATAAAAGTTCAGGGCAACAAAAGAACTCGAACATCATTTGTCAAAAAGATTTCAAAACTAAAACTTGGGCAGGCTCTTGACTCGGCCGTGATGCGGCAAGACATCGCTCGATTGATTCGTTTGCCATCGGTTTCCCATGCCTATTTTCAGGTGTTTAAAGCGAAGGGTGGGTATGATGTGTACTATGGTATTGAAGAAAATTTCACCTTGATTCCGTTTGCGAATATTTTCACATCGAACAATGACGAATTCGCATTCAGGGTTGGCCTTCAAGAATTTAATTTTTTGGGGCAGAACATGACTTTGGGTGCCTTTTATCAGTATGATGTCTTCAATTCCTACGGATTGAACATCAGGGCTCCTTATCTGTTTTCAAATAAATTCGGACTGGCTCTCAACTACCAAGACCTGACCACACAAGAACCCGTTTTTTTGCAAAATGGCACTGCAGATTACAAATACAACAACGAATCCATTGAATTGCTTGGTCTCTATGAGTTGAACTTTAAAAACCGATTCGAGTTGGGCATCAATATCTTCACTGAAGATTATGAATACCTTTTCGGCAGTACAGACCCGGCGGTACCCCAAGAACTTGTGGTCGATAAACTGCTCTACAAGCTTATCTACAATTATGATGGGGTCACCTACTACTATCAGTATTTAGATGGCTTCAAGAGCGCACTCAATCTTCAGTACGTGACCAGCACCAATGAACAACTGCCTGAATTTTGGATTGGCTTCAACGATTTTTCCTATTTCAAAAGAATAGGCGAAAGGGGCAATTGGGCATCACGGTTGCGGTTGGGTCTGGCAAGCAATATCGATACTCCTTTTGCCCCTTTTGCGGTTGACAACAACCTTAACATTCGTGGCGTGGGCAACACCATTGACAGAGGAACAGCCGCTATCGTGCTCAATACCGAGTACAGATATTCATTGATCGAAAAAGATTGGTTCGTGCTTCAGGGCAATATTTTTGTTGATGGGGGCAGTTGGCGCAATCCCGGGGGTGATTTTGGTGATTTTGCCGATGACCAGAACCTTCGCGTTTATCCGGGGGTTGGCATTCGTTTGATTCACAAGCGTATTTTCAATGCTATTTTTAGGATAGATTACGGTCATGGCATCACCAAAGATGCCACAAGAGGAATAGTTTTTGGTATTGGCCAATATTTTTGATAACCTTTGTGGGCATATATCATGCACTCTCTCACTATGAAAAATTTTCTGCTTCCCTTCATCGTCATATTTTTTATGGCCAAACCGACAATGTCACAAGATTCAACCCAGGTCGTTGTGGCCGAAGATGGCGACGGCATTTTCTCAATTTTACGGAAAGAAGGAATGAACCCTTCAAAATATTATGCCGATTTTGTCGCCCTTAACGAACCAAACATCAGAAATGGCAGTGAACTGCATGTGGGCAGGGAATATAAACTTCCCGACGCACCTGACTCATTCAAAAATATAGGGAGGCATATCACGGTTCCTGCTAATACCGACCATCCAATTTTTGAGGGTGAGTTGGCAAAAATGAACCTGAAAAGTAGCAAACTGAGCAGAGCGGTGTACTACCTTATTTCTGAGGGTTCGGAATCTGCATCCAACAGTAATCCCAAAAAATTTCCCTATGACATTACACGAAATCTTGCCAAACGGTTGCTGGAAAACGGGGCGAGGGTATATATCATCGAAAGAACTGGTTCGGAGGCACAGGTAGAAAACACGGTAGCCATGCAAGATTATGTGGACGCCATCAATAAACGGTTTTTGAGACACGCCGGTAAGTACCAACGGCTTTTGCTGGTCAGTGGCAACGGTCTCACGAGCCATAAGAATCTTGATGTTTCCATATTTCACCATGGCAAAAGTATTGACGGCCAGCGGCTTGCCGATAACATACAGAGCGTTTTTCAGAAGAACGGTATCAAAAAAATGGCGATTGGGGAAAGCTCAGAAATCTTTGAGGACAAAGACAAGGTATTTCTCGCCAAAAATACGCTGCCTGCACTGACCGTGGTCAAAATAGGCAGCACAGACGAGAAAACTGATAGAAGAACACTTTCAGTACGACCCGATAACGATGCGTTGGCCAAGTGGTTGACCAACGGTATCTTTAAAGACTATGCCGATTTAGAGATAGAAGATTGACACCTTGGTTTCACTGCGATTTAAAATTCTTTTTTGTTTTATTTGGATTTGCTTTTTGACGGTTGCGCAAGACTCAATTCCATCGGTCATCGCCGAACCGGGTGACGGCATTTATTCGTTGCTGAGAAAAAATGGAATGAACCCAACAAAACATTACAACACTTTTGTTGAATTGAATGCCGAAAACCTTGGCGAAGACGAACTCTTGTATGTCGGTAAGATATACAAGTTGCCAGACACCACCCTGAGCACCAATAAAAAGGTTGAAGAAGTCAATTTGCCCGAATATCCCATTTTCGGTGATGATTTTTCAAAAATAGATTCGTTGAGCAACCGCCTTGAAGGCACGGTCTATTACCTTATTTCTGGCCATGGTGGTCCTGATCCTGGAGCTATCGTAAAATATGGTGATAAGCTGATAGCGGAAGATGAGTATGCCTATGATGTCACATTACGGCTGGCAAGGGAACTGTTGGGACATGGCGCTGAAGTGCATATTATTGTCGAGGATGAAAATGATGGTATTCGTGACAATCGTGCTTTAGAACTTGACACTGATGAAACGGTTGCCAACACGGCCATACCTTTAAGTCAGTTACAACGGTTAAAACAACGTACTGAAGCAGTGAATACGCTGTATTTGGGCAACAGGGGCAAATATCAAAGATTGTTGGTCACCCATGTTGATAGTCGAAGCAAGGGTACAAACATTGATGTGTTCTTTTACCATCATGAAAAGAGCAAGAACGGCAAACGGTTGGCAGAAAGCATTCACAGAACGTTTTTGAGAAAGTATAAAAAGTTTCAGCCGAACAGGGTGTACAACGGAACATTTATGGAACGAAGTAGTTTGTACGTGGTCAAAAATACGCTTCCGGCAATGGCCTATATCGAGATTGGCAACATTCGCAGTAAAAAAGACCAACGAAGAATCTTGGACCCCGACAATCGGCAAGCCCTTGCCAAATGGATTTCTGAAGGCATTATCTTGGATTATGAATCCTCGAAAGTCAAAACGCTAGAGTAATTTTTTTGAATAATATCGATAGAGCTCATCTGGGCCATCTCCCAAATAATTTTTGAAGTGAATCATTGCAAAATGATATTGCACCCGAAACCATCCTTTTTGGTGGTACTTGCGCGCTGAGGTTATCACCTGTTGGGGCAAGACCTTAAAGTTGGTGGTTTTGTAGAGCCTGCGGATGAACTCACTATCCTCATAAATCAAGTATGATTCATTAAAACCACCAGTTTCGTGAAATATGTTCTTGAGTACAAAAAGTGACTGGTCCCCACCGCGACAAAGGGTATGGTTGATTCTAGAAAGCCAAGCAAAGAAACGCAGTATGGGATTGTTACTATCAAAACGCATACGAAAACAGCCTGAGGTGTGCCTCGATTCAACCGCTTTTAAAACGATTTTATCAAAGTGTCTTGGCGGAAAAGTATCGGCATGCAAAAAATATAGCACGTCACTTTTGGCATATTCTGCGCCAGTATTCATCTGTGCAGCACGCCCCTTTTTTGAATTTAGGATGGTGACATGATGTTTTTTGGCTATGTCGATGGTGTTATCTGTGCTTCCGCCATCCACAACGATGATTTGCAGTGCATCTCTATGGAAACTAATGTTGTCAAGGTGTCTCAAAAGATTATCAAGCATGTGTTGCTCATTGAGCACAGGAATGATAACACTCAGTCTTAAATCAGGCATACAATGAATCTCATAGCTTTGCCAATTGACGCAAAAAATTGGTAAACCTTACGGATTGATTTTAAAATTCAACAGCGAAGGCCTTCACAGTTCTTTTATGAGTTCTTTGAACAGTGTGACCATTTTTGGCTCTGTTTTACCTGCAATCTCAATGATTTCTTGAATATTGATAGGGGCTAAGTTATCGGGGTCGCACTCATCGGTCAATACTGATACCGCAACAATTGGCAAGTGTAAGTGGTTGGCGACAATGACTTCGGGTACGGTGCTCATGCCGACGGCATCTGCGCCCAAAGTTTTGAGCATTCGATATTCGGCCTTGGTTTCCAGTTGGGGCCCGACCACAGATACATACACACCTTTTTGAAGTGAAATACCCTCGCTATTGGCAATTTTTTCAATTTTTTCACTCATCTCAGTATCGTACGGTTCGCTCATATCGACAAATCGATCGCCGAACTCCCCAACATTTTTGAAGGCCAGCGGAGAGCCACCTTGCAGATTGATATGGTCTTCAATGAGCATCATGTCACCTTTCTTGAAATCAAGGTTGATGGCACCGGCAGCATTGGAGATAAACAGTTTTTTTATGCCCAATTGGTGCATGACACGAATGGGGTAGGTAATGTCCAGAAAATCATAACCTTCATACAGGTGGAAACGGCCCTGCATCACAACTACCTTTTTTCCTTCAATAGTGCCATAGACCAATTTGCCAGAATGAAATTCGACCGTCGCCAAGGGAAAATAGGGAATGTGGTTGTAGTGTGCCTCAATCGGATTTTCAATTTCATTGACCAATTGCCCGAGGCCAGTGCCCAGAACAATGCCGATTTCAGGAGTTGAAAATCCCTTGGATTTGAGGTGTTCGACTGATTCGTCAAGTTGATTTTGCGTCATTTGTTTATGTGTTTTAAGAACGGTTGAAAGGCCTCAATGTCTTTGATGTCTTCATACAAATCAACATCATTTCGTTCTTGTAGTAAAATGAATTTTTCACTCTTGAGGTCGTTGAGCGTATCGTTTAAAACGGTTTTGGTTCCCCAGGCTTTGTTTTTGAAGAGTTCGGGTTTCATCTTTTTCATGCCCAAGAGATAATAACCGCCGTCTTCCGCGGGCCCAATGACAAAATCGGTTTTTTCAAGCGCTTTGAATGCACGCTGTAGGTCATCTTGGGTGAGGTCGTACATATCGCTTCCGATAATGATGATTTTTTTAAAGCCATCTTGAAAACCTTGTTGAAACGCATTCACCATCCGTTTGCCTAAATCACCACCTTGTTGTAGCTTTTTAGAGAATTCTTCGGCATCCCAAATATCATCATGCCAAATTTCTTCAGAGTAGTAGACCCGCTTTTCAGCGTCAAGGCCAGCGGTGATGTTTTTGGTATGCTCCAATAAGAAAATGTAAACTCTCAAAGCAGCGTTGTCACCAATGGTCGAGGCCAATCGTGTTTTGCATTTGCCCAGTTCAGGATTTCGGGTGAAAATCAAGAGTAGATTACTGTGGTGTTTCCTCAAGACGATTTTGTTTTGGTGCGTATACTTTTACACCTTTGGTCAAATATTTTCCCCATCGTTTGTTGTATGCGTGAACGTTTTCAGTATAGTTGCCATCAGAATCATATACGGCATGGCCCTCATTTTTCCATCCAAAGATACCACCATATAGATTTTTTACATGGGTATAGCCAGCTCGTTGTAACTTTTCACCGATGAATTCTGACCGCACCCCAATGGAGCAATAAACCGCAATGGGAATTTCTTTCTCAGGAAACTGTTCGAGTATGGTTTGAAGTTTGAAATCATGGTGGCCAACCCAAACAGCATTTTTAATGTGGCTGATCTGATATTCATCGAGCGTTCGGGTATCGAAAATTGTATAAGCCGGGGTGCTTTGCAGTTCTTGCACCGAAATGTAGGGTACCGAACCTTCATTAAACCGTTTCAAAGCCTTTTTTATGCTTTCTTGAGAGAAGCTGCAGAGACCGATGAGCAACGATAGAAATATAAAGACTGAATTTCGCATGGCTGAAATTTCGCATCTAAAGATACCACTTTATACAGGGCAGACATTAAAATTAATGGTTATCTTGTTCGTTAAAATAGATAAGTGAATAGGTATCATACTCTACATATTGCGCTGATTTTCATGGTTTTATCGTCATGTACGCAAAACAGCAAAACCAAAGATTCAGATATCGCACCTTTTGAAAAACCGTATGATGAACAGTACCGGCCCCAATATCATTTTTCACCTTTTTCGGCATGGATGAACGACCCCAACGGCTTGGTCTATAATGATGGGGTTTACCATTTGTTCTACCAATATTATCCGTATGCAACGGTTTGGGGGCCAATGCACTGGGGCCACGCCACCAGTAACGATATGTTGCATTGGCAACATAAGCCCATCGCGCTTTACCCTGATGAAAATGGATTGATTTTTTCAGGAAGCGCGGTGGTCGACAAGAACAACACTTCAGGTTTTGGTAAAGATGGTATTGCTCCCCTCGTGGCCATTTACACCTATCACTTGATGGAAGGCGAAAAATCTGGAAGCAACGATTTTCAGACCCAGGGCATCGCCTACAGCCTGGACAATGGTGAAACATTTACAAAATATGAGGAGAATCCGGTAATTGGGAATGAAGGAATTCGCGATTTACGCGACCCCAAAGTATTTTGGCATGATGATACCAAAAGCTGGATCATGGCACTCGTAGCCGGTGACCATCTAAAATTGTACCGCTCCAAAAATCTGAAGCAGTGGGATATCATCAGTGATTTTGGTGAAGACCAAGGAGCCCAAGGTGGAGTTTGGGAGTGCCCCGATCTGTTTGAGATGCAAGTGGAAGGCACCGATGAGAAAAAATGGGTGTTGATCATCAGTATTGGCAGCGGAGGCCCCAACGGAGGTAGTGCAACCCAATATTTTGTGGGAGATTTTGACGGTACAACCTTCACTTCAAATCAGGAAAAAATAAAATGGCTTGATTGGGGCACAGATAATTACGCTGGGGTCACCTACAACAACACACCAGATAACGAAAGGCTCTTTATCGGTTGGATGAGCAATTGGCAATATGCCCTCAAAACCCCAACAAAAAAGTGGCGAAGTGCCATGACGCTTCCAAGAACATTGCAGTTAAAAAAATATGGAGACGAGTACATGCTTCATAACAGTCCGGTATCAAAAATAGATACATTGATACAACCTTCAGAAACGAAGGGTTTTACAATTGAGCCGAACGAGAGTCAAAAGGTTACTGCCCAAAACCTGAACCAGGCCAAGATTGCTTTTACGGCAACAAAAAAAGACTTTAAGATGAGCCTTTCAAACAAGAAGGATGAACGTTTGACACTCATCTACGATGATGCCTCAGATTTGTTAATGTTAGACAGAACACAATCGGGTGCCACAAGTTTCAACTATGAGTTTGGCAACAAGCTGCATCACATGGTCACTGACCAACTTAAAGGTGAAGATTTTAAAGTTGAAATTTATATGGACTGGTCTTCGATAGAAATTTTTATCAACGATGGTCAATATGTGATGACCCAACAAATTTTTCCAACGGAAGTCTACACAGACCTAGTGTTTGAAAATCTATCTGATTCAAATCTTGATATCAGAGAATTCTCAATAAGTACAATTAAATCTGTTTGGCAGTAAAATCAGGTCAGAGGATTGCCTTTCAACCGCTTCTCTATCTTGCGCTTTTTCTCTGTGAGGCGTTTCATTAAATCCATCAACTTGTTGTCTTTGGTCTTTTTGTAGACCTCGTTAATGGCAAGTATTAAGCGTTTTGCTTCTCTTGAAGCAGCTACTCTATCACTGGTTGACATTCGGCTGAGCGTCATATTTTCAAACTCATGGGCCGATTCAAGCAAATCTTTGGTCATTTTCTTTCAAAGTTATTTGATGTCCGACTTATCTGGGGTAAATAACCATATTTTGTACTTATTATCCTATTTGATTTTTAGATTTATGAAATATTTAAGAAAAGCACTCTTTTATAAATGGATGAAAAGTTCTACCCAAAGGGATTTAAATTTGAAAAATTCACCCTTTAAGATAGTGGTACAGACTGTTTGCGAAGAGTAGCAAAGAGATGAGAAGCACGCCGTACCAAAAGATATACCCGATTTTACTTTCCAAAGTGTTCATGATTGGCAGATATTATGATTTGATAGATTAAAAGTACGTCACAATTTGGCTCGTCGATATTGAATGTATGTCCATTGCTGTCAAAATCATATAGGTGGTATGAAATGCTGTATATTTAGATGCTGCTGAAACTTGAGAATTAGTATCTGAAACCCATTGGCTTTTTTATTTTTTTTGTTTGTAAATCCTAAATTTGAAACTATATTTGCACCCGCCTTTGCAGAAGCAAAACACTGGCAAAGTCGGGCAAAGCCCTTAAAATCAACGGTACCTTAGCTCAGTTGGTAGAGCAACGGACTGAAAATCCGTGTGTCCCTGGTTCGATTCCTGGAGGTACCACTCAAAACCCTGACATTTGTCAGGGTTTTTTGTTTATACCTTTGCCACATGAATCTTATTATCGACATTGGCAATACGTTGGTCAAGTTTGCGGTGTTTGACGGTGGCAAATTAATACATGATGAAAGTCGTGATGCTGATGATTTGGTAAATAGCGTGAAGGAAATTTTCAAAAAGTTTCCTAAAATAAGACATGCCATACTATCCGCTGTTGGCAGTTCGAATGAAAAAGATGTAGATGTGGTAAAGTTGTTTTGTAATACGCATGTACTCTCGCATACATCAAAAGTGCCCTTTAAAAATAGCTATGCCACGCCACAAACGCTTGGTGTTGACCGTATTGCCTTGGCAACGGCTGCTTTCTATCATAATCATGGCGGCAATACCCTGGTAATTGATGCAGGTACCTGTATCACGTATGACATGATCAACGATTATGGAGAATATCTGGGGGGAGCGATTTCGCCCGGGGTATCCATGCGGTATAGAGCCATGCACGACCAAACGGCACAATTGCCCCTCTTAAAAGCGGTTGACTACGTTGACCTTATCGGAAACTCTACGGAAACCAGTATGCACAGTGGGGTCATCAATGGGGTTGCCAAAGAGGTAGATGGGGTGGTCGACCAGTATCGTCTGCACTTTAAACATTTAACAGTTATTTTAACAGGCGGCGAAGCCCATTTTTTTGCGAAAAAGCTAAAAAATACCATCTTTGCGAATTCCAAATTTCTCCTCGAGGGGCTTAATTACTTGCTTGAATACAACAAAACCTAGATGGTAAAAAGAATTTTGATTGCCTTTGTTTGCGTTGCTTCTTTCAGTGCGCACGCGCAAAATGGTACCATATCTCCCTACTCCTTTTTTGGTATCGGCGATTTTAGACAAAATGGTACGGTTGACAACCAAATGATGGGCGGGTTGATGATGCACGGTGACAGTATTCATATCAATCTGCGCAATCCAGCGGCCTATGCCAAGCTGCGCCTCACTGCATACACAGCCGGTATTTCGCATCGAGAGTTTCGATTGAAGGATTTTACGGAAGAACAGAACACTTCGGTGACCAATCTTGATTATTTGGCCATCGGCTTCCCGTTGGGAAAAAAAGTTGGAGCGGGCTTTGGTCTAATGCCCTTTTCTTCAGTGGGTTATCAATTGGTGCAAAATACCCCGGGCAGTGAGGTAACCAATCTGTTTACTGGTGAAGGGGGCATCAACAGGGTATACGCTTCCTTGGGTTTTGAGCCATTGAAAGACCTTAGTCTAGGGGCGACCATTAATTTCAATTTTGGCACTTTAGAGTACGGGAGGCTGCAAACGGTTGAAGGGGTGCAATTTGGTACCATCGATAACCGAGAATCAAAGATAAACGGTTTTGATTTCAACTATTCGGCCATGTACACCCCAAAGATTGGTGAAAAGTACACATTGCATGCGTTTGCGGGCATCGACACCCAAATCAACCTTGTTTCAGAAAACTCAGAACGAATCGGTTCGTTTTCAACATCCAACGGTGAAGAAATTGAGGTCATTGATGTTGATTTAGATGCCCTAAACCTTCGAAATACAGAATTGAAGATACCCACTACCTTTACCGCAGGGCTCGGTTTTGGCGAAAACAAAAAGTGGTTCTTGGGAGCAGAGTACAGCTTTCAGCAAATGAGTGATTTTGAAAACGCCTTTTTAGGCATAGACAACGTGCGTTACCAAGATGCCAGTAGCTATGCCATAGGGGGCTATTTCATACCAAAGTACAATGCCTTATCCGGATATCTTAATAGAATAAATTATCGTGCCGGTCTTCGATACCACGTCACGGGCTTGGTGGTCAACGAGAAAGAAATAAACAACTTTGGCATAACTTTTGGATTTGGGTTACCGTTGGGCGGAACTGTCAGAGATCCTTTCTCAAATTTAAACTTAGGATTTGAACTCGGCAGAAGGGGCACGACCGATAAGAACCTTATTGAAGAAAGTTATTTTAAGGTAAATGTAGGATTGTCGTTGAATGCCATTTGGTTCCAGAAACAAAAAATAAACTAGACTGTTTTTCCGAAAAACGAGAATATCCCGCTATTTAGAGACAGTTAAGAAAAAAATACTATAAAAATTTGTACATTAACCGCTTTAAAATTAGTAAGATGAAGAAGAAACTCTACTTGACAATGATGGCTGTTTTGATGGCAGTCGGGTTTGGTATGTCTCAGGCACAGAATCCTGAATGCATGACAAACCTTTCCATTTACGCTGAGCATGCCAAAGTAAAGAATTATGATGCCGCTTATGAGCCATGGAAAATGGTATATGAGAACTGCCCTGATATCAACAAGGCCAATTTCTCTTATGGCGAAAGAATCCTAAAGCATAAAATCAAGAACTCATCAGGTGCCGATAAAGATGGCCATGTGCAAGATTTGTTGAAATTGTATGATGATAGCCGAAAGTACTTTCCCAAGAAGTACCCTGTGGCGGTAGTCACCATCGACAAGGTCGAATTGAAGCGTGAGAACAATATGATTTCTGATGAAGAAATCTATAACTCACTTAAAAAGGCCTATGATGAAGACAAGGAAAATTTCAAGAATCCACGTGCACTATACCTGTTGTTCTCAAGTCTGGTAGACCTTCACAGTGCTGGCAAGAAAGACTTGCAGGATGTTTTTGATGGTTATGATGACGTTACGGAGAAGATTGAGGAAGAAAATGAAAAACTTACCGATGCAATCTCAAAGTTATTGCCAAAAGATTCTACGGGTACGATTACCACCAAGGAAAAAAAGAAATTAAAGGCATATAGCACCAATTCAGAATCGTATGGTAAGATTTCTGGAAGTATTGATTCTAAGTTAGGTGCTTTGGCCGATTGTGACAATTTGATTCCCTTGTACCAAAAGAGTTTTGATTCTAAAAAAGGGGATATTAAATGGGTAAAACGTGCCGTAGGTAGAATGTTCAGTAAAGAATGTACCGACGATCCTCTTTTTAGGCAGTTGTTCGAGGCGCAATTGGCACTAGAGCCTTCAGCAAGCGCATACCTTTATGGAGGTACATTGAAGCAAAAGGCAGGTGACAATAAAGGGGCTATCGCCGATTTCAATAAGGCGGTAGAGTTGGAAACAAATCCCAAGAAAAAATCGGATATACTATATAAAATTGCCACTACAGTGCGAAGAAGCAGCAAGTCGCAGGCCAGAAATTATGCCAACAAGGCCATCAATGCCAATTCTGCCAATGGTAAGGCATACCTATTGATTGCCAACCTCTATGCCACGAGCGCCAATGACTGTGGCAGCACCGCTTTTGAAAAGCGTGCGATATATTGGAAAGCTGCCTCAATGGCACGAAAAGCTGCCCAGGTGGATCCATCGTTGACTTCAAGGGCCAACCAATCGGCAGCGAGCTATGCGGCCAAGGCTCCAACAAAAGAAATGATTTTCAGCTCTGGTAAGGCAGGTCAGACCATTACATTCAATTGTTGGGTGGGCGGTAGCGTTAAGGTGCCGAATCTATAAGGTTGAAACCTACATCAAAATATTATTGTTTGAAATTTGCCACGGTGTTAGCCGTGGCAATATTTTTTGCATCTTGTCAAGACAATTACAAGCGGGTTGGTGAAGAGGCTGCTGAACGGGTATTTCCGCAAGGGGTGGCCAAAAATTTTACGATGACCTATACCGAGGCCGAAAAGGAAATGTCCACTTTAGATTCGGCCAAATCTAGGGTAGTTGTGGTGCTGAAGAGCCCTTTGAATGAAAATTATGAGAACCTCAAGTTCCGCCACCAGATATTTCCGGAAGGCCTGCAAGTGGATTTTTTTGATGAGGAAGGAAATAAAAGTGTGATCATGGCCGACTATGCCATTGTATATTCACAGATAAATTTGATAGATTTACAAGGCAATGTGGTCTTGGAAAGCTATGACGGCAAAAAACTGGAAACCGACCAACTCTATTGGGACCGTGCCAATAAATGGATTTTCACCGAAGCGAAGTTTACCTATACCAATCCTGAAGACGGCACCGTTATGGATGGTGAGGGTATGGACTTTAATCGCGATTTTACCTTTTTCAATGCCCACAAGACCTATGGTTTGATGACCATCAAAGAAGAATGACATGATAAAAATTCTACGATATACCGAATACCTGTACTTGGCCGTGGCCGTACTGTCAATTTATAAGATTGTAGAGCTCTGGCCCATAAATCCGAAAGAGACCTATATTTTCATCTTTTTTGCGGTGGTATCCATAGCCATGTTCTTCTTCCGTAGAAACTACCGAAAGCGTTTTGAAAAAAGAAAACGACAAAACCAAGATTGATATTGGACGTTTCTTTGCTCATCATCATACTTTCGTTGTTGTTCTCTGCTTTTTTTTCAGGGATGGAGATTGCCTTTGTATCCGCTAACAAAATCCATATTGAAATTGAGAAAAAACAAGAGGGCATTCTCGCCAAGGTGTTGTCTTGGCTGACCGAGAAACCCTCAAAGTTTATAGCGACCATGTTGATTGGCAATAATATCGCACTGGTAATCTATGGCTTTTTTATGGGCGACCGATTGATGGCATGGTTCGCCTCGCTTTTACCAACCTCTTCCAATTTTATCAATAGTCTTTTGACTGATTTCAGCTTGTTGAGCCAAACAGTGATATCAACGTTGATCATTTTGTTGACTGCTGAATTTTTGCCCAAGGTACTGTTCCAGATATATTCCAATACGCTGCTAAAGATATTGGCAGTACCGGCATACCTGTTTTATCTGCTGTTTTCGTTCATTTCTGAATTTGTGATCAAGGTCTCTGATTTTGTACTCAAAACTTTTTTGAAGACAGACAGCGATGAAGTACAGTTATCTTTCACAAAATTGGAGTTGGGCGACTACATCACTGAACAAATGGAGTCTGCCGAAGAGCAAGACAATGTAGATTCTGAAATTCAAATCTTTCAGAATGCGTTACAATTCTCAGAGGTGAAGGCCCGTGAAGTCATGGTGCCGCGAACAGAGATCATGGCCGTAGAGCTGCACGAAACCCCAAAAAACCTTACCAAGCTTTTTGCAGAGACAGGGTATTCAAAAATTTTGGTCTATAAAGAGCACATTGATGAAATCATAGGCTATGTGCATTCGTACGAGCTTTTTAAAAAGCCAAAGACGATCAAGAGCGTACTCTTGCCAGTAGAGTTTGTGCCCGAGACCATGTACATACATGATATTCTGAATGTATTGACCAAAAAACGAAAAAGCATAGCGGTGGTATTGGATGAATACGGGGGTACATCTGGTATCATGACCGTTGAGGATATTGTGGAAGAACTTTTCGGTGAAATCGAAGATGAACACGATACCACTGATTTGGTCGAAGAACAACTGGATGAAAACACTTTTAAGTTTTCGGCGCGGCTTGAGGTTGATTACATCAACGAAAATTATAGGTTGGAGCTTCCTGAAGGCGATGAGTTCGAAACCTTGGGCGGCTTGATCATGAACGAAACAGGTGAGATACCTGAGCAAGATTCCCAGATAAAAATCGATCATTTTTTGTTCCATATTCTTGAGGTGTCAAACACCAAGATAGACCTGGTGAAACTTCAAGTATTGGAACAAGATTAGCTACATCACAATGATTCACTTTAAATGCAGTGAAAGTATTTCCCATCTGAGAGGGGCTAGGGGCGGGTATTTGATTCTGAAATTTCAATAAAAGCATGGCAAATACAGTGCTTTTTGAAATTCTTTATTTGAAAAGAAAATGGTATTTTCGCGCACTGTATTTTTAAGCAAACGTAGTCGTTATGGCAATTTTAGAGAATATTAGAAAACGAACCACGGTATTGATTTTGATTATCGGTATGGCGTTGTTTGCTTTCGTGATTTCAGGTGTATTTACGAGCAATGACTTTGGTGGGGCCAAAGTGGGGTCATCAGTGGCCGAGGTGAATGGCGAGAGTATTTCAATTGATGCGTTTAGACAAGAAGTCGAAACAGCGTCAAGGCAATACGGGCCTAATTTCTCATCGACACAATTGGTGAACACGGTCTACGACCAACAGGTGAAAAAGGCCATTTTGAACCAGCAGTTTGAAGATTTGGGCATTGATGTAGAGAGCGACCAAATTGTTGAGTTTGTAAGAAATTCCGGTTATGCGCAGATTCCAGATTTTCAAGACGAGAACGGGGTCTTCAATGCTGAGATTTTCAAGACCACAATTGCCGATTGGAAGGTGAACGATCCACTTCGCTATGATGCTTGGTTGCAAGATGAAAAGCGGATTATGCAGGCGGCCAAAGAACAGCTCTACTTCAATCTGGTCAAAGCCGGTGTGGGGGCAACCTTGACCGAGGGTCAGTTTGATTATGAATTGGCAAATGACAAAGTAGATATTCAGTACGTTCGTGTGCCCTATAGCAGTATTCCTGATAGTACCATCCAAATTTCAAAGAAAGAAATCGAGGCCTATATCAAAGTGCATGAAGATGACTATCAACAAGAAAAGGCTCGAGACCTTCGTTTTGTTTTCTTTGAGGAAAAAGCCTCGGCTGATGATGAAAATGCGGTTAAGGATGCTGTCACCAAATTGTTGGATGATACCGTGGAATACAACTCATCCACCGATAGAAATGACACGATTCCTGGTTTTAGAAACACTGCCGACATGGCTGCATTTTTAGACCGCAATTCAGATACAAAGTACGATACCATTTATAAAGCAAAGAAAGATTTGCCCGCCGTGGCAGCTGATACCCTGCTCTCCATGCGAGACGGTCAAATTTATGGGCCTTACCGAGATGGCAATTTCTTTAGAGTTTCAAAAGTCATGGACCGTAAGGAAAATGGTACGGTCAAAGCCAGTCATATCTTGATTGCCTATGTAGGGGCTGCACGTGCAAATCCTGAAGTGACCAGAACCAAAGAGGAAGCTGAGGAAGAGGCCAACAGATTGTTGGCTGAGGCCAAAAAAGAGGGAACTGATTTTACTGTTTTGGCCAGAGACAATTCCGATGGGCCTTCTGCACCCAGAGGAGGCGACCTGGGCTATTTTCAAGAAGGCGTCATGGCCGATGAGTTCAATGACTTTGCATTTGGAAATCCCGTAGGCACTATCGGACTGGTAGAGACTGAGTTTGGCTACCACATTGTCAAGGTTGATGACAAGCAAGATATTGTCAGGGTGGCGACGCTATCACGTGAAATTGAGCCCTCTGAGCAAACAATCAATAGCCTTTTTACTGAGGCGACCAAGTTTGAGATGGCGACAACAGATGTCGATGCCGAACAATTTTCAGACATCGCCAAAGAAAGTGAATACAATGTGCGACCCGTGAACCAAATCAAGCAGATGGATGAAAACCTGCCTGGGTTGGGCTCTCAACGCGCCATCGTACAATGGGCGTTCAATGATGAAACCGAAGTGGGCGAGATCAAACGCTTTGATTTGACGAATGGTTATGCCGTGGTACAGCTTACCAAAAAGTACAATGAAGGGCTCATGGCTTCTGAGGATGCTTCAAGCCGTGTACTTCCTATCTTAAGAAAAAAGCGTAAGGCTGAACAAATCATTGCCGATAATAGCGGGAAAACAATGGAAACATTGGCAAGCGACAATAACGTGACAGTTTCTACCGCTTCTGCATTGACACGTAAATCACCCACAATTCCGGGGGCTGGTCGCGAACCTATGGTCGTGGGCACAGCCTTTGGCCTACAAAAAGATGAAGTTTCTGACCTGATTGAAGGCGAGACAGGTGTTTTTAAAGTGAAGGTGACCAATGTCAATGTGGCGATTACGTTGCCGAACTACACTACATACTCAAATACGTTGCGAACGTCAAATACCAATGCGGTGAACAGTGCCGTTTACAATGCCCTAAAGGAAAAGGCAGAGATTGAAGACAATCGTGCTATTTTCTACTAAAGGATAAACACTGTCCCCTTGAGGGGACAGATTTTGTGTACAAAATCAGGGGTGTTACAACACCATTTCTGAAAACGGCAGAACAATTTCAAAACCCTTGGATTTAAAATATCCAGGGGTTTTTTCGTTTCCGGTAGCGAGAACAAAGTCACCGCCCCATCCGCCAAGGCTTTTGAGTTGACCGAAATAATCAGAAAAAAGACGTTGCTGCACAGGTTCGATTTTTAATACTTTAGAGAGGATGGTTTCGTGGGCTTCCATGGTATTTTCAAAAGCTTTGAGATTTTTGGTATTCAGCATTTGTCGTGAAATCTGTGATAAAGAGGAAACCAAACTCCTTTTGTCAAAATCTTGCCCACGATAATTGGCAATGGCTGCCCTGCTATCTTGTTTTTGGTTCAGGTGGATGAAATACAGTTGGTTCTTGAAGGAGGGATTAAAATCGACCCTTTCAACCTTGGGCGAACCGTTTTCCAAATGGTAGAGAATGGGGTGGTCGTGCTGTGCACAGGAAATATCATACCCACTACCGCCCATGGTGTTCCATAAGAGTTGATGGGCATTTACTTGTGCCCATTGGGCAATGTTGTTGATTAGAGTGGAAGAGGAACCAAGGCCCCAATTTCGGGGAAACGATAGCTTGGCCTTTACTGAACAGCCTTTAGAGGATTTTAAAAAATTAGGATTTAAGGCTTTTGCCGCGACCAAAATGTCAGTAAGTGTCTTTGAGATTTCAGGATTCGAAGTATCGATTTCTTCAAAGCCCCTTAATCCATAGGTTGCCGTAAACCAAGCCTGGCCTTGGCGGTCGAGACTTTGCCAAGCAATAAATCCGGTATCGGTTGTTGAAACCTCCAGAGATTGTCCAAATTTGGTCGGTACGGCGAGTGCACGAGCGCCATCCAACACCAAATATTCTCCTGAGAGCAATAGTTTACCGTTGCTGTAGAAGTGACTCATAAATCTGAACCATATCGGTTGAGTTGAAGGCAGGAACTATGGGGAGAGGCATCGTTTAGAAAATGAATGATAGATTCTAGGTTGGATTGTATTAATTGAGCAACTTCATGAAGCATTTAGTAATTTTTGCTCTCTATCAGCTGCATAAGCAAGACATGCCCTTATGTCTTCTATGGTCAATTCGGGAAAGTCAGCAAGAATTTCTTCATTGGTCATTCCTGAGGCCAACCAACCCAAGACATCGTAAACCGCAATTCTTGTCTCTCGCACACAGGGCTTTCCAAACCTTTTCTTTGGATTTCTTTTGATAATTGACCTGTAATCAACCATGTCACTTGGTTTTTATGATAATCATAAAGATACAAAAGTACTGCTTAGCTTCTGAGTTTGTTCAATGCTTCCTTCACAGCGGCATTGCTAACGGTCTGTTCCTTAAATTTTTTGACCAACTGTGACTTTTCAGCTTCTGTGGCTTCCAATTGGTTGAGTATGTTCAAAAGGTGCATTTTCATGTGGCCTTTCTGAATGCCAGTGGTGACCAGTGAGCGAAGTGCGGCAAAGTTTTGTGCCAATCCCGCCACGGCGACAATCTGCATCAATTCTTTGGCAGAGGGATTTCCTAAAATCTCCAAGGCCAGCTTTACCATAGGATGCAATGAGGTAAGTCCACCCACGGTGCCCAAGGCAAGCGGAATCTCAATCCAAAAACTGAAAACACCATCTTTAATTTCGGCATGCGTCAAACTTGAGTAGCGACCATCTTTCGATGCATGGGCGTGAATGCCCGCTTCAACGGCCCTAAAATCATTGCCAGTGGCAAGCACAACGGCATCGACCCCGTTCATGATGCCCTTGTTATGGGTCACTGCTCGAAAGGGTTCAGCTTTGGCAATGGCTACTGCCTGCACGAATTTTTGGGCAAACTCATCGCCGTTCATTTCACCTTCCTGCAATTCATCTATGTCACAACGTACTTCGGCCCTGACCAAACAGTTGGGCACATAATTGCTGAGAATGCTCATGACCACTTCAATGGGCTTTGCGGTGTTGGAAAAACCCAAATAGTTCTCTGCCTCTTGTTGCAATGTTTCGGCAAACTGCTCTAAACATGAGTTGATAAAATTGGCACCCATGGCATTCAAGGTCTCGAAGGTGCAGTGCAGTTGATAGTAGTCTGATAATTTGTCTGTTTTTTTTCTCAGTTCGATATCGGTGATTCCGCCCCCACGTTTTTCCATATTGGTGGTAATATGCTTGGCTGAAGCGATGAGTTTGGGCTTGATATTTGAAAAAAAGGCTTCCAATTCTGATGGATTGCCATTAAAAATAAAGTGTACCTGACCGATTTTTTCGGTGCCAAGAACCTTGGTCTTGAATCCGCCCCTGTTCAGCCAAAATTTTGCCGCCTTGCTGGCTGCGGCGACCACCGAACTCTCTTCAATGGCCATGGGGATGGCATACAGCTTCTCGTTAATCAAAAAATTGGGAGCAATGGCGAAAGGCAGGTAGTAGTTTGATAAGGTGTTCTCAATAAACTCATCGTGTCGCTTTTGAACATTCTGGTTGGGGTTCCAGTATCGTTTGAGCAGTGATTTTGCGGCTTCCGGATTGGTAGTGTAGTTTGAAGTGACCCACTCAATTTTTTCTTCCTTGGTGAGTTTTGAAAACCCCTCAATAGGCTTGTGCATGATAGTTTATTAGGTCTTCAAATATAATCAATACCCGTTCTGGTGTGATTGTTGCGATTTGAATATCCGTTGATGTACCCAATTCGATAAATTATTAGTATAATTGAAGGTTTTAAAAGTTTTTAAATCACGATGAAACCGACATGATTAAAATAATCTTTAAAATCACACAATAACGATTATTTTAATCATCAAAGATTACATGTGACTGATGAAAATCAATGAAAATAAACACATGAAAAAAATACTTTTTTCCCTATCTGCATTCCTTTTTATTTCCACAATTTCAATAGCGCAAAAGAAAAAAATTTCTTTAGATGATATCTGGAATGGAACTTTCAGAACAGAACGCATCGATGTATTGCGCTCGATGAACAATGGCAAACAGTACACGGTGTTGAACTTTGACCAAGCCGCTAAAAGCAGCAGTATCGACAAATACGATTACAAGACCCAGAAAAAGGTGGAAACAATCGTTTCCTCTTCGGCCGAGATACCCTATTTCACTTCTTATGAATTCAGTGGTGATGAGTCGCAGATTATCTTGGCAACAGATGTAGAACCCATTTTCAGACGTTCACGGTTGGGCATTTATTATGTGTACAATGTGGCCGATAAATCCATCGTGAAAATTTCTGAAAACAAGATTCAAGAGCCCGAACTTTCCCCTGATGGCAGTAAAGTGGCCTACGCCTATGAGAATAATCTTTACCTTTTTGATTTGACATCAAAAAACACCCAGCAATTGACCACCGATGGCAATAAGGGTACCATCATCAACGGTATTACCGATTGGGTCTATGAAGAGGAATTTGCCTTCGTGCAGGCTTTTGAATGGAACAGCGATGGCACCAAAATCGCTTTTTTGCGGTTTGATGAGACCAATGTGCCCCATTTTTCAATGGATGTCTATGGAAAGGATTTATACCCCTACCAACACGAGTTCAAATATCCGAAAGCAGGTGAAGAGAATGCCAAGGTGTCGTTGCATCTCTACGACGTTGCCTCTGGCAACACTTCTGATGTTGATTTGGGGGAAGCCTACTATATCCCCAGAATAAAATGGATGAACAACCCCAACTATCTGAGCGTCCGCACCATGAACCGCCACCAAAACCATTTGAAACTTCATGAAGTGAACGTAAAGGACAATTCGGTCTCGGTCTTGCTCGAGGAAAAAGATGATGCCTACGTCGACATTCACGACAATCTCACCTTTTTGGCCGATGACAGCTTTATCTGGACGAGCGAACAAGACGGCTATAACCATCTGTATCTTTACAACGAAGATGGCGAGTTGATGAACCAAATCACCAAAGGCCCTTGGGAGGTCACCAACTATTATGGCTATGATCAGGCCGAGGATCGTATTTATTACCAATCCACAGAAAACGGTTCCATCAATCGCGGGGTTTACAGCATTGACAGTTCAGGGCAACGCAAAAAACAACTGGCCTCAGAAGAAGGCACCAATGCTGCCGATTTCAGCTCAGATTATACCTATTTCATCAATACGTTTTCGAGTGCCACGACCCCACCCGAGTATACCTTACGGCAGGCAAGCAATGGCAAGGTGGTCAATACGATAAAAAATAACGAGGCCCTTGGGCTACAACTCAACGGTTACGAGATTGCCCCTAAAGAATTTTCGACCATTTCGGTCAACGGCAACGATTTGAACATGTACATGATAAAGCCCGTTGATTTTGATGAAAGCAAAGAATATCCTCTTTTTATGTACCAATATAGCGGCCCGGGTTCGCAACAGGTAGCCAATCGATGGATGGGCGCCAACGACTATTGGCACCAGATGCTGGTTTCCCAAGGTTATATTGTTGCCTGCGTCGATGGTCGGGGAACAGGTTTAAAAGGCCGTGATTTCAAAAAGGTGACCCAGAAAGAACTGGGCAAGTACGAAGTAGAAGACCAGATTGCAGCCGCCCAAAAGCTGAGTGAACGTTCTTACATTGACGAGAATAGAACAGGCATTTGGGGTTGGAGCTACGGTGGCTTTATGTCAACCAACGCACTGCTGAAGGGCAATGAAACCTTTGAAATGGCGATTGCGGTCGCACCCGTGACCAGTTGGCGGTTTTATGATACCATCTACACGGAGCGTTACATGCAGACCCCGCAGGAGAATCCCAGTGGGTATGATGAGAACTCGCCGTTCAATTATCCCGAATTGCTAAAAGGCGACTATTTGTTGGTGCACGGTTCAGGGGACGACAATGTGCATTTACAGAACACCATGCGTATGATAGAGGCTTTGGTGCAAGCTGATAAACAGTTTGAATGGGCCGTCTATCCAGACAAAAATCATGGAATTTATGGGGGCAATACAAGAAAGCATCTTTATCAGAAGATGACCAATTTCATACATCAAAAATTGGGTAATCGACCTGAAAAGAAAGAACCCATCGTCAAAGGTCAGATCAAGGGATAATACCAACCAAACCTAAATAATATATGGCACAGATTAATGAAAATCCAACAGCTAACAATGAATTGTTCGGGCATCCAAAGGGACTGTTTTACCTCTTTTTTGCTGAATTGTGGGAGCGTTTCAGTTTTTATGGAATGCGGGCACTGCTCACACTCTACATGGTCAATGTCATTTTTGAGGCACTTTCCACACGAGACTATGCCGCCGCCGCCGTTTACGCATCTTATGGGTCATTGGTCTATGCCTCGACTGTAATCGGAGGTCGTATCTCAGATACCATTCTGGGGATGCGAAGCTCCATTTTTTTAGGGGGTATTCTGATGGCTTTGGGCCATTTTGTATTGGCCATAGAAAACAATATGGCTTTTTTCTTGGCACTTGCCTTTATCATTGTGGGTAACGGATTTTTCAAACCCAATATTTCCACATTTGTAGGTACGCTATATAAAGATGGCGACCCGAGAAAGGACTCGGGATTTACCATTTTCTACATGGGCATCAATATTGGCGGTTTTATTTCACCGTTATTATGCGGTTGGCTGGGCCAAACGTATGGGTGGCACTATGGTTTTGGCTTGGCAGGAATAGGAATGTTGACCGGACTGCTGTTTTTTTGGAGCGGTATCAAAAAGAACGTTTTTGGTGAAGGGGGCAGACCACCGAGTATTGAAACCTATGAAAGAAAGATTATTGGAATTCCACAACACCAATTGGTCAAGATATTGGCCTTTCTTTCTGCCCCGCTTATCGCATTTTTATTGTATTCGTACAAGTCATTGGGTGCAGAGGGCACTGCTTTGGAAGATACGAACATCGTCAATTTACTGTTCTACATCATTGGCATTGCGGTATTGGCCTACATGGCATACATCATGTTCAAGGCGAATTTGGATGAACGGAAAAAATTGTTCATGGCCGTGTTGATTACTTTTTTCATGACCATTTTTTGGGGGTTCCATGAACTTCATGGCAGTGTCATCACGCTGTTCGCGGCACGTAACGTGAACCTTTCGTTGATCAACGCCAGTCAGACCAATGCATTGAACTCTATGTTCATTGTGATATTATCGATACCCATATCTATTATGTGGACCTGGTTGGCCAAAAGAAAATCCAATCCAAGAACCCCCTACAAATTTGGTATGGGCTTGTTGTTGGCGGGGCTTAGTTTTTATGTGGTTTCCCTCAGTGGTGGTGCCGCAGATGAAAACGGTATGGTGCCTTTCTCATACTTGTTGGCACTGTATTTTATTCTCTCAGTGGGTGAGTTGTTCATGTCTCCGGTAGGGTTGTCAAAAATCACTGACCTTTCCCCGAAACGCATTGTGGCCTTCATGATGGGGGTTTGGTTTCTCTCTTCGGCATTTGCCTTTCAGATTGTGGGGTTCATATCAAAACAACTGGCCATTGAGAGTACCGATAGCAACGTCGGCGGTTTCGAAACCCTGAATGTGTATTTAGATGGTTTCCGACTAATCGCAATATACGCCTTGGTGGCTGGGGCTGTGGTCATCTTGTTCGGGCCATTGATGAAGCGATTGATGGGCAACGTGCATTAATTCTGGTCCACATCAAAATAATACGCTCCCTTTTCGCCCGTATAGTGAAAGGAGAGCTTTCTTTTTGAACAGGTAGCTTTCCACCGTGCTACATAGCTTTGGTAATTGCTGCCATCGGCAAGGATGGTTTTAGGTTGGATGGAATCCAATACCCGTTCGAGATTGATTTTTGACGATTGGGTCAGCAATAAATAGTCCACTTGCTTTTTAGGGGGAAGGATTCCGGTACTACCCAAAACAACAATGGAAGCCTTCTTCCATCGATAACTGTTTTGCAATGGTTTTTGTTGGATGGTCTTGATATGTTCACCCACTTTGTAGTTGGTAATCATACGATTGGCTTTTTCATTTTGGGAAGCCATTATGGTCAATGTGCTTCCGTTTTGGTGCATCAAAATGGTATTGGCAGTCTGATGCCCCAAAATCAATTGTACACTTTGGGCGGTATTCCATTTGGTAAACAAGGTCCATCCCTGAAAAGCGATAATACCGACCAACAAAAAGGCCAGATTCTTGAATTTTGGGCGTTGCAGTGTAAATACAAGGGAAATGATAAGAAGATATCCCAACAGCAATTGCATGCCATCAAAAGAGATATTACGAAAGACAAAAGCTTCCTGTTGGGCGACCCATTCGATGATACCGTTCATTAAGCCAATCAAAAAATTGTAACCGGCCACCAAAAAATCGGGCAATAAGTTGACCATGGCCAAAAGCAAAACCAATAAACCTCCTCCCAAAACAATTCCCAAAAACGGCACCACCACCAGATTCGAGATAAAGAACAGTGCCGGAAATTGATGAAAATAGAACAGACTGATGGGCAAAACCCCAAGCTGTGCTGCCAAACTAACGGATAGTAATTGCCAGACCTTTCGAACGGGCCATGACTTTGGGTGCCAAAACCGCTGTAGTTTCGGGTAGATCCATACGATGGCAAACACTGCGGCATAGCTCATCTGAAACCCCACCTGAAAAAGAAGCAAGGGTTTGACCAACAAAATGAAGAACATTGACAAAGCCAAGATATTGAACGTGTTGGTAGGCCTGTTGAGGTGCAGGGCATAGGCCAAGAACGAAAACATGGTCACGGCCCGAATGATGGAAGGCGACAGCCCTGCCACAAAGGCAAAGCTCCAGAGCAATGCGATGATGGCCAATAGTTTTAAGGTTCTGCCTTTTGGCAATCGCTCCAAAGGTTTCAATAAAAATTGTAGGATCAAGAGCAAGATGCCCACATGAAGACCAGAAACAGCCAAAATGTGCACGGCACCGGCATTTCGGTAATTGTTATAGGTTTCCTCAGAAATATCACTCCGTTTGCCGAGCAACAACGCTTGAATGATAGAAAGCTCATCATCCCCAAAATCGTATTGCCTCAATCTTGAAATCAACTGTTCGCGAAACTCGTATGCCAAACCAAAAACGGTTCTTGACGGATTTTCAATGTGCAAGTACTGCGCAGCACCAATTCTGATTTGATGATAGATTCCTTTTTTCTGTAGATAATCCCGATAATCAAATTGATGGGGATTCAAGGGCGGTTTTATATCCTCTACTTTTGAATATATTACCAATTCATCATCGACACTCAAATTTTCTGGTGTACTGTCTTGGGAAATTTGCAGTGCAATGGTACCATAAACCCTTTTTCCTTCCAAAGAAATCAGGTCTGCAAAATACCGATCTGAAAAGGATGTGGGCTTTAAAACTTCGGTGATTTTGAGATGCCAAGTGTGGCTTTGCTCCAACTCATACTTCGAATAATGGTTCAACAAAGTATTGCCAAGAGATAATTGGGTCAGCACAAAGCCCAGTACTGTGGTGGTGATAAGGGCAGTGATTCCAAAAAAAGGAAAATGCTCTCTTTTTTGAACTTTAAATGTGATGCCAAGGGCTATGAGGCACACCAACAGAATAATGATTGATGTAGTGAGGTTGAGAGAAAAATAGAATCCCAAAAGAATGCCAAGAATCAGTGAAAAGCAAAGTTTTATGGATATGAATTTGAGCAACGGCATTACAGAATACGGGTAGCCTTGACAAAGGCGTAGTTCCAGTAGCCCTCTCGCAGTGAAGAGACAATCACCCCTCTCGACGAGGTTGAGTGAATAAATTTGATTTCGTCACCGTCGACGTCAACGACCAAACCCACATGGTTGATGCGCCTTCTTCGCTTTTGGGTATCAAAAAACAAGAGGTCTCCTTTTTGTACCTGGTTCACCTTGATTTTTTTACCCTCTTGGGCCATTTGATGCGAGATGCGGGGGAAAAGAATGTCGTTTTCTTTCAGGGCCACGTAAACCAGGCCCGAACAGTCCATACCTCTTTTGGTGGTGCCGCCAAATTTATAACGCACCCCGGCATAATCCATGGCGACGGAGATAATGGCATCTGCAGTGCTATTCTCTGTGTAGTCCCTTTTTTTGGTATGGTGCGCTGTTTCTTTTCCGCCTGATGCAACAACGGTCACCGTCGGACGCGGATTTCTGGTGCTCACCGTTTTCTTTTTTGAGGCGCACCCGACAACGGCAATCATAAGTATGGGGAAGAAAATTTTGCGAAACATCCAATAACGATTTAGTGGTCGGCCATTCGTTGTTGGAAGGTAAAATTAAGCATTTTCTACAATCAATGAAGCTGTGCGCTCGCTGGCACCTATTCCGCCAAGTTTTTTTCTTAAGATTTCGTAGTCATCCAATATCTTTTGCCGTTTCGGTTCGTCAAGTATTTTTTCGAGTTCTGCATGCAGATTTTTAGTAGTGAGGTCGTCTTGAATCAGTTCTTTGACCACTTCCTTATCCATGATTAAATTGACCAGTGAAATATAATCCAAAGTGATGATACGCTTGGCGATTTGATAGGAGACCCAGTTGCCCTTGTAGCAGACCACTTGGGGTACGTTGAAAAGAGCAGTCTCTAATGTGGCGGTGCCACTGGTGACCAAAGCGGCATGGGCATTGTGCAGCAGGGCATAGGTTTGGCCCGAGACAAAACCGACGTTTTCATTTTTTAGGAAAGGGGCATAAAAATCATCATCCAAACTTGGGGCGCCCGCAATGACAAATTGATAATCCTCAAAATTTTTTTGAACGGAGAGCATCACAGAAAGCATTTTCGCTACTTCTTGCTTTCGGCTTCCGGGTAGCAATGCGATAATAGGTTTTTTGGAATGGAGCCCATTTTTAGACCTGAAAGAAGATTCATCGGGCAATTCCGCAGTTGCAATCGCATCCAGCAATGGGTGGCCCACAAATTTGACGTCATAACCATGTTTAGCATAAAACTCCTTTTCAAAAGGAAGGATAACGTACATTTGGTCGATATCCCGCTTTATTTTTTTGATTCGGCTTGACCTTGACGCCCATACCTGGGGTGAAATATAATAGTTCGTCTTGAAGCCTTTTTGCTTTACCCATTCGGCAATGCGAAGGTTGAAACCAGAGAAATCGATAAAAATAATGACATCGGGATTGAACTCTTGAATGTCCTCCTTACAAAACCGAATGTTTTGAAAAATGGAGGGAAGGTTTGCCAACACCTCAAAAAACCCCATAAAGGCCATTTCTTTATAGTGTTTGGCCAATTGCCCCCCGGCATTCTCCATCAAATCACCGCCCCAACATCGAATTTGGGCATCGGCATCTTTCTTTTTCAATGCTTTGATGAGGTTTGACCCGTGTAGATCCCCAGATGCTTCGCCGGCGATGATGTAGTATTTCATAGAAAAAACTCAAAATCGAGTTTCAAATTCAAACCCAATATAGTCCGCCTTTGATAAACAGTGCAGGAGTATTTGATATTTGAGTTTGTATTTGAAACTTGTGTTTGCATTTAGAAAACCTTGTAATACAGAATGACCAAAGCCGTTAAGACAGTGGCCACCATGACCCCACGTGCGCGATAATCCCTTTTGATCCTCAGAAAACCAAAAAAGGCAACTAGGTTCAAGATGGCCCCAAGTGCCAACAGACTGCCCACGTGCTCTTGTTCGATGGCAGCTTTGAAGGTTTCAACAATGCCCCTGTCCGAAAAAATCAAGATATATAGCAGGGTTCCAAAGGTGTTGGCAATGATGCCGACCAAAAACCCGATAGCGACTTCTTTTTTAGTGTTCATTCAAGTTCCATTTGTTCAGTTGCGGTAAAACATGGTGTGCGGTCATATCAAATTGGGTGGGCACCACGGAAACATAATTGTTCGAAAGTGCCCATTCATCGGTATCGGTGCCATCATCGAGCAGCTCAAATTCACCGGTGAGCCAGTAATACTCCTTGCCATTGGGGCTGGTACGCTTGTCAAACTGCTCTTTCCAGTTGGCCCTGGCTTGTCGGCATACCTTGATTCCTTTGGGTCCTTTTTCATCTGTTTTGGGGATGTTCACATTCAGCACCGTGCCTTTCGGAATACCAAATTCCAAGGCCTCTTCGGTGATTTTTTTTACTGCTGCCAGACCGGGCTGAAAATCTGCGTCCCAAGAGTAATCGCAAAGTGAAAAACCGATGGCAGGTACCCCTTCGATGCCCGCCTCAATGGCGGCACTCATGGTACCGGAATAAATGACATTGATTGATGAATTGGATCCGTGGTTAATGCCACTGACACAGATATCGGGCCTTCGCTCCAAAAGTTCCCGAAGTGCCAGTTTGACACAATCGGCGGGCGTACCGCTGCAGCTATATTCCAGTGGCGCACCACTTTCTTTGTCCACCGTCACTTTTTTAGAATGCAATGTGTTGTCGATGGTGATGGCATGGCCCATGCCCGATTGAGGGCTATCCGGGGCAACAACGACTACCTCTCCTAACTGCTTCATTACGCTTATCAGTGCTCTGAGTCCAGGTGCCGTAATGCCATCATCATTGGTCACCAAGATCAAAGGTTTTTTCATTGCAGATAATTAATGGAGTAAAAATACGTTTTTCAAAAGGATAAGGGTTCGGGTCGTTTAACAAAATATTAAACGGCAAACCTGATACTGGCATGGTTTTTTCAGTATCTTAGATAATTCATATCGAGTTGATTAATGCGAACTTGAAACGGAATCGGAACCCTATTTTAGCACCGTTTCACAAGAAAAATAGATTTATGAAAAAGAACTTCACGTTGGCCTTTATGGTGATTTTGGTGGCCGTGGCATCATGCAGTAACACCTCTTTTGAGACCAATGATAAAGACAAATTGTTGCTTGATTTGATAACCTACGTACTTGAAAAAGGACATTATGAGCCAAAAGATATCAATGACAGCTTTTCTTCAAACGTATTCGATGATTTTATTGATGTCATTGACCCAACAAAACGATACTTTTTAGAAAGCGATATTAAAGAATTTGAGCAGTACCGCTTTCAAATTGATGATCAGATCAAGAACACTGATATCACTTTTTTCAATTTGGTGTACCAACGCTTGATGAAACGAATGGATGAGGCCAAAGAAATCTATAAAGAGCTTCTTGAGCAACCGTTTGATTACAAGATGGATGAAAACATCGATATTGATTACGCCGAGGAGTCTTTTGCAAAGAACAAGAAACAGCTTAAAGAGCGTTGGAGAAAGCAACTGAAATACAACACGCTCGGAGTATATGACAATAAAATTTCTGACGGTCTGCAAGCGGCAGGGTACTACGTAACTGATGAAGGCGAACAACCCGCAGATATGGCAAGTGCCAGCATGGCAATCAAAGACTTTGATTTTGACGCCACTGACAAGGTAGGTGATTTGACCATAGCAGATATAGAGGTTGCCGCGCGCAATACGACCAAAAAGACATTGGACGAATTTTTTGATTTTGTCGATGACCTTGAACGAAAAGACTGGTTCGTGCAGTATATTAACACTATTGTTGATGAATTTGATCCGCATACTTTTTACTTTGCCCCTGAGGACAAAGACAAATTTGACATCAGCATGTCAGGTAAATTCGAAGGTATCGGTGCGCGCTTGCAAAAAAAGCCAGAGGGAGCCAAAATTGTGGAAATCATTTCTGGTGGCCCAGTTTGGAAAGCGCAAAGCCTTGAGGTTGGTGACGAGATTTTAAAGGTAGGCCAAGACGGTGAAGAACCTATCGATATTGTGGGTATGCGCCTTGATGATGCCATAAAACTCATCAAGGGCCCCAAGGGCACAATTGTCGATTTGACCGTGAGAAGGGTCGATGGTACAGTTGAAGAAGTGTCGATTACACGTGATGTTGTTGTTTTGGAAGAGTCGTATGCAAAATCGGCCACTGTCAAGAAAGACAACAAGAAATACGGTATTATCCACTTGCCAAAGTTTTATGTGGATTTTGAGGATTATACCGAACGCAACGCCGCTACTGATGTGGCCAAAGAAGTAGAGCGACTCAAAGAAGAGGGCGTTGAAGGCCTTGTCTTAGATCTTCGTGACAATGGTGGTGGTTCACTGAAAACAGTTGTTGAGATGGCAGGTTTGTTCATCAAAGATGGCCCAGTGGTGCAAGTACGTTCTTCAGGTAAAAGAAAAGAGGTTCATGAAGATAAAGACGAGCGCATTCAATGGGATGGTCCACTCGTGATATTGGTCAACGAACTTTCTGCTTCGGCCTCAGAAATTTTGGCCGCTGCCATGCAAGATTACAAAAGGGCCGTTGTCATCGGGAGCAAGCAAACCTTCGGTAAGGGTACGGTTCAAAATGTGATTCCGTTGGATAATATCGTGAGAAGCAACGAACACGGTGATTTGGGTGCCATAAAGTTAACCACCCAGAAATTCTACAGGATCAATGGAGGTTCCACCCAATTAGAAGGTGTTAAAAGTGATATTGTCGTCCCAGACCGATACAGTTATATCGACTTGGGTGAGCGTGACCAATCCAATCCATTGAAATGGGATAAAATCTCACCTGCTGATTATGAGGTATGGGATGGCTACATGGATTTTGAGGGAGCCATTGCCCGTAGCAAAGAACGCTTGGCAGACAATTCACAGATAAATTTGATTGAAGAAAACGCCAAATGGTTGAAAGAACAGCAAGATGAAACCACGGTTTCGCTCAACTACGAAGAGTTCAAGACCAACGAAAGGATAGCAAAAAAGAAATCTGAGTATTTCAAGAGCCTGCGTGACTACGATTCTAAATTGACGTTTGAATCGCTCAAGTACGAAAATGAGCTGTTCACAAAAGATTCTACGCTTCGTGAGAAAAGAAACAGATGGCATACCAGCTTGGCAAAAGATGTATATGTTGAAGAAGCCGTTAACGTGCTTCAAGACCTAAAGTTGAACAATTTTAAGGGGAGCACTCCAAAGCTTGCAGATGTAAAAGGGTGATTTTCCAATAATATTCATTTATTTTAAGTCCGGTTTTGACCGGACTTTTTCTTTTGAACAACAAGCATTGATTCAGTGAAGCAGAGAACCGTTTACACCATTTTGATCATCATCTGTGTGGTGGGCTTCTGGGTTTTTGAGAATTTCTATACCCCTGATACTTATTCTAATCCTGCATCGACATCATCGTCAAAAATTGATACCGAGTTATTGCCCAAATCGAATACTGGAGCAATCATCCATCACGATTATTTTATGTTATCATACAGTGAACCGCATGAACAGGCCGAATGGGTAGCCTATGAATTGAAAAGAGAGCATTTGACCAATGATGACAGAAGAAGGCCCTATTTTATCGAAGACCCAAAAGTGAAGACGAAGTCAGCAGATTGGCGCAATTACAGAGGTTCGGGTTACGATCGTGGGCATCTATGTCCGGCGGGTGATCGCAGGTTTTCAGAGTATGCCTACAACGAAACGTTCTACACCAGCAATATCGTGCCCCAAGACAAAGCATTCAATACCGGTATTTGGAATCGACTGGAACAGCAGGTGCGCTATTGGTGTAAAAACTATGGAAGTTTATACGTCGTTACGGGAGGCATTCTGCATAATAATCTCTATGAAATCGGGGAAGAAGATGTGGATGTTCCTGAACAGTTTTTCAAGATTATTTTTAGAAAAGATGGAAAAAACACCAAAGTGTTGGCATTTTTGTTTCCTCACAGGGAAAGCCAAGCATCCCTGAAAAGATTTTTGGTCTCTGTGGATAGTCTCGAAAAAGTTTCAGGATTGGATTTTTTCCACCAAATGGATGAATCCGTTCAAGAAAAACTGGAAGCGAAGGTCAACACAGCAGGCTGGAAGTTTTAGATACCTTCCTTTAAACGATTGGCATCAATCTTCAAGAATATAAAAAGTAAAAGGGTGAAGAACAACAATCCCGAGCCACCATAACTGAAAAAGGGCAACGGAATACCGATGGTCGGCAAGAGGCCAATGACCATGCCCACATTCACAAAATAATGGATAAAAAGTATGGAGATAACCCCATAGCCGTACATACGGCCGAAATCACTCTTTTGGCGTTCGGCCAAGATGACCAATCGCAAAAAGAAAAAGGTGAACAAAAGAATCACTGCCGAGGTGCCCACAAAGCCCCATTCCTCACCTACAGAGCTGAAAATGTAATCGGTATGCTGTTCGGGCACAAAGTCACCTTTGGTACGGGTACCTTCCAAAAAGCCTTTCCCGAAAAAACCGCCTGACTCAATGGCCTTCTCAGATTGATAGGTATTGTAACCAATTGATTTTCGAATCTGTTCCAGCTTGGCCTCATCCTTTTCCAATCCTAACCACAACGAAAAACGATCGCGATGGCGTTGCTCAAAAACATTTTCGAAGACAAAGTTTACCGATAATGAAAACAGCACAGCGACAGCGATACCGCTGATGAGCGGTACCAGCGGTATTTTAACCGTAGATCTTTTTAACGTAAAAACAAGGACGACCAAAATAGCCAATCCTATCGCCACCCAAACCGTACCATACATTAAAGTGGTAACGAACAATAGCAATAGAATCAAAGGAACGACGAGATAAGAAAGGGGCAGCCCCTCTCTGAAAAGCACAAAAAACAGCGCAAAAAATACCAAAGCACTGCCTGGGTCTGGTTGCGGAACTATCAATACAGCAGGAACGATAATGATGAGAATGGCATACAACTGATGTTTTCGAATTTTAATATCGGTCTGTATGTCACTCAAATATTTTGCAAGTGCCAGCGCGGTGGCTACCTTGGCCAATTCAGAGGGCTGAAGGTTAAAAAACCCCAGATCATACCATGAAGTGGCGCCTGCAATGGTTTTTCCGAATAGAAAGAGCCCCAGTAACAGTACAATTGAAATCAAATAGAAAATACTGGCAAACCGCTCAAAAAAACTGGTCTCAATAAACAAGACGAACAAAATGACAAAAAAGCTGATGCCTATAAAGAAAAGCTGCTTTCCGTATAGTGTAGAAAAATCAAAAATAGAGGTGCTTGTACCTTCAAATGTAGTTGAATAGATATTTATCCATCCGATAATAACTAGAAGTACATAAAAAAAAATGGAAAGCCAATCAATGCGTCTCAGTACATTCTTACCAGACATACTCATTTATCTTGAACGGTTCACCACTGAGGGGTTTGGCATATTCGTGTTCGAGTGTCTTTTCGAGCATGCGGGTCTCCAAATCTTTTCGGGTAATCTCGCCCTTGATGTATTTTTCTATCATCAATGAGGCAATGTGGCCAGCGTATCGTGACCCGTAGTAACCGTTCTCAATATAAACCGCGATTGCAATTTTCGGGTTATCAACTGGGGCAAAGGCCACAAAAACGGAGTGATCCGTCAACTGTACGCGCTCACCGTCGATACGGGTGAAATTCTCTACGGTGCCTGTTTTGCCCGCGATTTCAATATCTGGAATTTGAACCCATCTCGCCGTACCATAATTATACACATCTGCCATGCCTTTGATCACGGGTTCAAAATGCGCCTTGTCAATGGTGGTTTCGTGTCTTTCAGTAAAGCGTACATCGATATTGTTCGTGTTTCCGATTTTTTTGATAAGGTGCGGGGTATAGAAATACCCTCTATTGGCTATGGCCGCCGTCATATTGGCCAGTTGCAATGGTGTTGCCGCCACTTCACCTTGGCCAATGGAATTGGATATGATAAAGGATGATGACCAGCGATTATCGCCATACCATTTGTCATAATATTCCTTACTGGGTATTCTTCCCGGTCTTCCTGTTGGTAGATCGGTGCCCAGATAACCTCCTAGACCAAAGCTCTTGATGTGCTTTTCCCAAACATCCATGCCCTCATCGGTACTCTGGTACTTGCTATAAATTTTTCTGAATGTTCCGGCAAAGTAGGCATTGCACGACTTGTAGATGCCAGAGTTCATATTGCGTACGCCACCACCGCAGTGGCAGCCCCTTTTCTTGTTTCCTACATAAAAACCGTTGTAGCAGGTAAATTTTGTCTCTGGTTGTATCACTCCTTCTTGCAGGGCTACAAGTGCATTCAAAGTTTTGAACGGTGACCCCGGAGATGGCTCGGCCAGAATGGAACGGTCCCAAGTAGGTCTGGCGATGGTATCGTAATGCAGCTTCGAATAATTTTTAGACCGTTGTCTGCCCACCAAAAGCGCGGGGTCATAAGTAGGCCCAGAGATCATGCTCAAGATTTCGCCTGAACTGGGCTCAATGGCGACGATACCGCCCCGTTTGCCATGCATCAACTGCTCACCGTACTCTTGCAATGTTTTAGCTAAAGTGATGTGTATTTCCTTTCCTTGCTCTGGAATGGTATCAAGCTTACCGTCTTTGTACTTGCCGATATCCCTGTTATAACGGTCTTTTTGAATATGCTTTACACCCTTTCGGCCCCTGAGGATATCTTCGTACTGCTTTTCGACACCGGTACGCCCTTTCAGCTCTCCTGCAACGTAGTATGGGTTATTTTTGAGATCGGTCTCATTGACCTCACTGATATAGCCCAAAACATTGGCGGCACTATTGGTGTTGTAATAGCGCAACGATCTTTTCTGAATATAGAACCCATTGAAATGCCGCATCTTTTCCTGTAGCCCGGCATAATCTTCTTTTGAAAGTTGGGGCACAAGAACCGAAGGTAGGCGGGGAGAATACGTTTTGGCCTTCTGCATTCGTGAAATGAAGGTCTCTTTGTCAATTCCCAAAAGAGTGCAAAATTGTAGGGTATCCAAAGGCTTGACCTCACGGGGGATCACCATGACATCGTAAGCAGGTTGGTTGCCCACCAACAATTCACCATTTCTGTCGTAAATATAGCCTCTCTCAGGGTAATCGTAGACTTTTTTTATCGCCGGGTCTTCCAGTATTTGGTTTGGCGAAAAACTGAAGAGCTGCAAATACGATAATCTGCCGATAAAGGTGATGCCTATGATGACAATGATTGAAGACAGCAATAACTTTTTCATGGGGCAAAGGTAATTTGTAAATGCCATTTAAGGCAACCTTCTGGTAAATTGAACGTTGCAATTTCAATTTTATTCGCTCTGAACTTTAAAAAGTGAACTAAAGAGCACACAAAGAAACAATGTCAAGATGCTGGTCAAAAGTAATTTTTTTAGCAGGAGCAAAAGATGTGACAAACTTAAAAATTCCAATAAGAAGAAAACCAGATGATGTGCAACCACCAAAAGCGCCAAAAAAGTGAGCCGCTGTAATCGGGTGGTGTTTTTAAATGAAAAGGTTTGAAATTCATAGTTGACCCCAAAACAGAAGCGCATGATGATGGGTCGGGCATAGGCGATGGTCAGTGTCGAAACGGCATGCAGCGCCAATGTATCTGAAAATATGTCGATGACCAGCCCCAACAAAAAACCGATGAACATGAAAAGAGCACGATTCTCCCGTATCGGATACCAGTAGAGAAAGATGACGTACACCATCGGATTCACAAAGCCAAAGAAGTTCAGATGGTTGAAAATGAAAATCTGTGCCATCACCAACAAAATAAACCTGACGATATTTATTGTGATTTGGTTATTCAACGTCTTCGGTTTTTGTCTCTAGTTGCAAAATTTCTTGGCGGTTGTTGTTCTTTATGACATAGACGGTATAAATGTTCGCCATATCGTTGAACAGTGCTACGTCAATATCATAGAAACTTTTTGAAGTGTTCAGCTCGTACTTTTTGATAGTGCCAATGGGAATGTTCTCTGGAAAAATACTTGACATGCCGCCCGTTACAATGGTATCACCGACCACTAACGGTACCAATCGCGGAATATCGACCAACTGAATGACATCATAGCGGTCACCATCCCACACCAAAGATCCAAAATAATTGGTGTTCTTGATTTTGGCATTGATGTTCGACCTGCTGTTTAAGATACTCTGCACGGTCGAATAGTTTCTTGAGGTGTTCTCAACAATACCCAAAATACCCTTACTTGTGATGACTCCCATATCTTGTTCCACACCGTGGTTTTTGCCCAGATCAATGGTAATGTAATTTCTAGTAAGGGCATAGCTGTTCTTTATTGCCCTTCCCTGGAGCACTTGAAAATCCAATTGTGTGGTGTCAAGTCGATTTATCGTGTCTTCGTTGTTATTGAACAAAAGCTGTCTCAATCGCTTATTTTCTTCGGAAAGTTCTTTGTTTTCTTCCCGTAGCGAAAAGTAGGATGAAATGGTGTTGGAAGTATTGTAAAAATTACCGGTGACCCATTTTGAAGAATTGAAAAATTTTGATTGATGGTACGAGTGTGACCTGATGGTCATGAAAATTCCTAAAAAAGCCAAGGATAGATAGAGCACCGTATTTCTGTACCTGAGAATGAAATTGATGATCTGTTGCATGCCGTATGCTCTAAAAGGGCAGTGATGCAGTAATCAAAAGGGTGAAAACTGCTATTTAATCAAAATGTTCTTGTAGCGTTCCAAGTTTTTAAGTGCGATACCGGTGCCTCGTACAACAGCCCGTAAAGGATCTTCGGCGATATATACCGGAAGATCTGTTTTCTGCGAAAGCCTTCTGTCAAGACCGCGGAGCATTGACCCTCCACCGGCCAAATAAATGCCTGTATTGTAAATATCCGCAGCCAATTCTGGTGGGGTTTGTGAGAGTGTTTCCATAACAGCATCCTCTACACGCAAGATGCTCTTATCCAATGCCTTTGCGATTTCCCGATACGAAATCGAAACCTGTTTGGGCTTACCGGTCAAAAGGTCACGACCTTGAATCTGCTTGTCTTCCGGAGGAGATTTCAAATCTTCGGTAGCGGAACCAATCTCTATTTTGATCGCCTCTGCGGTGCTTTCACCCACATACAGATTGTGTTGGGTACGCATATAATAGATAATATCATTGGTAAAGACATCACCTGCAATCTTGACCGATTTGTCACATACGATTCCGCCCAGGGCAATAACGGCAATTTCTGTGGTTCCACCGCCAATGTCAACGATCATGTTTCCTTTTGGCTGCATGATATCCAATCCGATACCGATGGCAGCTGCCATTGGCTCGTGAATAAGGTATACCTCTTTGCCGTTCACACGCTCTGCAGATTCACGTACCGCGCGCATCTCAACCTCTGTTATGCCTGAGGGAATACAGATGACCATTCGTAGGGCGGGAGGAAACCATTTTTTCTTCAGTGCCGGAATGTTCTTGATGAACATGTTGATCATCTTTTCCGAAGCATCAAAATCGGCGATGACACCATCTTTCAACGGACGGATGGTCTTTATGTTTTCGTGGGTCTTGCCCTGCATCATGCTCGCTTCACGCCCCACGGCAATAATCTTGCCCGAAATACGGTCGCGTGCCACGATAGATGGACTATCAACAACAACTTTATCAAGGTGTATAATCAGGGTATTTGCTGTACCAAGGTCAATGGCGATTTCCTCGGTCATGAAGTCAAAAAATCCCATAGGCTAATTCAGGTTTATCGGCAAAAGTAGCAAAATTAATGTTTAAAGTGTCGGGTGCCCGTCATCACCATGGCCATATCATTTTCATTGCAATAATCAATGCTCAGCTGGTCTTTGATGGAACCTCCAGGCTGTATAACGCTCACAATACCAGATTTATTGGCAATCTCTACGCAATCTGGAAACGGAAAGAAAGCATCACTTGCCATGACAGCACCTTTGAGCTCAAAACCGAAGTGTTTTGCCTTATGAACGGCCTGGTTCAAGGCATCAACCCGTGATGTTTGGCCTGTGCCGCTGGCGCATAGCTGTTTGTTTTTTGCCAACACAATGGTATTGCTCTTGGTGTGCTTGCAAAGCTTTGAGGCAAAGATGAGGTCTTCCAGCTCTTGTTTGCTAGGTTTTTTATATGTCACGTATTCTAGATCATCAATGGCATCGGTCTTAAAGTCTTTGTCTTGAACCAACACGCCGTTCAAACAGGTACGAACCAAAGTTTCGGGCAAGGCGACTTCTTTTTGTATCAAGAGAATACGATTCTTTTTTCCTTTCAAAATTTTCAGGGCGCTCTCTGAAAAGCTCGGCGCAATGACCACTTCACAAAATAGTTGGTGTATTTCCTCTGCTGTGGTTTTGTCAATTTCGGTATTCGCTATCAAGATTCCGCCAAAAGCAGAGACAGGGTCACCGGCCAGTGCATCGATGTATGCTTGTTTGATTGTAGGTCGGGTGGCCAATCCGCAGGCGTTGTTATGCTTTAAAATGGCGAACGTGGGGTCGTCGTTCTTGAATTCCTCCATGAGATTGACGGCTGCATCAACATCCAAAAGGTTGTTGTATGATAATTCCTTGCCGTGCAGTTTGTCGAACATGGCCTCAAAATCACCAAAAAAGAATCCCTTTTGATGTGGATTCTCTCCGTAGCGCAGCACCCGCCCCTGTGTTTCACTGATTTTCAATGCCGCTTGGGCGTGGTCTTTATTGAAATATTTGAAAATTGCCGAATCATAGTGTGATGAGATGTTGAACGCCTTGGTGGCGAATGCCTTGCGTTGCTCCAAGGTTGTTTCACCGTTTCCTTCGGAGATGATTTTATGAAAATCCCAATAATCTTCCATAGAGGATACACAGAGTACGTCCTTATAATTTTTTGCTGCGGCGCGGATGAGGGAAATCCCACCGATATCAATTTTCTCTATGATTTCTTGTTCAGACGCACCACTGGCCACCGTTTTTTCAAAAGGGTAGAGGTCAACGATGACAATATCCAACTGGGGAATGTCGAATTCCTGCATTTGGGCTACATCGCTATCATTGTCCTGTCGGTTCAAAATGCCACCGAAAACTTTTGGATGCAGGGTTTTGACCCTTCCGCCCAAAATGGAGGGGTAGCTGGTGACATCTTCCACAGCGATGACATTGATGCCCAAATCTTTGATGAATTTTTCGGTGCCCCCAGTGGAATATATTGTTGTTCCAAGTTCGGCCAGCTTTTTGACAATGGGTTCGAGGCCATCCTTATGAAAGACGGAAATCAGGGCCGAAGTGGCCTTTTTGGTAGTGCTCATGATAGTTTGTGGTTACAAAAAAGTAAGCACCAAAAATAACGCAATCAAAAAGATAGTGGCTAAGAGGTTATCAACAAAACGGGTGAAGTTTTAAAGAATCTCTGCTACTTTTTGGTTGACGAACTCTAGAAAACGCTCGTCTTCTTCATTAAACGGATCAGGGGTATTTGAGTCGATGTCGATTTGGCCAATGTTCTCCCCATTCTTGAACAGTGGCACCACGATTTCAGACTTTACGGTCAAGCTGCAGGCGATATAGTTGTCTTGCGCCGCCACATCGGGCACCACAAAATTTTGGTTGCTTTCGGCAACCTGGCCGCAAATGCCCTTACCAAACGGAATAATGGTATGGTCCGTGGGCTCACCTGCAAAGGGTCCCAATTTGAGTTCGCGTTTATCACCGTTCTTAAAATAAAATCCGACCCAATCGTAATGGTCAACCTCAGATTTCAATACATCACAGATCTGCTGCATTTTTTTGGTGGAATCCCATTTTGGATTTGCAGTGATTTCGGTGACGGATTTTCGCAGTTGTTCAAACATTTGGTTGTGGTTTTGAGGAGTAAAAGTCGGGTAAAACCTCAAAAATTACAATCAACGGCTCCCAAAATTTGGTTAACAAAAGGGTTTTAAAAAATGATTGAACAAGATGTTTTGTAAATTTGCTGTGTGAAAAAGATAATCCATCAGATTAGTTCTTCATTACTTGCGCTTTTGGTGTTGCTCTCGACTGTTTCATGGTCGGTGGACAAGCACCTTTGCATGGGCCGTGTGATGGATGTCGCCTTTTTCTCCCATGCCGAGGATTGTGGTATGGAAGCTTCAATGATGGCTTTTGGGGAAACTGAAAATCATTGTTGCGATGACGAATCGTTCACATTGGAAGGACAAGACGACCTAAAACTGACCTTCAACGACCTAGAAATTGACCAACAGGTCTTTTTGGCGGCTTTTGCGTCGTCATATCTCGATTTGTTTACCGACTTTTCGGAACAAACGGTTCCGTTTGATACCTATCCACCCCCTTTACTGGTACAGGATTTCAACATCTTGTACGAGGTCTATTTGATTTAAAAATGCCACTTTTTGTCGTTCCCGCGTAGGCTGGAATCTCATGAATTGAGTCTTAATTTTTTGAATCAAAATTCCAATGAAATCATACATATTGACAATGGCAATAGCCTTGCTGGCATTGCTGAAATTACAGGCGCAGGGTCCACCGATTACCGCCGATAAGCCCATTATGCTGGGTGGCGGCAGTTTTACTGCCAAAACCCTGACTGAAATACGGAAGACCGAACGCGGCACTTTCACGTATGTGCCACTGATGCTGCACTATCTTCCTACGGCGAACTCTCTTGTGGCGGTTCACCTGCCCTATATCAGCTATAGTTTTAACACCAATGAAGAAGATGGTAGCGGCCTGGCCGACATCAAGGTGATGGGCAAATACCAATTCTTTAGAAAGGATGGTACGGGCAAGACCTTTCGTATGGTCGCCAAAACGTTGCAAACCCTCCCAACGGGGGAAGCATTGGATGTGATGGAGCTCAGCACGGGCAAGTACCAAGGATATTATGGCTTGGTCGCCGGGTACGAATCCCTCAAGTATGGTATCTCCAACGAGCTGGGCTACAACTGGATGCCCGACGGCACTTTGGACGAATTCCGATATAAATTGGGTTTTGGGCTTCCGCTCTTGAAACCCCAATACCCCAACAAACAGTTGAACCTGTATTTTGAGTATACCAATTCGTGGCTGACCGAACGCGACTGGTACCAGTTGCTTTATGCACAGGGTATTCAGTACGCCCGAAAGAACGTTACGTTCGATTTGGCGGTACAGGTACCGCTGGTCAACGATGTTGACGAGGGCCGAAGATTAAAGTACAGCCTGTTTTTGGGCACGAGATATACCTTTTAACCTTGACTTCCCTCCTAAAAAGGAGGGATTGAGGGAGGTGTAAGAATAAATTAAAAAAATTCCCGCCTTCGCGGGAAGGAAAAAAATAAAAGAGTAGAATCATGAAAAAAACAATCATTTTAACACTGGCTTTCGGGATGATGGCCGTGTTCGCAAACGCACAAAAAGCAATGGACCAATTTATGGTACAGGTAGATGGCCTTGGCTGTCCGTTCTGTGCTTATGGACTCGAAAAGAAGTTCAAGGAATTCAAGGGCATCAAAGATGTCAAAATCGATATCGAAACGGGGGATTTCAGCTTTAGCTATCCATCTGAAAAATCATTGACACTTACCGATGTTGAAACGCAGGTCGAGAAGGCTGGCTACACTCCGATTACAGCAAAGGTCGAAAGGGCGAACGGAGAAGTTGAGGTTGCTGGCGGTGAAACGACCATGACCAAAGACAATGCGATGGTCAAAGAAACCGTAAAAGTCGCAGGTAATTGTGGCATGTGCGAGGCTAGAATCGTAAAAGCCGCCAAGGATGTTGATGGTGTCGGCGAAGCCAGTTGGAACAAAGACACAAAAATGTTGCAGGTGAGTTTTGATTCAACGGCGACCAGTTTGACGGCCATAGAAAAGGCCATTGCCACTAAGGGCCACGACACCGAGAACCACCAGGCCCATACCGATGATTACGGCAATCTGCCCGGCTGTTGCCAATACGAACGACTTGAATATTAATAATAATAAGCTCCTTCCCTTGTCCAAGGGAAGGTGGCTTCCCGCCAGAAGCGGGAAGACGGAAGGGATTGATTTTTAAAAACTATGTATGAAAAAACTAATCATAATTTCACTGATACTGGTCATTTCGGCCTGCCAAGAAGAAAAGCCCAAAGAATGGGCCTATCAAAAGACCGTTAAATTAGATGGGGTAAACCCCATTGGTATTGCTGTCGCCGATGGAAAATTATGGCTCTCCGATGGTGACCATAACCGTTTGGTACAGATTGACGACGGTGGAAACATTGCAAAAACCATAGATTCATTGAATCGGCCGATGCATATCGATGCCCTTGGTGAAACATTGTTCATTCCACAATACGGAAATGACAAAGTGGAAACCTTTGACAAAAAGGGACGTTTTGAACTACAGCTCAAAGACTCTTTGGATGCACCAGCTGGAGTGGGACTTTACAAAAATGAAAGAGCAATCGTTGATTTTTATAACAACCGCATCCTCTTCAAAAAAGATGGGGATTGGATTTCCTTCGGAAAGGAAGGAAAGGCAGAAGGGGAATTTTACTACCCCACCGATGTACAGATTACCGACTCACTGATTTGGGTGGCCGATGCCTACAACAACCGGGTACAGGTTTTCGACAAGACCGGAAAGTTTGTAAAGATGTTTGGTCAAGACCAAAAAATGAACGCCGCCACTGGGCTATTTGTCTCAGAAAATGAAGTGTTTGTCACCGACTTTGAAAATAATCGCATTCTAATCTTTGACCACGATGGAAACCTCAAGCAAGAATTGAAAAAGGGTATTGCCAAGGCCACCGACCTGTTGGTAAAGGATGGGGAGCTACATATTGTCAACTATCGCTCGGGCGAATTAGTACGCTATGAACTAAGAGCAAAAAAGAAATCATGAAACACACTTACAATATCACTGGAATGACCTGCCAAAACTGTGTGGCATCCGTCAAGGAGAAACTCGAAAAGGTGGAAGGGGTGCAACAGGTCGATATCGATTTAGAGAAGGGGGAGGCTGAACTCAATATGCATAGCCATGTGGCTATCCAAAAATTAAAAAAAGCGCTTCCCGAAAAATATGGTATCAAGGAAAAGGGAAATCATTCTATGGATTCCCGTCTTCGTGGGAATGACAGGAAGGTGGAAAAGAAAACCAAACTACAGCAGTTAAAGCCCCTGTTTCTGATTTTTGCCTATCTGTTTGCCACTGCCTTTCTTTTGAATTATAAGGATTGGAATATGGGTGAGGCCATGCTTGATTTTATGGGGCTTTTTTACATCGTGTTCAGTTTTTTCAAGTTTTTAGATTTGAAGGGCTTCCCTGAAAGTTTCAGGATGTACGACCCTCTGGCAAAACTTGTACCTGCTTATGGATGGATCTATCCCTTTTTGGAGCTTGGCTTGGGATTGCTATTCTTGATGCGTTTTCAAGTTCAAACTGCATTGATTGCCACCATCATCATGCTGGGCATCACGACTTTTGGTGTCACCAAAACCTTGCTGGATAAAAAAAGTATTCGTTGTGCCTGTCTGGGCACCGCACTGAACCTGCCCATGACCGAAGCCACTTTTATCGAGAATGCCATTATGTTGGTGATGGCGGTCACAATGCTTCTTAGTTAAATTTTAGATTTTTTGTAAGCCTTACAGGTTTTTTACGCCATATACCTTGTGGCTAATTCAAAGTCGATACTACTTTTTTTGTCGGTAGTATGTTTTGCTGTGGTTTCCTATGGACAAACATGTTGCTCAGGTGGAGTGCCATTGTCCAATAATTTAGGTTTGTCAAATGAAGGGGCTGGCTCTTGGGTAATCAACCTATCGTATGATTACAACAACCTGAACACATTGAATGCAGGCACGGATACATTGGATGATGATTCGCGTTTGCGGGTGACCAATTCCATTCTTTTGAATCTAGGGTATGCCATATCCAACCGTTTTTCTGTTGAATCGTTGTTCACATGGGTAAACCAGACCCGAACCATCAGTCAATTTGGCAACGAAGATTTTACTGAAACCAGTGGTATTGGCGATGCCGTGTTCTTATTGAGATATACCATTCCGAATGTACTGGGCGATCAATCCTCAGTGGCAATTTCAAGCGGTGTGAAAGCACCGGTCGGCCGTTCTGATCTGTTGACCAATGAAGGTTTTCAACTGACCGCCGATTTGCAACCGGGTAGTGGTGCTTGGGACTATGTGGGACTGATTTCAGTATCAAAAAATTTACCGTTTAGGCCTTCTGCAACCTTAGCTGCAGGAGCTACCTTTCGGTTGACGGGTGCCAATAGTGATTATTTAAACGGAGAATCAACCTACGAATTTGGCAACGAAGTACAAGCCATTCTGGGGTATACCGATCAATTTCTTCTTTTTAGTGCCGTATTCAATCCTGCCCTGATTTTAAAATACAGAAAAGCGGGAATTGACAAGATCAATGGTTTTGACCTCAATAATACGGGGGGAGAATGGTTGTTCATCCGCCCAGAGATTTTCGCCTACATATCACCAAGTATTGCTGTAGTGTCTCGACTTGAGGTGCCCCTTTATAGTTATGTTGATGGCACACAGCTCACCCCAACCTTGCGCTTCACCGGCGGATTACAGATTAAATTGATGAAGAAGAATGATATAGAAATAGAGAATCAAAACAAATTGCCATGAAAAGAATAATGTGTTTTTTATTGTTGACCATCATAGTAACATCTTGTGACTCTTCTGCAGTTTCAATTACAGACACGGGAGGTGCCAACTCCGGTCAAAACGGAACAGATGACGGCACCTCACAAAATGCTCAATGGAGCATACCGGTTTCACAGGTGGTTGATGGCGGTCCGGGCAAGGATGGAATACCAGCTTTGGTAAGGCCCAAAATGGTCAATGCCGATTCTGATGAAATCAGTGTGCTCAGGCCCAATGATTTGGTTTTGGTATTCAAAGATGGAGACGATGTAAGGGCATATCCACATATCATTTTAGATTGGCATGAAATTATTAATGACAATGTAGGTGATGTGTCACTGGCAATCACATTTTGTCCCCTCACGGGAACAGGTATCGGCTGGGGAAGGATTATTGATGGTGAAGAAACCACTTTTGGTGTTTCAGGCTTGCTGTACAATACCAATTTGATTCCCTATGATAGACTGACCGATAGCAATTGGTCACAAATATTGAACGAATCGGTAAATGGCGAACTTATTGGTGAAAAACCTGAGCTGTACCAACTTTTGGAAACTACATGGAATGTGGCAAGAAGGGTGTATCCGACCATTAGGGTCGTGAGTACAGATACGCCTTTTCCGAGAACGTACGGTACCTCACCTTACGGCGATTACAATACAAACAATGACAGGTTTCTTTTTCCGGTAAGTGTGAACAGAACATTGCCTGCCAAAGAACGTGTACTGGCTTTGATAGACCGTGGCCGGGCCAAAGTGTATCGTTTTGAATCTTTTGAAGAGGTAAACCTAATAAGAGACACTTTTCGAAGCAGAGACTATTTAATTGTGGGCAATGAAAATTTTATGGTCATCTACCGTTTAACAGGAGACTTGGCCGAACTCGAGTTTTCTTATGTTTTCGACTCAGACAATTTAAATTCAGAGATACTTCTTAGGGATGATGAGGGCAACGAATGGAATGTTTTTGGAGAAGCGGTTTCAGGTCCACGTACAGGTGAATTTTTAGGAAAAACTGAATCAATGATGGCCCAGTGGTTCTCGATACCGGCTTTTTATCCAACAGAGATTTACGGTCAATAGCACTGGTGCAGTAGCTGGTCAGGCATAATAATTATGGGTTTTAGTTAATGTTTACCCAAATTAATTCAACGGATTTATAGCTGAATTACATTTACATCGGTTTTTAAATTATTGACCACATGAAAAAAGCAAAGTTTACAGGAAAGTCTTCTCCAGCAAAGCCGGTTTCAAACGTCGCAGCTAAAAAGACCACCCAAGCTACTGGCAAGAAGAAGTAATTTGGAAATTCGGATTTCCTTAGGGAGAAATCCATTTACGAGCATAAAAAAGCCCCGCAATTGCGGGGCTTTCATTTTTATACGTAAACAAGCTAAAACTTGCCCGTGGCGGCTCGCCACTACATCATGCCGGGCATGCCACCGCCGCCCATTGGTGGGGCAGGTGGTGTATCTTCTTTAATATCGGTCAAGGAACATTCGGTGGTCAGGATCATTCCCGCAACCGAAGCGGCATTTTCCAAAGCAATTCTTGTCACTTTAGTTGGATCGATGATTCCAGCCTTGAACATTTCCACATATTTGTCCGCTTTGGCATCGTATCCGAAGTCACCTTTACCGTCCATGACCTTGGCAACAACTACAGAACCCTCACCGCCAGCGTTTTCTACAATGGTTCGCAATGGCGATTCAATGGCTCTGGCGACGATTTGTAGACCGGTGGCTTCATCATCGTTTTCAGTGTCCACTTTTTTCAAGACCGTTTTAGCACGTACCAAGGCGACACCACCACCGGCAACAATGCCTTCTTCAACGGCAGCTCTCGTGGCGTGAAGCGCGTCATCAACACGGTCTTTCTTCTCTTTCATTTCAACTTCAGAAGCAGCACCTACATAAAGTACGGCAACACCGCCAGCCAATTTGGCCAAACGTTCTTGAAGTTTTTCTTTGTCATAATCAGAAGTAGTGGTCTCAATTTGAGATTTAATCTGATTCACTCTGGCCTTGATATTTTTGGCAGCACCAGAACCGTTGACAATGGTTGTATTGTCTTTGTCGATGGTCACACGCTCAGTGGTGCCCAACATGTCAATAGTCGCGTTTTCAAGGGTGAAACCGCGCTCTTCTGAAATCACGGTTCCGTTGGTCAAGATGGCGATATCTTCCAACATGGCCTTTCTACGGTCACCGAACCCTGGAGCTTTAACCGCTGCGATTTTCAGTGAACCTCTCAATTTGTTTACCACCAAAGTGGCCAATGCTTCACCGTCAACATCCTCGGCAATGATCAATAGGGGCTTTCCAGATTGTGCCACAGGCTCAAGAACCGGAAGCAAATCTTTCATGGAAGAAATCTTCTTGTCAAAAAGAAGGATATACGGATTTTCTAAATCAGCAACCATTTTCTCAGAATCGGTAACGAAGTAAGGAGATAAATACCCTCTGTCAAACTGCATTCCTTCTACGACATCAACATAGGTATCAGTACCCTTGGCCTCCTCAACAGTGATGACCCCTTCTTTACCTACTTTTTCAAAAGCCTGTGCAATCAAATCACCGATAGTGTCATCATTGTTTGCGGAAATGGCAGCGACTTGCTTGATTTTATCGGTAGAGTCGCCCACCTTTTTTGACTGCTTAGCCAAGTTCTCTACAATGGCATCCACTGCCTTGTCGATACCACGCTTTAAATCCATGGGATTGGCACCAGCGGCTACGTTCTTCAAACCTTCTTTGACGATGGCCTGTGCAAGAACAGTTGCGGTTGTAGTACCGTCACCTGCCAGATCATTGGTTTTTGATGCCACTTCTTTGACCATTTGTGCGCCCATATCTTCAAGGGCATCGGCCAGTTCGATTTCTTTCGCTACGGTCACACCATCTTTGGTCACTTGTGGCGCGCCGAATGATTTGCTTATGATTACGTTTCTACCCTTTGGGCCAAGTGTTACCTTGACGGCATTAGCAAGGGCATCAACCCCTTTCTTGAGTCCGTCACGGGCTTCTATTTCAAATTGAATATCTTTTGCCATAATAAAAATTTTGTATTCTAAAATTTAAAATTCCAAACTTCAATTTTTCAAATTCCAATCTGTTGTAGTTGTATTTGAAATAATGATTTGGATTTTGTGATTTGATTTATTGGAATTTGCAATTATACAATTGCGAGTATGTCACTTTCACGCATCATCAAATAATCGGTACCATCAAGTTTTAGCTCAGTACCTGAATATTTTCCATAGAGAACAGAATCTCCCACCTTCACGGTCATTTTTTCATCCTTTGTTCCAGGCCCTACCGCTACAACTTTTCCTTTTTGCGGTTTTTCCTTTGCAGTATCTGGAATGATAATGCCGGAAGCAGTCTTGGTCTCAGCCGCCATCGGCTCAACCAAAACTCTATCTGCTAATGGTTTGATGTTTACTTTAGCCATATTTAAAGTTTTTTGAAATTAGTTTTAAAATTCTTATCAAGATTGGCAGAAACTATGCCATTGCATGAAAACTGACAGGTTGTAAAACAAAAATGCCAGCTTGTCATTTCAAACTGGCATTTTACTATTGTTGTATGTCATTTTATTGTATGGTGTCCAACGGATTGCTGCCACTTTCAGAAGGCACTTCTTCAGGGAGTGTTTCGGGCACTGTCGTTTCGATGTCATCACCGTTCAACAATTTGGAATCACCAGAGGCATAATTTCCTTTCAGGGTCACGTTTGAAAGTAAGATCAATACAATCAAAAGTGTGGCCAGGGTCCAAGTACTTTTATCCAGAAAGTCACCAGTCTTTTTTACTCCACCGACAATTTGGTTGTCACCACCGCCAAAAGAAGATGAAAGCCCACCGCCTTTTGGGTTTTGCACCATGATGACCAAAACCAACAACAGGCACACTGCAATGATCAAGATCAAGAAAATGGTAAACGTACTCATAACTATGATTTGTTTTCTTCTTGCAGTTGCTGTACTGCCCGAATTTGATCTGCAAAGAAACCACTTTTTTCCGGATATTTCAAACTCAAAATCTTGAACGCCTGAATGGCTTTTTTATACTTTTTTTGCTCTAAATACACCTTCGCTAAAGTCTCGGTCATCAACTCATCTTTGTTGATTTTGGTCGACTCTTTGATGTTGACCTTGGCCTTGATTTTTTCAGAGGGAACTATTTTTGGGTTCTTCTCGATGAACTTGTCCAACAGTTCAAATTTCTTCTTGCGTTCGGGATTTTCAGCTTCTTTCTTAACAGGTTTTTTTGAAGTCAGTTGTAACCATTCTGCAAACGAATGTTTTTCGTTTTTGGTAAATGAAATGGGGCTTCCCAGATCCAACACCTTTTTTGCATCGTCAACTTCAATGGGTTCTTTGTTGTCAAAAAGCTTTGGGCTCAAGATTTGCTCTGCCTGTTTAATATTTTGGGGCAGACCGCTTTCTTCGGATTCACCCAGAATGACGTTTGCTTCTGGATTGGGCTCTACCTCTTCAGAAACCACCTTTTTCTCGTTCAAGTTGGGAATTCTTCCCGCAATGGTATCAGCTATCTGATGTTGGTCAAAGTTTTCAGAGGTGATATAATCAAACAAAACTTCTCTATCTGAGGTATATGCCGCCGTGACCTTAAGAGCATTGTTGTATTTGTGGCTGTTGAGGTTTTTAAGACCTTTCAGGTGCAGTGCCCGAACGGTTTGAAAATAGGGGTATTCTTCGATGATATGTTCCAACTCTCGCGTTTGACCGGGCGAGAGAACGGTCTCAGATTTTCTAAGGATGTCAATAAAATCGTCTACATTCATCGTGACTACCAATCTGCCAAAGAAGCGTTGAAAATATCTTGGGTGATGCGCTCAAAAAGCACTTCATGGGCCTCACTTTTTACCGACTCCAACAATTGGTTCGCCGGAAAATCAAAGAAAAAGGAAAACCGCTGTTCAAAATCTGAATCTTCTTTGGTCGTATTGTAAAAACGCACCTTGACGCTCATCGTCAAACGGTTTTGCGCAGCAGTTTGTTGTGAAGTGGCTGTCATGGGCGACACCCGGTACTCAACAATTTCACCCTCGTAGAGCAAGTCACCATTGGTGTTCGTTAAATTCAAACTGGTGAGGTTCGTGATCAGATCCTGAAGCGCCAAGGTGAAGTCTCTGTCAAGCCCCGGTTCAATGACCGATCCAGGGCTCTGATCCGCATAATTCTGAAAAAAATTCACTTGAAAGCTCTGGGCCGTACCTGTACTGGCACCAGAAAAATTATAGGCGCCGCAACTATTGAGCATAAAGAGTGAGAGTATCAGTGAATAGCCTGCCACCCGTGCTTTAAAAAATCTAAAAATCCAAAATCCAAAATCCAAAATCCAATAACAGTTATAGGTCATACTGCTTTATCTTTCTATATAGGGTACGTTCAGAAATGCCCAGCTCTGAGGCTGCAGCCTTGCGTTTTCCTCGGTTGCGATCCAGAGCTTTTTTGATGAGCTCAATTTCCTTTTGCTGTAAAGATAGGGTTTCTTCTTCCTCAATTTCTTCGGCAAAATGGTAGCGGTCTTCTGGGGTTTGCTGGGGTTGGGTTGCCACTGGTGCCCTGTCTTCATTCACAGGTTCGGGTAGGTGCAAGACCTCTGCGATGCTTTCTTCACTCTGCACCGAATCTTCCTGCTCATTACCGCCGTAGATTTTTCTGATAAGCGTTTCGTTTTCCTCTTGAACTTTTTCTGAATCGTTGTTTTTGAGCAGCTCCAATGTCAATTTCTTAAGGTCGTTCAGATCCCCCTTCATGTCAAACAACACCTTGTAGAGAATCTCACGTTCGGTACTGAAATCACTTTCCCTTTTTTGTGAGCCGATGACCGCAGGCAGGTTTGATCCTATGCCTGTGGGCAGATAGCTCCTCAAGGTGGCGGCTGAAATATTCCTGTTTTCTTCCAAAACCGAAATTTGTTCGGCAATGTTTCGCAATTGCCTGATGTTTCCTGGCCATCGAAATTTCAGCAATAGTTGAATCGCATCATCTTCTAGTCGTACTGTGGGCATTTTATATTTCTGCCCAAAATCCGAAGCAAACTTTCGAAACAATAGATGGATGTCATCTTGCCGTTCTCGCAGCGGCGGAATATTGATTTCAACCGTGCTCAACCGATAATAGAGATCTTCACGGAATTTTTCTTTTTTAATGGCCTCGAACATATTGATGTTGGTGGCAGCCACAATACGCACGTCGGTCTTTTGAACCTGTGAAGATCCCACTTTCAAGAACTCGCCATTCTCTAAAACCCTTAACAATCGTACCTGGGTGGTCAGCGGCAACTCACCGACCTCATCCAAAAAAATGGTGCCGCCATCGGCCACTTCAAAATACCCGCTTCGGGTTTGTGTTGCCCCGGTAAAAGCTCCTTTTTCATGGCCAAAAAGCTCGCTGTCAATGGTGCCTTCGGGTATCGCTCCACAGTTCACGGCTATATATTTGGCATGCTTTCGGTGCGAGAGCGAGTGTATGATTTTTGGAATGGACTCTTTGCCCACACCACTTTCGCCGGTGACCAAGACCGAGATATCTGTAGGGGCGACCTGAATCGCTTTTTCTAGGGCACGGTTCAATTTCACATCGTTGCCGATGAGCTCAAAACGCTGTTTTATGGACTGTACACTCTCCATCAATAATTTCTTTCATTCCCGCGAAGGCGGGAATCTACTTTTCAATTAACTCTTAATTTTTATTATTGCACTTCGACTGTCCCTTCGATTGCGTTCAGGGGACAGTGGTGAAATTTTTAATTGTTATCGCTTTGACCCACTGTCTCACCGATCAAAGTGGCCGAGGTACATTCATTGATTTTGACATTGACAAAATCACCCACTTTGTATTTTTCCTTCGGGAAGACCACAACGGTGTTTTGGGTGTTTCGGCCCATCCAATGGGCATCAGATTTTTTTGAGGAGCCTTCTATCAAGACTTCCTCAATTTTGCCGATATGTTGTTGGGTGCGATAAAGCCCATGCTTTTGTTGCAATTGAATGATTTCTTGCAATCGACGCTTTTTTGTTTCCTCTGGAATATCGTCCTTCAATTTACGTGCCGCCAAAGTGCCTGGTCTTTCGGAGTACGCAAACATAAATCCGAAGTCATATTTGACATACTCCATCAACGAGAGCGTATCTTGGTGGTCTTCTTCCGTTTCGGTTGGGAAACCCGCAATCATATCTTGGCTGATGGCGCAATCGGGAATGATTTTTCTGATATTGTCGATGAGTTCAAAATATTCCTCCCGGGTGTGCAAACGGTTCATGGCCTTTAAAATTCGGTTGCTTCCGCTTTGCACGGGCAGGTGAATGTACTTGCAGATATTCTTGTGTTGGGCCATGGTCTCGATGACATCCAAGGTCATATCCTGTGGATTCGATGTCGAAAACCGGATACGCATCTTGGGCTGTGCCAGGGCGACCAGTTCCAGTAACTTGGCAAAATTGACAGAAGTTGCTTTTTGTATATCGGAAGCCTTTTCAAAATCTTTTTTGAGTCCGCCACCGTACCACAGATAACTGTCCACATTTTGGCCCAAGAGGGTCACCTCTTTGAAACCCTTTTCCCAGAGGTCATTTACCTCTTCGATAATGGATTGCGGGTCACGACTGCGCTCTCGCCCCCTTGTGAACGGTACCACACAAAAGGTGCACATGTTGTCACAGCCCCTTGTGATGGAAACAAAAGCGGTCACCCCATTTGAATTCAATCGAACGGGCGCCACATCACCGTAGGTTTCATCTTTCGAGAGGATGACATTGACGGCATTGCGGCCTTCATCCACTTCTTGAACAAGGTTGGGCAGGTCTTTGTAGGCATCGGGCCCAACGACCATGTCAACGATTTTCTCTTCCTCTAAAAATTTGCTTTTCAGGCGCTCGGCCATACAGCCCAACACCCCGACCTTCATGCTCGGGTTCACTTTTTTGACCGCGTTGAACTTTTCCAATCGCTTGCGGACGGTCTGTTCTGCCTTTTCACGGATGGAACAGGTGTTCACCAAGACCAAATCGGCCTCAGTCAGTTCTTGGGTAGTGTTGAACCCTTCCTTGGCCAAGATGGAAGCCACGATCTCACTGTCTGAAAAATTCATTTGACAACCGTAGCTTTCGATGTACAATTTTCTAGAATTGCTCTCTTTTTCAGTAGGTGCGAGCGTTGACCCCTGCAAGGTCTCATCTATGATTTTTTCTATACTTTCGTTGCCGTTCATCATTTTTGTAAAGCGTCTGCAAAGATAGCATATAATCCAAAAATGTGACATTTTGGCAGAAAAGTTTAGTAAAATTTAGCACTACCGCTATTATGGGCATTTTCAAGAAATTCTTTTCAAGAAAAAGGGAAGAAGCGCAAGTACTTGATGCTCTTGCGTCTTCAAAGGAAATCATGTCTAACACCTATGCCAAAAAGCGGTGGGGCGGGCAGCAAACCGATTTTTACTCTGGTGACGGCTCACACTCAAAAAAACTGGTCAAGCCCTATGTACGTGAAGTTTCACAGTTTTTGGGTTCTTTTGAAGACCCCTTGGTTGTCTGTGATGTTGGTTGTGGCGACTTCAACGTGGGTCGGCAGTTGGTGCCCTACGCCAAAAAATACATTGGGGTTGATATTGTCGATGCCTTGATTGACAGAAACAACAATGAATTCCGTCAAGAAAACCTCGAATTCAGGTGCCTCAACATTTCTGAAGATGCACTGCCCGATGCCGATTGCATATTGATTCGGCAGGTATTGCAACATTTGTCAAACAACGAGATAAGCCGTGTTGTCAAAAAAATCAGAACGTACAAACATGTCATTGTCACAGAGCATTTGCCCAAAGGTGGTTTTTCTCCGAATTTGGATAAGCCAACAGGTGCAGGCATACGCCTATCTAAAAAAAGTGGTGTGGTGCTGACCGAACCTCCTTTTGAATTAAATCCTGAAACTACCAAAGAACTGTTGAACATTTCCTATCGAGGCGGCAGGATAGTCACTACCTATTTCAGCTTTCAGTAAAGCCTAAATGAGTTCAAATTTTTGATGCCGCCACGCAACCAAAAAGGTAGCTCTTCCATCTTTAGCATACAACAACATCAAATAAACAAACAGCTATGAAAAAAAACATTTTGATTATGCTTTCCGTTTTTGCGGCAAGCTTGTTTTCATGTGACGACGAAAAAGGAGAATACCAAGACCTCTTGGTTGCTAGGCCACTGACCATTTCAAAAACCGAGTTTCGAGAGAGCAGTGTCGATGTCATTGAACCCCAACCCATTGATGAATCAGGTAAAATTTATGCCTATAAAGATTACATTTTCGTGAATGACAGGTACAAGGGTGTTCATGTTATCGATAACAGTAATCCCACATCTCCACAAAAAGTGTCTTTTATCAAGATTGCGGGCAACGTTGACATTTCAATCAAAGACGATTACCTATTTGCAGATAGCCTTACCGATTTGGTGGTGTTGGATATTTCTGATGTCAACAATGTGGAGATTGTCGATTGGCTCGAAGGAGTCTTGGGGGGCGGTGGATTTTGGTTGGCAACCGAAGTGCAGAACATTGAGTGGCCCCAAGCCGATGTATTTGATTATGAAGGAGTGGATTTTGAAAATGACATTATTGTAGGTTGGGAAACCAAGATGGAAAGAAGGCGGGTAGAAGAAACACAGCCTGATGTATTTTTTGAAGATTTTGCCACTGCCAACGAGGCTGGTGGTGATTCTGGGCAAGGAGGTTCTTTGGCACGCTTCAAGATTGTAGGCGATTATCTTTACGTTGTTGATAGCCATAACATCAACACGTTCAATATTTCCGATTTGGAGAATCCGGAAGAAAAGGAAGATGTATATGCAGGTTTTGACATTGAAACCATTTTCAACAAAGACAACCACCTTTTTTTAGGAAGCATGCGCGGTATGTACATTTATGACATTACCGAACCGGCCACTCCAACTTTTGTATCAGAGTTTGAACATGGCACTGCGTGCGACCCTGTGGTGGTCGATGGTGATTATGCCTATGTGACCCTGCGTGGGGGAAGCTTTTGCGGCGCAACTGAGAGCGGCCTTTTTATCGTTGATATCTCAAACATTGAAACCCCTGAGCTTGAGGTCATATATCCTATGGATGAGCCTTACGGATTGGGTGTCAAAGATGACCAACTCTTTATTTGTGATGGGTCTTCAGGTCTTAAAGTGTACGATAAATCAGATGCTCCCAATATTGAGCAATTGAACCATTTTGAAAACATCGTCACTTTTGATGTCATACCCATGCAAGAACAACTACTGATGGTGGGCGATGGAATATTGTATCAATATGAATATTTAGAAAATGACATACGGCTTATAAGTCAATTGCCATTGAACTAAGCATACAATAATACCATTCGATGCCCCGTTTTTACGGGGCATTTTGCATTCTTAATATTGTGGAAAAGATGTGAATAAAATTTTTCACATACTTTTGTGCCTGTAAAAATCCGACCGTATGCCCAAAAATCTTGTCATAGTTGAGTCGCCTGCAAAGGCAAAGACCATTGAGCGTTTTTTAGGAAACGACTATCAGGTAGAATCCAGTTTTGGTCACATTGCTGATTTGCCTTCCAAAGAATTGGGGGTAGATGTAGACAATGATTTCAAACCAAAATATATCGTTGACAAAGACAAGAAACCCTTGGTCAAAAAGTTAAAAGACCTGGCCAAAAAGGCAGATACCGTTTGGCTGGCAAGTGATGAAGACCGAGAAGGGGAGGCCATCTCGTGGCATTTGGCAGAATCGTTGGATTTGGACAAGGGCAAGACAAAACGTATCGTCTTTAACTCCATCACCAAATCAGCCATTCAAAAGGCCATTGACAACCCACGGGAAATCAACTACGATTTGGTCAACGCGCAACAGGCGAGAAGGGTGCTCGATCGTTTGGTGGGGTATGAGCTGTCACCCGTACTTTGGAAAAAAATAAAACCCGGACTCTCTGCCGGTCGCGTACAATCAGTGGCGGTGCGTTTGATTGTAGAGCGAGAGCGTGACATTGAAGCGTTCAATCCTGAGGCTTCCTATCGCATCAAGGCTGAGTTCAAAACAGCATCGGGTGAGGTCTTTTCCGCGAAATTGAACACCACCTTTGCATCAAAGGAAGCGGCAAAATCCTTCCTGCAAAAAAATATTGGCGCTGATTTTTCGGTGGCAAGCCTGGATAAAAAGCCGGCAAAAAAGTCTCCCGCCGCTCCGTTTACGACATCGACCTTACAGCAAGAGGCCTCAAGAAAACTATACTTTTCCGTAGGGCGTACCATGCAGGTGGCCCAACGATTGTATGAGGCCGGTCTGATCACCTACATGAGAACCGACAGTGTCAATCTATCGAATGAAGCGTTGAACGCTGCCAAAGAGGCCATTGTTGAGAACTATGGCGAACGTTACAGCCATACAAGAAACTATAAGGGCAAATCGAAAGGTGCACAAGAGGCGCACGAGGCAATTCGCCCCACTGATATGAAATTGCAATCGCCATCATTGGAGCGCGACCAAGCCAAACTCTACGAGTTGATTTGGAAACGCACCCTTGCCTCACAGATGAGTGATGCAGAATTGGAACGCACCAATGTCAAGATAAAATCCAGCGGCCATGACGATCAATTCTCCGCAAACGGAGAAATGGTCAAATTTGATGGTTTTCTCAAAGTGTATTTAGAAGGGATGGATGATGAGGACAAAGCCGAAGAGCAAGAGGGAATCTTGCCTGCCATGCAGATAGGCGATGCCCTGAAGAATTTGAACATTGTTGCCACGCAACGGTTCACCAGACCACCATACCGTTACACAGAAGCTTCTCTGGTCAAGAAATTGGAAGAACTGGGCATTGGTAGGCCATCGACTTATGCGCCGACGATTTCGACCATTCAGAACAGGGGGTATGTTGAAAAAGGCTCTGTTGAAGGCATTGAACGAAAATATGATCAGTTGACCCTAAATTCTGGCGACATCAATGAAGTCGTACTTTCAGAAATGGTCGGTTCTGATAAGGGCAAATTGGTGCCCACCGATATCGGTATGGTCGTCAATGACTTTTTGGTCGAGCATTTTTCGAACATTTTGGATTATAATTTCACGGCCAAAGTCGAGGAAGATTTTGATGAAATTGCCACAGGTGATGAAGACTGGCAAAAGGTGATGCGTGAATTTTATAAAGATTTCCATCCGAATGTGGTTGATGTCGAAGAGAATGCAGAGCGTGCCAGCGGCGAACGCGTTTTGGGCACCGATCCAAAAACTGGGCGTCAGGTAGCGGCCCGATTGGGCCGTTTTGGCCCCATGGTACAGATCGGTACTGTAGAAGAGGAAGAAAAACCCCTGTTCGCGAGCCTGCTGCCTGAACAATCTATCAATACCATAACTTTTGAAGAAGCGATGGACTTGTTCAAGTTGCCCCGCAAGTTAGGGGTCTACGAAGGTGAAGAGGTTGAGGCGAATGTCGGGCGGTACGGCCCCTATGTCAGATTTGGAAAAAAATTCATCTCGTTGGACAAAGGCGAGAGTGCCTTTGATGTTGATATGGACCGTGCCATTGAATTGATCAAGGCAAAGCAAAAAGCCGACGCCCCGATCGCCACCTACCAGGGCAAGGAAGTCACTAAGGGCAAGGGTCGCTTTGGACCCTTCATCAAGTGGGACGGCATGTTCATCAACGTGAACAAAAAGTATGATTTTGACAATCTTTCCCAAGAAGATATCATCGAACTCATTGAGGCCAAAAAAATCAAGGAAGCAGAAAAATTGGTACAAGAGTGGCCTGAAGAGAACATCCGTATTGAGAAAGCCAGATGGGGCAGGCACAATATCATCAAAGGTAAATTCAAAGTAGAACTTTCGAAAGATGTTGATGCGGCAAAGCTCTCACTGGATGAGGCCAAGGCACTTTTAGAGCAAAAAACGCCCAAGCGTAAATCAAGGTCAAAAACGAAGGCCAAAAAATAGTCTTCAAAAGAGTTTCCTGATTGTAGTTTTATAGGCTATTTTTGAAATAGCAACCCCTCAAACAGACGCTGAAATGGCATTCGATTTCTTGGTTCCGGTCAAAGACAAAGTCCTTGCCTTCACCGAGTTCTTACCGCCGCAATCCTTGGGAAAAAACATTTATAAGCATACCAAAAAAGAAGGGCTACCGGTATTTGCCAATGCTTCGGTGGCCATTTTTGGCGTTCTGGAGTCTCGAAATGCTTTTGTAAAGAGAATAGAGCGTCTCGATATTGATTCCATACGAATGCAATTGTACCGGTTGATGATGGGCAATTGGAATTCCACCATCATTGACATCGGCGACATTGAAGAGGGCAATACTGTCGAGGATACCTATTTTGTGGTCAAGGAAATTGTTGCCGGACTTTTAGAGGAAAAAATCATACCTATTATAATAGGTGAAACCCAAGACATCACTTTTCCTACGTATCGCGCTTTTGATGATATCGTTGATATGGTCAATCTGGTCTCAATCGATAGTCGATTTGATTTTGGTGAGGATGATGAGTTGATATCCTCCCATTCTTACATGAGCAGACTGATAACCGACAAGCCCAATAATCTTTTCAACTTTTCAAACATAGGCTATCAGAGCTATTTCAATGCCCAAGAAGAAATTGATTTGATGGAGCGCCTCTTTTTTGATGCGTACCGTCTTGGTGAGATGGCCAATGACATCACCTTGGCGGAGCCTGTGTTGCGCAGTGCGCATCTGGTGAGCCTTGATGCCCGTGCCATACGCGCCAGTGAGATGGGGCTGTCAGAGCATTTTTCACCCAACGGATTCACTGGCCGTGAAATTTGTACCATCGCCAGATATGCCGGTATCAGCGACAAGGTGATGCTCTTCGGAATCTATGAAATGGAAAATTCTTCGCTTTCATTTCAATTGACCGCCCAGATGATTTGGTACTTCATTGAGGGCATCAGTTACAGAATAACTGAAAAGCCCGATTCAAAAAACGAGGATTTCACCAAGTTCACGGTGCCCACCGACACAGAAGAACTTACCTTTTTCAAGAGCCATGTTACCGAAAGGTGGTGGGTTGAGGTACCCTCAATTTTGCCCGAGCATACTAAAACGAATTCGGCGGCGTTATTACCTTGCACCGAACAGGACTATCTGGATGCTTGCAATCAAATAATTCCTGAACGGTGGTTAAAGGCCTACAAGAAAGGGCTCAATTAATTTAAAATTTTTTTGACAGTAAGTTGCTACGGCACAATAATTCGTTCAAAATCCTGTTATGGAATTAGCGAAAATTGTCGAAAGCAATTTTAATCTTAAATCGAAATAATTTAACCTAAACTATGAGAAAGCTATTGTTGTCATCCATAGTCCTAGTTTTTTTGCTTGCCAGTTGTGGTTCGAAGTCAAAATCGAAAGGCGAATTGGTGGGTGTCAAAGGAAAAAAGTGGTATCCTGAGAAGCCCTACGGAATGGAATTGATTCCTAGAGGTGCGTTTGTCATGGGTAAAGCCGATGAAGACCAAGCGAAAGTGCTCAATGCTCCGACCAAAACGGTCACGGTGCGTTCATTTTATATGGATGATACCGAAATCACCAACAGTGAGTACCGTCAGTTTGTTGAGTGGGTCAAAGATTCTATCGTAAGAACCAAATTGGCCATCTTGGCCGATGAATTGGGTCTTGGTCCTGAAGATGAAGGTATTGGAGAGTACGCATTCAAGAGTGCCGACACTTCAAAAATTTCAGTCTATGAAAAGTACATGATTGACAATTATGCCGGTCTTGAAGGTGACTATTACGAAAGCCAGCCGTTGGACAAAGATGTTGATTTGGTGTGGGATACTGGAGACTATCCAGATGAATACTATGCAGAAGTCATGGATTCAATCTACCTACCCGAAGAAGAAGCGTACAATGGGCAACGTACCATTGATGTCACCAAATTGAAGTACAAATACAATTGGATGGATATTGAAGCAGCGGCCCGAGCCAAATCAGGCAAGCGTAGCGACTTCATCCGTCAAGAAGAACTGGAAATCTATCCGGACACCACAGTTTGGATCCGCGATTTTGAATATTCGTACAACGAGCCCATGCACAACGATTACTTCTGGCACGATGCCTACAGTGATTATCCGGTCGTGGGTGTGAACTGGATGCAGGCCAAGGCTTTCTGTAATTGGAGAACCAAGTTCAAGAACGATGACCAAAAGAGTCGTGGCAGGCAGTTCGTCAACCAGTTCAGGTTGCCAACTGAAGCCGAGTGGGAATATGCGGCCCGTGGCGGTATCGAAGGGGGCACGTACCCATGGGGTGGTCCTTATGTGATCAGCGACACAGGTTGTTTCATGGCCAATTTCAAGCCACAACGAGGTGACTATGCAGCTGATGCCGCTTTGTACACGGTAGAGGCCAAATCTTACGAACCCAACGATTTCAACTTGTACAATATGGCGGGCAATGTATCAGAGTGGACAAACTCTAGCTACAACCCGAACGCCTATGAATTTGTATCGACCATGAACCCGAATGCAGGGTCTGGCCAAAATGAAAGAAAAGTGATTAGGGGTGGATCTTGGAAAGACGTTGCATACTTCCTTCAGGTGAGTACACGCGATTATGAATACAGAGATTCAGCCAGAAGCTATATCGGATTCAGAACCGTTCAAGATTATATGGGCGAGGAAGATTCCACCAACGGAAATGGATTATAAATTTTTATTTGAGAACACTATACAAACCCAGTAACCAAATACTTATTTATATACTTAATTAAAACTAAAATTATGGCACAGTCAAAATCAACAAAAAAACTGTTTAACATGGCCTATGGCCTTGGTGCGTCGGTGGTAATCATCGGTGCATTGTTCAAGATCCTTCATTGGGAGTTTGGTCCCCTTACAGGCGGTCTGCTTCTAGCGGTCGGTTTGATTACCGAAGCACTTATTTTTGCGATTTCAGCATTTGAACCAGTAGACGACGAGTACGATTGGTCTTTGGTATATCCTGAATTGGCCAACGGTCAATCTAAAGGAAACAAAAATGAGGCCAAGCAAGCCAAAGAAGCTGAAGGTATCCTTTCAAGAAAATTGGATGATCTTTTAAAAGAGGCGAACATTGATTCTCAATTGTTCACTAGCTTGGGTGATAGCATCAAGAATTTTGAAGGTGCTGCCAAAAGCATTGCCCCTACTACTGATGCAATCCAGCATACCAAAAAATACTCTGAAGAATTGTCACACGCTGCCGCCCAAATGGAGTCTTTGAACAGCTTGTACAAAGTTCAATTGGAAAGTGCAAGCCGTCAAGCTTCAATCAACGAAGAAGTGGTGCAGAATGCAGGTGCGTTGAAAGACCAAATGGAGTCTTTGGCATCTAACCTTTCTTCATTGAACGGAGTATACGGTGGTATGCTATCTGCCATGTCTAAAAACTAATTGGAATTACCAATAAAATCGACGAAAAACCCAAATCAGATTAATTAATTCTAATTAGAAAACATGGCATCAGGAAAACAAACACCACGTCAGAAGATGATCAATCTTATGTATTTGATCTTCATCGCGATGTTGGCTTTGAATATGAGCAAAGAAGTTCTTGCTGCGTTCGGTTTGATGAACGAAAAGTTTGAAGCTTCTAACGAAAAATTGACTGCAAACAACGCTGACTATTTTGAGGGGCTTGAAACCAAAGCTTCAGAAGATAAGCTGAAGTATGGTCCGCTCTTTCAAAAAGCGCAAGAAGTAAAACAACTTTCGAACGAGTATTATGACTATCTGTCAAATCTCAAAGACGAAATGTTGGCAGATCAAGAAGACCCCAACAACTATGTTGTAATGGATAAGTCTGACTTTTTAGACCAGAAGTTTTTCCAAGGGGATAAATTGTCGCCGCAAGGAGAAGAGTTCTTGTCAAATTTGGAGAATTATCGAGAAAAAATGCTTCAGGTCATCCCTGCAAATATGGATGATGTGAAAGGATCGGTAAAGACCCGTTTTGAGACTGGTGATGAAAACGGACAAGTGACCCGCATCAGAGATGGTGTCAAGGTTGATTGGATGAACTACAACTATGAAGGATACCCCATGGTAGCCTCTTTGACCAAAATCTCTGCTTTGCAGGCCGATGTTAAGGCATCTGAGCAAGAGGTCTTGAAAGGATTGTTGGAAGGCAACCTGACCGCTGCCGTTTCTTTGAAAAACTTCTCAACTCTGTTGGATACTGAAAAATCAGTCTTCTATGCTGGTGAGCAGTTCAAAGGCGGATTGGTTCTTGGTAAGACCGACAAAACGTCGAAGCCTGTGAAGGCTGATTTGACCCTTGACGGTAGAAAATTGACCGAGGGCAAGGATTACCAGTTAGAGGCTGGTGGTGTTAAGCTATTGGTCAATGCCGGTGCTGCTGGCGACCACGAGTTGAAAGGTCAGTTGACATACATGCAAGATGGTAACGAAGTTCCTGTTGATGTGAACAATACGTTCTCTACCATCAACAAGCCAAACTCGGCCGTTATTGCTGCTGATAAGATGAATGTGGTATATAGAGGGGTTTCTAACCCAATGACGATATCCATTCCTGGTATTCCTGATAACAAGGTTACAGCTTCTGCTCCTGGTTTGAGCAAAAGAAGTGGTAGCAAATACATCATGAATCCTGGTACGGGTAGAGAAGTTACCATCAATGCCTCTGGTGTATTGCCAGATGGAACTCGAATCAGCACTCCTGCGACATTCCGTATCAAAGACATTCCACGACCAGCTGGTACCATTCGTGGTGAGGCCGGTAGTGTGAAAATGCCTAGAAGAAACCTTGAGATTTCTACCATTGGCGCCATGTTGGAAGACTTTGACTTTGACCTGAACCTTGCAGTTAGCGGTTTTAAGTTCAAAGTACCGGGTCAGCCTACGGTCAATGTCAATGGCGGTAAACTTGATTCTCGCGCCAAGTCTGCGCTGAAGAGGGCCAGAAGAGGCGATGCGGTTCAAATATTTGATATCAAAGCGTACATCACCAACAACAAGAGCTACAAGTTGAAAAAGGTATCTCCTGTGGTGGTAGAGCTTACAAACTAATAGTATACGATGATCATGAATTGGAAAAATGTAATTCTAGTAGCGGCTTTGAGCTTTTTGCCCATTTCTTTGGCGGCACAGGCAAACATTTTGAATGCCAAGAAGCCTGAAGAGGTTGGCCTTAAGACCGAAGCCCAAAAAGCCATGGATGATGACAAACCCTTGGATTATGGTTATGTTGACGACAGGGATATTCTCTGGTCAAAGACCGTATGGGAAATCGTCGACCTTGATGAGCGTGTCAACTTTCCGTTGTACTATCCTACCGATACCATCGGTATTGGTGCCGATAGGCGATCGCTCTACCATGTGTTGATGAAGAACATCAGAAATGGCAAGTTGACCGATGTGTACACAGACTCATATTTTACCGAAAAGTTGGGCGGTCTGGATGATTTGGAGGCGACCCTTCAAAAAGTCGATACCACTGACCTTGGGTATGAGCAGTACAATGCCGGTGAGCAAATCTCTGAAGAATTCATTAACCGTAGGGATATTTCTGCTGCCGACATTGAAGAGTACCGAGTTAAAGGTATTTGGTACTTTGACAAACGCCAAGGTGAATTGAAATACCGTTTGATAGGTATTGCACCAGTGGCGCCAGATGTCAACTTTATTGATGACGAATCGGTAGACCCAGGCGAAAACAAGGTAGAATTGTTTTGGGTATGGTACCCTAGTGCCAGGCAGATTCTACATGATGCCAAGGTGTACAACCAAGAAAATTCTGCACGGCCCATATCATTTGATATGTTGTTGAATGCACGAAGGTTCAACGGTGTCATCTATAAAGAGGAGAATGTTCACGGTGACCGTGAAATCGATGATTACATTTTTGACAATGCCCTTTTCCAGTTGTTGGAAGCGAATCGCATCAAAGAGCATATTCGCGATAGGGAACAAGATATGTGGGCGTATTAAGCCTATTCAATTTCCAATTCAATAAGACAAGCGTCCCGGTGGCAACACCAGGACGCTTTTTTTAGTAGTAATTGCGAGCAGTGCGAAGCAATCCGTTGAATTTATAAAAGGCTCGATGGTATCAACAATGCTACACAAATCTCTACTTTTGCCCCATGCTCGATTATTTGATTGTTGGATTGTCACCCTGAGCGCAGTCGAAGGGTTAGGGGTGTTTTCACGATACGACTTACATTTGTCTTATGTTGGATTACCTCATAGTCGGATTGGGATTGGCAGGCACCTGCTTTAGCGAAACGCTTCGCAAGAACAGTAAATCATTCAAGGTGATTTCTGACACTTCACAGCAGGCCAGTTTGGTGGCCGGCGGCCTGTACAATCCGGTGATTCTGAAACGCTTTACCCTCGCATGGAAGGCCGACGAGCAGCTTGACGTGGCGCTTCCGTTTTATACCGAGCTTGAAAGACAATTTAACGTCAAACTGGATTTCAAAGTGCGCATACTGCGACGGTTTGCATCCATCGAAGAACAAAATGGTTGGTTTGAGGCGGCTGACAAACAAGGTTTGAGGCGATTCCTTTCCACCAAAATCCATCCCAATAAAAATTCATCCTTAGATGCGCCATTCGGATTTGGAGAAGTGCTTGAAACAGGAAGAATAGATACCCAAAGATTACTAACTGTGTATAGAAAGTTATTGTTGCAAGAAGAAAAACTGGTGGAAGAAAGGTTTGATCACCAAACCTTAAAAATCAATGAAGATGGTGTTGACTACAAGGCGATAAAGGCAAAGAGAGTGGTCTTTGCAGAAGGCTTCGGGCTAAAGCACAACCCCTTTTTTGACTACCTGCCGCTAAACGGTACAAAAGGGGAATTGCTGACCATCAAAGCGCCGAAACTAAAAGAAATGAGCGTCATAAAATCCTCGGTATTTATCATTCCGCTTGGTGATGACCAGTACAGAATCGGAGCTACACATAAATGGAAAGACAAGACCAATAAGCCCACTGAAGAAGCCAAAGAAGAATTGCTAAAAAAACTGCGGACTTTTCTAAAATGTGATTTTGAGGTGATTGACCATGTTGCTGGGGTACGACCAACAGTAACGGATAGGAGACCTTTGGTGGGGCGGCATCCAGAACACAAAAACTTGTTCGTTCTCAACGGATTTGGTTCGAGGGGAGTTCTCATAGCACCCTATGCATCCCACCAACTGTATGAAGCTGTTGAAAACAACGGAACGGTACATCAGGAAATGAACAGCAATCGTTTCACATCAAAATATCAAGAAGCCTGACTCGACATTTTTTTGGGCTCGTATTTCACGAAAAAGTTGATCCAGATATTTCGAGACAATCGAATGATGACGGGCAAGAACACGACCAAAGTGGCCACAATGGATATAAAGACCTCAATCAAGTCTGCCCCAAAAAAGAAAAAGGATATGATAAAAGCCGCTACGGCAAAGGCCACGCCCACTGCATAGCTCACGTACATGGCCCCATAGAAAAAAGAGGGCTCCATTTTATATTTCAATCCGCAATTGGCGCAGGTTTCGTGCATTTTAAAAAGCTCAGAAATCACATACGGATTCTTTTGTTGGTACATGCTGGTCTCGTGGCAACGCGGACAACTTCCTGTTAAAATACTGTAGAGTTTATTCCCTTTTTTTAACATTTGCAAATCTTTGGGGCAAAGTTACGAAATCAGGCCCTCACGATTTGTAACCAAGATTACATAGATGTTAAACGTACACAGCCTTTCGGTTTCTTTTGGCGGCGAAATATTATTTGAAGACATCAGCCTGCAATTGAATGCAGGTGACAAGGTGGGGCTGATCGGTAAGAACGGTGCCGGTAAATCGACACTTCTGAAGATCTTGGCGCAAGAGCTTGATAGTGATTCTGGCAATATTGCCCTTGAAAAAGAAGTGGAAATTGGTTTTCTGAAACAGGACATCGATTTTGAACAGGGCCGGTCAGTTTTAGAAGAAAGCTACCAAGCGTTTGCGGCGATAAAAGAAGTTGAGCAAAAACTTGAACATATCAACACACAGCTCGCTGAACGAACTGACTACGAAAGTGAAGGCTATAACCAGTTGATGGTCGATTTGAATGAACTCACCCATCGCTATGAGATTCTGGGGGGCTATCATTACGAGGGCGAAACCGAAAAGATATTATTGGGTCTGGGCTTCAAAAGGGAAGATTTCAACAAACCTACCGATACCTTTTCCGGCGGGTGGCGCATGCGCATCGAACTCGCCAAACTACTTTTGCAGAACAATGATGTGCTCTTATTGGATGAGCCGACCAACCACTTGGATATTGAATCCATTATCTGGTTAGAACAATTTTTAAAGAACTATGCCGGTGCGATCGTCATTGTATCACACGATAGGATGTTTTTAGACAACGTCACCAACCGCACGGTTGAAATCTCTTTGGGGCGCATCTATGACTACAAGAAACCCTACTCAAAATATTTGGAATTAAGGGCCGAGATCATCGAGCAGCAAAAGAATGCCAAAAAGAACCAAGAGAAACAGATAGAGCAGACCGAGAAATTGATTGAAAAGTTCCGCGCAAAAGCATCAAAGGCATCCATGGCCCAGTCGCTGATCAAGAAATTGGACAAATTGGATCGCATTGAAGTCGACGAAACGGATACTGAGGTGATGAACGTTCGTTTTTCCACCTCCATCACTCCGGGCAAAGTGGTGCTGAAAATGAAAGACGTTTCAAAAAACTATGGAAAAAAGCAGGTTTTAGAGCACATTGACTTGTTATTGGACAGGGGGAGCAAAACGGCTTTTGTCGGTCAAAACGGTCAGGGTAAGACCACGCTGGCTAAAATCATCGTCGGTGAAATTGATCATTCAGGCAAAGTAGCGTTGGGCCACAATGTGCAGCTGGGCTACTTTGCACAGAACCAAGCAGAATATCTTGACGGTGGCAAAACCATTCTAGAAACCATGATAGATGCTGCCAACGAGAGCAACCGCAGCAAGGTGCGTGATATTTTAGGCGCTTTTCTCTTCAGTGGTGACGAGGTTGAAAAACAGGTCAAGGTACTTTCTGGTGGTGAGCGCAATCGTCTGGCATTGGCCAAACTCTTGTTGCAGCCGTTCAATGTATTGGTAATGGATGAGCCCACCAACCATCTTGATATGGCCTCAAAACAAGTGCTCAAACAGGCCTTGCAAAATTTTGAAGGTACTCTGATATTGGTATCACATGATCGTGATTTTCTCCAAGGGCTGACCGATAGGGTCTATGAGTTCAGCGATAAAAGGATAAAAGAGTATTTGGGCGATATCGATTTTTATTTGGACCAACGCAAAGCGGTGGATTTTCGTGGCATAGAAATGGGAAATGGCACTGAAAAAAATCACAAAGAAGAAAAATCAAGTGGGGCCGAAGACTATCAAAAACAGAAAAAACTCAAATCGTTAAAGAACAGGTTGAGCACTTTGGAGAAAGAAATTTCGAGTCTCGAGACTGAAATTGCTGAAATTGACCATCAATTATTGATGAACTACGACGAGACGATATCAAAACCTGATTTTTTTGATAATTATCAGAAAAAAAAGCAACAATTGCAGGCACTTATGAAAGAATGGGAAAATCTTGCAGAAACAATTGAAAATAAGTAGATTACTTCGGGGAAAGCCCGCAAAGCATTAAAAAACCTGACCATAGATTTTGACATTCCCGTCCCGATAGCTATCTGGAGCTATCGGGATTGGAGCATTTAAATCTCTATTATCAAGCAAAACACCTATTTCACAACACTTTTTAAAGATTTTGCCACACCAAAGCCTGTTTTCACAACAATCGCATGCAGTACATCTAATTTCTTTGTAGCTTAAAGAAGAATAAACGTATATTTGTAAGTAAATTCTTAATAACTCAATATCTGATGAAAGGATTAATACTTTTTGCTACATTGTTTATCACAGGCGCTGTATCAGTTTTTGCTGATGAAGAACTGGTCTCTACCGAACGTGACGCGTTGATAGACCTATTTCAAAGCACCAATGGAAAAGAATGGAAAACCACATGGGATTTTGATAAGCCCATATCCACATGGAAAGGGTTGGAGGTCGAAGATGGCCACGTCATCCGAATCAATCTTTTTGCGAACAACCTTGTAGGCTCTTTGCCAGAAAGTATCGGCAACCTTGGCCATTTGGTAGAGCTCAACTTGGCATTCAACAATCTTACGGGCGAACTGCCCAAGAATATTGTCAAGCTGAAAAGTTTAAAGGTATTCAAATTGGAAATGAACCGAATCAAAGGCTCATTGCCGACAGCGATTGGCAATCTATCACGACTGGAGGAGTTCTCGGTATTCAATAATTTTTTGAGCGGACCGATACCAGAAAGTTTTGGTGAGATTGAAACATTGAAGATATTGAATCTGTCAAGCAACAATTTGAAGGGAATCATTCCCGAATCCATTGGTAAACTATCAAACCTTGAGACTTTGGGCCTTTTTGAGAATGCATTGGAAGGTGATATTCCCAAAGAGATGGGCCAATTGACAAAGCTCAAAGAATTGGTTTTGGCCAACAACGAACTGGCAGGTGAGATTCCTATGGAGTTTGCCCAAATGGAAAGCTTGAAAATCCTACAAATACAAAATAACCGCTTCAATTCATTTAAAGGTTTGGATGCCATCAATAAAGACCAGTTCTTGGTTTTTGACACCGATGAAAGACCGTTTCAAGAGTTTGGTGAAATTAAGTTCGACACTACCAGAATGGCCGATACCAAGTTTGAAGACGTTGATGAAAATGAGTAGTTAGTTATACTTTAGTTTGTTTGGTTGGGGATGCTTTTGCATCCCCTTTTTCGTTAGACCCGAATTTCAAAATCTGTCGCAGACATAGCATTGAATTTTGATGGTCGAACGAACCCCGAACGAAAGCGTCGGGGGTCTAATACATCATTACACAAAAGCTAATCTGATTTCTTTCTGTATCTAGGATTCCATAGTGGTATTCGGGATTTATTCTCTTTTAACATTTATGAATTCTTTAACCACCTTCAAAAAGCCTAGAGAATAGCTTTGCAAAACTAAACCAACTGTTAATGCGCAAGGTAATTCTATCCATTTTAGCCGGTGTGGTAATCATTGGCGGCTCATTTTTCATCTCTCGATGGATCGTCAACAGTAAAAAAGACCGCAGGCCTAAGGCCCAAAAGGTCATTAAGACTGTTTTTGTCGATACTGTTGAGAATCAAACGGTGCCTATCATGGTGTCGGCCAACGGAAATCTGGTGGCCAAACGTAGGGTTGAGCTTTTTGCTGAGGTGCAAGGTGTTTTTAGACCGGGGAGCAAGCTTTTCAAAGCTGGACAGGAATATCGTGCAGGTCAGACCTTGATTCGTATCGATGCCTCAGAATACTATGCCAGTGTACAATCGGCCAAAAGCAATCTGTTCAACCTGATTACTTCGATTATGCCCGATCTTCAGTTGGATTATCCTGAGTATTTTCCCAAATGGCAGCAATATCTCAACAGTTTTGATTTGGACAAGACCACCCCTAAGCTTCCTGAAATTGAAAGCGAAAAAGAGAAGTTTTTCATTTCGGGACGGGGCATTCTCACCAGTTACTATAACGTAAAGAATTTAGAGCAGCGCCTTTCCAAATACACCATCACAGCTCCTTTTAATGGTATTTTGACCGAAGCATTGGTTACCGAAGGCACTTTGGTCAGGGCAGGCCAAAAGTTGGGCGAATATATCAGCACGGGTGCGTATGAGCTTCAAGTGGCCGTGGGCAAGACCTATGGCGATTTGTTGGAAGTTGGCAAAGAGGTCGAGTTGACCAATCTAGAAAAAACAAAATCGTACAAAGGCAAAGTCGTGCGGGTGAATGGTAGGGTTGACCAAGCTTCACAAACGGTAACGGCGTTTATTGAGGTCTCAGGTGAAAATCTAAAAGAGGGGCAATACCTTGAAGCCAATTTACAGGCCAAAGAGGCATCGAACGCCATCGAAATTGACAGGTCGTTGCTGGTAGATAATGAATCCATTTTTGTGGTACGTGATTCCATTTTGGATGTTATCGAGGTCTCACCTGTCTATTTTGGTGAAGACAAGGTAGTGGTCGAAGACATTCCTGATGGTACGACCATAGTTTCAAAGCCCGTTTCAGGAGCCTATGCGGGCATGTTGGTAAAAATATTTGAAGAGGGCCAAAAGCCGGCCGAATAAGATGAGAAAACTTATATCCTATTTTATAAAATATCATGTGGCGGTGAATGTCATCATCATCGCCTTTTTGGTATTTGGTGTCGTTGGCGCCCTTCGTTTAAAGTCTTCATTTTTCCCGCTTACGGAATCTAAAAACATACTGATTTCAATTACGTATCCCGGTGCCTCGCCCCAAGAGATTGAAGAAGGGGTGGTATTGAAGATTGAGGATAATTTAAAGGGATTGCAAGGTGTGGATAGGGTGACCTCTACATCCCGTGAAAATACAGGTTCCATCAATGTAGAAATCGAAAAGGGAAGGGATATCGATTTTATGCTCTTAGAGGTCAAGAATGCCGTAGACCGTGTGCCGACCTTTCCCACAGGTATGGAACCCTTGGTGGTTTCAAAACTTGAGGCAGTTCGCCCGACCATCAGTTTTGCTGTCAGTGGCGATAAGATTTCCTTGGCCACACTCAAACAGATTGGAAGACAGATAGAGAACGATTTACGGGCCATAGAGGGTATTTCGCAAATAGAGATTTCGGGTTATCCTGAAGAAGAAATTGAGATTGCAGTTGACGAAAATGATCTATTGGCCTATAATATTTCTTTTTCTGAAGTGGCGCAGGCGGTGGGTAATGCAAACATTTTGGTCACGGGCGGCAACATCAAGACCGATGCCGAAGAATACCTTATCCGTGCAAGAAATCGATCATATTATGGCGATGAATTGGCCAATATCGTGGTAAACGCTGATGCATCGGGCCGTACTGTTCGGTTGAGAGATGTGGCCGAGATAAGGGACCGCTTTTCTGAAACCCCCAATGCTTCGTACTACGATGGTGATTTGTCGGTCAATGTGACCATCACCAGTACCAACACTGAAGATTTGATAGGCTCTGCCGAAAAGGTAAAAGACTATATCGAAGAATTCAATGAAAAGTATACCAATGTAGCGTTGAATGTGGTTTCCGATTTTTCGACCACGCTCACCCAGCGTACCCAGCTATTGACTGAGAATGCCGTTATGGGCATGATTTTGGTCTTGATTTTCTTGTCCCTCTTCCTCAACACAAGACTGGCGTTCTGGGTGGCTTTTGGGCTTCCCATCGCATTTTTGGGCATGTTCGTTTTTGCACCTTTTTTCAATGTGACCATCAACGTACTGTCATTGTTCGGCATGATCATTGTCATCGGAATTTTGGTCGATGACGGTATTGTCATTGCCGAGAACATCTACCAACATTATGAACGGGGCAAAAAACCGATTCAAGCGGCCATAGATGGCACGATGGAAGTGATTCCGCCCATAGTATCTGCCATAATAACCACAGTTCTGGCGTTTTCCATTTTCTTGTTTTTGGATGGAAGGATAGGCGATTTCTTTGGGGAAGTCTCGGTCATCGTGATTTTGACCTTGGTCGTTTCTTTGGTTGAGGCCTTGATTATTTTACCGGCACATTTGGCGCATTCAAAAGCGTTGCAACCAAAGGATGATACCCCAAAAACAGGAATCGCACGTGTTTTTGCCAAACTGAGGATCATCAACAAAATGGGTGACCGGGCCATGATGTGGATGCGAGACAAACTCTACAGCCCTGTGATACGATTCGGATTAAAATACCGTTTGCTCACACTTTCGTTCTTCATCATGGTACTGTTGTTGACCTTTGGCTCGGTTGGGGGTGGCATCATCAGAACTGCTTTCTTTCCGAGAATAGCCAGTGACCGTGTTTCAATCGAGTTGCAGATGCCCAATGGTACCAATGAAAGGGTGACTGATTCCATCATCAGTTTGATTGAAGAAAAAGCACAGATTGCCAATAGAGAGCTTACCAAAGAGTATCCGCCCGAAAATGGCAAACAACTCTTTGAAAATATCATCAAGAACCTGGGTCCTGGATCTGCTTCGGCGACCTTGGTTATTAACTTGCTCCCAGGGGAAGAGCGTCCTGATGCCGTTCGTGCCGATTTGGTGACGAACCGAATAGAAGAATTGATGGGCCCTGTAGTAGGTGTAGAAAGTTTGGTCTATGGTTCAGGAGGAAATTTTGGCGGTAATCCCGTTTCAGTTTCGCTGTTGGGCAACAATATCGAAGAACTGAAAGCGGCGAAAGCGGAGCTAAAAACAGCTTTGGCAAACAATGCGCTGCTGAAGGACATTGCCGATAACGACCCTGCCGGAATCAAAGAAATACGTTTGCAGCTCAAAGAAAATGCCTATTTGCTGGGTCTTGACCTGCGCACGGTAATGAACCAAGTACGGGCAGGATTTTTTGGGGTACAGGCACAGCGGTTTCAGCGTGGTCAAGATGAGATTCGGGTGTGGGTTCGCTATGACAGGGGCAATAGGGCATCTATTTCCGATTTGGATGATATGCGCATTCTGACACCATCGGGCACTAGGGTGCCGCTGGGTGAAATCGCCACCTACACCATCGGAAGGGGCGAGGTTGCCATCAACCATCTTGATGGGCAGCGAGAAATTCAACTCACGGCAGATTTAAAGAATCCTGAGACATCGAGTGCGCCGGATGTTCTTGCATGGATCAGAAGCGATATCATGCCAGAGATACAATCCAAATATCCGACCATAACGGCATCATACGAAGGTCAGAACCGAGAGCGGAACAAACTTTTTGACTCCTTAAATTTTGTCGGTCTTACGGTTCTCTTTTTGATTTACATCACCATAGCCTTCACGTTTAGAAGTTTCAGTCAACCGCTACTTTTATTGTTGTTGGTGCCGTTCAGTCTGCCAGCGGTGGCCTGGGGGCATTGGTTGCATGGTTTTCCTGTCAATATTCTCTCGATGTTGGGTATTATCGCTTTGATCGGTATCATGGTCAACGATGGTTTGGTATTGATTGGAAGGTTCAATAACAATTTGCGAGAAGGGATGGGTTTTGATGATGCCATCTATGAAGCGGGAAGATCGCGTTTTAGGGCCATCTTTTTAACTTCCATAACCACCATTGCAGGTTTGGCGCCTTTATTGCTTGAGAAAAGCCGACAAGCCCAATTTTTGAAGCCCATGGCCATCTCCATAGCCTATGGTATCGGTTTTGCCACAGTGCTTACATTATTGTTGTTGCCATTGTTCCTTTCATTCAGCAACGATACCAAGGTTTTCAGTAAGTGGCTGAAGACCGGTGAAAAAGTGACCAAAGAAGAAGTAGAGCGTGCCATCAAAGAACGACATGAAGAAGAGATGATGAACGGAGAGCATGCTGCGAAAAATTTGAACGGCAAAAAAGTTGAAATGGGTATGGGCAAATCGACATCCACGCAAACAGAAGATACAATATGACGAGAAAATATCACGAGGCTTTCGTATTTTTTGTGCTCATTTGCTCGCTTGGTGTTACTGCCCAAAAAAATGTACTGACCAAAGAAACGGCGGTAAAATTGATGTTGGAAAACAATTTCGGGGTACGAATAGCCCAAAACAACATTGAAATCGCCGACAACAATCAAAGCATCTTGAATTCTGGTTTTCTTCCCAGCTTAACAGGAAGCGCTGGGGCAAGTTATCAGCGCGATGACTCCACTTTTGAATTTCCGGGGCAATTTTTGAGAGACGAAGATGGTAATCCGGTCATCGATGGCGAGACAGGAAACCCTGTGCCGAGACCCGATGCGGACCTCTATAAGGCAGAAGCACAGCGTTACAATGCCAGATTGACTGCTGATTACGTGCTTTTTGATGGTCTGGGCAGGTTTTATGATTACAAAAGACTGAAAGAAGAGTACGATTTGTCTGAGCTTCAAGCCCGTGAGACCATCGAGACGACCATGCTGCAACTGTTTTCGGTCTATTACGAAGTGGCACGGATTCTAGAGAATATAAACGTGTTCGAGGAGACTTATGAAAGTACCGCCGACCGTTTAAAGCGTGCTGAGTACAGCTTTGAGTTCGGCCAAAGCAATAAGTTGGATGTGCTGAACGCCGAAGTTGACCTCGTGAACGATAGCATCAATTTGATGAACGAAAGGCAGTTGCTCAAGAACACCATCAGAGATTTGAACATTGTGCTGAACCAAGAGCTTGAAAATGCTTATGCGGTAGACACAACGGTCTCATTCACCAAGACCATGCTCGTGGAAGATTTTCTCAAAGAGGCCGAAAAAAACAATGTGAGGATGTTGCAGGCAGAGAAAAACACGATGATCAACGACTATTCGCTCAAGGCCAGTAAATCGGTTTTTTTGCCGACCGTGGGACTGACAGGTTTTTACGGCTGGAACCTCAACCAAAACGCCCCTGGACCATTTTTCCCCGGGGTCAATGTAAACAATACTAGAAATTTTGGGCTGGGGGCCAGCTTAACATGGAACCTATTTGATGGCGGCAGCGGCGTGACCCAGATAAAGAACGCCCGAATACTGTTGGAGTCACAAGAGATTCTCAATGAACAGATAGCGCAAGAGATACGCCGTGATATTGCCAATGCCAAGGGCAACTATTTCAACTTGCTGCAAGTTTATGAACTTCAAGAACAGAACGTCAAGACAGCGACAAACAATTACCTGCGTTCGACCGAGCGTTATAAATTGGGCCAGATTTCGTCTGTTGAACTTCGTCAGGCGCAAATCAATCTGTTGAATGCCAAGACCAGTAAAAATCAGGCAAAATATGCTGCGAAACTGGCCGAACTTCAGTTATTGCAGTTGACGGGGCAACTTTTGAATGTTGAACTATAACAATGTTCGAACACTTCTTTCAATGTCCGTACTGTTGGGAAGAAATCTCCATGCTCTTAGACACGTCCATAGTCGAGCAAGTGTACGTTGAAGACTGCGAGGTTTGCTGCAACCCCATTGAAATAACGACCCATTTTAGCAATGATGAACTTGCCTCTTTTGCAGCCAATCCTTTGGGGCAGTAATTTGCTTACCTTTAAACAAAAGGTTGTGCTTCAATGAACTTTTTCAAAATTATTCCGCCTAAAATATTTCCAATTTTACTGGTCAATTTTATCGGAATTCTCGGTTATAGTATCGTGGTGCCAATCCTGATTTTTATTGTGACCGATTTAGGGGGCAATGGTTTTATCTATGGAATTTTGGGGGCGATGTACCCCTTTTTTCAATTTATCGGGGCACCGATTTTGGGAAGCCTTTCCGATAGGGTGGGCAGAAAAAAAGTACTTATCATCAGTCAATTGGGCACTTTTTTGGCATGGCTACTGTTCTTGTTGGCGTTTATTCTGCCCCAGACCGAATTATGGTCACAACATACGGGTCTTACCGGTTCTTATGTGATGACACTTCCGTTACTGGTTATATTTTTGGCCAGAATTTTTGATGGTTTTACTGGCGGAAACATTTCAGTGGCGAACGCTTATCTATCAGACATTTCCACAGATGAAGATCGCAACAAGAACTTTGGTAAAATGGGTGCTTCGACCAGTCTGGGATTTGTATTGGGCCCAGCGGTAGCGGGAATTTTGGCATCCACCTATCTGGGTGAGGTATTGCCACTGATTTTAGCAGCGGTGATTTCTCTGATTGCCATTTTTGTAATCAACACCCGTTTGGAAGAAAGTAATCCGTGTGTGGTCGATACCGGAGGGATTGAGCTTAAATCTTTCAGACGCTTTTTTCAGGTTGAACACAAAGACTGCTATTTTGATGGCGAGCTGCAAGCCAACCCACAAGTAAAAGAAAGCTGGAAAACCATTCTTTCAGAACCTGGTATTCCATTATTGTTTTCCATCTATTTTCTGACTTTTTTAGCCTTCAGTCTGTTTTATGCGGGGTTGCCCATTTATGCAAATACCATTTTACACTGGTCTGCGAGCGACTTGGGCATCTTTTTGGCCTACTCGAGCTTGATCATGGTACTTGTTCAAGGGCCCGTTTTGAATTGGCTTTCTGATAAAGTGAGCAATGAAGCACTTATCCTCATTGGCTCATTGCTATTGGCGTTGAGTTTCTTTTTGTTGTCCATAGAAAATATTTTAATCCTTTATGTCGCCAATACCTTACTTTCTGTGGGAAACGGTCTTATGTGGCCCAGTTTTATGGCACTGTTGTCAAGAACGGGCAACAAACAAAAACAAGGTGCCATTCAGGGCTATGGCAATAGCATGGGCAGTATTGCAAGCATGTTCGGATTGATTTTGGGCGGGATGCTGTTTGAATCGATAGCCACGTATGTATTTGTTATCGGTGCCGTGATATTCTTTTTAATCACTATTTTGATGGCAGGCAAGTTTTTAAATAGACGCAAGGAAAAACAGGTGTCTGTGGCAGCTCAAGGATGATTTCCATATCCTCATGAGAAATCTCAATGTTTTTTTCTAGAATCAAAAGATTTTACTGCGTTGTCTTTTGTTTATCTTTTCGTACATGTTATCCGTCGAAAATTACTTTAGAAAAAAACCTTTATTCGGTAACTTTTATGAATTAATCTTTTCAATAGACAAATGCAGAGCAATTTCTTCACTTTACCGCTTATTCTATTTTGTGTGCTTTTCTCGATTGGCTGCAAAGAAAAGAAAGAAGCTGTTTTACTGGTAGATAATGTTAGTGGCATAAAAAAGATTCCAGATGCTGTTGATTTTTCGCTCCACATCAAACCCATTTTATCAGACCGCTGTTTTAAATGCCATGGCCCAGACAAAAATGCAATCGAGGGCAATTTGTCACTACATACCGCAGAGGAGGCCTATAAAGCACTTGGAGAGAATTCAGACCGTTTTGCGATTGTTCCCGGGGATGTTGAGAAAAGTCAGTTGGTTCATCGTATTTTTTCTGAGGATTCGGGCTTATTGATGCCCCCTCCCGAATCAAATCTAATGCTTTCAGAACATGAAAAAGTCTTGTTAAAAAGATGGATAGAACAAGGCGCCGAATACAAAGAACACTGGGCCTTTGTAAAACCAGAAAAACCTGAAATTCCTGAAACAATAAATGATCAATGGAGTGCCAACGAAATTGATGCTTTTGTGCTTCGTAAGCTTAATGAAAATGGGTTGCAACCTTCAAAAAAGGCCTCAAAAGAAATTTTACTTCGAAGGTTATATCTTGATGTTACAGGATTGCCTCCATCAATAAGACAGCTGGATACTTTTCTTAACAGTAAGAACAATGAACAGTTTTCCATTTTTATTGATTCAGTGCTCAATTCTATAGACTACGCAGAACACATGGCTGCTGATTGGATGGAAGTATCACGCTATGCGGACACACACGGCTACCAAGATGATTTTGAACGTACCATGTGGCCATGGCGCGATTGGGTAATCAAGGCATTCAATGAAAATATGCCCTATGACAAGTTTGTGACTGTTCAATTGGCGGGCGATTTATTGCCCGATGCCACCAAAGAAACGGTTTTGGCCACTGGTTTTAACAGAAACCATAAGATTACCGCAGAAGGAGGTGTAATTCCTGAAGAATATCGGATTGAATATGTCGAGGACCGTACAAATACTTTTGGAACGGCTTTTTTAGGGATGACCATGGAGTGTGCCAGATGCCATGACCATAAATATGACCCCATTAGCCAAAAAGAACATTTTGAGCTTTTTAGTTTCTTCAACAACGTCAACGAAAGGGGGTTGATGAACAATGCCGAAGACATTCCCGAACCGTACATCACAATAACTAAAGAAGAGGCACAAGGGGTCTTGGATTTTGTCAATATGAACTCGGTTGAGAAAGAACAAGTGACCACCCTGGTCATGGATGAAATGAATGATGTTCGCCCGACCTATGTACTCGACCGGGGGGTTTACGACCAACCGACAGATCAGGTGTATCCTGATACTCCAGAGCGTATTCTTCCCTATCCTGAAGCATACCCTAAAAACAGATTGGGGTTGGCAAAATGGCTTTTTCATGAAGACAACCCCTTGACCGCTCGAATTGCTGTCAATAGAATTTGGCAGAAAATGTTTGGCAGAGGGTTGGTAGAGTCATCGTATGATTTTGGTAATCAAGGGGCACTTCCGACACATCCTGAGTTGTTGGATTTTTTGGCCATAAAATTCATGGAAGATGGATGGGATATCCAAAAGATGATAAAATACATTGCATTGTCTTCAACATATCAGCAATCTTCAAGGGTTTCAGAGAGGCTGAAAGAATTAGACCCTGAAAATATGCTACTGGCACGTGCTCCGCGTTTGCGCCTATCTGCAGGTAGCATTCGAGACCAAGCCCTCGCCATTAGTGGTTTGTTGAATCCCGAAGTAGGTGGTCCGAGTGTCAAGCCTTATCAACCAGAGGGCATCTGGGAAGAAACCACGGGTGGTGGTGGTGGCAGTACAGCGACTTATGTCATGAGTGAAGGCGATGATCTTTACCGAAAAAGTCTCTATACTTTTTGGAAAAGAACCGTTCCGCCACCAAGTATGTTGACCTTTGACGCCTCTTCACGAGATTTATGCTCAGTAAAAACAGAAGAGACCAACACTCCGCTACAGGCCTTGGTACTCTTAAATGACCCCCAGTTGATTGAGGCTGCCAGGGCCATGGCCTATCAAGTTAAAAAAGAGGAGAAAAGCGTTGAAAAACAAATCATTCTTCTTTTTAGAAAAGCAACTTCAAGATTGCCGAACGAAGCAGAGTTGGAAAAACTAAAGTCATTTTATGATGAATCCCTATCAAAAATTGACAATGGCGATGTCATACCGGATAGTTATTTGAATATCGGTCAATTTACGACTGAAGAAATACGCAATAAAAATGAATGGGCCGGTTTGACCTTGGTGGCTCAGATGATTCTGAATTTAGACGAAACAATCACAAGATCATGAGCGAATCAAAAATCATTCAAGAAAACCTGCTCAACGAAAATAGGCGAGCATTTTTAAAGAAATCTGCACTGGGTATAGGGGGTATGGCACTATCCTCCCTGTTGGGCGGCTGTAGTTTCTTTTCAAAGAATGAAAACGGACTCTTGACCAAAACAGAGAATCCTCTCGGGCCCAGAGGTATTTTGGGCAGTTTGCACCATCCTGCAAAAGTGAAACGTGTAATTTATCTCTTTCAAAGTGGTGGGCCATCACAACTGGAACTATTTGACTACAAACCATTGTTGAACGAACGCCGTGGAGAAGACTTGCCAGAATCTGTAAGAAATGGTCAACGTCTGACAGGTATGACTTCGGGCCAAGATAGTTTTCCATTGGTGGGCTCCCTTTTTCCATTCAAACAGCATGGAAAAAATGGGACCTGGGTCAGTGAACTACTTCCGTATACGGCCAAAATGGTTGACGACCTTTGTATAGTCAAATCGATGTACACTGAAGCGATCAATCATGATCCGGCGGTGACATTTTTTCAAACGGGCTCACAACAACCAGGTCGGCCAAGTATAGGGTCATGGTTGAGCTATGGGCTGGGCAGTGAAAACGAAAACTTACCGGCTTTCACAGTGCTTTTATCCCGCGGAAGCGGCAGGCCCAATGGGCAACCTTTGTATACTAGGCTTTGGGGCAATGGTTTTTTACACTCCCAGCATCAGGGAGTGCAGTTTAGAGCGGCAAAAGACCCCGTACTTTATTTGAATGACCCCGATGGGATTTCAAAAAAGACCAAGCGCGACATGCTTGATATGCTCGCCGAAATGAATGAGCAACAATACAATGAATTTGGCGATCCCGAAATACAGGGCCGTATTGCGCAGTATGAAATGGCGTATCGCATGCAGACCTCAGTGCCCGAGGTCATTGATACAGCCAACGAACCTGATTATATCTATAAAATGTACGGTGCCGATGCGAAAGTTCCCGGCACTTATGCGGCCAATTGCTTACTGGCAAGACGCTTGGCAGAGCAAGATGTACGCTTTATACAGTTGTACCACATGGGTTGGGATCAACATGATAACCTGCCTGGGGCGATTGAGAAACAGGCAAAGGATGTTGACCAAGCTTCCGCAGCCTTAGTAGCAGATTTAAAACAACGCGGCCTATTGGAAGACACCTTGGTCATCTGGGGAGGTGAGTTTGGAAGAACCAATTACTCACAGGGTATTCTCACCGATACAAATTATGGCCGTGACCATCATCCAAGATGTTTTACCATGTGGATGGCAGGTGGTGGAATAAAACCTGGCTTTGTTTATGGTGAGACTGATGAATTTGGCTATAACATAGTGAAAGACCCGGTACACGTTCACGATTTTCAGGCTACCATGTTACACTTAATGGGCATTGACCACGAAAGGCTCACGTATAAGTATCAGGGCAGACGATTTAGATTGACAGATGTGGAAGGACATTTGGTAAAATCTATTTTGGCCTGATGAAGCGCCGAGAATTCATCAGAAATACGGGTATGGCATCATTGGCCATGTGTACGGGCGATGGATTTGCCAAATCAATGCCCCAAAACAAAGATGCCATCATCGGTCATGGTGATTTTCGTTATAAAATTGATTTAAATTGGGGCGCTCTCAACAGTACTTTTCATCCCTTGAAGGATTGCCATGAAATGGTTATGGATAAGAGAAAACGCATTTTTCTTCTCACCAACCACACTAAAAACAATGTCTTAATCTACAATAAAGACGGAAAGCTACTGGATTATTGGGGAACTGAATATCCCGGTGCCCACGGTCTGACCATACATGATGAAAACGGGGAGGAGTTTTTGTACATCGCCGACAACGAACGACATGAAGTGATCAAAACCACTTTAGATGGCAAGGTGTTGCAGATTTTTCCCTGCCCGATGGAATCAGGTAAATACGAGTCCATAGAGAAGTACGTACCAACGGAAACAACAATTGTGCCCAATGGCGATATTTACGTTGCTGATGGGTATGGCGAACAATACATTCTCCACTACAATGCAAAAGGCGAATTGTTGAACATTTTTGGTGGTAAAGGTTCCAAAGCCTATCATTTTGACAATGCGCATGGTATCTGCCTAGATAACAGAACGAGCACCCCTACATTGTTGATAACGGCAAGACAGCAAAATAAATTGAAACGTTTTTCATTGGATGGACAACTTTTGAATGAAATTGAACTGCCGGGGGCATACATCTGCCGACCTGTTATTAAAGGACAAAATGTATACTTGGCCACAATCTGGTCAGGTGACGGTTCACCGGGTACAGGCTTTGTTTCAATCTTGAATGGTGAAGACAAATTGGTATCCGCACCCGGCGGCTGCCTGCCACATTATGAGGAGAATGCATTGAGTCCCGTCTATCAGGCTCTAAAAGTATTTCACCATCCGCATGATGTTTGTGTCGACGACGATGAGAATCTGTACATTCCGCAATGGAATACTTTTGGCACCAACCCCATTAAACTAATACGAGTTTGATTTATTTGAATGTTATTTAGGTCATCATACAAAATATCATTGGCCCAAGCGACTTGTTGTTTGGTAATGGCTCTCATGGCCTCTCAGATTTCTTTTGCGCAAAATCATTTTGCCAAAACGGAAATGTTTAAGCTAAGCACCCCTAAAATTGAAGCTGACTCTCTTTTATTTATAAAAAGGGCAACTATTATTGCCAAATCAGGTGAATCGGGCTCTACGGTCTACTTTAAAAGAGATGGTCAACAGCACACCTATCAATCGCCAATCGTATTGAAAGAATCAGAATGGGTTTCTTTTTGGTCGGAGCACCCTGATTTTGAGAGCAGCGATTTGCAAACCATAGAGGTAGTTAAAATAACTCATTCCATGGTTGATTCTGAACTTATTATTGAGCCACAGCCCAACGAAGCCTATAATGGGAAAGGTTGGAAAACGTTGGTGGATTTAGAAAAAGGAACCACCAACTTCAGAAATGGCCATAGTTGGCTTGGTTTTCAAAAAGAAACAATAACCATTTCAGTAAAGCTCAAAAAGCCGACAATGATATCAAAGTTGCAAATGGGCATTCTCATTGACCACGGTTCTTGGATTTTTAGCCCAAAAGCGGTCAAAGTTGAGGCCTCAAAAGAAATTATTGGAACAAAAGAATTTGAAGCACCCAGTACCGCTGAAAGTTCAGAATCCACCTTTTTGACCATCGATACAATCCCAAGGGTTTATGGTGAACTGGTTGTTACGATCAAAGCATTGGATGCCATACCTGATTGGCACCCAGGTAAGGGCACTGTGCCATGGATTTTTATTGACGAACTATTGATTGAACCTTAATGAACCTAGCAAACTTACACCCACTTTTAGTGCACTTGCCCATTGGAATCATTTTTATTGGGTTTCTTATGGAACTTTGGCAGCTGAAATATCCCAATAAAATCAGTAAGGAAATGATGTTGTTCATTTTGGGCAATGGGGCTTTCTTTGCGGTTCTTTCTGTGGCAACGGGTTGGCTTTTGGGCGATGGAGGAGGTTACGATGATACCATGCTCAGCAGACATAAATGGATGGGCATTGCGTTTACGCTGACCATAATCACCTTATTTTTTATCAAGAAAAGTGATAAACCCCTTGCAAAAAAAAGCTATTTACCGCTTTTTGCCATTTCATTGCTTTTATTGACCATCACGGGTCACCTTGGGGGAAACATGACACATGGTGAAGGGTTTCTTTTTGCTGAAAAAGCTGATAAAACCATTGAAATCGAAAATATTGAAGAAGCTGAAGTTTATGCACAGGTAATACAACCCATCTTTGAGGCAAAGTGTGTAAGCTGTCATAATTCCAGTAAAATTAAAGGTGGGCTTCAACTTAAGACTCAAGAACATCTTTTGGCCGGTGGTGATACAGGCAGCTTGTTTGATACAATTACAGAACACGGATCAAATCTACTGATGCACAGAATTGATTTACCCATGGAGGATGAAGAGCACATGCCACCCAAGGGAAAACAACAGCTGACAGAAGAAGAGATGGTCTTATTGGAATGGTGGATTAAAAACAAAAATTGCTTTGATTGTAAAGTTGCCGATTTAGATACCGATGCAAAAACTGAGGAAATTTTAGCAACACTCGAAACGGACAATTCAACACGAGGGAAATTGGCCAGAGAGCTCGATTTTATTGCTTCTGAGAGGCTTGTCGAATTAGCACAGAATAACATTTCTGTACAACAGTTGTCAATAGACAATCCACTTTTACAGGTTAATTTTTCGCAACGCGAAGATGTCTCAGAAGACGATTTTTACCTACTAAAAAGCGTAAATAAAAATATTGTTGAAATGAACCTTGGCCATACTAATTTTAATGACACTTTGGCCAAGCACCTGAAAAAATTTAAAAACCTGACAAAGCTTCAATTGCAAGGCACTGCCATTACCCCAAAATCTTTTGATACCTTCAAAGATTTGGAATATTTAGAGTCACTTAATCTTTTTGGGGTAAAAGCTTCAGAACCAGACTTCAAGTTTTTAAAGCAACTTCCTAACCTTGCAGACGTATACTTGTCTCCCAACAGTATTTCTGATGAAGGCAATGTTCAATTGGCTCAAAACGGTATTCTTGTTCATGGTCAGCATATTGATGAAAAGTTTAAGGCAAGTCAATTGGCCCCTCCTGTATTTCTTGCTGAACACGAAATCTTCAATGACTCACTTTTAGTGACCATAAGCACTGTTTTTGACGACACAAAAACATTTTATCGTTATGCAAGAATGCCCGGTGATACGGTCACTGTAGAGTACAAAGAGCCTTTTTACTTGAAAAAGTCGATGACGTTTTTAGCCCACAGTGAAAAAGAGGGCTGGGGTGTAAGCGAGCCTGCAAAAGCCACTTTCTTGAAAACAGGTGCAAAGATTACGGATGTAACTTTGACAAAACGGCCCCATGAAAAATATAAAGCACAAGGCCCAAAAACCCTTATTGATAAAAAAAGGGGCACAACAAATTTTGTTGATGGCCAATGGATTGGATATGAAGCCTCACACCTGCAAAGTACTTTAACACTTGAAGAAGCCACTAGAATCAGCACAGTTTCTGTTGGCCATCTTTCTGCACCGACAAGCTGGATTTTTTCACCGATAGGATATAAAGTTTGGGGCGCGTCTGATGGTAAAAATTATAAATTGCTAAAAACCATTGACCTACCTCCAAATCCGCCATCCAGTAGTGTCGAACGGCAATTGGTTAACATTCATTTTGATGAGACCAAATTAAAAAGTGTTCGGGTACAGGTATTGAACCAAAGAAAAAACCCAAATTGGCATCCGAATCCTGGAGGCGACAGCTTTATTTTTGTTGATGAAATAGTGCTGAACTAAATATCAAAGGTTTATTGTGGATTAATAAAACAACAAAACTGATGTGTGGATTAGGCTATGTGTTCAATATTCTCTGTTTCGTATCCTCGAGATAACTTCGGCCTATTGTATAACGCATACCATCGATTTCAACGCTGTTACCTTCAATCGATTGAATTTTTTCAATGGCTACGGTATAAGACCGGTGAATTCTTAAGAACTTGTTTTTCGGTAGTTCTTCGGTAAAAGCTTTCAAAGTTCTGTGTAGAATGTATTTACCAGATGTTGTTTTTATCCTGATATAGTCTTTAAGGCTTTCTATGACCAATATCTCATCCAAATATATTTTCTGTAACCGTTTGTTGTCTATCTTGACAAAGATACTTTGGTGCTCATCTGATGGTGGCGACTTGTCTTTTGAAAAAAGGTTGGCCACCCTGTTGACCGTCTTTAAAAATCTCGGAAATGGAATTGGTTTTACCAAATAATCAATGGCCTCTATCTCATAACTCCTTATGGCATATTCTTCATGGGCAGAAGTTATCACTACCATTGGTTTTGACTTTATGGATTCAAGAAACCCAAAACCGTCAAGTACTGGCATATTGATATCCAAAAAAATCAAATCAACAGATTGTTCACTCAAAAAAGAACTGGCGTCAATTGCATTTGAGAAGGTCTTGATGAGGTTTAGGTGTTTGACTTTTTCTATGTAGTCTTCCAATATACTAATGGCCAAAGGCTCATCATCAATTATGATGGTTCTAATTAGTTTCATTCGGTGAAATGTTTAGCTTGAGTAAAACATGAAATTCGTTGTCTTTTTCATTGATGTTCAATTCATAATCTTCCTTTTGATACCCAAGTTCAAGTCTTTTTCTTACGTTTGATAGTCCAATGCCACCAGCTCGAGTTGGCATCTTGTCTTTCTTTTTTCTTTTTGGTTTGGTGTTTGACAATTTGAAATATAAAAAATCTTCTTCAACATGTACAGATAATGAGATTCTGGTTTTTCCGATATTTTGGCTTGCACCGTGTTTAAAACAGTTTTCTATTAAAGGCATAAGCAACATTGGTGCTATGACCTTATTTTCTAAATCTCCAGATATTTCTATCTCAACCTCTAATGAATCATCAAACCTGATGCGTTCAAGATCAATATAGTTCTGAATACACTCAATTTCATTCTTGAGTGTCTGTTTTCTTTTATCTGTCGCGTACAAAAGGTATCGCATTAACTCAGATAGCTTGAGGATGACCTCGGGGGCTCGATTTGACTTTTTAAGTGTTAAGGAATAGATATTGTTCAAGGTGTTGAAAAAGAAATGTGGTGAGACCTGAGATCTTAAAAACCGTAGTTCAGTTGATAACTGGCGCTTTTCAAGCTCGTGCAACTTGCTGTGTTCTCGTAACCAATCAATTGTAATTTTGATTGCAGTTACAAATGAAACCACGTACAGCTCACCTAGCATCATTTGAACGCCATAATTTATCGTAAGACTGTCGATGGGTTCTGGCCCCTCTGGCCAGACATTGGTGCTGATCAGGTAATAGGTGAGGTTATACTTTGCCAATAGCATGATAAAAAGTGAAATCACCATAAGAATTGCATAGGTGAGGTACTTTTTTTTGAAGACAAATTTTGGCATTAAATAATAGATGTTGAAGTAGGTCAAGGCCATGTGAATGGGAAACCCAATAATATTGGACTGCAGCGAATAACTGTAGTCGTCAAAATAACTGCCCCATCTCAAAGTATTGAATATGAAATAGATGGTCCAAAAGATGATATGATGTTTATATGTAATGCTATACCCACCAACCTTATCGGATGAAAAAAGGTTGCTTTGTTCTGTATTTACAATACTATTAGCCGTGGTTTTCATACGTTACTGGTCATTGCTCACTTGTTATTGGTCTAAAAGATGGTAATGAATATCAATAAATTTAAGAATATTAGTTAATTCGGTTTTTGTGTTTCAAAGTATGACAAAAGTGAAAATGAAAACAACAACAACATTTATTGTTTACACTTTTTTGGCCGCAACAGTAGAATTATTCGGGCAGTTTAGTCATGCCCCCCGTACCTACGTTGCTTATAAAACAACCGATAAAATCAATGTTGACGGCCTTGCAGATGAGGTATCTTGGAAAAAATCTCCGTTCACAGACAATTTTATTGATATTGAGGGGATCAAAAAGCCAAAATTCGAAGCAAAGGCAAAAATGCTGTGGGATGAAGAGAATTTTTATGTTTTTGCCAGGATGGAAGAGCCCCATGTATGGGGTAATCTCAAGCAGCGCGATACGATTATCTTTTACAATAATGATTTTGAGATTTTTATCGACCCCGATGGAGATACCCATAATTATTACGAATTGGAAATCAATAGCTTGAACACTCCTTGGGATTTGTTCTTGACCAAGCCCTATAGAAATGGGGGCAAGGTACTCGATAGTTGGGATGCTCAAGGGCTCAAATCGGCAATATACGTTGACGGTACAATCAACGATCCGAGCGATCTTGATAAGGGTTGGTCAATAGAAATTGCGATTCCATGGAGTGCCATAACCGAGGCAGCTTCCGATGGAAACTTACCTGAAAATAAATATTGGCGGGTCAACTTCTCTAGGGTTAATTGGGATTTTAATGTTGAGAACGGAAATTATCATAGAGAAAAGGATGCTTCTGACAATTATTTGCCAGAATACAATTGGGTGTGGTCGCCGCAGTGGGTGGTCAACATGCACGAGCCCGAGCATTGGGGTTATGTGTTTTTCTCTGGCAACATGCCTGAGAGGCCAACAGAATTCAGCATCCCAAAAGATGAACACGTAAAATGGATGCTGTATGAATGGTATAGAAAATTGCACGGCGACATAAATCAAAAGCTGCCAAAATATGCGACGGTTTTTGAAGAACAGATAGCCCTGAACCTAGAAACACATAGAACAGGATGGAATTTGTGGTGCATAAGTCCGTTTTCAGGAGAACAATTAATAATCAAGAACGATGGAAAGTTCATCAAAAAAGAATAAGTTCAAAATTGGCAATTATAAATTTGTATTCGTAGGACTTTTAGCCTTGTTGGCGGTAGGTTTTTTGGATAACCAAATCTTTATTGGAAAAAAGCATGATGGGCAGAAAATGACCACAGATTCAAAACAGATCAGCTTTAAGTTTTGGACATGGATCACCGCCAATGCTGACAGAACCGATATTTCGTATGCGGAAGAATTTCAAAAATACGGTCAAAACGGTTTTGATGCTGTTTTGATAAACACGGGCACTGACCCAAAACTTCTTGAGCGCCTGGTGCCTCTTGCCGTTGAACATGGTCTTGAAGTTCACGCTTGGATGTTCACGACCAACAGACCTGGCGATGAAGTTGCAGAGCAACACCCAGAGTGGTACGCTGTGAGCAGGGAAGGAAAATCCTGTTATGATAATCCGCCCTACGTAGGCTATTACAAGTGGCTGTGCCCAACAAGAAAAGAATCTCGAGCACACATTCTGAGTCTGGTAGAAAGTTTGGCAGAAGTAGATGGTGTTACCAGTGTACATCTTGACTACATCAGATATTCTGATGTCTTCCTTCCAATAGGCCTTTTGCCTAAATATGATTTGGTTCAGAATACTGAGCTGCCCGAGTTTGATTTTTGTTATTGCGATGTTTGTGTGAATGAGTTCGAAAAAATCCACCATAAAAACCCTAAAGATTTTGAACATCCGGAAATTGATATGGAATGGAAAAACTTTAGATTAAACCGTATTAAATCTATTGTTGATGAAGCGTATGACATTGCCCATTCTAATGGAAAATTGCTGACCTCTGCTGTATTTCCTTACCCTGAAATGGCAGACCACATGGTTCGGCAACGATGGGATAAATGGAAAGTCGATGCAGTTTTGCCCATGACCTATCATGGTTTTTATAATGAAGAGTTAGACTGGATCGGTTATGCGACAAAACAAGGTGTTCAAGATTTAGTGGGTAAACAAACAGAGTTGCATACCGGACTTTATCTTCCAGATTTAAATCCAGAACAACTCAAGAATGCCATTTTGATTGCCCAACAGAATGGTGCAAAGGGAGTGTCGTTATTTGATGGAAATACATTAACAGATAAACATTTAAGAGTTTTAAAGACACTAAAGAAAGAATTGAACCAATAGGTAAATATGTCTATTGAAAAATTTAGCAAAAAAGACATAAGGTTGGGGCACGTTTACAAATGATGATGGGTCATCTTAAAAGAAACGCTGCATTGTGCAAAGAAATCACAACCCTACATCGATTGCAGTTGTGATTCTGATAAAAATTCACTTAAAAAAACAGCTATTTTATATTGTTGTTTGGCTTTTCTCAATTGTCGTTGGTCGAAAAAAGTTCAATTAACATTTTCGTAACATAATATTAGTAGTTAGGCAACTATAAAACTAACTGAATGAACAATCAAACTAGCAACTTATGAAACACCTTAAAAAAATCACTTTTTTTGTTTTCTGTCTCTTTGTTTTTCAAGGGGTGCAGGCGCAAAATATAACAGTTTCGGGTACCATAACTGATGCTGAGACAGGAGCTCCGATTCCTGGTATCAATGTGGTACAGCAAGGCACATCAAATGGTACTTCGGCAGATTTTGATGGCAATTACTCAATCAGTGTGCCCAGCAACGCCAATTTGGTATTTTCAGGCATTGGGTTTGCTGAACAAACCGTTGCGGTAAATGGCAGGACCAACGTTAACGTAGTCATGCAGGCATCTGCAGAAGGTTTGGATGAGGTTGTGGTAACAGCCCTTGGTATCAGAAAAGAACAAAAAGCGTTGGGTTATGCAGTAACCCAGGTTGGGGGCGAAGAAATAGCAACTGTGAAGACACCGAATGCCATTAACTCGTTGCAAGGTAAGATAGCAGGGGTGAACATTACCCAGAATGCCACTGGCGCCGGTGGATCTAGTAGGGTAATTATTCGTGGTAACAGTACTTTAACCGGTAATAATCAACCGCTGTACGTAGTTGATGGAATACCAATCGGCAATGATAACAACGGCTCGGCAAGTCTTTGGGGCGGTAATGACGGTGGTGACGGTATTTCTAGTTTGGCCGCTGACATTATTGAATCAATATCGGTGTTGAAAGGTGGTGCCGCGACTGCATTATACGGCTCCAGAGGAGCAAACGGGGTTATTTTGATCACCACTAAAAGTGGTCGTGGTCAAGAAGGCCTTGGTGTTGAATTCAACACCTCAGTTCAATTTGATAAGGTGAATACTTCACTACGTGATTTTCAGACTTCGTATGGGCAAGGAACCCAGGGTAGGATTCCCGCGAATGAGGCAGAAGCCTTTGATTTGGGGTTAAGTTCTTGGGGCCCAAGATTAGACGGTTCGCAAGTAGTGCAATGGGATGGGGTTGAAAGACCATATTCTTATGTCGGGAACAACCTAGATCATTTTTACAGAACGGGTAGCACATTCATCAATACAGTGGCCGTATCAAATGGAACAGAGAATTCAAATTTCAGATTCTCGGCCACAGACCTATCCAATGATGATATTGTTCCAAACTCTAGTATAAACCGAAAAACATTTTCGCTAAATGCTGGAGCCACGATGGCTAAAAAATTAACGGCACAGGTGAATGCACAATATATCGTTGAAAATGCCAACAATAGGGTGCGTCTATCAGATTCACCAGGTAATGCGAATTTCACCGTTGGCCTGCTTTCGCCCAACGTAGATGTGAGGACAATGCAGCCAGGTTCTAATGAAGACGGTACTGAAAGGGGCTATTCAAACAATGTGTTCTCACAAAACCCGTATTGGGCAGCTTTTAATTTCAGAAATGAAGATACTCGAAACCGTGTCATTGCATCAGCATCGATACAGTACGATATTTTTGATTGGCTTTATATTAGGGGAAGGGTAGGTACCGACCACTATACCCGTAAAGAAACCCGGGTTGAGCCTTTTGGTACGGCATTTATACCATTGGGAAGTATGAACGAGCAAGAAAGACGTTATACACAAGTCGACTCTGATTTGATATTGGGCATTGACAAGGAAATCACGGATAAGTTTGCTGTATCATCTTTCTTCGGAGCCAATAAGAACAGCATTGAATTTGAAGAATTGAATTTGGGAGGGCGTGATTTTATTGTACCGGGCCTTGAAGACATTGCCAATTTAGGTCAACAGTCTAGAAGTAGAAACTACAACAAAAGAGAGATTGGATCACTTTACGGCTCCATAGAGTTGTCGTATGATGATATGGCCTATCTGACCTTTACAGGAAGAAATGACTGGTTTTCTACACTTTCTTTTCCGGGTAAAACAACCCCTAACAATGATTTTTATTCAGCCTTGAACGGTAGCTTGATTTTATCGGATCTTTTCAACATTGGCGGGGCCGTGGATTTTTTGAAGCTACGTGGTGGCTACAGTGAAGTGGCCGGTGGAGCACAAGAAGCGTATCAATTGGCACTGAACTATGAAATTTTCGGGCAGGGCCACCTTGGTCAACCTTTGGGCAGAATATCAGGAGGTACTGTTCCCAACGCGAATTTAGTGCCTTTCAACAAGTCTGAGATTGAAGTGGGTGTCGATGCACGTTTTTTTGGCAATCGATTGTCACTTGATTTGGCAGTTTATAAGAATGAGACCACCAATGATATCGTGAATGTAACGACCTCTGTTGGCTCAGGATTTAATGCGGCTTCTGCGAATTTGGGTAGTATCGAGAACAAAGGGGTTGAGGTCTTGCTTTCGGGCACGCCACTCAGAACCGCCGATTTTTCATGGACCACAAGCATCAATGCCACCTTTAATGAAGGTACGGTCACTGGCACAAACGAAGATAATGCAGATATTGGTCTAGACGAACCACGTACCAGAAACGTGAGAATTCAACAAATTGTTGGCGAACCTTATGGAGTCATTTACGGTACATCGTATGTCAGGGATAATAATGGCAACATAGTTTATGATATTGATGGCGATGGGGTGCCCATTCCGCGTCAAGGCGAGCGAAAGATATTGGGTGAGGGTGTTCCTCCGTGGCAACTTGGTTTTACAAACAATATTCGATATAAAAACTTCAATTTGAACTTTTTGATCGATGCCAAGTTTGGCGGACAACTATTTTCGGGTACCAATTCTGTTGCCTATGGAACGGGCTTGCACAAAGCTACCCTTGAAGGTCGAGAGAATGGTTTGACCGTAAGCGGGGTCGAAGGAAGCACTTTTGATGCCGATGCCGGAACAGGTACTTCATTCACGACCACTGTGGCCCCAGAAAACTTACAGACCTATTGGGGCAGGGTGAACGATATAGCTGAAGAGTTTGTATATGATTCTGATTACATTAGTTTTAGACAATTAAGTTTAAGTTATTCTTTTCCAAGCAGTATCTTAGATAGAACATTTTTAAACAGCCTTTCAATAAGTTTGATTGGCCAAAATCTGTTCTTCATCAAGAATGAAGTCGAAAATGTAAATCCTGAAAGTGCCTACAATGTGAGTAACTCACAAGGATTGGAGTATTTTGGTCTACCCGGCACTAGAAGTTATGGACTAAGTTGTAACCTCAAGTTCTAAAAAAAACAGTTATGAAAAAAACGATCTATATTTTAATGTTTGCCCTGATTATGGGGGCATGTGATGAGGGTTTTGAAGAACTAAACGTAAACCCTACAAGACCTAGTCAGGTTGACGTGTCTACAAAATTGACAGCAGCCCAGCTTTTTGCATCCAGTGAGCGCTATGACAATTGGCGAGCGGGCTTGATTTATCAATCTACCATGATGCAGCATATTGCCACTACAGCAGGGTATTGGGATGGTGATAAATATACATGGAACAGGGGCTATGCCTCCTCATTGATGGATAGGTACTACGGCAATGCCGTAAAATCTTTGGAAGATATGCTTGTGCAATTGGATGAAGAAGGTGCTCCTGATGAAATGAAGGCAATTACCCGTATTATGCGTGTTTTTGTTTTTTCACGATTGACCGATTTATATGGAGATGTACCTTACAGTGAAGCGGGAAAAGCTGTTCTAGAGGGTATTTTAACTCCTAAATACGACCCGCAGAGTGAGATTTATGCGGACATGCTCAACGAATTACAAGAAGCTGCCGCTGCACTGGGCTCAGGAACTTCAGGCTTTGGTGACGCCGATATTATTTACCAAGGTGATCAAGCCAAATGGAAGCGGTTGGCCAATTCATTGATGCTAAGGCTTGGCTTCAGGCTGATTAAGGTAGATCCAGCAGCATCACAGCAATGGGTGACCCAAGCAATCAATGGAGGTGTAATGGAATCAAATGCAGATATTTTTTACGTGCCCCATACCGCAGGTCCTGAAGGAGTCAATAGAAATGGCAATGGCGAGGTTTTCACTGTAGACGGTAATCCCAGACTGAGCAAAACGTTTGTAGATTTTCTGCAAGCAGGAAATGACCCAAGATTACCTATTCTAGGGGCTAGAAGAGGCGACGGAAGCACGGACCCAGCAGACTTGCAAGGGTTTCCAAATGGTCTCAATGCACAAATGCTAATGGATATGACCGGCGAAGAGAATACCGATGCCTACGCAGAACCTAACAGAAATATTATAACAGGTGAAGATGCACCTATGTTCTTCCAGACCTATGCTGAGGTTGAATTTATGTTGGCTGAAGCCAGTGTTCGTTGGGGTCTTGCCGGTGATGCAGAGACACATTACAACAATGGTGTTAGGGCAGCAATGGAAATGTTATCGTTGTATGGTGACGGGGGTGTAATTGCATCAGGTGACATCGACACCTATCTGGCTAATAATCCCTATGACGCTGCTAATGCCTTAGAGCAAATAAACACCCAATATTGGGCGGCCACTTTCTTGAATGAATATGAAACTTTTTCAAATTGGAGAAGAACGGGCTTTCCTGTTTTAGTGCCTGTAAACTTTCCTGGCAACGTTACAAATGGTACAATACCGCGTAGAATGTCGTATTCTGAAAGTGAGCAGGTCAATAATAAGGCCAATTATGATGAAGCAATCGCAAGGCAAGGACCGGATGAGCTTACCACACGGGTGTGGTGGGATGTTCAATGATACTTTTGATTTAAAATGAGAAGCTAATTAATTGAGTTAGTTTTTAGTTAATTTAAGCAAGGTAGAGGAGGGGCAACTCTCCTTTACTTTATTTAAACGATTTTAATAAATGCTCTCAAAAATATGTAGAAAGCCTTTTTTGGTATTCGGTACCATCGTCCTACTCTTTGGTTGTAATTCAGAAAAAGAAGATGGCTTTAAGCATCGCTTCACCCTTTTGAACTCAAATGAAACAGGTATAAATTTTACCAACCAAGTTGAAGACTCTGAAGAGCATAATATTTTGAAGTATGCTAATTTTTACGGAGGCAGTGGGGTGGGCATTGGAGATTTTAACAATGACGGACTTCAAGATCTTTTTTTTGCGGGCAACATGACACCCGATAAGCTTTATTTCAATAAGGGCAATCTACAATTTGAAGATGTTACCAGTAAAGCGGGAATCAATGATGATGGCGGCTGGTCAACGGGAGTCACCTTGGCCGATGTGAACAATGATGGACATCTAGATATTTATGTAAGCCGTGAACTCTACGACGAAAAGCCCGAATGGCGGACCAATTTGCTCTATATGAACAACGGCGACGGCAGCTTTACGGAGCAGGCCAAAGAATTTGGTGTGGCGAATGACCAAAGAACAAGACACGCCACCTTTTTTGACTACAATAATGATGGGTTGTTAGATTTATTCCTGTTGACACAACCTCCCAATCCAGGAAGTTTGTCCCAATTGGTTGGCACTGAGCTTTTAAAACCCGAGTACAGTGTACGATTGTACAAAAATGAGGGCAGCTCATTCACTGATGTTACAATGATGACAGGTTTGGATAAAACAGGTTTTCCGAATGCAGTTTCCGCGAGCGATTTGAACAATGATGGCTATACCGATCTGTACGTGGCCAATGATTTCTATGCCCCTGACTTTCTTTTCATCAATAATCAAGACGGTACGTTCACCAACATTGCAAACAATGTGCTGCCCCACATGTCGTATTACAGTATGGGGATCGACGTTGCCGATATCAACAATGATGAACAATTGGATGTGTTTGTTCTAGACATGGTTGCTGAAGATAATTTTCGCTTGAAATCGAATATGAGCGGGATGGATCGCCAAATTTTTTGGGATGTATATGACCAAGGGGGTCATTACCAATATATGTTCAATACACTTCAACTAAACAACGGCAATACAACATTTAGTGATGTGGCACAGTTCGCCAATATGGCTGCAACCGATTGGAGTTGGGCAAATCTCATCGCAGATTTAGATAATGATGGCCATAAAGATGTGTTCGTGACCAATGGTCTACTGCGCGACATACGAAATACCGATGCTGACAAAGCAGTGGCCAATTACGTGAACCAGACACGTTTTGATTGGATAAAGGAAAATCCTGATGGGGGCGGTCTTGACAATATTTTTGACATCATAGATTTAGATACGGTTTTAGGTATGATGCCTTCACAGCCACTGAAGAACTATGCTTTCAAGAATAAGGGTAATCTTGAGTTTGAAAAAATTGCAGAAGAATGGGGCCTTGATACCGAATCTTTTTCAAATGGTGCCGCCTATGGCGATTTAGACAATGATGGCGACCTAGATCTCGTGGTCAATAACATCAATGCACCGGCATTCATATACCGCAACAATTCAGATTCAATAGGTGGAAGCAACTTTTTGCGCATTCAATTGATTGATGAGAACAACAAAACTGTTTTCGGCGCACGAGTTACGTTATTTTCAAAAAACGGGCCCCAGACAATTGAAACTACAAATGTTCGTGGAATTTATTCCACAAGTGAATCCGCCGTCCATTTTGGCTTAGGCGAGCAAGATAAGGCAGACAGTATATCGATAGTATGGCCTGATGGAAAAAGATCCCTTTTAAAAAATAGCAAGGCCAATGAATTGATTGTTGCCAGTCATGCTGATGCGAAACCCTTCCAGCGGAAGAACAATTCCAAAAAAACACTTCTCACCAAGGTGGCACCAAACGCTGATTTAGAACTTGCACATCAAGAAAACGTGTTTGACGATTTTGAGGTTCAAGTCTTGCTGCCCCATAAAATGTCTCAATTTGGTCCGGCCATGGCAGTGGGCGATGTCAACAACGATGGTTTAGACGATCTTTTCTTTGGCGGGGCAACAGGGCAGCCCGCACAACTGTTGGTACAAAAGGCCAAGGGTCAATTTGAGAAAATTGACGAATTGCTTTGGAAGAAAGAAGCGCCTTTTGAGGATGTCGACGCTGTTTTTTTGGATGTCAACAATGATGGTTTTCAAGATCTTTTTGTGGTCAGTGGGGGCAATGAATATCGGCCCAATGATTTTCATTACACTGATCGATTGTATTTAAATGACGGAAACGGAAATTTCACAAAAGGGGCATTGCTCAACGTGAACAGAGAGAGTGGCTCAAAAGTAGTTGTGGCAGATTATGACGCTGATGGTGATGTGGATGTCTTTGTGGGGGGTAGACACAAACCACATGGCTATCCTTCAGCCGCCTCAAGCACCTTGTACCGCAATGACAACGGTCAGCTTGTGAACGCGACATTGTCACATGCACCTGAACTCATCAATTTGGGCATGGTCACAGATGCATCATGGGCAGACTATGATAATGACGACGACTTAGATTTGGTCTTGGTGGGCGAATGGATGCCTATCATCATTTTCTCCAATGAGAAAGGTCATTTGAAAAAACAAGCCTTAGCGGATTTTGAAAAAACAAAGGGGTGGTGGTTTAGCTTGGCTTCAGGTGATTTTGATGCTGATGGCGATATAGATTTTTTGGCTGGTAACCTCGGATTGAACTATAAGTACAAAACTTCCCCTGAAGCTCCTTTCGATATTTATTACGATGATTTTGATGGCAACGGTAGCAGAGATATTGTACTTGGTTACTACAGTGACGGTGTGCATTATCCCTTAAGGGGGTTTTCATGTTCTTCTGAACAGGTACCGATGCTCAAAGAAGAATTCAAGAAATATGACGTTTTTGCTGCCTTGGATATAGAACAGGCCTACGGAAAGGCAAATTTAGAAAATGCACTGCATTATCAAGTCGATACTTTCGCTTCACATTATGTTGAAAATTTAGGTGGCGGCACTTTTAAACTGACCAAACTACCTCACAGGGCCCAATTCACGAACATCAATGACTTTTTGGTCAGAGATTTCAACAACGATGGTCGTTTGGATGCGCTCTGCATCGGCAATCTCTTCGTTTCAGAAATTGAAACACCGCGTAACGATGCCGGAATCGGCACCATGCTCTTGGGTGACAGAAAAGGGGGCTTTAAGGCATTGCCATATTCAGAAAGTGGTTTTTTCGCTTCTAAAGACGCAAAAAAAATAGAACAATTGAATATCAACGGAAAAACAGTAATCACCGTTGCCAACAACAATGATACAATGCAATTTTTTGAATTGAACTGAGAATATGACTAATTCATACAAAAAGAAAAGACATGCAAATAATTGAAAATTCCACAATCTACGATGCCATTGTTGTTGGCTCGGGAGCTGGTGGAGGAATGGCCACTAAGGTCTTGGCCGATGCTGGCTTAAAGGTGGCTGTTGTAGAAGCGGGCCCTTTCTTTGATCCAGCTGACCAAGACCAAAGAACCCAACTTCGCTGGTCTTGGGAGTCTGAACGAAGGGGGGCAGGTACGCGGTATCGGCCTTTTGGCGATTTTGATGCCGCTTATGGCGGATGGGATATCGAAGGTGAGCCCTACACGCATAAAAACGGCACCAAATTCGACTGGTTTCGTTCGCACATGTTGGGTGGCAGAACCAATCATTGGGGGCGAATCTCACTTCGTTTTGGCCCTGATGATTTCAAGCACAAGAGCATTGATGGCTACGGAGATGATTGGCCGATTGGCTATGAAGATGTCAAGCCTTATTATGACAAAGTTGATAAACTGATTGGAGTATTTGGTACCAACGAAGGGCTTAGAAACGACCCCGATGGATTCTTTTTACCGCCCCCAAAACCACGCTTGCATGAATTGTTCTACATCCGTGGGGCTAAAAAATCGGGTGTTCCCGTTTATCCATCCCGAATGTCAATGTTGACCAAGCGAATCAATAAGGAACGGGGTGTGTGCTTTTATTGCGGTCAATGCGGCAGGGCCTGTCAGGTCTATGCAGATTTCTCGGCGGGCACCTGTTTGATATTCCCCGCACAAAAGAGTCGTGGGCAAGTTGATCTCTTCGTGAATTCTGTGGTGCGTGAGGTGACCACCAACGAAGAAGGTAAGGCAACGGGCGTTTCCTATATCAACAAAGAAGACCGTAAAGAGTACAAGCTAAAGGGTAAAACGGTCATCTTGGCCGCATCGGCCTGCAGTTCGGCACGTATCCTGTTGAATTCCAAAAGTAAGCAACACCCGAACGGACTTGGAAACAGTAGTGATGTTGTCGGTAAATATTTACATGATTCCACGGGTGCGGATAGGGCAGCGTTTGTTCCCGATCTGATGAATCGTAAGGTGTCCTATAATGAAGATGGTGTGGGCGGAATGCATATCTACTCACCGTGGTGGGGCGACAACTCGAAACTCGACTTTCCCCGTGGGTACCACCTTGAAATCTGGGGCGGTATGGGCATGCCCAGTTATGGTTTTGGCTTCAATGTCAATGATTTCAACAAATTCTTCGGCACAAAAGTGGGTGGTTACGGTGACATGCTACGAAGTGATGCCAAAAAATATTACGGTGCTGTCGTAGGCATATCAGCAAGGGGAGAATCTATCGCATTGAAAGATAATTATTGTGAGATTGACCCTTCAGTGGTTGATGAATGGGGTATTCCTGTACTGCGTTTCCATTATAAATGGTCTGATATGGAGCGAAACCAAGCCAAACATGCACATAATACCTTTGAAGAGATTTTGACCAATATGGGTGGTGAGCTTTTGGGCGAAAAACCGGGCAAGGATAAAGATTACGGGCTGCATACTCCCGGTAGGATCATCCACGAAGTGGGCACCACTCGAATGGGTGATGACCCCAAAACATCGGTTACCAATAAATACCAACAATTGCACGATGCTGATAATGTGTTCGTGGTCGATGCCGGAGTGTTTACTTCCCAAGCAGATAAGAATTGTACTTGGACCATCTTGGCACTTTCATGGAGGGCGTCTGACTACATAGTTGACCAATTAAAAAAGCAAAACATTTAGCTATGGATAGAAGAGAAAGTTTAAAGTCGATTGTGCTGGGTTCAGTCGCTACGGGCCTTGTGGCCCATGGGTGTAAGACAGAAGATGGGAAACCAGAAGTTACAGACGTCAGAACGCATGATCCTGTAAAGTGGCGAACGGATTATGAAAATGAGATTTTGGAGGAAATCAAGAGCGGTGAAGATTTTTTCAAAGACCACGAAAAAGAGACAATGACCGTGCTCTGTGATTTGATTCTTCCACCAAGTGAAGCGTACAAAGGTGCTTCTGATGCAGATGTGGTTTCCTTTATTGATTTTATGGCCAGAGATACCGAATCAGAACAAATGCAAACCGATTTAAAAGGAGGTTTGATGTGGTTGGATCATACATCAAACACGGCATTTGGTAAAGAATTCAAATCAATCACCGTAGACCAACAGAAGGCTATTTTAGATGAAGTGGCTTTTTATGACCCAGATGTGCCAACTATTGAAAGACCTTTCGGGGTCAATTTTTTCGCATTGGTACGCAACCTGACGATGACAGGATTCTACACTTCAAAAATCGGAATCGAAGAATTGGGCTACAAGGGCAATATGCCCAACGTGTGGAATGGCGTTCCCGATGATGTGTTGGAGCAACATGGTGTCTCTTACGACCCTGAATGGATTGCAAAATGCATTGATCAAAGCAAAAGAAACATTGTGGCCGAATGGGATGACGATGGAAATTTGATAACCTGATAAAGTGAAACGGGCAACGCTTTTTTTGCTGATTACTTTACTGATCAACTTTTTTTCAGTCTCGCAGGAAATAGGATTGCAGCTCTATAGCCTTCGCCATCAGATGGAAAAGGATGTGCCGGGTACGTTAGAGAAAATCCAATCATGGGGCATCTCAAACTTAGAAGAAGGCAACGGGGGCACCCACGGGTACTCAATGCCGGAATATAAGGCTCTGTTATCTAAACATGACCTGAGTATTGTAAGTGTTAGTGGAAGCTATGAAGATTTTCGTGATGCGCCTGAAAAGATTATCAAAAAGGCGAAGGATTATGGAGCCAAGTATGCTGTCTGTTTTTGGATACCCCATAACGATACCATTTTTACAATAGAAGAAACCCGAAAAGCTGTTAATGCATTCAATAAAGCAGGGAAAAAGATGAAAGCCGAAGGCATCACATTGGCGTACCATCCGCATGGTTATGAGTTTAGACCCTATGGTGATGGCTTGTTGATGGACCACATGATTAAAAGTGCCGAGCATTTTGATTTTGAGATGGATGTGTATTGGTTTGCCCATCCTGGAGAAGACCCATTGGAATGGTTAAGAAAATATCCTGAAAAATTTAAGCTCATGCATTTAAAAGATTGTCAAAAGGGCGTAAAGGGGAATCAGAATGGCACTTCAGATGTTGAGACCAATGTGGTACTGGGCTCCGGCCAAATTGATATTGCCGCAATCATTGTCGAGGCCAAGAAAATGAATATCGATTATCTGTTCATCGAAGATGAATCTTCAAAAGTGATGGAGCAAATTCCAAAGAGCTTAAATTTTATCAAGAGTTTACGAGAATAGGGTTAAACCGAATTGCTGGTTTTGCCAATCAAAGAAACCGTCGTATATTTGTCGCCCACATCGCGGGGTAGAGCAGTAGGTAGCTCGTCGGGCTCATAACCCGAAGGTCGCTGGTTCGAGTCCAGTCCCCGCTACAAAGAAAGCCGTCAACGAAAGTTGATGGCTTTTCTTATTCTGAAAGAACTGGTGACGCCCATTCCATAATCTTTTGTCCATACATCGCATCAAGCCCCATCTGTACGCAACGTGCCGCCTTGGCCCCACTATGAATGTTGGATATCGGCTCCTCGTTATTAACGATACCATCCCTAAAATCAATCAAAGCCTGTTTGCTGGGGTCGTCATGGACAACCTCAATGGGAATACCCTTTCCCTGGTCCCAATTCACGGTGGCGCCTGAAACTCCATCGACCTCGCCGACTTCTCTTTGGTAACTTCCCTCGGGATAGTACCACGCCTTGACATAATCGAGAATATAACTGCCCTTGTCACCCAACACTTTGATTTTGTAATCACCCATGCCATTGCTCGTCAGGCAGGTGAATGTGGCCTTTACCCCATTAGGATAGCTATAGATAAGGTGAATGTTGTCATAGGTCTCGCGACCATCCTTCCAATAGTCAATACCGCCGATGCCCATCACTTTTTCTGGGGTGGCATCCAACACCCAATTCACAAAATCCAGTTGGTGTGAACAGAGTTCTGCGAGCAATCCACCGGAATATTCACGGTACATACGCCAATTGATGAGTTTTTCCCACTTTGGGTCGGGCGAGGAACGCCGCCAATCGCCATTGCGGTTCCACTGGCATTCAAAAGCCGTGATGTTGCCAATGGTTCCTTTATTTATTTCTTCCACAATATAGGTATACAAGCGTGAGCTGTGGTATTGGTGGCCTGTTTGAAAGATATTGTTGGAGGCATCGGCTTTTTTCACTAATCTTTCGATGTTTTCATGGCCTTTGGCCAAAGTCTTTTCGCAATAGACATGCTTGTTGGCGTCAAGTGCATCGATGGCAATCTGTGAGTGGGTACTGAACGGCGTGGCGATGAGCACCGCATCTACATTGTTGTCTTCCAGCAATTTTTGATAGTCGGTATATGCCTTGGCTTTGCCATCGATTTTGGCGAGTGCTTCCTGCAACCGAAAGGGAATGATATCACAACAGGCGACCACCCTTAGGTTTGGAATAGCATTGATAATGGGAATCATTCCGCCCCCACGGTCGCCCGTACCAATGATACCGATATTGATGGTTTCGTTAGCGCCTTTAATACCCCCAAGTCCAAACGTGGTTGTGGCATACAAGGCCGCTGATGCTGTCAGACTACCCTTCACAAATTCCCTTCGCTTCATCTTGTCTATAGTTTAGGTTCCCATCCTTTTTCATACTCGCGCTTCCAGCTTTGCATGGCCTTGTCACTGTTGAGCACCTTGCCCGTTTGGGAATCCACTTTAAGTGTATGGCCCGCATCCTGTGCCATGTTGCCCAAATGGCAGAGCATGGTCGAGATGCTGGCATCAGCGATGTCGGCATTCAGCGATTCATTCTTTCGTATGGCGTTGAAAAAGTTTTTCACATGGTCCACATCAAGACCGCCCATGCCCATGGTATTGGTCGAACCACTTTGCTGCCCCTGTTCAAACTCAAATTTTATCGGGTTGCCCCCCAAATCATATAATTTATATGATTCTCTGCTCAATTCAATGCTTCCTTTACTGCCGTAGATGGTCGCACCGCGACCGGGTCTTTCAGGTTTCATGATGCCACGGCTATGGCCCATCCAAGTGATGAACTTGTTGCCAGGAAAGGTATAGGTGACCTGTTGGTTATCCACAAACTCCCAATCATCGTTGTAAGTATATTTTCCTCCGAACGAAGTGACGGTTTCGGGCAAGTCGACACCCAGTGCCCAACGGCAAACATCGATTTCATGGGTGCCGTTGTTGTGTATCTCGCCGGTGCCCCAATTACGGAACCAGTGCCAATTGTAGGGGTGGATGTTGTCGCGATACGCCTTCCTTGGCGCGGGCCCCTGCCACAGCTCCCAATCCAATGTTTTGGGTACCTCCACTTTTTTTCCGTTTCCGATGGAACCTCGGTTGTTCGAATAGTAGGCCTCGCCTTTGTAGACCTCTCCGATAATTCCCTTTTTGATGTCTTCCACCGCCATGGCAGAGGTTCTTGAAGATCGCTGTTGATTGCCCATCTGTACCTTTTTCCCATACTTCTTCTGGGCGGCGACCAATAAGTCATTCTCATGCGGATTATGGCTACAGGGTTTCTCGACATACACATGCTTACCCGCTTGCATTGCAATGATGGCCATGGGGGCATGCCAATGTTCGGGAGTGGCGATAAAGACCGCATCGACCTCCTTATCCTCCAAAATCTTACGAAAGTCTTTTTCTACATTGGGAACATATCCGATGTTTTCTTGGCACCATGTATTGTGTGCCTCAATGATAGTATCGTCAACATCGCAGTTATAGAGAATCTTGGCATTCGCATCTTGGTGAATGGCCATCACATGGGCCTTGGCACGGCTACGCACGCCTATCACTGCACAATTGATTTGGTCGTTGGCCCCCAAAATTTGGGCCTGAGCTATTTTGGGCAATACTAGCCCACCCATGGTCATCGCAACAGTACCGGTTGCGGTTTTTTTAACAAAATCCCTTCTTGAATTCATGTCTAATTTTCTTTGGTTATGGGTCGTATCTTGATGTTTTTGAAACTGACGCGGTCGCCATGATCCTGCAAAAGGATATGGCCATTCTCGGCCTCGCCAAAATTGGGCCATGTGACGTACTTGCTTTCGGAAACCAGTTTTCTGTAGTCATTGCTGCCACGTTCGTATTCGAGCACCTTCATGCCGTTGAGCCAGTGTTCTACATGGTTGTCTTTGGATAGGATTCGGGCGGAATTCCATTCTCCGATGGGATTCACCGGTTTATCGGGATCGGCCTGTATCAAATCGTAGAGGGATGCCAAGGTACGGCTGCCCTCGTGGTTGCCCAATTTGGCATCGGGATGTCTTTCGTCATCCAATAGCTGGTATTCCAGCCCGATGGATGAGCCGGGACCTTTGTTCAAATCGGTGTCGACGTAATATTTGATACCGCTGTTGGCTCCTTCCGTAAGTTTAAAATCGACCTTCAGTTCAAAATCGCCATAGGTGTCAACGGTGACGATATCGCCCCCGGCTGCGGACTCGGCACCTCCAGTCGACAATATCGTCAATTCACCATTTTCGATGACCCAACCCCTGTCAGGAAAGCTGTCCAATCGCGCCCCACGCCAGTTTTCGGTCATCTCCCCATCCCAGAGCAACTGCCAGCCGTTCTTTTGTTCATCAATAGTGAGTTGGTTTTTGGTGACAATGGGTTCCAAAGGTGATTCCCTCGAATATTTTTGAAGGCTGTCGGTCAAGATGTTGATATTCCGCCAGAGGATCTCGGTACCTGCTTTTTGGTCTTTGCCGATACTGTGTACCTGAAGCGCAATGAACCCACCGGAGGTTTTCCCATCAATCAGATGGGCCGCAGGGATTCCATTTACCCAAGTTTTTAAGGTATCGTCAATGACTTCAATACGGTAATGGTTCCATTCGTTCTGCTTAAAGGCCTTTTGCGCTTCGGGATTGCCATCCAATGGATATAGCCACCCCCTGCGGGCCTCATCATAGATGCCCCCGCTCCATGCACGGTCAGAGGGGTCGATTTCCACTTGATAGCCATGTACCCTACCATCCATATAATGCGGAAAACTGTTACTGCGAATCTGGATACCCGAATTCATCGACGGGTCGACCCTGTATTCCAATTCTAATATAAAATCATCGTAGCTCATGTCCGTGGTCAAAAAAGAGTTGGGTGTATTGCGAGCGGTAGTGCCCACAATGGCACCATCACGGACTTCGTAATTGGCATTACCGCCTTTTTGCGTCCATCCCTTCAAACTTTCACCATTGAACAACGGTTTCCAAGGCATATTATCCTTGACGGTTTGCCCGCAGGAATAGAACAATACTAGAAGTGACATACAATAAATCAGTTTCAGTTTCATCGCGTACATTTTTCAGTGAATCATAGGCCAAACACTTTGGGCAGCCAAAGCGTCAGTTCAGGAATATAAGTTATCAAAAACAGGGCAACTATCATAGCCACAAAAAGCGGCAAGAGTGGTCTGACCACTTTTTCTATGGAAGTCTTGGCGATGCCGACCCCTACAAACAGTACCGATCCCACGGGTGGTGTGCACAGACCGATGCATAGGTTCAAGATCATGATGATGCCAAAATGCACGGGGTCTATGCCCAATGCGGTGACAACGGGAAGAAATATCGGGGTGAAGATTAAAACCGCAGGAGTCATATCCATAAAAATGCCAACGACCAACAAAATCAGGTTGATGAGCAATAAAATCACAATCTTGTTGTCGGTGAAACCCAAAAGGCCCGTACTGATTTCTTGTGGAATGTGCTCATAGGAAAGCACCCACGACATGCTCATTGATGCTCCGATCAAGAGCATCACAATGGCCGTGGTCGAAGAGGAATCCAAAAAAATCTTGGGAAGTTTTTCAAAAGTGATTTCCTTATAGATGAAGCCGAGCACAAGGCTGTAAAGCACCGCAATGGCCGATGCTTCGGTGGCGGTGAAAATTCCGGCCACGATGCCCCCGATGACCAGTATCAACAAAAACAGGGAGGGAACGGCATTGATAAATGTGGTGAGCACTTCCTTCGTAGTGCTTCGCCGGCCCACGGTATAGCCTTTTTTCTTGGCCCAAAACGAGGCGACGACCATCAAAAAAAATCCTGTGAGAATACCCGGTACATAGCCCGCCAAAAACAAGGCGGCAATCGATGCTCCACCGCTCGCCAAAGAATATACGATCAAGATATTACTGGGGGGAATGACCAAACCTGTTGTGGCCGAAGTGATGTTAACGGCAGCACCAAATTCCTTATCGTAGCCTTCCTTTTCCATTTCAGGCCCGAGTATGCTGCCCATGGCCGAGGCCGAGGCCATAGCCGATCCCGCGATGGCACCCATCAACATGGCCGAAATGATATTGATCAAGGCCAGGCCGCCGGGCAGGGATCCCACCAAAGTTTTGGCGAAGGCGATGAGGCGTTGTGCAATGCCCCCGTTGTTCATCAATTCACCTGAAAGTATAAAAAAAGGTATGGCCAAGAGCGCGAAACTGTCCAGCCCCGTGGCCATGCGCTGCGATAACGTCGTAAATGCGGGCAGGGCAGGAATGCTCACCAGCATCGTCAGTAGTGATGAAATGGCAATGCTCCATGCCACTGGGGTACCGATGGCCATGAGGCCCACAAAACTGATGATCAATACAAGTATCGGCACATATTCCATGGTTCAAAGCTTTAGCATGTCATGTATTTTATAGAAGATGATGATCAAACCGCTCAGCGGAATCACCACATACACCATCGCCAAGGGGAGCCCAAGTGCCGGGGAATACTGTTCGAGCACATAAGTGACATAGACCAATCGCAGCCCACCGACGACCATGGCGAAAAGGCAGAACAAAATGATGAAGCCCCGCACGATCCGTTTCATGATTCTTTGGTTGTTTGCGTTGGTGCGCTTTGCCAACACATTGATGGCGACATGCCCATTTTTTCCTGCTACAAAGGCAGCCCCCAAAATGCCCAGCCAAATCATCAGGTAGCGGGCGAGCTCATCGGTGAACGAACTGGGGCTACCCAGAATATAGCGGCTAAAAACCTGCCAGAGTACGTTTAACACCATAACGGCCATGATCAAAACCAGGGTTCCGTCCAAAAATTTGTCCAACGATTTTCTGAATCCCATCATTTTTTCATGTGCTGTATTTGTTGGATGATATCATAAAGCTCATCATCATCTTTATAATCTGCATAGGCTTTTTCTGACTTTTGCACAAAAGCCTCTTTGTTCGGTCTCACAATCTCTACCCCTGCTTTTTTGACCGCATCAAGGGCGTCACGTTCAGCTTTGGCCCATAATTTTCGTTGGTGTGCGATGGAACTGTCTGCAGCTTGTTTCAACCATTTTTTTTCCTGTTCAGATAAATTGTTCCAAAAACGGGTTCCCACGATCAGCACATCGGGTGAAAAGGTGTGTTCGTTCAAGGAATAGTACTTGCACACCTCATAGTGCCTTGAAAGGTAAAAGCTGGGTGGATTGTTCTCTGCACCGTCAACAACGCCTTGTTGGAGTGAGGTGTACAGCTCACCCCAAGAGATGGGCGTGGGTGACCCCCCGAAACTCCGTACCATCTCAATTGCGGTGACACTTTCCATCACCCGTATCTTAAGTCCTTTCAAATCATCGGGATGTTCAATCGGCCTTCCCTTTGAATAGAAACTACGGCTGCCTGCATCATAGAATCCCAAGCCTTTCAACCAATATTTTTCGCCATCGTCCAACAATTTTTGTCCTATTGGACCATCGAGCACCTCAAAGGCATGTTCTCTATCCTGAAAAAGATAAGGCAACCCCAAAATGCGGGTCTTAGGGGCAAAATTCTCAAGCGTGGCCACAGAGACCTTGGTCATATCTAGGCTTCCGATTTGCATGAGCTCCAAAATCTCCCGTTCGGTGCCGAGTTGTTGGTTCGGATAAATCTCTATATGCAGGGTTCCTTTTGATATGCTGGCCAAGTCTTTGGCCATTTTCTGCATGGCTTTGTGTACGGAGTGGTTAATGTCGAGACCATGTGCCAAACGGATGATTTTTACATGGTCAGTGTTTCCGCATCCCAAGGTAAAAACAGCCAACAGGAGAAATACACAGTATGTTTTTTTCAGACCCATTTTTCCACCCTAAAATTCAAAATATGCCTTGACATTGTTATAGCAAATGTCCTGCACGATTTTTCCAGTGTGGGCCATATCTTTGGGGAGGAGCCCTTTTTCGATATCATTGCCAAAAATAGCGCAGAGCAGTCGCCTAAAATATTCATGTCTGGGGAAGGAAAGCAGGCTGCGCGAGTCGGTCAGCATCCCTATAAAACAGCTCAAAACCCCCATGTTCGAGAGGGTGTTCAGTTGTTTTTCCATTCCGTCCAATTGGTCTGAATACCACCAAGCGGAGCCATATTGTATCTTTCCCTTAATGCTTCCATCGTTAAAATTACCGGCCATGGTAGCAAAGACCTCATTTTGGGAAGGATTCAGATTATAGAGGATGGTCTTTGCCAATTGGTCAGTGCTGTCCAATAGGTTCAAGAATCGGCTCAGGGGGTATGCCTGCTGGAAATCCCCGATGGAATCAAAACCGGTGTCAGGCCCCAATTTTTGCAGCATTCGCTCGTTCGTATTTCGCAACGGCCCCAAATGGAATTGTTGTACCCAACCATACTTATGGTATTCATGGCACAAATGCACCAAGGTCTCAAACTTAAAATACCGTACTTCTTCAATCTCCAAGGTTTTTTTCGAGAGTATTTTCTTGAAGATGCTCTGAATGTCAAAAGCATCAGGCTCAAAAAAATACAAGCGTTCGAGCCCGTGGTCGGCAAGGCGGCATCCACTATCATGAAAATAGGCAATTCTGTTTTTGAGGGCGGACAATAAATCTTCATAGGAAGCAATCGTACTGCCTGAGGCTTCTTCGAGCTGCTCAATATATTTTAGGTAAGAATCATTCCTTTCAACGGCATACGCCTTATCTGGCCTAAAAGTTGGCAGTATGTTGGGGCGTATGTGCTCTTTTTTCGTCTTTTGGTGGTGTCTCAAATCGTCAATGGGGTCATCTGTCGTACAGAGCACCTCAACATCCATCTGGTTCAGAAGGCCCAGTGCACTGTGACTTTTTTGCTGCAACTGTGAGGAGGTATTTTCATAAACGCTGAGCGCATTGTCGGCAGATAATAGCTCATCGATGCCAAAATAGCGTTTAAGTTCAAGATGTGTCCAGTGATACAAAGGATTTCGAACCAAATACGGTATCACCTCGGCCCATTTTTGAAACTTTTCTTCATCGCTGACCTGACCTGTAATGAATTTTTCATCGATGCCCATGGTGCGCATGGCCCGCCATTTGTAATGGTCGCCGGCCAACCAAGTTTGAGTCATATTTTCAAACTGATGGTCGTTTGCCAGATGTTCGGGATTCAAATGGTTGTGGTAATCGATGATCGGCATCGGTTTGGCATAACCATGGTACAGTTCTTCTGCGAACTTATTCTGCAACAAAAAATTGTCGGTGATAAAGCTCATGTTGCCAATGATTTTTCAATTCCCAACATCAAACCGCGCAGTTCGGCCAAGCCACGCAACCTGCCGATGGCCGAATAACCCGGGTTTGTTTTTTTCTTGAGGTCATCCAACATTTGATGGCCGTGATCGGGGCGCATCGGCATGCGTAGATTTTTTTTGCCCAATTTTTTCCTTTTGTGCTGTTCGGCCAACAGTTCTTTCATGACTGCAAACATGTCAACGTCACCGTCAAGGTGGTCGGCCTCATAAAAATTTCCAATGAGGTCGCGCTTGGTACTTCTAAGATGCACAAAATTAATACGATCGGAAAACCGTTTTGCCATGCCCACCAAATCATTGTCAGGCCGTACCCCGAATGATCCCGTGCAAAAACAAAGGCCATTGTGCGGACTGTCATAAGCATTCAGCAGTGCTTCCACATCTTTTTCTGTGCTTACCACCCGTGGCAATCCCAAAATCGAATAGGGCGGATCATCTGGGTGGATGGCCAAAAACACTCCTGCTGCCTCGGCCTTGGGTGCTATTTCGCGGATAAATGTATATAGATTGTTCCGCAATTGTACATCATCAATCCCTTTATAGCCATCAAGGGCTTTTTGAAATTCCTTTAGCGTATAGCCCTCTTCGGCTCCCGGTAATCCCGCGATGATATTTTTTGCCAGTGTTTTTTTGTCGCGTTCACGCATTTTCTCAAAAAGGTTTTTGGCCTTTTCTATCTCGGTTTGGGTATGATTGGTTGCTGCATCGGGTCGCTTTAGCATGAAAATTTCAAAAGCCGCAAATGCAATCTTGTCAAAACGAAGTGCCAATGACCCGTCGGGCATGGGGTAGGCAAGGTCGGTGCGCGTCCAGTCCAATACCGGCATAAAATTATAGCATAACGTGTCGATGCCACATTCACCAAGATTTTTGATGCTTTGCCCATAGTTTTCGATATATGCTGTAAAGTTTCCCGTACGTTTTTTAATGTCCTCATGTACAGGAATGCTTTCAACGACCGACCATGTGAGACCGGCGGCTTCAATAGCTTGTTTTCTTTTTTTGATTTCTTTGACCGACCAAATTTCCCCATTGGGAATATGGTGCAGTGCCGTGACCACACCCTTGGCCCCCGCCATTTTGATATCGGCCAGTGAAACGGGGTCTTTTGGTCCGTACCAACGCCATGTCTGTTCCAAGCCCATACTATACTCCGCTAAATGCACTGAATCCCCCATCAATGGGTATGATGGCCCCTGTTACAAAACTGGTCGCATCGCTGATGAGCCAATGCACCACCCCGTTCAGTTCATGGGCATGGCCAAAACGCTTCATGGGGGTATTTGCAATAATCGTTTTGCCGCGTTCGGTAAGGCTGCCATCTTCATTCAACAGCAATGTCCTGTTCTGGTCTCCGATAAAAAAGCCTGGCGCGATGGCGTTCACCCGCAACCCATCACCAAATTTCTGTGCCAGCTCGGTGGCCATCCATCGTGTAAAATTGTCAATGGCCGCCTTTGAGGCCGAATAGCCTGCCACGCGGGTGATGGCCCTTGTCGCCGCCATCGATGATATATTAACGATACACCCTTTGCCCTGTTCTGCCATCTGCTTGCCAAATATCAGGGAAGGAACGACAGAGCCATCCAAATTCAATTCGGATACTTTTCTGAAATCCTCCAAATCCATATCAAAAATGGATTGGTTCTCACCGATGGTAGCACCGGGCCTGTTGCCCCCGGCTGCGTTGATGAGCGCATCAATCCTTCCCCATTTTTCAATGAGTTCTTCCTTGGCGTGCTCTAGGAACGTTTTGTCGAGTACATCGCCCGTAAAGCCCATAACGTCAGCATCCACCTTTTTAAGAGATTCTAATTTGGTTGCTACCTTTTTTGGCGTGTGGCCGATGATGGCCACTTTGGCCCGCTGTGAGACCAAGTATTCGGCCATGCTACCGCCTAGGACACCCGATCCCCCGGTGATTACGATGACCTTTTCTGAAATATCGAAGGGTTGATTGCCCATTTTTTTTGGAAATCTATTGTATGGATTTGTTCATTGTCATAAATGTAGGATTTTTATGGGAAGCGGTAAAAATTGGCATTAAAACCAGTGCCAAAGATGGCTATGGCCGAAATTGTTATGTTTGAAATCTTTATTTTCGAAAAATGGAAAAGTTCAATGACTTTCTTTCCGCCGTGCTGCCCTATACCGAATGGGCCATGCTTGTTTTGCTAATCGGGGGCGGACTTTTTCTTGCTTTTTATTCTAAGTTTTTGCCCTATCGATATTTTGGCCACGCCATTGCCATTACCTCTGGAAAGTACGATGACAAGAATGCAAAAGGTGATGTGAGTTCGTTGCAGGCACTGTCTTCTGCCGTAGCAGCGACCGTTGGTTTGGGTAATATCTCTGGGGTGGCAATTGCCATTTATATGGGGGGTCCTGGGGTTATTTTCTGGATTTGGATGACTGCCCTTTTAGGGATGGCCATCAAATTTTATTCCTGTAGCCTCTCAATCATGTTCAGGGGCCAAGATTCGGAAGGAAAATTGCAGGGTGGCCCCATGTTCTATATCATCAATGGCATTGGCGAAAATGCACGACTACTGGCCATATTTTTTTGTATAGCTGGACTTTTTGGCTTCTTGGGTGTCTTCACGGCCAACCAGTTCACACAAACTTTTATGAACGTGGTCAAGCCTGACGATACTCTCATGGTATTGGGAGAATTCAACTGGAAATTGACCATCGGAATTGTACTGGCTTTGATTACCTCTTTTGTCATTTTTGGCGGACTCAAAAAAATAGCCAAAGTAGCTACTGCTATTGTACCATTTATGGTATTGCTTTATTTCTTGGCAGTAGTTGTCGTAATGTTTATGAATGCTACCGAGATACTGCCATCTCTAAAATTAATCTTAGTTGAGGCTTTCAATTTGAAAACAGCTGTCACTGGTGGTTTTTGGGGGCTTGTGATATTAGGGGTTCGGCGTGCCATGTTCTCAAATGAAGCTGGTCTTGGTAGTGCCCCCATGTACCATGGCCAATCAAAAAATGACGAACCGGTACGGGAAGGTTTGGTGGCCATGTTGGGCCCATTCATCGATACCATTGTTGTCTGTACGCTCACAGCTGTTGTGATTATTCTTAGCGGCGCCTATCTGGAAGCTGAAAGCAATGGTATTATCATGACATTGATTGCCTTTAAAAAATCACTCTTTGGTATAGGTGATGTGCTATTGATGGTAATCGTGGCGGCTTTTGCCCTTTCGACTTTGTTCACGTATTCGTATTACGGTGTGAAATGTCTTTCATTTCTGACCAATGCCAAGATTGGTAGATTTTTCAACTGGTATTTTGCGGGCACCATTGTATTTGCAGCGGTGGCCTCGGTCGATTTGGTCATCAACCTTATCGATTTGGCCTACGCCCTGATGGTTATACCGAATATGATTGCGGTGTTGTGGTTGGCACCGAAGGTAAATAAGGCTGCTGCCGAATATTTTGATAAGTTAAAGGATGGGAAAGCATAAATCTGGCTTTGTAAACATTATTGGCAACCCCAATGTGGGCAAATCTACCTTGATGAATGCCTTTGTGGGTGAGAAACTCTCTATCATCACATCTAAGGCACAGACGACACGCCACCGTATTTTCGGGATTGTCAATGGCGATGATTTTCAAGTGGTGTTTTCAGATACCCCAGGAATCATCAAACCTGCCTATGAGCTTCAAAGTTCAATGATGGATTTTGTCAAGTCCGCTTTTGAAGATGCCGATGTGCTGCTTTATATGGTCGAGATAGGTGAGAAAGGTTTGAAGGATGAGGTTTTTTTTAAAAAGATTCAAAACAGTAAGATTCCAGTCTTGTTGTTGTTGAATAAAATCGATACATCTGAACAGGCTGAGCTCGAAGAGCAGGTTCAGTATTGGCAGAAATTGCTTCCCAAAGCAGAAATCCATCCGATTTCGGCACTGGAAAACTTTAACGTGAAAGAGGTGTTCGAAAGAATTTTAGAGTTGCTTCCTGAAGGCCCGGCCTACTATCCCAAAGACCAGTTTACAGATAGACCAGAACGCTTTTTTGTCAATGAGGCCATCCGAGAGAAAATCCTCATGAACTATAAAAAAGAGATTCCCTATGCCGTGGAGGTCGAAACTGAAGAATTTATCGAAGATGACGACATTATCCGAATCCGCTCCGTGATTATGGTCGAGCGCAATACTCAAAAGGGCATCATCATTGGCCATAAGGGCAGTGCCTTAAAAAAAGTTGGGGTTCAGGCCCGGAAAGATTTGGAACAATTTTTTGGCAAACAGGTCCATATTGAACTTTACGTAAAGGTCAACAAAAACTGGCGTTCAAATTCCAATCAATTGAAACGGTTTGGCTACCAATAGAAATCAGAGTTAAGTGCTATTTCAGGTTACCAAATAAATGATTTTAATTCACATCACGTTGTATTTTATTTCCCAAAATAATGCTGCCAAGTTTCGCAATTTGAATGTGGAATTTAGGTTATCTAAACATTATTTCTACGGATTGGGTCAAATTTTCCTACACTGATTCACTTTCTTTATCTATATTTACATCATCGATGAAATGCACTTTTTATCGATGAAATGCAAATCCCCCAAATACCATGAAGAACATTGTCATCTTTGGCGCCTCTGGACACGGAAGTGTCGTCTTGGATTGTATCAAGAAAGAAGGCAAGTACAACGTTGTCGGCTTTGTGGATTACTACAAAAAAAAGGGGAGGTACCACAGTGGTCACAAAATTTTGGGTAATGAATATGATTTGCCCTATTTGATCGACAAACACAATCTTTATGGCGGAATAGTTGCCATAGGCGACAATTGGACCCGAAAAAAAGTTGTGGATAAGGTGTTGCAAATCGTCCCTGGCTTCAATTTTATATCAGCAGTTCACCCCAGTGCAACAATCGGACTCAATGTCAATATCGGTGACGGTACAGTGGTTATGCCAGGGGCAATAATCAACGCCAATTGTGAGATTGGTAATTTCTGCATCCTCAATACTAATTGCTCCTTGGACCATGATGGGAAAATTGAAAACTATTCAAGTATGGCACCACGTGCCTGTGCTGGGGGCAACTTATCCCTTGGCTCTTTTTCTGCTATCTGTCTTGGTGCGAACGTCATAGAAAAAATCACCATAGCTGAACACTCGGTAATCGGTGCAGGATCATTGGTGATAGACGATATTGACAGTCATGTGGTCGCTTATGGTACGCCGGCCAAAACCATCCGAAGAAGAAATGTTGGCGACCCCTATCTAGGCCGAAATGAAAATGGCTCTGTCATTCCCTTTATCGCCAGAGACTTTTAATAAGCACTGGCAATCAATTTTCAGCAAAAGCATTCGCCTTATCTTAAAATGAGATTCGGCTTGGTTCTTTATTTGGTGATGGGCAAGTGACGTACCAATTCGTATAGATAGGCGTTGAGCTCAGCCATTTGGGATTTTCCTTTAGACTTTCCCAATCTTCCAAAGGCATAAAGCACAAACCAAATAATGACCAAAAAACCCATCCCAATCCACATCATCGTAATGTCGTGTCCCAAACTGTATTTGGAATAGGCAAAAATCCCAAGAATGATGAACAAGGTCGCCACACCAAAATGCAAAAACATAAAAAAGGTCCAAAGTGTGGGGTTGGGCCCAAATACCCCGTGAATGGTGCTTTTTCCTTTTTCAAATGAGGTGAGTTCCAAATGCAGTTGCGGTGACCAAAAGCTCGTACGTTCTTTGACAAACCTCAAATAGACGTGCTCATCGATCCTTTTGATTGTAAACGGTTTTTTGGGCTTGACATCAAAAACTGCCTTTAACGTATCCAAATCAGATAGTACGTCAATTTTAAACCTTGGCCGTAGCACAATTTCATTGGTAAGCTCACTCATTCATTGGTCATTAGGTCATAAAAAGATATCCATTTTTCGTAACAATAATGCTACTTTTGCCAAAATTTCAGAGCATGGGAGGCATTGTTGCCATTGTGGGAAGGCCCAACGTGGGCAAATCGACTTTTTTCAATCGTTTGATCCAACGTCGCGAGGCCATTGTTGATGCCGTTAGTGGGGTGACCCGGGATCGTCACTACGGTAAAAGTGATTGGAACGGCAAGGAATTTTCACTGGTTGACACGGGAGGCTATGTCGTGGGCAGCGATGATATTTTTGAACAAGAAATAGATAAACAGGTAGAATTGGCCATTGAGGAAGCCGATGCCATTATTTTTATGGTCGATGTGGAATCTGGCGTTACGGGAATGGATGAGGATGTCGCCAAATTATTGCGCCGTGTGGATAAGCCTATTTTTTTGGCTGTCAACAAAGTGGACAATGCCCAAAGAGCGGCTGATGCGGTGGAGTTTTATGGTCTGGGACTTGGCGATTATTTCACCATCTCAAGCATCAACGGCAGTGGTACCGGCGAATTGTTGGATGCCTTGGTCCAAGTGCTACCTGAAATCGAGGAAGAAGAAAGCGAGCTACCAAGATTTGCGGTGGTTGGCCGACCGAATGCCGGAAAATCTTCCTTCATCAATGCCTTGATCGGTGAAGAGCGGTATATCGTAACCGATATTGCCGGAACGACCCGCGACAGTATCGATACCAAATACAACCGTTTTGGCTTTGAATTCAATCTGGTCGATACTGCTGGTATTCGCAGAAAGGCCAAGGTCAAGGAAGATTTGGAATTTTATTCCGTGATGCGCTCCATCAGGGCCATTGAGCATTGTGACGTCTGTTTGTTGTTGTTGGATGCCACTCGCGGCTTTGACGGTCAGGTACAGAATATTTTTTGGCTGGCCCAACGCAATAACAAGGGTATTGTCATTCTGGTCAATAAATGGGATTTGGTCGAAAAAGAAACGAACACGGTGCGTGATTACACGAAAAAAATCAAAGAGGCGATGGAACCTTTTGTTGACGTGCCCATCCTCTTTATTTCAGTATTGACCAAACAACGCATTTATAAGGCTATTGAAACAGCCGTCGAAGTATATCAAAACCGTTCAAAAAAAGTGGTGACCCGAAAATTGAACGATGTGATGCTGCCCATCATTGAAAAGACACCACCACCATCGTATAAGGGCAAATATGTAAAAATTAAATTCTGTACACAACTGCCGACACCCTACCCCCAATTTGCTTTTTTCTGTAACCTGCCACAGTACGTTCGTGACCCCTATAAACGGTTTTTAGAGAACAAACTGCGTGAAAACTTTGATTTTACCGGGGTGCCCGTTACTATTTTTATTCGGAAGAAATAGATTTTACCATTTCTTTAATACCCTTCATTCAGGCAGTTCCATACCTTTAAGAACAACCAAAATCAATCAATCATGAAACGGACAGTCGTGTTACTGCTTTCTCTTTCCACATTTATCATCAATGCCCAAAAATCAGACTATGAAATGGTCGCGCAGACTGTAAATTATTATCTCGATGGTGGCACCAACAATGATTTCGAAACGCTCAAAAAAGCATTTCACGAAAACGCCACCATGAAATATATTACTGATGAAGGCTATAAAGAGGTGAATGCCTTGGAGTTTTTCTCAAGGATGGATGCCAGTAAGCCCAAACAAAACAGACAAACACGAATAGCCAATATCACCGTATCAGGCCATGCTGCCAATGCCCGTCTGGAAATTGAGTATCCCGACTTCTCCTTTATTGATTTTATGAACCTGCTCAAGATTGATGGAGAGTGGAAAATCGTCAACAAGATTTTCTATAGAAAGCCCACTATGGAAAACTAGTTACTCTAAAATTAGAGTATAAATCCCATCAATAGGTTCTCGGGTTTGCCCATCAATTTGTAAAGATTCTAGTCTGGGTATGCCGCCACAGCACTGACCAGTAGATAAACCGATTTCTGTATTGAACTGAAAAGTGAAATCCGCAGAGAAATTGAGGTTGAATTCGATAACGCCAACCTTCCATTGATTGTTTTGTATCAAAAGCCTTGGAATAGAATCTGAATTTGGGTCATAGATACTGATGTCAAAATCATCTGAACTATCTCCTGAGATTGTAATGTTTTCTAACGAATAGATGTCATTTTCAATAACATTTTCATCATTCTGAATAACCTCAATGATAAAAACAGGAGGTCCTATGCAGGATACTGCACTGCAGTCGAAATCATCACTGACTTCCCCAATACAGCCATTAAATAGGAAAATCGAAAAAATTAAAAAGAGCAGTTTTTTTATTGACATGAATCTTTTTGGTAAGATGATATTTATGGGAATGGTTGCTTTAACAATCTCGGTCAAAGAGCGTAGCGGTCTCATGTCAAGAATCTTACGTCTAAATGCTACCAACCCCCAGAAGCACCGCCACCGCCAAAACCTCCGCCGCCGAAACCACCACCAAAACCACCACCGCCAAAGCTTCCGCCGCCACCGAAGCCGCCACCTGAACCGCTGCTTCGGCCCATATTGCTGAGAATAATGATGTCCCAAATGCTGGGTGCACGACCCCCTCGGCCACCGCGATTGTTTCCTTTACCACCTCGGTTTCTACGGCGTGAGAGTATGATTAAAATGACAAAAAAGATGATGAAGGGCAACAATGACCGCAAGGGAAAGCCCTGTTCGTCGCCAAAAGTGCGTTCTTCCTTAAATTCGCCATTGAGCACTTGAAAAATGGCGTCGGCCCCAGCATCCAATCCACCGTAATAGTCGCCTTGTTTGAATTCGGGAATGATGACCGTTTCAATAATGCGCTTGCTCATGGCATCGGTCAACGATCCCTCAACGCCATAACCTGTGTTGATGGCGATACGGCGGTCATCTTTTGCCAAGAGAATTAGAATACCATTGTCTTTGTCTGCTTGGCCAATGCCCCATTTTTGACCCCATTGTGCACCTAGATAATTGATGTTCTCACCTTCGGTGGAACTGATGATCGCAGTCACAATTTGGGTTGAGGTGCTATCAGCGTAACCAATCAATTTCTGCTCCAACGCTGTTTTTTCCGAAGTGGAAAGCAGATTCACATAATCATAGACACTGGTTTCTTTTTCGGGCTTGGGAGGAATGTCAAACTGGGCCCAACCAAAATGGGAAATAAGAAAGAATGAAATCAGAAACATGCATTGCCATATTGATGTGTCAACATGGGAATTCCCCTCCTTTGGAGGGGTTAAGGGAGGCCTTCTCCCACATGAAGGGGTTAGGGGAGGCTCATCCTTTAGAAACTGCATCGCTCAATTCATTGATATCACCATGGTCCCATGGAAAATGGGCTTCCAGTTCTTTTCCAGCTTTCAATATACCTTCGACGATTCCCGTTTTGAAATCACCTTTTTTGAAGTGTTTTTGCATGACATCACGGGTACTGTCCCAAAAACCTTTTGGCACAGCTTTGTCGATGCCCTTATCCCCATAAATCACAAACTTATGGTCGTGTACCGCCACGTAGATGAGTACGCCGTTTTCATCCTTTGTATTGTCCATCTTCAAAAAATGGAACACCTGTTGGGCACGGCTGAAATGGTCAATTTTGGCCGAAGGCTCAATGTGCACCCGAATTTCGCCAGACGTGTTTTTTTCTGCCTTAAGAATGGCATCGACAATTTCTTGCTCTTCTTTGGCGGTCAAAAATGCCTCGACTTCTGACATGATCAATCAAATTCAAAGTTTACGTCAGGGGCATTTTCAGAACCGGGGTCTGCTTTATAGCGTGGCATTTCCTCAAAACCGAAAAGACCGGCGAGTAGTTTCCCGGGAAATTTGGTCGTATGGATATCGTATTTGTTCACCGCCTCATTGTAACGGTCACGGGCCACATTGATGCGGTTTTCGGTGCCCTCTAATTGTGATTGCAGTTCCAAAAAGTTTTGGTTTGCCTTCAGTTCTGGGTATCGTTCTACCGTGACCAAAAGCCGTGAAAGGGCGGAAGAAAGACCTGTCTGGGCCTGTTGAAATTGGGCCAACTGATCTGCCGTGATATTATTGGCATCAATGGTCGTTGCGGTTGCCTTTGAACGCGCTTCGATGACCTCTGTCAAGGTTTCGCGTTCAAAATCTGCGGCCCCCTGAACGGTCTTGACCAAATTGCCGATGAGGTCGTTACGCCGTTGGTACGAACTTTCAACATTCGACCAGGCAGTCTTTGCATCTGCCTCAAGTTCAACCGCTTTGTTGTTGAACCCAACTCCCCATTGGTAAAGGGCAAATGCAATAACAGCAAGAATGATTACTGGAATTAGCCATTTTTTCATTTTCGTGTGATTTAGTGTTTATTGTGGTTGTAAGATAAGTAGCTGACAGGCAGCTATTGTTACATCAGTTTAAAGTTGTTCCTTTATTTTTTGGAGCTCTGACTTTATTTTTTGGAGCTTTTCAATAATCTCAAAGTTTGACAATGTCTTGTGCTTTTCTTCTTTCAGATGGATTTTGGCGCCCTCGAGCGTAAACCCTCGCTCTTTGACCAAATGATAGATCAATTGCAGGTTTTTTATGTCTTCGGGAGTGAACTTACGGTTGCCCTTGGCATTCTTTTTGGGCTGCAGTACATCAAATTCCTTTTCCCAAAAACGAATCAATGAGGTATTGACCCCAAAGGCCTTGGCCACTTCGCCAATACCGTAATATCGTTTTTCAGGAAGTTCTACGTGCATCAGTCAAGCGATTGGTTCTCTTGGTTGGCAAACTTGAGCATGCTTTCGAATTCATCAGCCGTTAAACTGCCGTAGTAGAAATTGATGGGGTTGATTTTTTCATCATCTTTCCAAACTTCATAATGTAGATGGGGTGCCTCTGAACGACCTGTATTGCCCACAAAACCAATCAAGTCACCTCGTTGCACTTTTTGACCCACAGTGACATTGTACTTGCTCAAATGCGCGTACAGGGTCATATAGCCGTAACCATGTTCTATTCTGATGTGCTTGCCATAGCCCGAAGAGCGATTGTCGGCACGGGTCACCTTGCCATTGCCTGTTGCATAGATGGGCGTACCGCGTGGTGCGGTAAAGTCCATGCCCCAATGCATTTTTCGTGCCTTGGTAAAAGGGTCGGAGCGCCACCCGAAACCTGAGGCCATTCGGGTCAGGTTTTCATTGCTCACGGGTTGAATTGCGGGTATGGAAGCCAACAGCTTTTCTTTCTCTTCGGCCAATTTGGCGATTTCATCCAATGATTTCGATTGTATGACCATTTGTTTCTGAATGATGTCCAATCGCTTTGTCGCATCGATGATAATTTCAGAATTGTTGAAGCCCTCCAAAGATTTGTAACGGTTTACCCCGCCAAAACCGGCACGTCGTTGCTCTTCAGGTATTGGGTTGGCCTCAAAATACAAACGATAAATATTATTGTCACGGTCCTCGATATTGGCCAGAACCTGTTCCATCTGGCCCATTTTGCGATCCAAAATCTCAAACTGCAGTTCATAGTTACGCACTTCGCGCTCCAATGAAAGTTCTTTCGGAGTATTGACCAGACTGGTGTTTAGCAAAATGGTCAGGACGACGAAACCAAAAAGGGCCGAACTGAGCAAAAAGAAAAAAATGTTGCGATATTTTCGCGACTTCTTCTGCTCAATTTTCCGGTACGACAGCGTATCGGGATCGTAATAGTATTTTACCTTAGACATGCGGGAATTTCCCTATTTTTGGTCGTTCTTTTAACAGAAACAAACAAATATAAAAATTGTTTTGTAAGCACTGTTAAAATTCTTTAAAGTATCAATTTCGAAATGACGTCCCAAAAAGTTAGAGAACAGTTTTTAAGCTTTTTTAAGTCCAAAGAACATAGAATCGTTCCGTCGGCCCCCATGGTCATCAAAGACGACCCAACATTGATGTTCACCAATGCGGGCATGAACCAGTTCAAAGAATTTTTCTTGGGGAATTCCACTCCAAAGCACCAACGGGTGGCCGATACCCAAAAATGCCTTCGGGTGAGTGGCAAGCACAATGACCTCGAAGAGGTGGGCAAGGATACTTATCACCACACCATGTTCGAGATGTTGGGCAATTGGAGTTTTGGGGATTATTTTAAAAAAGAGGCCATCACATGGGCCTGGGAGCTGTTGACCGAAGTATACGGTATCAATAAAGACCGACTGTATGTTTCTGTGTTTGAAGGAAGCGACGATGCCGACAAACTCGAAATGGACAAGGAAGCCTTTGATCTTTGGAAGGCCATCGTGCCCGAAGACCGTATCATCATGGGTGACAAAAAGGACAATTTCTGGGAAATGGGCGACCAAGGCCCCTGTGGACCTTGCTCTGAAATTCATGTGGATATTCGCCCGGATGCCGAACGAAAGAAAGTTATCGGAGCTTCATTGATCAACCAAGACCATCCCTTGGTGGTTGAAATCTGGAACCTTGTTTTCATACAATACAATCGCAAAGCCAACGGAAAGCTTGAAGACCTACCTGAAAAGCATATCGATACGGGCATGGGCTTTGAACGCCTGTGCATGGTGCTTCAAGGGGTACATTCGAATTATGATACCGATATTTTCACACCGCTCATTCGCGAGATTGAGACCATCACCAACAAGCGCTACGGAAAGGACCAAGCGACAGATGTGGCCATTCGCGTGGTGGCCGATCATGTTCGAGCTGTAGCTTTTAGCATCGCAGACGGGCAGCTGCCCAGCAATACGGGTGCGGGTTATGTCATTCGCCGCATTTTGCGTCGCGCGATTCGTTATGGCTTCACGTTTTTGGATACCAACAAACCGTTTATCCATCGATTGGTGAACGTGTTGGGAGAGCAGATGGGCACAGCTTTTCCCGAATTGAAAAAGCAGCATCAATTGATCGAGAATGTCATCAAAGAAGAAGAGCATTCCTTTTTGGGCACTTTGGAACAGGGCTTGGTGTTGTTGGATTCCATCATCAAATCCGCAAAATCGAAAACCATTGATGGGCAAAAAGCCTTTGAATTGTATGATACTTTTGGCTTCCCCATTGATTTGACAGCCTTGATTTTAGAAGAGAAAGGATATGATTTGGATGTGGAAGGATTTGAAAAGGCCCTGCAAGAACAAAAAGACCGCTCCCGTTCGGCATCCGAAATCTCAAAAGCAGATTGGACGGTGCTCATGACCGACACCGAGCAAGAATTTGTGGGCTATGACATGTTGGAAGCCGACATACGATTGGTAAAGTATCGAAAGGTCACCAGCAAAAAAGAGGGTGAACAGTATCAGATGGTGTTCAATCTGACCCCATTTTATGCCGAAGGTGGAGGGCAAGTGGGCGATAAGGGCTATCTGGAAGCCCAGAATGGTGATGTCATCTATATCGTTGATACCAAAAGGGAAAACAACGAAATCGTGCATTTTTCCGAAAGTTTGCCCAAAGAAAAATCTGGAATTTTCAAAGCGGTAGTTGATAAAAAACAACGCCAGCGCACTGCGGCCAACCATACGGCCACCCATTTGCTGCACCAGGCACTTCGTGAAATCTTGGGCGACCATGTAGAACAGAAAGGCTCGGCGGTACACTCAAAATATTTGCGTTTCGATTTTTCGCACTTTTCAAAAGTGACCACTGAACAGCTTCGGGAAGTTGAGAATTTTGTCAATGCGCGCATTGAAGGGCAACTGCCTTTGCAAGAACAACGAAGCATACCGATGAAAGAAGCCTTGGCCGAGGGGGCCATGGCCCTTTTCGGTGAAAAGTATGGCGATACAGTACGAACGGTACGCTTCGGGCAGTCCATCGAGCTGTGTGGGGGAACCCATGTAAAAAATACAGGTGATATCTGGCATTTCAAGATTGTCTCTGAAGGTGCGGTGGCTGCCGGTATCCGTCGTATCGAGGCCATCACTTCTGACGCCGTGAAGGACTTCTACTTTGAGAACAACCGTAAACTGTTTGAAATCAAAGACCTACTTGGTAAATCACAAGATCCTGTGAAAGCCGTCACGGCTTTGCAAGAAGAAAATGCCCAACTTAAAAAGCAGGTAGAAAGTTTGTTGAAAGACAAGGCCAAAAACCTCAAGGGTGATCTGCTCAACGAATTTGAAGAAGTCAACGGAATCAATTTTCTGGCTAAAAAAGTGGACTTGGACGCAGGTGGAATGAAAGACCTCGCCTTTGAAATCGGTAATACCAAAGAAAATGTGTTTCTGCTCTTTGGGGCCGAGAAAGAGGGCAAGGCCCTGTTGGCCTGCTACATCTCAAAGAATTTGGTGGGGGAAAAAGAGTTGAATGCGGGCACGATTGTCCGTGAGTTGGGTAAATACATTCAGGGCGGTGGTGGTGGTCAGCCTTTTTTCGCCACGGCAGGGGGTAAAAACCCGGCGGGCATTCAAGAGGCCTTAAAGGAGGCAAAAAAATATATAAAATAAAAACTCCCCTCCTTTTTAAGGGAGGGGTGGCTCCCTGCCTTGGTCAGGGAGACGGGGTGGGTTGAATCAGACCTTTCCGTCTTCCGCTCCCGATAGTTATCGGGATGCGGAATCCACCTCCCCTCGTCTGAGGGAAGGAGTTGAAATAAATCGTATGAAAAAAGTCTTGGCGGGAATCATATTGGCACTGGCAGCGGTATTGATCTACAAATCATGCAACGATGATAGGGAGGATAAAAGAATCCTTCAGGAAAATTCCATGCTCATCCAGCAGCAGATTGAGAACGTTTCAAAACTGATCGTGACCGAAGGGCACTTCGCAGAGGTCTACAATTATGCGGATTCAAAAGCGCTTTTTGGGCCGTTGATCACCGCACAGAAAAAGGCACTGGTGGTCGTAAACGCTGAGGTTACCGTGGCGTATGATTTATCCAAGATTGATTTCAAAGTAGATGAGGAATCTAAAACATTGACCATCAAAAATATTCCAGAACCCGAAATCAAAATCAATCCCGATTTTGAATATTACGATGTCACGGCAGACTATCTGAATCCTTTTGACGCCAATGATTACAATGCCATCAAACGCAACGTGAATGCATCGTTGCTGAAAAAAGTGGAGGCATCTACGCTAAAATCCAACGCAGAAAACCGTTTGGTTTCAGAGCTTTCCAAATTTTTGGTGCTGACCAATAGTATGGGGTGGATATTGGTCTACAACCAAACCCCCATAGAAAAAATAGAGGAATTACATTGGCAACCCACCAAGACCATCGACTAAAACGATGTTTTTTCTTCCCTTGCTTTGGGTGATTTTTTCTCATAAAAAGAACCCCCAATCACCAAAGCTGCTGAGATGACCATCAAATTTTTGATGATGTACTGCCCCTCAATAGTTGGCATAAGAATATTGCTGTCTTGAAAAGTAACTTCCGGCAATATGACCAACGGCATAAACGTACCCACCATCTGGATGAAGAGCAGGGCAATGGCGATTCTAGTGGTCAATCTGAACAAAAAAGTAATGCCGATGACCACTTCCCACCACCCAATGATCGACAACCATTGTTCCGGAGACCCGAACGGCAACCATGCGACGGTAGCCTTCAAAAGACCCTCGGCGGCAGAAAGCCCAAAGGGTTTGAGTATGCCGAACCAAAAGAAAATAATGGCAAAGGAAATACGCAGGGCCGGCATGCCCCACAATTTCATTTGTTTTGCGATATGTTGGTCAATGCGTTTAAATGAGGATTTGTTCATGGTCAATCAAGAGTGGGAAATACATTTGAGCTCAATTGACCAAAACTTGGTCAACAAGGGCCAGTCCATCATCAATCAAATGCCCCACTTTCGGGTTTTGCCGTTTTACCGTTTCCAAATGCTTGAGAATTTCCCCTGCCAGCTCAGTATTGCTGTCTTTTTTGGCCAGTTCGTAGAGTTCTACGGATAACAACCAGTCGTTGGGGTACTGCTCTTTCAGCTCTAAAAACACCTTGCCACGTGAGATGGTGCGATCTACGCCTTCTCGCCAGTCACGAATGCGTTGGTACAAGGTTTCCAAACGTTGGCGTGCTGCCGTCTTCGGTTTTTTGATGGTGGTATCGGTGAGCTCATGGGTGACCAAATCAAAGCTGTTGACATCAGCCGGGCCATGAAATGCTGAAATGACCTCTTGCCCAACGGCCATGCTATAGGTTTCTGACCCCGATTCAAATAGTACCTTTTTGCCGTGGGTCACTTTGCAATTTTCAAAGGTCACCAACAAAATTTTGCCCTGAAGGTTGCGGGTGCCGGTAACAATTTTTCCGGTGATTTTGATGTTGCCGTCAAACTCAAGGGTAATGGTTTCGCCCTCGTAAATATTGTAGGCCTTTAAATCACGTGGCCCCATGTTTTCAATGGCCAGATTGATGCCCTTCAATTTGCCAACGGGCGTACCGAAACCATTGGTGTGTTTTTCAATGCCATGGCCTATGAGCTCTTTCTCCCGATAGGCAAGAGCAGTCGGCCCCTCGGTTTGAATGTAGACAGGCTCGCCATCATGGGCGATGACCTTGTCGAAATTTCCTGAAATCTGGAGTCCTGTGCTCAGCTCTACCGTGCCCAGTTCTTTGGAGTCGATCAATTTTTGCACTCCTTCCAGTCCACCTCTTCGTAATGCCATAGTATCGGCAAAATCTTCCAAGACCTGATTCAAAAAAGCAAAATCAGGAGTGACAAAAAGTTGTGGTTGGGGTTTGGTGATATCGAATTCAGTATGCACGGCTTCCATGGAATAGGGTAGTTTTTTGACCTTATCGGTCATGCACCATGTACTTTCTCCGATTGACGACAACAATCCAGCCCCATAAATTTTGGGATTGTCCACCGTGCCTATGAGACCATATTCCACAGTCCACCAATGTAGGTTTCGAATCAATGCCATTTCACTGGGTTCGCCCATATTGTTCTGCAGGTCTTCAATGCGCTTTTCTGCGGCTTCAATCTCGTCTTGTGGCGTGCCATCGGCCTCTTTGATAATGCTCAGATGGCGAACCGCTTCATAGAGTTCATAATCTTTGGCACTTGATATAGCCTTGCACCCAATTTCACCAAAACGCCGCAGATATTCCGCGTACTCAGGATTGGCGATGATGGGCGCATGGCCCGCCCCCTCATGTATGATGTCAGGAGCTGGGGTATATTCGATATTTTCCAACTGACGGATGTCGGAGGCAATGACCAGCACGTTGTAGGCCTGAAACTCCATAAAAGCTGCGGGAGGTATGAATCCGTCGACGGCCACGGCTGCCCAGCCGATTTCCTTTAAAATACGGTTCATACCGTACATGTTCGGGATGTGGTCAATGGAAATTCCTGTTTTTCGCAACCCGTCAACATACGATTTGTGGGCCACTTTGCTGAGGTAATCCACATTTTTTCGCATCACATACCGCCACACCGCTTGGTCAATGGGCGAATAGTCCTCATAATTTTGCGGTTTGATGTACTGCCGCAAGTGTTTCGGCAGCTTGTCAAGAATCGGGTTGCTTTCGTATGCTGTATCCATAAATTACTCTTTTTCATTCCCGCCCTTCGACTACGCTCAGGATAAACTTCGGCGGGAATCTGCTAAAATTTTTATCACATCTTTCTTTAAGCTTTGATAAACCTAGCCCGTCAATGTTTCAATCAATCTTCCCTCAGCGTCGTAAAATCCCCTAAAAGTAAAGGCAGCGGGCGAGGGCCCGTTAGCTTCCAAAGCTTCCAGTTTTTCTTTGGCCATATCCAACGTCGGCATTTGCCCTTCGGGCATCCACCACATTACAAAAAGTGAGGTGCCCTTGAGGTCAAACCATTTCTTCTTGTTCCGCAAAAAGTAACTGTGCACGCTTCCATAGACAAAATTTTTGAACGATTCCACATCCTCCCAAACACTGATATTGATGGCCATCATATCATCCTTAAAGGGAGACTCCAAATAAGAGGCTGGCCGACCTTGTTCATCTTTCAAGCGCCAAACAAAGCCTTTGCTCTCTTCTGCAAAGCGGTTCACCGGTTCGAGAAAATCAACGAACTCTTTCATCTGGGGGTCAGTCAACGGTGCCTTGAAACGGGCGATATTGGCTTGGGCGAGATGGAACATGGATTACTCTTTGCTTCACTGTAAAAATACGAATTGTTGGGGGGCAATGCCAACATTTTGGGAGAATGCCAAGAAGTTCGATCTGGCGTAAAGAAAAAACCTTTCCGCTCTTATGAACGGAAAGGTTTTTGGGTGGAACGAAGCTTCAACCTCACTTTTCTACTACAATAAACACTCAACCTCAGTTACTATAGATGCTTCGCTCGGCACTGAATATTGTTAAATTCGAAACCATTGACTGTCATCCTGAGCGCAGTCGAAGGGTTAGTTTGCGGCCACTGCGCTTTCAGGTGGATACGCTTCTAGAATTTGGGAAACAAATTCTCGAATTCGCTCTTCTTTCTTCTCAATATTATTGGTATTGCTGTTCAAAGTGCCGGCACCACGACCCTGCCATACCAACTCTTTGTTCTTGGCGTCAATAAGGTCTATGTACAGCGAACCCTCGGTTCGGGTAGAGACATTCGGTCCCCAGGCACCGCCCCAGCCCCAACCGGGACCCCAGAGCCATGGATTCCATCCACCCCAGCCAAAGCCTCCCCAGCCCCAGCCGCCCCAACCAAAGCCTCCCCAGCCCCAGTTGTTGTTGTAGACGTCAACCTGTTCACTCTCTTTGGTAAAGATGCTTATCAATAAATCAGGATTTTGTGACTTCACAAAACCACGGTTGCTGAGTTCAGTATCAATGGCTTTTAAAATTCGCTTTTTGTCAAGGTCAGAAATCTGGGCCTTGTCAATACCTGTTTTGTAGAAGGCATACGATCTGTATTCATTGAAGTTGGCCTCTTTATCATAATCAGAAACTACACGCACAGAAACGCATGAGCTCAAAAAGACGACCAATAAGACGGGTAAGGCTAAAAGTTTTAAATTTTTCATCATATCAATTTTTTTGAGTGAACAGCAATCTTAATTGAAAATATATCAAATACTGTGCCGAAAACCCTGATTTTAGCGGCGTAGCCCAGTTTTTTTGTCAAAACCATACGGACAGTGCCTACAGCCACTTTCGCAACAGTAACCCCGTTTCAGATGGTATTGTTCTGTGAACACCTTATAGCCTTCTTCAGAAAGATAATAATCACCCTCTTCGGGGGGAATGATTTTCTTCATTACTACTGAAAATCTAGCTCCATTTCTATAAAGTTAGTTGATTTTTAGCGATTTTACGAGCGTAGTTCACCTGATTTGTTGATAATATGGCCGACCTTTTGAAATTTTAACAACTAGAAGGCGTTATATTTGATATGAACCATCATTGGGGTATATGGTTGTAGTCTTTAGACATTTCTTTTACAAAAACTATGTGGGGCTCTCACTTTGGCCGTTCATCATTGTAAAAGAAAACCATCACAAAAAAGATACAGTGCTCATCAACCATGAGCGCATTCACCTAAAACAGCAGCAAGAGCTGTTCATTTTGCCGTTTTATCTTTGGTATGTAGGCGAGTGGTTGTTCCGCAGCGTTTTGTACCTGAACAGTTATCGCGCCTACCAGAACATCAGCTTTGAGCGAGAGGCCTATGCCAATGAGCACAACGCAGACTATCTAAATACCCGAAAACGATTTGCATTCTTGAACTATATTTTTCGATAGGTTCCCTTGAAAAGTAGAAATCAGCAAGTACACCTTCCATTTCTCGATGAACATGGTGTGCAATTGGTTATCAAGCGGGAAGATGAACTCCATCCCCATATTTCGGGAAACAAATACCGAAAGCTCAAATACAATCTTGTAAGGGCCAAAGAAATCGGGCATTCGACCCTACTGACTTTTGGTGGGGCATTTTCAAACCATATTTTGGCGACCGCTTGCGCGGGAAAGGAAAACGGATTCCATACCATAGGAATCATCCGTGGGGAAGAATTGGAAAACAACTGGCACGAAAATCCCACTCTGAAGATGGCTTCCGATTTTGGGATGCGGTTTCATTTTGTGTCTCGAGAGGGCTACCGAAAAAAGGCGGAATCCCACTTTTTGGAGGATTTACAGCAACGCTTTGGTAACTTTTACCATCTTCCCGAAGGCGGCACCAACACCCTGGCGGTCAAAGGCTGTGAAGAAATTTTGACTGTAGAAGATGCCAATTTTGATTGTATCTGCTGCGCTGTTGGCACGGGCGGCACCGTTGCGGGATTCATCAATTCCGCCACAGCGAATCAAACGGTACATGGTTATGCATCATTAAAGGGCGATTTCTTGATAGAAGCAATTCAAAAATTTGCCAAGGTCAAGAACTGGCAATTGGTTACAGACCATCACTTTGGAGGGTATGCAAAGGTGACGGCCGAATTGGTTCATTTTATCAATGATTTTTATGCCAAAACAGAAATTCCCTTAGATCCTATCTACACAGGTAAGATGCTATTTGGTATTTTTGACCAAATTAAAAAGGGTGCGTTCAAGCCGAAAACCCGAATTTTGGCCATCCATACCGGGGGGCTGCAGGGCAAAAAGGGCATGAACCGTGTACTGAAAAAGAAAAATTTGCCGTTACTACATTGATGAGAACACGAATTTTGTATGCAGTATTGGTGCTGGCACTTGTATCGAGCTGTGGCACCAAAAAGCGCACGGCGCGTCAGGGTGAAACAATCAAGAAACCGCGCACTGTCTATAATCCCAACACCGATATTGAAAAAACAAAGGTCAAAGAGGCAGAACTCTACCCTATGCCTGAAGACCCTGGGCGATTTTTGAAATTTCCTATCGCGAACACCAAAGAATATATCGAAACTTTTGCCGAGATTGCCCAGTATGAGATGCGTGCCTTTGGCATACCCGCTAGTATTACTTTGGCACAGGGTATTTTGGAGAGTGGTGCCGGAAAAGGCGAGCTGACCCAAAAAACAAACAACCATTTTGGTATCAAATGCCATACAGGCTGGCAGGGCGAGTTTGATTTTCATGACGATGATGCCCGGGGTGAATGTTTTCGAAAGTACAACCACCCCATGTTTTCGTTTCGTGACCACAGTATCTTTTTGTCCTCGCGGTCGCGATATGCCTTTTTGTTCAACTACCGAAAGGATGATTACAAAAAATGGGCGCACGGACTCAAAAAAGCAGGGTATGCCACGGATAAAAAATATCCCCAGAAACTGATTGCATTGATTGAAAGCTTTGAGCTGGATAAATATGATGATGAGGTCGTCAATGGAGGGTTGGATGTCGTCAGGAAGACCAAAGAATATGACGTCTTCACCCATATCATCCAACAGGGCGATACCTTGTACGGCATTTCAAAGTACTACGGTATTTCAGTGGATGAAATCATGCAGTTAAATGGTTTGGAGAGCACCAATATATCCATTGGGCAAGTACTGAACTTGAGACGCCCAAAGACGAAATAAAAGTTGTCATTCCTGCGGAAGCAGGAATCCAAGAAATATTTATTTTAGATTCCCACCAATGTCTATGCTGAGCATGTCACACTGAGCGCAGTTGAAGTGTAATTGAAGTAAGATACGGATTCTAAAGATTACCAGATTCCCGTCTTTACCGAATCAAGTTCGGCACAGGTTCGGGAATGAAAAAACGAATTAATTTATGCGATACGAAAGAAGCAGCGCACTGTTTGCGGAAGCGCAAAAATACATTCCCGGGGGGGTCAATTCACCCGTGCGAGCATTTAAGGCCGTGGGCGGGGAGCCCATTTTTATCAAAGGGGCCAAAGGGGCCTATCTCTATGATGAAGATGGTCACCAATACATCGATTATATTTCCTCTTGGGGGCCGTTGTTGTTCGGCCATGCCCATGAACCTGTCATCAAGGCCGTGGTTGAAAAAGCCAAAAAAGGAACCTCTTTTGGAATTCCCACTGAGATTGAGACCGAGTTGGCCAAGCTGGCGGTCAAAATGGTGCCCAATATTGATAAGATTCGATTCGTAAATTCTGGTACGGAAGCCTGCATGAGTGCGGTACGTTTGGCACGGGGTTATACTGGAAAGGATAAGATCATCAAGTTTGCGGGCTGTTACCATGGCCATTCTGATGCGTTTTTGATACAGGCGGGCAGCGGCGCAGTGACGTTTGGGAGTCCCAACAGTCCTGGGGTGACCCAAGGCACGGCCAAAGACACGCTGTTGGCCAATTATAACGATTTGGATGGGGTCAGAGCACTGGTAAAGGCCAACCAAGGAAAGATTGCGGCCATCATCATTGAACCTGTGGCGGGCAATATGGGTTGTATCATTCCAACCAAAGAATTCATTCACGGACTTCGTGAGCTCTGTACCCAAGAAGGGATATTGTTGTTGTTCGATGAGGTGATGACCGGTTTTCGCTTGGCAAAGGGCGGAGCACAAGAAGTGTTGGGCATTGATGCCGACATTGTCATGTTCGGAAAGGTCATTGGTGGCGGACTCCCGGTCGGGGCCTTTGCCGCCCGAGCGGAAATCATGGCGCATTTGGCCCCTGAAGGGCCCGTTTACCAAGCGGGTACCTTGAGTGGCAATCCCTTGGCGATGGCCGCGGGTCTTGCCATGCTGACCGAGATTGACAAACAACCAGAGGTTTTTGAAAGTATCACCAAAAAGACTGAGCATTTACACAACGGCATCGCTAAGGTCTTGACTGAAAAAGGCATAGTTCACCAAATCAACCGTTTTGGCAGTATGGTTTCCGTGCATTTTTGCGAAGACCCTGTTGTTGATTTTGCTTCTTCCGCCAAGGGCAACAACGACACCTTTAAAAAATACTTTCATGGCATGCTCGACCAGGGCATTTATTTACCGCCCTCTGCCTTTGAAAGCTATTTTTTAAATGATGCCATCAGCTATGATGATTTGGATAGGACGGTTGCGGCGGTGAAAAATACCTTTTAAAAGATTAATAGCTCCTCCCTTTGGATAAAGGGAGGTGTCTTAACACGAAGTGTTAAGACAGAAGGGATGGTTTTATCCACCCTTTCCGTCCTCATTTCATTCGGACACATTTCCCTGTCCAGGGAAAGGAGCCGCCAACTATGCTGATTTGGACAGGGTGGTTGAGGCGGTCAGCACTATTTTTTAAACTGTGGTTCGAGCGGGCATTCCATCCATTTTTGTAATTTTCAGGTAATGACACGTGACACCATCAATATCAACGATTTTATTGTTTTGGTCGAAGCCGCCAATTCAGATACGGACACCATAGATTCGTGTCGATTTGATGAGCCTTTGATTGCCGTGGCCTTTTATGGTTCGGGCAACGTGCATCTAAACATGAAAAATGGCGACCAGAACAACGAATACGACAATACCAAAGGATTGGCCATTTCTTTTTATGCAGACCCTACCATAGAGTGTATCCATACGGTGCCTGCCAATAAGCCTTTGGAGTGTGTGCTTATTGCGACCGCGCCCAAAAACCTTCAGAACCTGCCCAATGGTGAGGGAGAGCTGTTCACGGGGCTTCTAAATGAACTCGTCAATCCGTCGGATTCGTATGTTGAAGGCCCCCGTTTTTTTATGACCCCTGAAATGGAGCAAATCGTGAACAACATCTTTAGCAACCAATACGAGGGCAAGGCAAAGATGATGTTCTTCCGCAGTCAGATAACCGCGTTGCTGTCACATTTTTTTTGGCAACTCTCGAATTTGGAGACCGAAACCATCAACTCCACAGAGCGTGAAAAACTCTTTCAGGCCAAGGAAATCTTGTCCCAAAATTTGGATGCCCCGCCATCATTGACCGAACTCTCCCGACAAATCGGACTCAATACCTTTAAACTGAAAAAAGAGTTTAAAGAACTTTTTGGCGTACCGGTGTTCAAATACCTTCAAAACGAACGCATGACCAAGGCACACGACCTGATTCGCAGCAAAAGTGCCACAGTGCAAGAGGCTGCGTGGCATGTGGGCTATGACAGTCTGAGTTCATTTTCAAACGCCTTTACCAAGAAATTTGGTTTCCGCCCCAGCGAGATAAAGGCGTAGTCACATTCTCCTTTTCGAACAAATCATACTCCCGCTCAAACAAGTGATGCCGTTGTCGCTGGCATAGTTTTGTCTTGTCATTAAAAAACGAGCAGTTATGAAAACTTTTAGAGCACTATGCATCGGAGCGATCATCTGGATTTTGGGCGTCACCATCTATAGCCTATCCTTTTTGGTTCCTGTATTGGAAAATGTAGAAGAGCAGGCCAATTTGGTGTTGATGGTTGCGGTCATCCCCTTGATGTGGTATGGGGCAAAGCAGTACTACAAAACAGACAACCGTACCCATGGAATGTGGGTCGGGCTTACCTTTTTTGGCGTCGCTGCTATATTGGACGCCTTGATTACCGTGCCCTTATTGGTCGTGCCGAATGGAGGCAACCACTATGTTTTCTTTACTGACCCGGGCTTTTGGCTCATTGGCGGCATATTCGTTACTACTCCCATAATCTATAGGCAATTGAAAGGAATCGGAAAAGCACAATAATCAGTACAATCAATCAAAATCATGAACCATGGAAATTACAACAAGCAACCTCACCCTTTTCGCAACAACACTTTTGGTCGGGCTTACAGCAGGACTTTGTTTCACCTGGGGAAACGCCGTCACCCCTGGTATTGGACAGTTGGACGACCTGAAGTATCTCGAAGCCTTTCAGAAAATGAACCGCAGCATTGAGAACCCTCTGTTCTTTGTGGTGTTCTTCGGCTCTTTTTTTGTGGGCCTTGCCACAATCTTTGCCAATCGGGGCGTTTCAGCATACCATTTTTGGGTGGTACTGGCCGCAGTGCTGATTTATTTTTTGGGCGTGGTCTTGGTCACTGTCTTTGGCAATGTGCCCCTCAACCAGATTTTGGACAAGGCTGATTTGGCGAACAGCTCTCTGGATGAACTGCGTGCCTTGCGCGAACGGTTTGAACAGCCATGGAACCGTTTTCATACGGTTCGGATCATAACAGCCACCATTTCTTTTGCGCTGTTGTTATTGGTAGGAATTAATAAATAGGTATAAACATCAAAAATCGAAACATCATGAAACAGAACATTTTAGTATTGGGCGGAACGGGAAAAACGGGAAAACGCATCGTAGAACGTCTGAACCGCTTGGGCCACAACGTACGTGTGGGCTCACGTAGTGCCAACCCCTCCTTTGACTGGAACCAGCCCGCCAATTGGCCCACCGTTCTGGAGGGGATGGACAAAATCTACATCACCTACCAACCCGACCTAGCGGTGCCCGGGGCCAAAGAGGCCATTGAGGCCCTGACCAAAGTGGCGCAGGAAAAAGGCGTACAAAAGTTGGTCTTGCTTTCGGGCAAGGGCGAGGTAGAGGCCGAGCGTTGTGAGCAAATCGTGTTGAACAGCGGTATCGATACGACCATCATTCGCGCCAGCTGGTTCAACCAGAATTTTAGTGAGAGCCATTTTTTGGGGCCCATTCAACAAGGGATGGTCGCCCTGCCGAATGTCCATTCAAAAACACCCTATGTAGATGCCAATGATTTGGCCGATGCAGCCGTTGAAGTATTGTTGAACGATGGCCACAAAAACCAAATTTATGAACTCACTGGACCACGCTTGCTGACCTTTGAAGGGGTCGTTGCTGAAATCGCCGAGGCAACAGGTCGCGACCTGAAGTTTATACCCATTTCGTTGGAAGACTACGTGGCCGCCATGAAAGAAATGGGGCTGCCCGGTGATGTGGTGTGGCTGATTGAATATCTGTTTACCGAAGTATTGGACAATCTCGACAATCAAGTCATTACCAACGACATTGAAAAACTATTGGGCCGTAAACCGATTGATTTCTCAGACTATGTTGCTAAAACGGCTAAAACCGGTATTTGGAAGGAAGTTGTTGAGGCATAACAGTTGTCATTTTGAAATAGTTTTTTTAAAAGCTCCTTCCCTTGGATAAGGGGAGGTGGCTTATTACGAAGTAATAAGACGGTAGGAATTGTTTTGTCTACCCTTTCCGCCCTCTCCCGATCACTGTCGGGATTCGGACACCTTTCCCTAGCTAGGGAAAGGAGCTTGAAATATTTTATATTTTAGGCTGTATATGAAAAAACATGACAAGCCTGAACTAAGGGAAAACAGAAAAGAATTACGTCAAAGCCTGACTTCTGCCGAGGCCTTTCTGTGGAAACACCTTCAGAATAAAAATCTTGAGGGCCGAAAATTCAGGAGGCAACACAGCATAGTAAACTACATCGTAGACTTCTATTGCGCTTCAGAAAAATTGATTATCGAACTGGATGGCCAAGGACACTTAAACCCAACGGCAGAAGAAAAAGACCAAAAACGGGACAATTATTTGGAGGGCTTAGGGTTTACGGTACTCCGCTTTGAAAACAAAATGGTGTTTGACAACTTGTCTTCGGTACTTCAAGGAATCACCGATAATTTTAGAAAATAGCGTCAGCTCCTTCCCTTGAATAAGGGAAGGTGGATCCCGCACATGCGGGAGACGGAAGGGATTGATTTTTTAAATGAAAGCTGTTTTGACAACCCTTTCCGCTTCCACTTTGTGGAACCACCTTTCCCTAGCTAGGGAAAGGAGCCAGCAGCAATGTTGATTTGGATTGGACAGTTGAGGGGTAAAACACTTTTAACCCTATTTAAGTTTCTTTTCAATTGCTTTTAATATTCTTTTTAAGTCATTTTTTCTTTTGGACTCAAGTATTGCCATGTCACTAGGTTTATTTACAATATATTCTGCAAGTCTAACTTTACTTGGAAATTCTCTGTTCAATTTTTCGCATTTCTTTTCAAGCCAGCCTATCTTGTTTATATCTGGAATCAACTCAGGATCAATTGTGACCACATTTTGCCCCCATGCTTCAAATTCGTAATTAATTGCTTCTAGAAGTATTTCAGTTTTTATATAGTCTTCAGTAGATAATCCTTTGTCTAGTTGAACAATTTGATTTTCATTAATTCCGGCTTCAATTAGTTTCTTTTTTATCGAATCTCCACCTTGGTCACCGTCCGCCAAGTAAATTAATTTTGCCGCTTCAAATTCAAAATCTTTAGCTTTTTCTTGCGAAACAGTTGCTATCCCAGGTGCCACTTGGAAATCAAGATAATCTGTATTTGAAGATTCTCTAAACATTCTTGGTAGGAGAATTGTCTCAGAAGGCCCTTCAGCTATAATTGCTTTTCTCGCTAGTGTCATTGCAATAACATTTGCCCCCATTGCCAAAAGTATAGGCGAAAAACCTCCTGAATTACCCCAGATAGAGTTTTTCAAAAGGCTATGTCCAGAATCGATGCCATCTTTTTCAATCACTTCAACAGCTTTTATACCACTTCCCAGATCACTTGGGAGACAACCAGCAGAATGAGTAGTATATATAATTGAGTTAACAATACACTGTTTTTCAAATTCTCTAACTAAATCTGATTGGCCTGCATAATGTAAATGCATTTCCGCTTCATCGATTAATAGTATAGGAGGAACATCCCTTTCTCGAACCGAGAGAAATGCTTTTAGCGCAATGTACATTTTCATCCCCTCACTTCTTGAAATCACTTCGGTATAATTATCGCCAGATGATATAATAGAAATGGTTATGGCACCTGGATCTAGGAGTAACCTTGGGTACACATCTGATTGCGACCAAGATTCAGCATATTCTTTTTTTAAATTGACATTCGCAATGTCTTGCAATTTCAATCTTTCCCCTTCGTCCTTTTCTGCCACCACTTTAAGGTAGCTTTCAGCCTTTATTCCGGCAACAGAAAGCAAATTGGCAATTGCTTTGCTTGGAGAAGCTAACTCTGAAACAGTGTAAGACCCTTTTAGATATCTATCACCATCGTCAAATAATATGAATTTTGGCCGATGTTCATTAAAGTAATCAAGAAGACTTCTCTCCGGGTGTTCTTGTTCTTCTACTTCTAAAAGATTATCGAAATGTTCTTTCAGAATCGTAATCTGTTTTTGGGAGGACTTATTAATGTATCCTAAATCATCATTTAGTACCGATTGGATATAATGAATTAAATTAAAAGCATTTGAAGATAAATCATCGTTTGGTCGTTTAATTTCATCAAGAAGAGTTTCAAAAAGCTGTTTCAGACTTTTTCCCTCTATTTCTTCAATCACTTCATCTTCAAAAAAATTATGATTTAGAACTTTTTGCAAATATCGTTTTGAAAGAAATTGATCAATGAATTTGATTATATGGCTTCTCTTAGATTTATCTCTTTCAACCTTAGTTAAAATCTTATGATTAATTTTGCCATCTACGGTCTTCGAATATAAATACTGCCTAATTTTCCCCTTTCCATTAAACTTAGATACCAAAGAACGTTCTTCTTTGTTCAACAAATATGTTACCTCAACAACAGTATCATTTGAAGATAAGCTATGACCTTTTGTTAATTCATTCTTTTCGTAAGGTTCAGTGTTTTCAATTGATAAGAGGGCTGAAAGAAATGAACTTTTTCCAGATTCATTTGCTCCAACAAATGCAAGAAGGTGTCTATCAAGGGTGACGGTCGCATTGATAAATCTTCTATAGCCATTGATTCTTACAAACTGTGGTATCATAATCTAACTAAATAGAAATTAATTTTACTGATTTATACCATTCATATTTTCATTTTTCAGGGTATGAAAACATAAGTAATAGAATAATTTTTTGGGGAAAGAAATTGTGCAGGTAATATAAATGTTAAAATAGTATTTTCCAATACACAAAAACCACAAAAAAACTGGGGTTTCCCCCAGTTCTTTTTACAAATCAACCTGAACACTACAATAGGAGTTTAACTTTTTGGGTCAGGGGTCAACCTGCCATCGGCCCAGACCAATTCGCGGGTCTCAACACTGCGCTTGATGTGGTTTGAGGTCTCATCCAAATTTTCGCCTTGTTCTTTTTTTAACAGCACCTTGCCCGGCATGCCCCCTTGGTCATGGGGAAAGATAAATTCTTCGGCATGGTAAAATACCCCGGCCTCCGACACTTGCGAGAGTCGGGCCACCTGCTTCAGTTCATCGTCTTGCTGAAAGAGATAGATGCCGCCGCCCTCAACGCCACAGGCCTCGGCCAGATAATCGATATAGAGGATGCCGTCAACACCGTTGAGGCCACGATTGTCCATTGTTTTAAGGGCCAAATTGCCATGGCTCAGACGAACGCTCTTTTCGCCAAAGCTTCCGTCGGGTTTGAGGGTTCTGATATAGAGATACTCCAATTCACCGTTTTTGGCATAGCCAAAGAGATGGGTCTTGCCGTAAAGCTGTTTTCGTTCCAAAGAAAGGAGTCCGCCCAACACATAGCCGGTGGTTCCTTTATAATCCACTTTATAAAAATTGGATTCGATACCGCGATAGGGCCATGAGTTTTCGGTCTTTTCCAACACGGTCAACTCGGTGCCGATATTCAGTATCTTGATAACCTCTGATTCAGTGGTCGGTGCGGTACGCAGTTTTACATCATCTCCAAAAAGATATACCATTTCGCCAGGTTCAAATCCGCATTCGTCATAACTGCAATGGTATTTCTCTTGGGCATTTGCAAACAAACAGATGGTCAGTATGGTAAGGATGGATAACATCTGTCTTGCTTTCATGATTATAGATTTTAATGAACTTTAAAAGATGTACGCCACCAAAGTTTTTCTTGGTCGTTGTGCTCGTTGAAAAGCACTCTTTTCTGGTTGAACTACGGTAATTATAAAATCCTTAACAGGGTTGAAAGGTCAACGCGGGTTCCCAAAAAGTTCTTTGAACACTGAAGTGCCTCAACCGTATTTTCTGCGTAGAACGGCTTAAAAATAGAAGGCCCCCAACATCCTGATGGCTTCAGAACTGGGGGTCCTTCCAAAAATCAACAAAAAACACTACTCCCTCTCACTTCTCCTCTGCATTTTCTTTTTGCCGTGCATGTGTTTTCGATGACTCATTTTTTTCCACTGGGCGTACTGCTCATCGGTAAAGATGGCTTTGTACTGTTCTTGTACCGCTAATTTTTGGTCCAGTCTGGCATTCATCCATTCAAATTTTTCTTCTGAAGATGGGTCGAATTCGCCACTTTCCTTGAGTGCTTTGCGCTCTTCCATCCTCGCTTTTTGAAATTCAGCGTTCGCTACATTGATTTCCATCACTTGTTGTTGTTGATTTTCGTCCAAATCAAGTGTCAAAGCCATTTTTTTGGTGTGCAAGGTTGCCACTTGCTCAGGGGTCATTTCTTGCAACGCTTTTCGGTGTTCGCCCCTTTGGGCAAACGCTGTCAAACCGACCAATATGGTCATTGTAATCAAAACTTTCTTCATGGTTTACATTTTTAATGATTTCAAACCTTAGACCAAGAATTGGGTTTCAGGTTTAAGACCTTTTGAAAGTTTGTGAAGCAATTAACAATTAAAGGGGATTGATTTCGCAGCGAACATCTGAAGCACTTAAGGCAGTATTTCGCCCACAGTTTCAGTTTCTTCAAAATCTTCTGAAGCGGCATCGACAAGTTCTTCACTTTGAAATTGTTCTTCAAAAGCTGCTTGTTGTTCGATACTGTAATAAAGGAGTGATGCCAGCATGAAGGCGCCAAAGTAGAAAAGGCTCCTGATTTTGTAGGTTTTCATAATGTCTAGATTTGGGATGACCAAAATACATATTCTTTTTGGGCACTTTGGGCTTATGTTGCCAATAGGGGGTTAGGTGATGTGAAACTTCCAAAAACTGATGTCACAAAACAAGACATGCTGGTTTACAGAAAACCAGCATGCAGTTCGTCGATTTTTCTTACAAAACTATCCTTCCGGATTCAATATTTTGTCGATACGCTCCGAAGCGTCTTGTAGGTGGTAGCGGCTCATGGTATCTGAAATACGGGAAAGCCCACCCCGGATATCCCTTTTCAAATTATTCAATTCGGCACGTGCCACCGAACGAATATCCGATTGGCTCGTATTCACAACCGTAGATTTACGATAGCCCCCAAAATCGGGCAGTTTCTTCTGGTTCTCTGCGGTCATCAAATACTCCAATCGGTCAATGTGGGCCTTTTGCAGGTTGCGGCGATAGGTGTCGATGGCACGACCTGAGCGGGTTTCTGACCATATTCCACGGCGAATATCACGCATCAGCTCGGTGATGGGGTAGGCATCCTCACCATTGAGGGTCTCATTTTCGATGACCCTCGCCAGTTTGCCCAAATGTAGAACAGTGTTTAAATAGCGCTCTTGTGTGGCCCTGATGCGCTCCACAGAACCTGAATACTCTATTCTGTTGAAAATCTCGGATTCAATCAACCATTCTGGGGTCTCAAAAAGTTGTTCGTTCAAAAATGCGACGCAATTTTTTTGGTGCTCGGCGGGCACGTGGGTATACACCGCCCCTTCTTGGTCGGCGGTCTTGTAATATTCATAGACCCCGCCCACATTATTGGCTACATGGCCCATATAACGTCTGAACTGAGCAATGACCTGATTGTACATATTTTCAAGGTCGTCATAGTCCTCACCCTCTTCGGTCGTCCATTCCGTTAAATTGGGCACAATACGCTTCAAATTGGCAATACCATATTCACTGGCCTTGATGGCATCGTCACCCAAATCTTCGGTCTGTGAGCTTGGGTCATGAACGTCACCCACTTGTTGATGGCCAAAGCGGTACATGGGGTCATCGGCGTGTTCCAGAATCCATTGGTTTAAAATGGGCTTTTCATCTTCTGCGGATTTATCCAAGATTGGACGATACCCCCATCGAATGGAATGTTTGTCATACACACCGATGTCTGGCATCAACGCCACACCATCATCTCCGGGCTGTGCAATGTAGTTGAAGCGGGCATAATCCATTATCGACGGTGCCGTACCATATTTTTGGGTAAAGTTTTTTGAGCGTAAAGAATCCACAGGAAAGGCCACACTACTGCCCATGTTATGCGGAAGCCCCAATGTATGGCCTACCTCATGGGCTGAAACAAAACGGATCAAGCGCCCCATGATTTCATCTTTGAACTCTACATTCTGTGCCTCGGGATTAATAGCCGCGGTCTGCACAAAAAACCAATTTCGCAGCAAGGTCATGACATTGTGGTACCAATTGATGTCCGACTCCAATATCTCACCGCTCCGTGGGTCGCTCACGTGCGGCCCGTTGGCATTGGGTATGGGCGAAGCGAGATAACGAACCACAGAATAGCGCACATCTTCGGGTGACCATTCGGGATCCTCTTCGGGCGACGGGGGATCTTTGGCCAGAATGGCATTTTTGAAGCCAGCTTCCTCAAAGGCGACCTGCCAGTCTTCGATACCTTGTTTGATATAGGGAATCCATTTTTTGGGTGTGGCCCTATCCACATAATAGACAATGGGCTTTTTGGGCTCGACCAGTTCGCCAGCCTTGAATTTTTCCACATCTTCATCTTTGACCTCCAAGCGCCAGCGATCCAGATATCTAATGGTTTTGCTCCGCTGAACATCCAATCCATAGTCGACCTGCCCACGGGCGAACCAACCGACACGCTCGTCAAAATAGCGGCGTTTCATGGGTTCCTCTGGAAGCAAAATCATTGAATTGTTGATCTCAATGGAGATGGAACCCAAACTTTGGTTGCTTGGGGGCTCTTTGGCAGCATAAGTCTTGACGTGTCGTGCCTCTACATTTAATGGATAACTTTTTATGCTTTCGATGTAGCTCCGGTCACCATCCAATCGGCTTACCTTATATTGTTCACGAAAGCGTTTAGGCATTCCGAGCGCATTCACATCTTTTGTGAACATATCATCCACTTGGATAACAGTGGCCGGATTCAGTGAATCTTTTTTGTTGAAGGCTTTGATGTCGAAGGCAAAGAGTACTGGTTCAAAGTTTGAATTGACTACCGCCTCGTGAATTGGCAGGGAATCCGCAGCGTAATTTCCATACGAAACCACCCGCAACAGTACTTTTTTTGGTTTTTTCTCCCATCGCAATACTTGGGTGTTGATTTTGCCACCCCCAAAGCCGATGCCTGTGGCAGTCTTTGAAATTCGGCTGACCATCAATAGTTCACGGTTGAACAACGAATCGGGTATTTCATAAAAATGTTTGTCATCGACCTGGTGTACATGAAACAATCCCTCATCGGTTTCGGCCTCTTTGGTAATGACCTTATCATAAGGCTTTATTTTATCATCCTTTTTTGATTTGGAGTCTGCGGATTTTTCGGTGTCTTTTTTCTTCTTTTTAAAGAGTTGTGCATCTACAGGTTGGCAAATCGCTGTCAAAAAAAGGAGAAAAAAGAGTTTCGGAAGTAACTTTTGAATCATTTCAGATAGGTTTGAGATGGTGAGAAAGTGGAAAGTAACAAAAAATTTGTCTCAGAAAAGTGTTAAAAATATCTTAACGGAAAAAAATTTCCCGATGAACATCGACCTTTCGATTTCCTGAATTTTACTAATACTTCCGATGAAATAGCGCATTATACTTGAGCTCAGAGAGGATTCACTTTTTGTTAAAAAAAACAAATTTGTGTAACGATCTTGAAATTTAAAAGTCTTATAGACGTAGATCATTTGAGATCAAACATACAATCATCAATCATCAAATCAATCAAAAAATGAACAAGTTATTAGTTATTTACGCATGTGCACTTTTCGGTAGTGCACCCGTAGCAGAACCACAAGAGAGTACGGCACCTTTGTTACAGACAAGCTCAAAGATGGCACGTACATTGGCGAACCAAGTTTCAGCAATCAATTTCACCGCTGAAGCTGTCAACGAAACTTCGTACTATAATGCCAAAAGCAAAGAAGAGGCGTCAGAAGAACTGGATTTAAATACCATAAAATTCATTGAGGAAGATGAGAACATTAATCTTGGTTTTGACACTGCAGATTATCTTCCTAAAGATTTCAACCCCAATGAGGTTTATTTTGATGTGAATTCTGTGGAATACGTCGAGGAAAGCGCTGAAGTTGAACTTGGGTTTGATACCAAGTACTATTTGCCAGAAGGTTTCAATGCCTACGGAGACAATTTCGATGTCGATTCAGTGAACTATATCGAAGAAGACGAAGTTGAGTTGGGCTTTGATACAGCAGCGTATCTTCCCAAAGGTTTCGACCCTTACGAAGCATACTTTAATGTGGGTGCTGTTCAGTTTATCGAAGAGGGAGAAGAAGTGGAATTGGGCTTTGATACAAGCAAGTATTTGCCTGCGGATTTTGACCCTTATGCAGCCCCAGCTTCTGTTGAAGCCATCAATTATATTGAATTGGATGAGTTGAACCTGTAATAGGGAACAACCCACGAAGATAAATTTGGCCGCTTGGCCAAGTTAGTTAGGATGTTTTCATTTTATCAAATTTTTGAGTTAGTTAGTTGATAAATCCCGGTCATTGGCCGGGATTTTCATCTTCATTTCTCGACGAATTGCACTTAACGAAAAGATAACATGAAAATCGATAAAGTGTATTTGTTAAAAAACGCGCATTAAAGTTAACTCCTCACAAAAAATCAGCTTCGAAAATTGCGATTTCGATAGCGTTTCATAGTTCAGTTTGTTAATCTTTTTCTTACGTCAATACAGTTGATTTGTTAACAAATGTAAAAACATACTAAAAGATGATTTTAACGGTTTTAGCTTTGTTAAAAATTTAAAACAAAAGTTACCATGAAATATAAAAACTACTTATCAGCCCTGTTTCTCGGGCTTGTGTTATTGCCAGCTTTCAGTGCAAAGAAATCTGTGCAGCCAGCAGAAGAATTCGATGTAAACTCTGTTATTTTTATAGAATCTGAGCATCATCTTGATTTGGATTTTGAAACCGAAGGCTATTTACCTGAAGGCTTTGACGCATATACAGACGATATAGCCATTGAGAGTATCAATTTTATTGAATCTGAAGATTTTGATTTAGGATTTGATACGTCTGAATACCTGCCTGAGGATTTCAATCCCTACAGCGAGTAGGTACAACAGACAAAAGGTTAAAAATAGACAGCCCTTGTAAGTGAAGACTTTCAAGGGTTTTCTTTTACCACTGTTTTTAGGCTTTACACAACAATATTTTGTATACTCGCAGTGTTTTGTTAAAATTTGAACATCTCAAAATCTTACTTATTATGCTCAAAAAAACAATCCTACTGCTTGGCATCGCCATTTTTGCCTTTCAAAACAGTAACGCACAAAACTACAGAGAGTTTATAGCCCTGCACGAGCTATACCAATCTACAGATGGTCATAACTGGAAGAATTCATGGGATTTAAATGCTCCTATCGAAACTTGGGAAGGGGTCACGGTCAAAGACGGACACGTGGTTGCCCTAGACCTTTCTGACAACAACCTGAAAGGAAAAATACCGGCTACCCTGGTCAATTTAAAGTACTTGATACATTTAAACCTATCAGGTAATGCATTGAGGGGCAAGCTGCCCGGTCAATTGGCCCGATTGAAAAAATTGGCATTCTTTGACGTTTCAGAAAATGCCATCGCAGGAAAGATTCCGAACAGTATCGGAAAAATGGCAAAATTGAAATCCCTGCAATTATCAGGGAATGATTTTGGTGATTACAGCGGATTGGAAACCATTCAACAGCATCAACTGGTCGCTTTTGACATGGACCAAGAATTCAAATACCTTGAGTTGATGGATGCCAACGCATTCGGAAGAATGACCGATATAAAATTTGAAGACTCAAAGAACAACTAGCCCTTAAGACCAAATGATATTTTGAAAGGATGCCTTGTGGGCATCCTTTTTTCGTTAGAACAAAAGCGGAATCACAAATTGGAACAGTACAATCAACAGTGCCACTGAGATGAGGTTCAAAACCACTCCGGCCTTTGCCATTTGGTTCACTTTTATGTGACCACTGGCAAAAACAATGGCATTGGGTGGTGTAGCCATTGGCAGCATAAAGGCACAACTGCTGGCCATCGTCACGGGAATCAATAAATAGAGTATCGGAACACTCAACCCGATGGCAATACCTGCGACCACGGGTGCCAAAACAGCCACCAAGGCCACATTGCTCATCAATTCGGTCATGAATAGCATCAATAAAATCAATAAGGATGCGGTCAACAAAATACTGATATCACTGTTAGCGATGGCACCCGCCACCAAATCAACGATGCCGCTCACCGACATGCCCTTGGCCAAGGCCAGTCCCCCACCGAAGAGTATGAGAATGCCCCAAGCCAATCTTGAGGTATCTTTCCAGTGGATGATGAAATCTCCCTTTTTGATGTTGTAGGGAATCGCAAACAAAGCGATGGCCGCAAACATACTGATCATGGTGTCTGACAGCCCCAGTTTTGGAAAAATGGAGTTGATCAACGTTCTGAAAATCCAGAGAAAGACCGTGACCCCAAAAATGGCGAGTACCATCTTTTCCTTTCCAGAGGTCGATCCCAGTTTTTTGAGCTCTTCTTGTATCACCTCTTTTGAAGCGTTGAATTTTAAATCCCCATTGGGAAACATCCATTTCACCAACACAAAGTAAATGATGGAAATAAGCAGGGCCGAAAATGGAAGGCCGAGTGTCATCCACTTTAAAAATGAGATCTCGATGTTGTACTCATTTTCCAACAAGCCAATAAGCACAGAATTTGGTGGTGTGCCGATAACGGTTGCAATGCCCCCCGCATTGGCAGAAAAAGCAATACCAAGCATGACACTCAGTGCGAAATTCCGGTCATTTTTGGTGAATCCGTCTTTGTCATTGATTAACAGTCCGATTACCGAAAGGGCGATGGGCAGCATGACCACGGTGCTGGCCGTGTTGCTGATCCACATGCTCAATGAGGCCGTGGCAATCATAAACCCCAAAACCACTTTGTCAGGTGTGGTGCCCGTCAAACGGATGATATTCAAAGCGATTCTTCGGTGCAGGTTCACTTTTTCAAGTGCCAGGGCGAGCACGAATCCGCCAAAAAAGAGAAAGATGATGGGGCTGCCGTAATTGGCGCCCACCTCATCCATTGGCAATATTTTCAAAAGGGGAAACAAGAGCAGGGGCAACAGTGCGGTCACCGAAATGGACACGGCTTCGGTAATCCACCAAAAGAGCATCCAAAGGGCAACGGCGATGACCGCGTCACCTTTTTCAGAGACCATTTCAAAGGGCAGATTGATACAGATAAGGAATATGATGGGCCCCAAGATAAGCCCCAGTTTTTTGCTCAGTTCCATTGGGATTGTAAGCTAATGCAATTATTTGAAATAAGAAATCTGCCCCAAAACAATTATCGTGTCGTGGTCACAGTTTTTCATTGAGAATGGCGACCATGGTTTTGATTCCCTCCCGATAATTGCCCAACCTGATATTTTCATTGGGGCTGTGTTGGTTGTTGTCTCTATTGACTGTCGGAACCGTGACCGCTGGAATATCCAAGGTGCTGACAAAAGGTGAAATAGGGATGGATCCCCCACTCATACGAATCATTATGGGCTCTTCACCAAACGCATTTTTTAATGCCTTTCGCAGCCAAATACCAACATCGGAATCAAAATCAGTACGGAAAGATTGATAGGATATTTCGTAGTTGAAGGTTGCGATTTTGTTGTTCGTGAGCCGCAGTCCTCTTCGTGGTACGGAATCCAACACCAGATACCCTTGATCTTTGATGTGGTTCTTTACCAATTGTATCAATCGCTCTGGGTCGGTTTCCTTCACCAGGCGTATATCGATTTCTGCCCTGGCCCATGCGGGAATGATGGTACGTACTTTTTCATCGATCCAACCCGATTGCATGCCTCGAATATTCAGGGATGGATATTGTATCGCTTCTTGATAATAGCTTCCCACTTTATCCGCCTCAGCAATTTGAAGCCGATTCTTGATCTGGGCTTCATCATCGGGAACTTTTCTAAGGATACTTTCAACTTCTGGGGAAATAGACACCCCATCATAAAAACCCGGAATGGTTACACGTCCTTCATCATCCTTCATCGATGCCAAGAGCTTACTTAACCGTAAAGCGGGATTCGGGGCGTAGTTACCAAAATGCCCACTGTGTTGGGCGACCAACGGGCCATAAGTGGTCAGCTGAATGGTGGCAATACCTCGGGCGCCAAAAGTGAGTGTCGGTTTATTGGTGATATGTCTTGGGCCATCAAAAATGATGAGCATATCAGATTTCAAGAGTTCGGCATTTTTTTCGACAGCATTAGGTAGGTTGGGCGAGCCCATCTCCTCCTCAAAATCCATGATGACTTTGATATTGTAATTGGGAGTGATGTTTTCGGCCTCCGTAATATCCAACGCTGTCAAGAACATGCCGACAGGGCCTTTGGCATCACTGGCAGCACGCACGAAAATGCGCCAATCATCTTCATAGTTTTCAATGGATTCCCATGGAATTTCTTGCCACATGCCATTTTCATTTTTCTTTTTCAAGGCTGGTTTGAAGGGGTGCTCTTGAAACCAGCGGGTAGAATCCACGGGCTGCCCATCCAGTTGTAGGTACACCAACACCGTTTTTTTGCTGCCGTAATCTCTTTCAGCGAGCAAAAGGGGAGCTCTTTTTGTTACAATACGTGTGGTTTTAAACCCTCTTTTTGAAAAGGAAGATTCACACCATTGCACGTTTTTTTCAATATCATCCAAATAAAAGGCATCGTTGGGTATACTGTACAGCTCCTTCAACATGGGGAAGGAAGCCTTGGTGTATTGCTCCAAAACGGCATCTGATACTGGAAAAGCCTGACTTTGGATGGCCAGGGGCAAATTGAAAAGAAGGCATAAAATTACAGGGAATAGTCTAGAATGAGTCATCTTGTTAGTTTTCAGGATGATTCTAAACTAGGATTTTTTAAATAGATATGAAAATGTCAATCTTCTTCTGGCCTCCACCCAGAAAGTCTGGGTATCCACCGAGGTACATTGCGCTTGTATTCGACATATTCATTGCCGAAACGATTTTCTAAAATAGTTTCTTCCTTAAACACGAAATAGAGATGGTTAATGATTGAAAAAATTATCGCCCAGGCCAAAATGGCGTTCGATTTGAAAAAAAGACCTTCGGCGAAGAGTATAAGAATTACACCTAAAATCATAGGATTGCGTAAGTACCTGTAAGGACTCACAACTACAATCTTTTTGGTGGGGTGCCATGGGGCCAAGGTACCTCGACCAATCTTCATAAAAAGAATCACAGACTGTGAAAACAAAGGAAATCCCACTATCACCAATACCATTGCCAATGAGAACCGTAAGGTATCATTTAGACTGTTAATCGGAGGCTGATCCAAATCAACCTTGAAGTAAACCAAAGCAAATGGAATGACGACTACTACCATAAAGGGTAGGGCCAACACCGCTTTGAGCAAAGCTAAATGGGATGGTTTTTCCACAATTGATTGATATTGTGGCATCAAAGGTAACCAGTTATCCCGTAAACTTGACCAAAAGGGTATCTTCTGTTTTTTCGACTTTTGCCAAATTATTTTTGGTAAGTTCCTTTATAGCCTTGTCCCACTTTTTATTGGATAGGCCCGACGACTCTTTAAGTTGAAGCAACGCCATTTGGCCTTCTTTTTGAAGTGTTTTCAATACTTCTTTTGCGTCGTCATTGGTCAAAACGTCTGCGGCGACTCGCCGCTCGGGTCGCATTTGCGGAAAGAACAGCACCTCTTGAATGCTGGAGTTATTGGTCAACAGCATCACCAAACGGTCTATACCGATACCGATGCCTGAAGTGGGTGGCATGCCGTATTCCAACGCGCGCAAAAAGTCTTGATCGATGAACATGGCCTCGTCATCACCTTTTTCTGACAAACGTAGCTGTTCTTCAAAGCGTTCACGTTGGTCTATGGGATCATTGAGCTCAGAATAGGCGTTCGCCAATTCTTTGCCATTGACCATCAATTCAAAACGCTCGGTCAATCCAGGCTTGCTACGATGGGCCTTGGTCAGCGGACTCATTTCTTTGGGATAATCGGTAATAAAAGTTGGCTGCACGTAGTGGTGTTCACACTTCTCCCCAAAAATCTCATCGATGAGTTTGCCCACCCCCATAGTGTCATCCACTTCAATATCCAGCTTTTGGGCCACCTCACGAAGTTGGGTTTCATCCATTCCTGAAACATCAATACCTGTATGTTCATTGATGGCATCCAGAATCGGTACTCTGGGATAAGGTGCCTTAAACTCTATTTCATTCTCGCCCACTTTTATTTTGGTTCCCCCGGTGGCATCCTTGGCTACTTTTTCAAGCAGTTGTTCCGTGGTTTCCATCATCCAATTGTAATCTTTGTAGGCCACATAAAGTTCCATCACCGTAAATTCAGGATTGTGGGTACGGTCCATGCCTTCGTTACGGAAATCCTTTGAAAATTCGTAGACCCCTTCAAATCCGCCGACAATCAACCTTTTGAGATAGAGTTCGTTGGCAATTCGCAAATACAAGGGAATGTTCAATGCATTGTGATGCGTCAAAAAAGGGCGTGCCGCAGCCCCGCCCGGAATGGGCTGTAAAATCGGGGTCTCCACCTCTAAATATCCCCGTTCATTATAAAACTCACGAATGCTGTTCGTTATTTTGGTACGCTTGATAAAAGTCTCCTTCACATTCGGATTCACCACCAGATCAACATAGCGCTGACGGTATCGCAATTCAGGATCATTAAACTCATCGTATGTCTTGCCATCGGCATCCACTTTAGGCAATGGCAAAGGTCGCAATGACTTGCTCAACAATGTAAAATCTTTGACCATGACCGTTTTCTCGCCCACTTGGGTAGTGAACAGCTCACCTTCGATGCCGATGAAATCACCGATGTCCAACAGTTTTTTGTAGACTTCGTTGTATTGGGTTTTATCTTCACCGGGGCAGATTTCATCGCGATTGAAATACACTTGAATACGCCCTTCACTGTCTTGCAGCTCTGCAAAAGAAGCCTTGCCCTGAATTCGCCGGCTCATCAATCGGCCCGCAATGACCACCTTCTTCCCTTCTTCATACGCTGTTCTGATACTTTTTGAAGTGGCATCAACGGGATACAAAGCTGCGGGGTAGGGGTCGATGCCCATTTCCCTCAACTTGGTCAATTTTTCCCTTCGAACGATTTCTTGCTCTGATAGCTGCTGCATTGCGGTCAAAAATTAAAGCGCAAAATTACACTTTTGCGCTTTAATTCTTAAAACTGCCCAACACCTTATTCAGTACGTTTTAAGTGAGCATAGTTGGGAGTGTAACTTTTTTGCATAAGAATGGCCGCTATATCTTCCTCAAGGCTTTCTACAGGCCTTTCGATGATTCTGTTCATCTCTTTGCCATCGTTAAAGAAAATCATGGTGGGGACCTTGACGATGTTCAGGCCTTGTTCTTCACTTGTGGGGCTAGTTTTATAGAACTCTTTGCGTCTATCCAAAGCGACAATCTCCAAATTTTCCATTGGATATTCAGCAGCATGTAGAATTTTGATGAACCTGGGCACTTCCCTTTTGCTATCGCCACACCACGTGCCCAGAAACAGTTTGATGTGATGGTCGGAAAGTTGCTCTTTGAACATGCTGATTAAGGCATCGTCAACCACATATTTTTTATAGTTCTGTTCAAACCAAGAACTGTAGGATTCTGATTTTAATCCATCCAAAGTCAATTGTCCGACCAAGAATTTACGACCATCATCCAAAGTGATTTCTTTGTTGAACTGGGCATGCGCAGGTAAAAGGCAAATAAGTAAAAATGCACTGATTAAAATTTTCATGATTTCGGTTTTGCTTCCGAAAATCAAGCTATTGTTGGGTTTTTGAAAGATTTATGGGATGGAAATCAGTGCTAGACCCAGGGTGGATTTCGCTAAAGAGCAGCAGTTATAGCAGTTCATTGCGAGACGAAATACCGAGTTTCTTGTAAATATTGTTGATATGGGTTTTGACTGTGCTGTGGCTGATAAACAGTTCTGAAGCGATTTCTTTGTTGGATTTTCCATCGCTCATCGCTTGATAAACCCGTAACTCTTGAGGGCTTAGCTCATGCAAATTTTTTTTAGCACTGTTTCTTTTTCTTCGTAGAAAGAGAATGGCCACTACTAGTGAGACTAAAGCCAGAGAGAGGTATAAAAAATAACTTGGCTTGAATGTAGAGCTTCTCAAATCGACGGTCTTAGCATTCACGATACTTTGATCGGCTTGAAGCTCGCTGATGAATTGATTTGTAAAAGTCGCATCAGGGTATTTTGCTGTTAAGCGGCTTAACGCATTGCCGTAATAGGTATTTTCTTGAAGATCTTTTTGATAGAAGGCATGGGCTTCACTACTTCTATCCGACAAAAAATTGTAGCAAAACAATTCTACCAATGGTTCCCTGCTCAGCACCCCAAAATCCTGTAGTTTTTTGAACCATTTTTCATAATTGAGCATTCTGGCCTTTTCGCTATCGCTATCAACGATATCCAACACCATTGATTCCCGTAACAATTCTGCTTCCAGCAACTTGTTTGAGGCAGCATTGGTAGAAACGATTTCGCAAAACGCTTGCCCTAGATTTCCGACAGGCAATGAAAGCGTATCATTGTTATTGGCGATAAATAAGATGCTTTCACTTGATTCGCATTTTCCCAAAAGATGATTTTTTTCAGCCTCTTGGTCGCTGCAACTATCAGTATGTATTCGGTATATCCTGTTTTGGTCGTTTAGAAAATCCCCTTCAAAAAAAAAGAATCCCAGAGAGTCTGATGGGGTATTTTGAATGACCTGGCTTGTATTGATTCTTGAGACTTTTCGATAGTCATCAACAAGTGATAGATAAACTGGTCTATTCTTAAAGTTCTCTGAGACCTGCCCTTCAAAACGATATTGCGCCTGAATGGAAATAAACGGTACCAGTATAAAAAATGGCAAAAAGCGTTTCACAAGTTTAAAAATAATCGTTTTATGTAACAATTTCACGGTTTTTGATACACATAAAGTACATCAATCAATCAACAGAGTATGAGTTTTTTTAGGGTCTTATTGGCCATCATCTTTCCGCCGCTTTCGGTCATTGGCAAAGGTTGTGGCTCTTTCTTTATTGTGTTACTTTTGACGTTCTGTGGGTGGGTGCCCGGTGTCATCGCGGCATTGATTATTTTGAACAATCCCACGTAACGAAAAGTAAATCCTAAAATGATAAAAAGAAAAATTTGGGCAGTTATCATGGTAGTTGCCTTGGTCTGGTCATGCAATTTTGTGGAGGAAATTCATTTGAACGAAGATGGTTCCGGCAAGATAAACATCCATTTTGATGGCAGTGAAATGATGGCCATGATGGGGGCGATGGACTCTACCAATCAAGAAAAGGCCATAGACTCTACCATAGTGTTCAAACAGTTGTTGGAAGAGAAAAAGGACAGTATTGCCCAACTTTCGCCCCAAGAACAGGCAAAACTCAAGAAGCTGGAACCTTTCTCATTGCACATGGTAATGAATCCTGAAGAAAATGCCCTGCGATTTGACCTCTTCAGTGAGTTCAAAAAGGTCAATGAAGTCAACGATGCCTTTAACGCTTTTCAAGATGCGAGTGCCATGAATCCGCCACCAGGGGGCAACCCTCAAAAGTCACCACCAATGGGCGCCAATAACCAAACTACAAAAGTAGAATACAATTTTTCTGGTAATCGGTTTAAAAGAACAATCACGATTATCGATGAAGAGCTTTTTAAAAAAGCCACCGACAGTCTTCAAAGTGCCGAGATGTTCTTGTCAGGCTCTACGTATACCTTCAAGTATCATTTTCCAAAGAAAGTGAAATCGACCAACGTTGAGGGCGCTACTTTTTCTTTGGATGGAAAGACCATGACCTACGAGGTCGATTTTCTTCAGATGATGAAAGATCCAGAGTCTGTCATACTTGAGGTTGAGCTGGAAGACTAGCCGTCTGCTTCTTTGTATCTTTGTGGGATGAACAAAAAAGTCCATCTTCAAGACTTAGGCCATAAAGACTATAAGGAAACTTGGGACTATCAAGAAGAACTTTTCAAGGGCATTATTGACCTCAAAATCCGAAATAGGAGAGAAGCTGCCGGACTCGAGACCCCCAACCATTTTTTGTTCGTAGAGCACCCCCATGTCTACACCTTGGGCAAGAGCGGAGATATTGACAATCTCTTGGTAGATGAAAAAGTGTTGGAAGAAAAAGGTGCCCAATTCTATAAAATCAATCGGGGAGGCGACATTACCTATCACGGTCCGGGACAAATTGTGGGCTACCCTATTCTGGATTTGGACAATTTCTTTACTGACATTCACAAATACCTGCGTCTTTTAGAGGAAATGGTCATTTTGACCTTGGCAGAATACGGACTCAAAGGTGAACGGTCAGAAGGCGAAACGGGAGTTTGGCTAGATGTGGGCACTCCGTTTGCCCGTAAAATCTGCGCTATGGGTGTGCGGGCCAGCCGGTGGGTGACCATGCATGGTTTTGCCTTTAACATCAATTCCGATTTGGGGTATTTTGATTTGATGATCCCCTGCGGGATAAAGGACAAGGCGGTGACTTCCTTAAATGCTGAACTTGGGAATTCCCACATTGATGAAGAGGATGTCAAAGAAAAGCTTGTCAAGCACTTTGCCGCCCTATTCGAGGCAGAAATAGTGCTAGCTAAAACCAAAGTTTAAATTCACAAACTAGTATTGGTTCTCTCTAATTAAAAGGCCCATTCTGGGCGGCATCGCCATCGTCTTCATCACCCTTGTCACTGACAATTTTTCCATTACCGTTGGTGTCGATGCCATTGCCGGGTGTACTGTCTGGATCAATACCGTTGCTTGCAATGATTTCAGCCATCAGAATGGCATCATCTTTTGTCACATAATTGGCGATTATGGTCAAAACGGCCGCGCGATGCCGTTCGACCGTCCCTATTTTCCAAAGCCCTGTTTCTGGATTGAAATCCAATTTGTTGGGGGTAAAGCTTGAAAATTTTAAACCTTTATCCAAGGTCACCTGCACTTCCACACCATTAGCCGGTTCTTCATCCATATTGCGAACGGTGATATTGAACATGGCTGGGTCGCCCAATACCGAAGTGGGCAGCACATGAACACCCAATTCAAGGTCTTGGGCCTGCAACATCCCACAAAGTAATGGGACAAGCAGCGAGAGTAGTTTGATTTTTTTCATGCTATGGTATTTAAAAGGGATAAATACTTTAAGTCAATTGTGGTTTCTGTCCTGAGCCCCCGTATTACCTCATTTTGCTCAATTGAACCACATACATTGCGATAAATTCACTGGCAGTACAGCCTGAATAACTAAAGCCGCCCATTGTTGCAAGTACATCGGGGGTTAGGTCACGCGTTGTACCACGACGCGAATTATGGTGCGTATGGACATTGCCAGTGCCCAGTGTCACTCCCGACAATCCGACTTGCTTAAAAGCGCCTCTACTGCCTCTAGGGATTACACAGGCACTTAGGGTTCCTCTGTGTACATCATAGTCACCGTCATCAAAATTAAATCGCAACTGAAACTCTGCATTTAGGTGCCCTGCCGGATTGCTTTCAATGGTGATTTTTATGTTGCCTGTTGGGTTACAATCACAGAGTTCGGAGATGGTGGAAACATCGACATCCCAAGTGCCGATTAGACAACTGTCCATAGTTCCTTCCTCCCCACTACAATCAAGAGCCTCAGCGTCAGAAGGGGTTCCACTGGCAGAGCCACCAGGGGGAGGAGATCCACTCGATGTACCTTCAGAAGACGGTGTGCCTGAGACAACGACCAATTGCCCATCACCATCATCTTCATCATCAGGGTCATCATATACATCGCCATCGCCATCAGTATCAACCCCATTGTTGGGCACGCTATCGTAATCCAGAAGATCGCTGGCCAAGACCTCGGCCAAAAGTGAATGTTCACCAGAAATCTTTGCAATGGCCCTAATTCTGAGAATGGCATTTATGCCATAGCCCATACCCCCAATATCCCAAACGCCATTCACCGCATTATAAGAGCCATTGTTGGCATCATAACCTACGAAATCGTAACCTGGGGGTAGAAGGCTAAATACCTGAACATCCAAAGCGGTATCAGGACCATCATTGATGACCCTAATGGTAAAGGTGACCTCTTGACCGGGATCGACAAAATTGTCATCAACCGATAGTTCAAGACTCAAATCGGCTGATTGGGCCAATAAAGTCAGTTGCCCAAATAAGCCAAATAGTAAGAGAAGAAGTGTTTTTTTCATGGTTTGAAATTTATTTAGTGACATTCATCCATCATATCCTCCAATCCCATAGCCTTTGCCATCCGACAATTGAGCCTTTCTTCACGTTCCGTTAATTCTTCCAGTTCTTTATCTATCATTTCTCGGCAATAGTCTGAACCACAGATTTTCCGCTTTTCCCTCAATGTCTCTTTCCTCAACAGAATTTCCCCCATTTTTTCTTCGAAATAAGCTGTTTCGACTTCTATGTCGGAATCCTCATCGCCACCAACGATCATGGGTTTATATTCGCTGGCATCGAATGTAATTCCTGAAGGAATCATAGAATTTAGAGTTACCTGAATATAATTTCCAGATTCCGGTCCGCCAATATTCACTTTATTATAAACGATTAATCGATTGCACTTCGCATCGCTCATATCCTTTAAGATGCCGACCATAAATCCAACCATGACTGCAGTAGTCTTTATAGGTGTCGGAGCAGTATCAAAATACATTGTCCATATATTGTTTAGCCCGGTTTTGGGCTCCCTCATTTCTGCCACATACCCCTGGGTTGGCGTGTCCCAATTAACATGGGATGGCATAGGCTCTGGAATCTTATTGCGTTCTTCTGATTTTGAGAAAAAATGCATTGAATAAATAAGATCGTTTTCAATTCTGATATTTGCTGTCTGGCTGCTTTGCCTTGTGATTGCCCTGTGCTCATTATTATATCTGTCATAAACATAGGTAACGAGTTGTCCGTTGGCCAGCCAAACCGCGCCATCTATTCGTCCCCGCGTACTTTGGTAGACACCCAAATTGTTCTTAAAAAAGCCTAAAGGACCACTCGGAAACAAGATTGACCCATCTGCTGTGTTGACATAATAATCCATGGTGAAGTGCTGAACATCACCTTCAATGGCATATTCCAAATCAGAACTTATTTTATAATCGAACTTAAAACGACGGTTGATTTTATCAACTGGATTGGCCGGAATACTGCTTGCTGCACCTACAGGAGCTAAACACTGGGCGTGCACTCCATTTATGAAGCATATAATGCATACGATTATCACAATCCATTTTTTCATAGTATCATGTTACCGAGAAGTGCATGTCACTACGCTCTATTTTTCACTTTTTGTAAATTGAACAGACGTCATTTACTGAACTTGGTCAATTCCATATAACCTGTAAGATCCCCTTTTTTGTTATAAGTCTCTTGCTTGATCATGCCGACACCCTCTGCCAACCACATTCTTGAAGGAAAGGTTTGGTTAGCCATCATCATCTTTGATTTATTCTCGCTGTAGATGACAAAACAGGGAAACTTTCCCGCGGGGGTAGTAATGATTTCCTTTTTTTCCACTTTACGGTTTACGGTCTCTACATTCATGTTCATGTTCATACCGCCCATTTTCATTTTCATCTCAATATTGGCATCGTCTAGCTCCTGGCCCACCGATAGATTATTGGGCAGCTCAATATCCGTACCGGACATATCAACCTCTACATCACCGAACTGGCTCATCATCTGTTCATTCATCAGTGATTTAAAATCGATTTTTACGACATCACCTTCGCAGCTAATTCCGTATTCTGAATCATAGGTATTTCCTTTTTTATCGGTCATTTGCATGGTCATGGTCGCAGAGACAGAATCGCCACTACCATCTACATCGTCTACAGTATAGGTAAATGTGCCGTCTTCTTTGCCCTTTTTATTGTAGTTGGTGTATTCATAAGTTACACCATCTTCCAACACATAATATTGGCTGCATGCGTTTTGCGCATTCGAAAAGTTGAACGCAAATGCAATCAACAACAGTGGGAGAATCAATTTTTTCATTTGGTTCATTGTTTTATGAATTCTACACGACGGTTTTGCGATTTTCCTTCCGGGGATGTATTGTCGGCTACAGGCTCACTTTCTCCTTTTCCTTCTGTTGATAAGCGATTACCATCGACTCCGTAAACGCTGACCAGTGCATTTTTAACGGCATCAGCTCTTTTCTTAGACAATGCCATGTTGGTGTCATCACCTCCATCAGCATCGGTATGGCCGACAATTTTCAGATTGATGGAAGCATCTTGTTGCAAGACTTGAAAAATCTGGCGGATAATGCCCATGGATTCAGGTTTGATGTTGGCAGAGCCGGAATCGAATAGAATTCCGTTTGTGGATATTTTTCCCTCAGAAATCAATTTTCGACGCAGGTCTACACCACCTTCGGCGACTTTGAGATTGGTAATAAAGACCTGCTCTTTACCATCCTTGAACTGTTTTGCATTGAATTTTATGGTGTGCAGTACAGCTCCTGTAGGCACCAGCCTTGGCACATCGATATATTTCACTTCATTGACCCAAAGCCTAAAACGTTGACCGTTTACGGCGATGGAGACATGGGGCATTTCCAAAATTTCATCGCGTATATCTGCCTGCACAGTGCTACGAATCTGCCTTTTACCATTGATGCTGTTCTCTACCGTAATTCCAACGGCACCATACTGGCAATAGGGTATCTCGGCGAAGACAAAATTTCTACCACTTTTGAATTGGTCATCATCACTAAGGGTAATACTGAGTTGCGCCGTAGATGAGGTGTGCTTGTCTATACCCACCCCTGCGATATCAAATTCAATGGTATAATCCTCTGGCAATTGTGGTACATCAGGTATGTAATAGATGTTGAAACCCGATTTCACTTCCAGCCATTTTTGGGGCGAATCGCCCAAGGTGACCACTTCGCCGCCAGCATTGGTATTCCATCTTGAAGGGAAGTCCCCGATGAAATCATTGGCAAAATCATCGAAAAACAATTGCTTATCGCCTGGCACGAAGTCGAATTTGCTGTAGACTTCAATGGTCTTAGGGCCATTGTCTGAACCATCAGCGGGATTGTTAATGCCACCTTGGTCGTTTCCTGTTCCTCCTTGTTCGCCTCCAGTGGGGTTAGGCTTGTTCGGGATGGGGTTTTTTTGTTTTCCTTTTTTGCCGGGTTCCAGAATACTGTCGAGAACTTCATCGGTCTTTTCAGAGGTTTCTTTGTCTACCCGTCGTTCAATGGTGCGTTCAGCTGCTCTTTCGGCTCTTTTGCCCAGTTTTTTCAGTATTTGGGCATTTCCGTCTACAGAAAAAATAAAAATTGTGAGCAATGCCAAGAAAAGGCTGCCCTTAGGGAATGTTTTCATTTTGCTTTAGTGTTTGATTTTGTGGTACTTAAAATATAAAAATCTATGGAATGTAATGTAAAAAAAATAGGAAGGTTATGTACTGATTGATGTGTATTTAGCCTAAAAACCTGTGTGTGCTGCCGCTAATTTGCCTTGTATACAATCAGTGAGTTTTCTTGGTCTTTGGCTACGAGCTCCAGTTTTCGGTCATTGTCAATATCCATTAAATCAATCATTGAACCGCCAAAAACTGGAAAGTTAGGAGTGGGTTTGGCCTGGCTATCGTACAGGTATATTTTTTTGTTTTGAATATCGGTCACCGCCACATATATTTTGTCGTAGACATAAAATATTTTCGGTGCGGTATAGACACCGAGCTCAAGCTCGACCTTCTTGCCCTTGATGCTCAGTATGTTTTCATTCGTCAGGGCCAGGGTTTTGCTTGTCGCATACATGCCATGGTCTTTGTTGAGATTGAAGTCTGTTTGGGTCAGTTTTCCATTGGTGGCAACTTGATGAAGCACCCCGTTTTTATCGGTGACAGAAAACTTGTCTTTGTAGAGAAAGATACCATTTTCAGAGAAATCTATTTTTTTGTTGACCTTGATGCGCTCTTGGCCAGCTCGGTGGCGTATTTTCAATGCCCCATTCTCAAGTTGAAAGGTTAGATAATCTCTATTGCCCAACCTAAAATGTGAGGGTTTTGCGATAATGGGGCTCTCGGTCTCGGTATATTTGAATCCTTTCACAATGTCACCCTTTCGGTTGTACATGAACACTTTTTGCCCTTGGGTTACCACAAAGCGGTAGTCTTTTCTTTTTTCATAATCAAAAACCGCCAGTGCATTCAAGTTTCCGCCTTCAAATTTCATGTTAAAGGGTTCAACAACCTCACCGTTTCTGTCCAAGATCAAAAATTCATTGTTGGTAGAGAATGCCAATTGCAGTTTGCCATTTTTGTATAGGTCGACCTGCTCAATCCTACCCTGCACCCTTCCGTTGAGCTGCTTTTTCCAAAGTACTTTTCCTTCCGTGGAAATCAAATAGAGGTTGTTGTCATTGTCTTGTACGACAATCTCCTGTTTGTTGGTGCGGTGGTTTTTGACAAATTGTGGATTTGTGGCCAGATCGGCATCCAACTCTAATGTAAACAGTCGGGTTACGGTATTGTTTTCTGAAGTTTTACCAACTTCTGAAATCGTAAAACTGGTATGAAAGAATGTTTTATCGGCGATGGCTTGGGCAGAGAAGACATGGTTTTTGAGCTCATTGGGTTTAAAATCAGAAAACAGGTTTGGAAGCATTTCATTTTTAATGAAATAATCCATGCCGTCAGAAGTGGATAGCAGCAAAATATTCGATTCACTGGCCAGAAATTCCATGCCACTTTCATAAGCAGGCGTGGTATCAAAGGTGGTACCTCTCTTATAATCACTGATTATTTTTTTCAGGGTTTCCTGTTTCTCGCAGAACACAAAGGTGTTCTCTATGATGGTGTAGAATTTTGGTGCAAAACCCTTGAACAAAGGATTGAAGGTCTCGTTGATGAGGTCCAAATCACCAAGTTCAGTAATTTCGGCACCTTGATAATCAGAAACCCTTACTTTTTTGGAAGTGAGAAATTCAGCAATATTGTTGGTGCCAAATGACCCCAAGGTTATTGCTTTTTCGCTATTTAATACAATCACGCCCACCTCTTCGATAGTATTAAAAAGGGTATCGCTTTGAGATGGTTTTTCAAGGTAGGCATCACGATTTTTGGCGAAAGAAGAATAATCGTTAAATGTGTAGGATAAGATGCCGTCGGCATCAGCAGGCGCCATTGACGCAGTGCTATTGGTCAAAGGTTCTACATCTTTGAACAATGATAAAAAATTGGGCAACGAATCATTTGTAATTTCAATGCCGCTTAAGTTCAGCATATTTTGGGATGCATTGAAATCAAGAGAAAGCCAATCGTTATATTTAGTTTCATCAGTTTGGTGTTCAGTGTCTTTAGAACGGAAAACAAAAGGCATTTCGCTTGGCTGCATAAATAGGTTGGCAGATTTGTGATTGTCTGCTGCTTCAAACAACTTTTTTAATGTTTGCGAAATTTGGAAGCTCTGATCAGAATTTGCCGCGGTTTTCAGCAAATCTTCAGAATTGCTAAAGACAAGTTTTTCTCCAATGTGGGCACCAAAAAAAATGGAACCATCTGCTTCGTAGCGGGTAATAACCAAATCTTTATAAGTGAGCTTTTCAACTTGTTTTTGATTTGCTTTTTGGAGGTCGAAGAAAACTTCTTTTTCATCCGCTAGCAGCACAAAATGCGATGTATCATCGCTATTAGATTTATAAAACCCCACAAGACAGTCGTTCTGGGCATTTACATACTCCAAGTCACCAATCAACGATTGCATAGACTTGAAAAGCAGCATATTGTTATACTGCACCAAAAAATCATTGTTTTTGACCTCACTTCTAAATTGGGCCATATCGTTTATACGAAGTATGAATGCAGGGTCTTTCGGTAATATTGAAAGGGGATTTTCAAGTCGGTTTTTTTTGGTGGTACAAGAGAGTATCAAAGTGGTTAGAAGAAGAAGTATCGCCCCTTTACAGCTCATTACGTTGGTTTAGTGACAAATGTAGGTCATTTAAATATCCAATGCCAATTGGTCGGGCAGCTGTTTGAAACTTTTTCGATGATGGGGGCTTAGTCCATATTTTTTGATGGCTTCCCGATGTTCTTTGGTTGGATAGCCCTTGTTTCTGATCCAATTGTACATAGGATATTCCTGATGCAGTTTGGCCATCAACCCATCCCTATAAGTTTTGGCAAGAATGGAAGCTGCAGCAATGCTGAGGTATTTGCTATCCCCTTTGACAATGCATTTATGTGGAATCGCTTTAAAGGTTTTGAACCTATTGCCATCGACAATGATAAATTCCGGGACTTTTGTCAAATTGTCCAAAGCATGGTGCATCGCCAAGATGGAAGCGTTCAAAATGTTGATGGTATCAATTTCAATAGGTTGAATGTGACTGACAGCAAACGAAACAGCTTCTTTTTCAATTATCGGTTTAAGTAAATCTCGCTTCAATTCAGTGAGCAATTTTGAATCTGTCAGTATATCATTTTCAAAATCTTTTGGCAGTATAACCGCGGCAGCGGTCACGGGGCCTGCCAAACACCCCCTGCCTGCCTCATCGGTGCCTGCTTCAAGAAATGAATTATATTTTTTTTGGAGCATTTCGTATAAATGTGAGATAAAATCCTACAATGGGTTTGAAATCAAAATGGATATAATGTTAAAAAAATGAACATTATGCAATTGATGCTGGGAGTGAAGGTTTTTTCAATAAATATTAAGCCTAATTTAACATTACTGGGGGCTTAAGCCTTTTATTTTTTGGTTTTTTAACCATTTATTATGATTTTTGGCGCAGACTAATTCAAAAATTCGAATAAATGAGATCAAAGTTAACTTGGGTGTTAACACCTTTGTTGGTGTTATGCCTTTCATTCTCCTTTGCACAGGAGAAGACGATTTCAGGTAACGTTACGGACCAAAATGGGCTTCCCTTACCTGGAGTTTCAATCGTTGTAGTGGGTACTTCCAGTGGTACACAGACAGATTTTGATGGAAACTACTCCATCGCCGCTGATGTGGGCCAGGTACTCCGCTATAGCTATATTGGACAAGCCACTGTCGACAGGACGGTAGGGAGCGCGAACACTATAGACGTGCAAATGCAAGAAGATGCACAGGCACTTGAAGAAGTAGTGGTCACAGCCCTTGGCATTCAAAGACAGGCTAGAGCACTTGGTTACGGTACCGATGTAGTCAAGGGTGAGGAACTTGTTAAAGCCCGTGAAAGCAATATTGCGAATTCACTTCAGGGTAAGGTAACCGGGGTACAAATCACTAACTCAAGTGGTAACCTTGGGGGGTCTTCAAAGGTGATTGTTCGTGGTGTTTCCTCATTGGGTAGTAGAAACAATCCGCTCTGGGTAGTCGATGGAGTACTTATCAATGACTCACAGGTGCCTGGTAATGGTACCAGAATCAGCGGTGCACGTGATTTTTCCAACGGCGCAGCATTGATTAACCCAGATGATGTAGAATCCATCAACGTTTTGAAGGGTGCTGCTGCAACGGCGCTTTATGGTTCACGAGCTGCGGCTGGTGCCATTATTGTGACCACGAAAAAAGGCCGTGCTGGTGAGGGGGGTAATGCTTCTGTCTCTTTCAACTCTTCGCTAAGGTTTGATAGCCTGTTCAGGGTGCCTGATTACCAAAACCAGTATGCTGTCGGAACTAACGGGCAATACAATCCTGGTTCAGCAGGTGACTGGGGGCCACGAATTGTAGGCCAAACTGTGCCTAATCTACCGATAACGAATCAACCCGGTCAATTACAGGCCATTGAGGACAATGGTGTTCGTGAGTTTTTCCGTACTGGGGTCACACGTATCAATAACTTCTCCATTGGCGATGCCGATGAGCGGTTGGACTATCGTTTAAGTGTGACTTCGTTGAACCAGACAGGTATTCTTCCCGGATCGAGCTTGGATAGGATTACTGTTGGATTGAACGCTGGAGTCCGCCATAACCAATGGTTAGAGTCCAGGTTTAGTTTGCAATATGCAGCGACGCAAACTAGGGGAACAGGCGCGGTTGGTGCCAATGACCCCAATATTATAGGCCTTTCTGCTTTTAGCAACTCTATTGACCCAAGGTTATACGATCCATGGATTGATGCCTCTGGTAATCAAATCAATACGTTGATTGGCAACGATGGCATACAAAGCAATAACCTTTTATGGCTGCGTAACGAGAATTTGAACAGCAGAGACGAAGATCGTATCTTCGGTAACTTCCAAGTGACCGCCAAACCTTTTGACGGCTTCAGCATCTTAGCACGAGTGGGTATTGATTTAGCAGATGACAGACGCTTTATTGAAAATAGTAAAGGAACTATCGGGCGACTATTTGGTGATTTTATCTCAGATAACATCAGGAGAAACGAAATCACATCTGACGTCATTGCCACTTATGATACCAGTCTAAGTGATGACTTGAGCTTGACAGTTTTAGGAGGGATGCAATACAACGCACGTATCTTTGAAAGACAGCAAATAGAAGGGGTTGATTTATTAATTCCAGAACTTTTTAGTCCTGCTAATGCTGCTCAGGTTATTCCTGTTAGAGATTTTTCTGAAGCGAGACTCTTCGGTATTTATGGGTCAGCTGAATTGGGCTATAAAGACTGGGCTACCTTGACTTTGACCGCTAGAAACGACTTTTCTTCAACTCTACCGGATGATAATAATTCCTATTTTTATCCTTCGGCAAGTTTGGCATTTGTCTTTTCTGATGCCTTTGATATATCCAGTGATTTCTTCACTTTTGGTAAGTTAAGGGCCAGTGTGGCACAGGTAGGTAATGATGCTCAGCCCTATCAATTGGATTTTAATTTTAACCCTGTCACTACTGCTACTGGGCAATATGGGCTGAATTTGAACTTTCCATTCAACGGTGCATTGGCGTATTCAGCCAACAATACGATACCAGCAGCTAACCTGTTGCCGGAAGAACAAACCTCGTATGAGTTTGGTTTAGAGGCGAGATTCTTCAATGGTAGATTGGGCTTTGATTTTGCTTATTTTAAAAATCAGAACGATAACCAGATTATAGCTGTACCAATACCAGAGACTACAGGCTTTGCATTTAACGCAAGAAATGTGGGTCGTGTCGATCAAGAAGGGTTTGAGATTGCCATTGATGCAACCCCATTAAGAATTGGAGATTTCTCGTGGAATACCGCTATCAATTTTTCTACGGTAGAATCAGAGGTGGTTTCTTTAACTGAAGGTGTTGAACGCGTAGTCATTGCTTCAGGATTCAATAGTGTGCAAGTTGTTGCTGTGCCAGGAGAAGAATTCCAATTGTTCGGTTTTCCTTACTTAAGGGATGAACAAACAGGTAGGGTAATTATTGACCCCAATACAGGTCGACGTCAGGTGGCTGATGAAGCCGATATTTTAGGCTCTGTGCTCCCAGATTGGACAGGTGGTTTTGTAAATACGTTTAGCTATAAAGGCCTGAGCGTTTCTGCCACGGTTGATGCCCGATGGGGTGGGGTGATGAAATCTTCCACGGTTGAAAATTTGCAGACTGAAGGATTGGTTGTTGAGACACTCCGTAACAGAGAAGGGTCGTTTATCGATTCACAGGGTGTCATCGTGACACGGGATGCTGAAGGAAATATCACTGACAGAAGAGACAATGACGTGCCTCTTTCTAGTGCGCAGGATTTCTGGCAGTCACTGGACGATAACAGCTTGGCAGAACCCTTTGTATATGATGCAACCTTTGTAAAACTTCGGGAGGCTAGTATCTCATACACCTTCCCATCAAAGTTATTGGAAGGTAGCTTTATCAAGGGCTTGACTTTGGGTGTTGAGGGAAGAAACTTGGCTTTATTGTACGCTAAGGTCCCTCATATCGATCCTGAAGCGACCTTATTTGGATCAGGTGCTGACGGTTTCGGTATTGAAAGGTCAAACGTGCCGACTTCAAGAAGTATAGGTTTCAACGTGAGGATGAGATTCTAAAAAATAAAAAAATAGACATGAAAAAATTAAATTTAATTTTACTTGCACTTGTATTCGTGTTTGGGTCGCTCATCTCATGTGATGACCGGCTGGATATCAATACAGATCCATTGGCCGCTACTACAGCGGACCCCAATGCAGTACTGCCCTTTATTTTTGTGCAGTACTCTTCTAGAAAAGTGACTGAATTGGGCACCCGTATTCCTGATGTGTCACAATACGTTTCAAACATCTTTAATAGCCCCAAAAACGGGAATACCAGTATTTTCTTGACGGGTAATACGTGGGGCATGATGTACAACCAAATACTGGGTAACCTTGTTTTGATTAGGCAAGATGCTACCGAAGCGGGCCCCACCTCTAATAATGTAAATGCCATCGCTACGATAATGAGCGCCCATATTTTTTATGAGTTGACCAGTATCTGGGAAGATGTGCCCTTTACAGAGGCTTTGAACGGAGCGGAATTCCCTGCACCCAACTTTGATGATCAACAGACTGTTCTGAATGGAGTCGTCGACTTATTGGACGAAGGTATCCGATTGATTGATACCCGGGAGACCAACGGAGAGTTTCAGATTTCAGCGAATAGTGACCAGTACTATGGCGGCAATATGGATAGTTGGAGGATATTCGCCAACTCCTTAAAGTTGCGGACCTTGATGATGTTGCGAAACGGAGGAGCCAATGTTGATGCACAAATCAACGAAACATTATCGCAACCTTTGATGACCAGTAACGATCAGGCCGCAGTTCTTGAATATTCAGGTCAGCCAGGAGCCCAGAATGCGCATCTCACCATTGTCACGGCCTTTTTTGGACCTGATAATGAAAGCCAGAATATTTGGGGTCCCGGCCCACCATTAGATGAACTTCTTAGGGGTTCTGGTGACCCAAGATACGATTTGTGGATTGCAAGAAATGACTTGCCAGCACCAGAATTGGCTTTTTTTCCTGACCCAGAGACTTCAGTTTTCAGCAACAATCTCATTCGGTTTACATTACCCGATATGGTGATGATACCTGCTGAGATTGACCTGTACAAAGCGCAATTGGCTTTGGAAGGGGTTGCAGCAGCAGGATCTGCGGATGAAAACTATCGAAACGGTGTTGAAAATGCGTTGAGATGGTGGGGACAGGATATCCCAGGACTTCCCAATCCAATAACCGATGGTGAAATCAATGCCTATGTGAGCAGTCTGGCCGCACCAACACTTGAAGATGTGTACAACCAACAATTCTTGGCAGCATTTTTACAGCCTGTCATGGCGTGGAACCACGTACGAAGAAACAGGGTGCCCGAGTTGGATACTCCACCAGCAAGTACCATTTCAACGATTTTGAAGCGGTTCAACTACCCGCCGGACGAGGTGACCAGTAATCCGAATACGCCAACAAACTTGCCTACGGATACACCGATGTGGTTTGAAAATCTATAATTAGCAATCAAGATGAAGAAAACAATAAATATTTTAATCGTAAGTGCACTGGCCTTTGTGGGCTGTGCAGAGGACTTTGACTATGAGGATAGCGGATTTATTCTCGAAGAGCTTCCATCTTATGTAGCTTTCAACCCAGCGGGTACCAGTGTCACACTTGCCCCAGTTGATACTACTGAGGGTGAAACAGAGGAAATCAGTGTCGAGATACCTGGTGGAACTGTTAGTGACGTGACAGTGAATTATACCTTTGCCGGTACCGCAGTATTTGGTACGGATTTTAATGTGGATGGTGCTACCAGTGCGGGGGGATCGTTGACTTTTGGACCTCCTTCGACACCAAATTTAGATGGCCAACCTGTTGGTGGCGACATCGTGGTCGAATTATTGACTGACGGCGTTGAAGATGGTGCAAAAACGTTGGAAATTACGTTGACCAGTGCATCAAATGCTGAAGGAGAATTAGCTATTGGCCGAGGAGGTACTGATGCCCTGAGAACTGCAGTAGTAAATATTGCAGATGCAGATGCACCTGAAGAATAATCAGGTCTTTTAGAATAACTCGAAATGGGGGATGCAATTTTGCATCCCCCATTTTTTTATGATTTGTCAATACGCTACTGCTACAACTCAAAAAATCTTTATACGTCTAATATGAGAAATAAATAAAGGAGGCTACAGAAATCTGTTATTGAATAGATAGTAGAAAACACGTTGGTAGCCTTATAATATAAATAGTAGTAAATTGCCTACTCTACCCTAAACTGAAACACTTCTGAAGTAGAAGAGTTGTTTTCGCTGTCATAAGTAATTATTTGCCAATAATAGGTATTTCCTGATGCTACGCTCAGGTTGGTAAAAGATGTATTTTGAATTCTTCCGATGGAAGGTGGGTTGCTGTCTGTTCCAAAAAAACCCTCGAATTCCACAATATCACCGTCCACATCAGATGCTTCCCATTCTAATGAAATAAGTGTTGTGGATGCTTCAAGAGTTGAACCCCTTGAAGGATTGATTGCTTTAGCGGGAAATGGGGCATAATTTTCAATTCCAGGACCTTCATTATAGAAGCGAAACCTTGAACTTGTTGCTGTGGTATTGGTGCCATCTGCTCGAGAAACTACAAACCATTCGTAAGGTGTTCCTCTATTAATGACAAGAGGAGCTTCGTTTTCGATAACGGAAACTCTTCTTTCTACGATATCGGTATTCAAGTTAACAACATTGATCTGATAGTCATCGGTGTTCTGTGATTCGTTCCACCTAAAAATAACAGTGCTCGTTGCGTCATCAATTATTTCTCCCTCATTGCATTCGGTGTTATCTTCTGGAAAAATCAGTGTTGCGGCCGAGGGGTCAGGCACACTAACGGGTTCGTCATCATCTGGGGGCATCTCGCTTGGAACATCACCACCACCGCCACATGAGCTGGGCAGAGATGCCAAAATCAATATTGATAATAGAGTTGCGTACTTTTTCATTGCTATTTTTTTATGATTTTATAACTGGTCATTGAACTACCAGATTTAATATTTAAGATGTAAACACCAGCAGGCATGCCAGCAACATTCATTTCTACAGCATTATTGTCTGTAGGAAGCTTTTTTGCGAAAATTTGGGTGCCAGCAATACTATATACTGAGACTTCAACATTCTTTTGCCTAAAGTTTGAACCCATGAAAATATTCAGTTCACCAGATGGTAATATTGGGTTTGGAGAAACTAGAATTTTCTCACTTAGAATAATGGTTTCTTCAAAAGAGCCTTGACAATTTTTATCCGTTTTAATGGAGATGAAGTTTTGAACTTTGCTCAGAGGCAATTCAATCTCATTTTCGGTAGTAATGAAAACCTCGCCATTAAGTTCAATAAAATACTTTGACCCACCGGATAAGTTGAACACTACGGTGTTATCAAGAGAACTTACTTTTGAACTTACTGAAAGTGGCTCGGGTTCTTGAACCAAGATGTCAAAACATTGTTCATAACCTGGTTGGTTGCCTACAGTGACACAAAGCAAATAATTTCCGGCAAGAACGTTTGTAAATGTAAAGGCATCGTTAAATTCGTCACTTACAACATCATTGGAGCCTTCAGATGATAAAGTTGCTGTATAGGTTAGGTTAGTGGCAGCGGCAATTATTTCTACACTTCCATTATCACTGTTTGAACATGATTCTCCAATAGAGCGCACATTAAAATTATCTGACGGTAATGAGAAAATTTCGCAGCCGTCAAAGTCTACCACAGCACCCAAAGGAGTATTGTTGCATGCATCAGCGCTATTCAATATGCCATCATTATCGATATCATCATCGCAGAGATCACCAATGCCATCACCATCAAAATCTTCTTGGTTTGGGTTGGCATTCAATCTGCAATTATCTTCCAAATCAAGTATTGAATCGCCATCATCATCATCATCACAGAAGTCACCCTGACCATCACCGTCTAAATCAGCTTGATTGGCATTACCAACCAAAGGACAATTGTCTACCCCGTTCAAAACACCATCATTATCAATGTCATCATCTACTTGTGCCCCTTCAATTCGAAAATCGTCGATTACAACGCCTTCTTGATTCACAGCAGGGTCAGATTGAAAAACAATTCTGAAAATTATACTGTCTTCATTGGTCAGGTCAGTTTCTCCATTAGCAGCATTTGCTACAAAATCGTAGGCATATTCGGTCATTGTGGCATCAGTACCCGTCCATTGAGCTCCCGGACAGTTTTGACAGTCATTTGCGGTCCCGGAACTTTCATTTGTTCTATCGCTATTGTACCAATTGGGCTGGCTGCCCAATTGACCTAAAACTTGCCAATTTGCTCCACCATCAACTGAGTATTCAATATAGACGATATCAAAGTTGATTTCGAGGTCATAAGCCATATTAAATTTCAGAACTGGGGCAGTTATCGATGAAAACTCATAGCAATTTGACAAGATGATACCTGTAACCCCATCCGCATGATTACCTTCTAAATTTGTACCGTACACTTGGGTTCCTGAACTGGCTTGGTTTAAAAGTGTGCCACTTGGCACACCCCGTTCCCAAACGCTATTGTTTTCGTCACCTAGATTAAATGCAGGTAATGAATTTTGTTCACTCTCAAAGTCAAAAACTTGGTCTCCTTGAGCAAAAGTGGAAGGAAAAAAAGTAGTGGACTGGCTATTGTTATCTGAAAACGCATCATTTTCAATGGATACGGTGACGCTATAATCAATGGCAGAGAAATTGTCTACAGGCAGAGAGGGTAAATCCAATACTGTGGTATTCCCGCTTTCTAATGATACGTCAAAATTCACCGTTTGCTGTGCCCCTTGATTAATAGTGTACATAACTTCGACTTGAGAAATAGAATTGATGCCACTGTTCTCAACGGTCACCGTTGGGATGACCTCACCACATACTACAGAGCTGCTGTTTGGAGTAAGCTGTGTAATTTTAATGTCACTTTGCGGTATTTCAATAGGTATTGGGGTTTGCCACACGCCTCTGCCATAGGTGCTGGCTACCAGTAGACCGTCATCGGGACTGATCTCTATATCACCAACAGCTACACTTGGAAGGTTTGTAGAATATTGCTCCCACTCAGTGAGTGTGTCGTCAAGGCGATATACTCCTAAACTTGTACCCACATAAATAGGATTGTTGGTGTTTCTAGCCTGATGCGCTATGGCAAAATAGGCTTGGTCTGTTGGCAAATCAAAGGTGATATTTTCAGCTGACGCAAGTGTATTGCCATTTACGGTCACCTTATATACTGCACGCCCTTCTGTAGGTTGGCCAGCCTGGGCAACACCAACTCTATTGGATGTGGTTACATATACCGTATTACTATTATTGTTATTTATAGCGATGTCAGAAATCAAGGTGTCAAAAGAATTTATCAATTCAAAAGTTACACCGCTGTCTTGGCTTCGATAAAGGCCAGCCCCCTCGGCAACATACATGATTGCAGGATTATTGGGGTCAATTTCTAGATCCTCAACATTTCCCCCATCAAAAAAATCGGAAACTCTTTCCCATTCGGTGCCGACCAATTTGTAAATGGCACTGTAAGCGGCATACACAGTTCCTTCACCGTCAATGGCCAATGGGGTTATCCAGTTTCCTTCCACATTATCTGTTCCTGCTGATGGGGCATTGATAAAACCAACATTCTGGCCTGAATTTGCACTTACAAATAGAGCACCACCAAATTGAAGAAAACCATAAGATAAATTTTGATTGGTGGGGTCAATTTCATAATCCATTCCATCGCCGCCCGTGTAGACATTCCAATTTTGACCATCGTAGATGTATCCTGAGTTGTCTTGAGTTCCGCCAACAATCTTGCTGGCATCATTCTTTGCAATTGAAATCCGATAAAATTGCGATATAGCTATGCCATTGGTGTAGTCGGTGAATGATAGTCCGCCATCATCTGACATATAAAAACCACCGTCACTACCGCAGAACAGTTTATCGCCGAAGAACTTAAGGGTATGAATATCGGCATGGGTATAAGAAGGAGTATTGGCAAACCATCTATTGAGCTGAGAAAATGAGTCGCCCCCATCGGTACTCTTCCAAATGTTCAAACAACCTGTGTAGACCACATCTGCATCTGCAGGGTCAACCTCCATGGCCAAATCAAACCAAGCCTGGGTTGATTCAAAGATATTGGTGGCGTTATCTGTTTCGGTAAATGTATCACCGCTATCTGTTGATTTGAACAACCCAAGGTATGCTGAATTGTTTCCTATGGTGTCAGCAACCAAAACATAAACCACAGAAGGGTCGGCAGCTGAAACACCAAGTACCATTCTACCACCAGAGGTCGGTAGTATATCTTCAATCTGGGTAAAAGTATCCCCACCATCGGTGCTTTTGAAATATCGGGCACTTGGGTCAGAAGATGCTGCACCGGTATTGCCACCCACTGCATAAATGGTGTTCGCATCCCCGGGTTTTAGTTTAAAGTCTGTAATGTTTCCAGATCTTTTAACCTGCCATGTGTCTCCACCATTTTCAGACTTTAACAGCCCATTGGAACCAGCTACCCAAACAATGTTGGAGTCTGTAGGGTCGATGACAATTTCGTTCAGAACATCAAAATCATTTTGATTGCTTGGGTTGATGCCCGTTTCGTTCCAAGTGAGACCACCATCCAATGATTTAAAGACTCCTGCACTAAATGAATCTGAGGCATCATCATCACCGGTGGCAATATAAACTATGTTAGAATTGTTCGAATCAATAGCTATACCAGACACTCCAATTTGGGGAAAGTCGTCAAATAGGTTTACCCAAGAAGAACCAGCATCGGTAGATTTCCAAATACCCCCTGCAGGTGCGCCAGCATACCAGGTATTCTCATTATTGGGGTCTACGGCAACGGCATTTACCCTACCAATACCGGGAAGCGCACCCGCAAGCGTTCCTGAGGTTATTGGGCCAACTGAACTCCAATCACTTGTCGGATTTACAGGCCCTTTACTGTTTTTTTTAAGTTTCCAAACTTCCCATAATTCTTTTGAAGAAGGCAAGTAGCCATTCTTGTCTGCAAAGTGTTTCCAATAATTTTCCCAACGCATGTAGGGTTTGAAGCCACTGCCTTTTTTATCACGGTCTTTTCCTTCCCAATATTGGTGAAAAGCATCAGAGATTTCATATATGGAATATTCATTTTGAACTTGTTTTGAAGAAAGTGATTTGTTTTCCTTCAAATTCTGCATCCAAGGTGCGTTTTGTACATACTGGGCAGATGCCAAACTTGTCAAAAAGAGGCAAAGAAGAAGTAATTTTCTAGTCATAGCTATCATTGTAATCAGTCGGTTAAAATATGCATTTTTCCTCAGTTGTATAGGGTCAAATCGATAAAAGTACCCCAAACTTCAACAAAGCATCTCACAAAACTTTCACATTTCTTTAGAACCAAAAAAACATACCTTTGCGACCTAGTTATGCCCATGAGACTTTTTCTGTCACTTTTAGCCATTTCTTTTTTTCAGTTAACGTTTGCCCAGAAAGATTCAGTAGCGCAAAAAACCGAATCTGATACTGTGTTGGCATCGGTCAAATCGATTGATAGTGTAAGATTGAAGAAGAAAAGAGATTCAGTGAAAACACTGTCTATTAAAGACTATAAAATCATTTCTCTTTCTCGCGATACCACTTATTTTGATACTACACAATCCATCAAAAAAGAATACAAGTTTAATTTTCTGCGTGAAGATGATTTTGAGTTGATGCCGTTTGCGAACATGGGCAGACCTTATAACAATTTGGGCAGGAATTTCGTTTCGAGGGATTTTTTCCCAAACATAGGGGCCAGGGCCAGACATTTCAATTACATGGAGGTTTACGATATCGATTATTATCATGTGCCCACGCCCATTACCGATTTAATGTTCAAGACCACATTTGAGCAAGGGCAAATGTTGGATGCCTTGTTGACCTTCAATACTTCAGAGCAGCTGAATTTATCGGTGGCCTACAAGGGCTTCCGTTCTCTGGGCAAGTATAGATTTGAACAAGTGGAGTCCGGTAATTTCAGAACAACTTTCAATTACCGCACGAAAAATGAGCGATATCAAGCTAAGGGGCATATTACTGCCCAAGATTTAGAGTCGGAAGAAAACGGAGGTATTGCAAATAGGGAACAGTTTGAAAATGGCGAAGATGAATTTTTAGACAGATCGCGAATAGATGTGGCTTACGAAAACGCAAACAATAGGGTTTTGGGCAAGCGCTATTTTTTAGACCATGAGTTTAAGCTGTTCAGTGTAAAAAGAGATTCACTAAAAAAAAGAGCTACCAATCTTGCCATCGGGCATCAATTCAACTATGAGACCCGCTTTTATCAGTTTCAGCAAGATGACGATAATTTGGCTTTTGGCACCCAGCCTTTTGAAGAGCCTATAGATGATAGGGCACGGTTAAAGACGATGTTCAATCAATTATCGGCAAAATTCACCAATAAAACATTCGGAGCACTTACAGGCAACATCGCATTGTATGATTACGATTACTTTTTCAATAGTATATTAATTAACGAAGATGGCACGACCATTCAGAACAGCCTGGAAGGAAATGAGATTACTTTGGGTGGTGATTATTCCAATCAGATAGGTAGATTGAATCTAAAGGGAAGTTTCAATTATACCCTATCAGGCGAACTTTCTGGCAACCGTTTTGACGCTTCCGTAAATTATTTGTTGAATGAAGACAATGTTTTGTTCGCATCCATCCATTCAATTTCAAGACTGCCAAATTTTAATTTTCTGTTGTACCAAAGCGATTACAGAAACTTCAACTGGCAAAATGATTATGAAAAGCAGAACACACAAAACCTGAACGTAGGTTTTGACTCGAAAGCGTTTGGCAAGTTATCGGTAGAATACAGCATCATAGACAACTATGCATATTTTGGGTTGGATGAGGGTGCCGTGGCTGCAGCAGAAGCAGCCTTGAATGAAGGTGAGACCATTGACGCTAGGCTTACTTCGTTTGTTGTTCCCAATCAGGCTTCTGAAAGTATCAATTATTTGAAGGTGAAGTATGAAAAAGAGTTTAAATGGAGAAGGTGGGCACTGAACAATACAATCATGTACCAAAACGTTGGCCAAGATGCTCAGATACTGAACGTGCCCGAGTTGGTGACCAGAAATTCACTGTACTATTCAAAGGATGTTTTCAAAAAGGCCATGTTTTTACAGACCGGGGTCACGTTTAAATATTTCACTTCCTATAATATGGACGCTTACAACCCCTTGCTTGGCGAGTTTTATATTCAGAATAGGGAAGAGTTTGGCGGCTATCCCTTATTGGATTTTTTCATAAATGCCAAAGTCCGTCAAACGCGTATTTTTCTGAAGGCTGAGCATTTCAATACCATTTGGAGCAAAGAATACAATTACTACTCCGCTCCAAACTACCCTTATCGTGATTTCGTGATCCGTTTCGGATTGGTCTGGAATTTCTTTTCATAAACTTTTTATAAAGCTGTTTTTTAAGACCCTATAATCCAATCCATTAAGATTCTCCGTAAATATTTTGGTTATTTTCTTTTGGAAGGATTTGTGGGAAAGAAATAACGTGGTTATATTTGCACCCGCTTTGCTGGTAAGCGAGGTGGAATTGGGGCAGTTTTTTGGAGGTCGGGAGGCCTTATTTTATGCCCCTGTTTTTTTGAAAAGTTCATGTACATATCGGAAAATTGACAGCGTA